>JANPOY010000109.1:0-204950 GCA_031428215.1 Paracoccaceae bacterium
GCTGTACGAGCGCGTCAACAAGAAGATCATGGCGCAGGGCTATCCGGATTCCTAGAATGTGTAATCGGGCGCGGGGCGGATCAAGTATCACATTGATTATCTGGGCTGGCTGCTGGACCAACGCCGTTGGCTGGCGGGGGACGTGATGACACTCGCCGATCTGACGGCGGCGGCGCATCTGTCTTGTCTGGATTATATCTCGGATGTGGATTGGAACCGGTCGGCAACGGTGAAGGACTGGTACGCCAAGATCAAATCGCGCCCATCGTTCCGCACCTTGCTGGCGGATCAGGTATCGGGATTTCCACCGCCTGCGCACTATGCTGATCTGGATTTCTGACCGCAGGCACCGAGGGTTTTACCCCCGGACCCCCAGAATATTTTTGCCAAGATGAACGGGTTGAAGGATCAACTGATCGCGCGGGCTTTGGGGGAGGGGTTCTCCAAGCTTGGCATTTGTGCGCCGGATGCAGTGCCGGAAGCCGCGGGGCGGTTGCGGGCGTTTCTGGAGGCCGGGCGGCACGGGCAGATGGGTTGGATGGCCGAGCGTGAGGGCTGGCGTGGGCAGGCTTCGGCACTTTGGCCACAGGCGCGGTCAGTGATCATGCTGGCGGAGGTTTACACGCCAGAGGGTGATCCCTTGGCGGTGTTGGGTCAGCCCGACCGGGCGGCGGTTTCGGTTTACGCGCAGGGTAAGGACTACCACGATCTGGTGAAGCGGCGGTTGAAGCGGTTGGGCGGTTGGTTCGCGGGCGTGTCCAAGGCAGAAATCAAGGTGTTTGTCGACACCGCCCCGGTGATGGAAAAGCCACTTGCGCAGGCGGCGGGTCTGGGCTGGCAGGGCAAACACACCAACCTGTTGGCGCGTGATCTGGGCAATTGGTTCTTTCTGGGCGCGATCTTCACCACCGCCGACTTGCCCAAGGATGCGCCCGAAGTTTCCCATTGTGGCAATTGCACCGCTTGTCTGGACATCTGCCCGACCCAAGCCTTTCCCGCGCCCTATCAGTTGGACGCGCGACGCTGCATTTCCTATCTGACAATCGAACACAAAGGCCCGGTTGATGTGGAATTGCGCGGGCTGATGGGCAACCGGATATACGGCTGCGATGATTGTCTGGCGGTGTGTCCGTGGAACAAGTTTGCCCAAGCGGCCAAGGACATCGGATATCAGCCGCGCGCGGGTGCGCCGGAACTGGCGGACCTAGTGACGTTGGACGACGCTGCGTTTCGCGCACGGTTTGCCGGTAGCCCGGTCAAGCGGATCGGGCGCGACCGATTTGTGCGCAATGTGCTTTACGCCATCGGCAATTCAGGGCTGCCTGCATTGGCCGCCCATGCCGCGAAGTTGCAGCACGACTCTGACCCGACTGTGGCCGAGGCGGCGTCCTGGGCCGTGGCGCGGCTTACGCGCTGACCACGATTTCAAAGCCGCCCCAGATCATCCGCTGCATGTTGGCGGCGCCGTCCTGCATCATCGCGGCCAGCCGCTGATCTGCCATCACCAGCGCCATCACGGCATCGCGGTGGGCGCGGTCGCGGTAGGTTGCGTAAGAGCAATAGATCACCTCATCCGGCTGCAGTTGCACCGCTTGCGGGAATGAGGTCAACTTGCCGACCGGCGCGTCATCGGCGCGGCTTTCGACATAGGACAACGCGCCATGTTCAAGCCAGACATCACGGCTCAGACTGGCCCATTTCAGATAGTCAGCTTCGCGCGATTTCAGCACTGGCAAGACATAGACATCCAGATAGGCCATGATCACCTCCGTTGAATCTGCAGCGATGCTACCATGGATCTGTCAGTTTTTGCGCAACTGATCGCGCAGATCGTTCACTTGATCGCGCAGCGCCGACATTGCCGGCAGGGTCAGGCCGGATTTTTCCAGAATGCAGGCCGGGATGACGGCGGCTTTGGACTGCAAGGTGCGGCCATGTGCAGTCAGCGACACCCGCACCTGACGCTCATCAGCGTCATCTCGCACGCGGTTGACCATGCCCATCGACTGCAGGCGCTTCAGCAAAGGGGTCAGCGTGTTGCTTTCAAGCTGCAGGGCGAGGCCCAACTGCCCCACCGTCTGCCCATCCTGATCCCACAGCGCAACCAGCACCAGATACTGCGGGTAGGTCAGGCCCAACGCGTCCAGCATCGGCTTGTTGGCGCGCTGCATGGCGTGAGTGGCGGAGTAAAGCGAAAAGCAGATCATCTGAGGCAGGGGCAAGGTCATGGCGGCTCCTTTCAGATGTTATAAATCGCGCGCGATTCAATCGCAAGCTATTGACGGCGGACGCGGCGTGCCGTAGACATATCGCACACGATATAATCGCAGGAGATTGAAATGCCAACCAGCGTCGTTTACACAACTGAAGCCACCGCAACCGGCGGCGGCCGTCTTGGCTCGTCGGCAACCAAGGATGGTGCACTGGCCGTGACCTTGGCCCCGCCGAAGGAAATGGGCGGTTCTGGCGAGGGCAACAACCCTGAACAGTTGTTCGCCGTGGGTTATGCGGCCTGCTATCTGGGCGCGATGCGCTTTGTTGCCGGCAATGAAAAGCTGGGCACGGTTCCGGCGGAGGCCTCGGTCACAGCGACGGTTGGTATCGGTTCGCGTCCCGAAGGTGGTTTCTTCCTGCAGGTGGCACTGGCGGTGTCCATGCCCGGAGTGGACCGCGCCGTGGCCGAGAAAATTGCCGAGCGTGGACATTTCATCTGCCCCTATTCCCATGCCACCAAAGGCAATATCGAGGTGACGACAACGGTTGTCTAACCGCTTGAACGCGGCTTCTGCCCTGTTAGGCTGCGGCCAACGGGGCAGGGGGCGCGGATGGATCGGCTGAAGGGCAAAGTGGCGATTATTTCGGGTGGGGCGACCGGCATCGGAGCCGCTGCGGCCCGGTTGTTTGCCGCCGAAGGGGCTGCGGTTGGCATCATCGACCGCAATGTGCAGGCCGGGCAGGCGCTTGCGTTTGAACTGGTCCAGGCCGGGCATCGCGCCATGTTTGCCACCGCGGATGTCAGCCAGAAATCGCAGGTCGAGACAGCCGTGGCCACGGTGAAGGCACAGCTTGGCCCGGTGAATGTGTTGTTCAATCACGCCGGGACCATCGTGATCAAACCCTTCCTTGAGACCGAGGAAGAGGATTGGGACATGCTGTTCGCCGTGAACGTCAAAAGCATGTATCTGATGACGCGGGCCGTCTTGCCGATGATGTTGGCGGCGGGCGGCGGGTCGATTGTCTGCACCTCCAGCATTTCCGCGGTCTATGCCACGCCGATGGAGGTGCTTTACGATGCCACCAAAGGCGCGTGCCACATGTTTGCCCGCGCCATTGCGGTCGAGTTTCGCGATCGCGGCATCCGCTGCAACGCCGTTTGTCCCGGCTTCATCGAAACGCCGCATGGACTGCGTGAGGTGCAAGAACTGAACGCGCTGGGCGTGGATGCGTCCGAAGCCGCGATCAGGGCCGCGCAGGGCCGGTTGGGTCAACCCGCCGATATTGCACGGGCGGCACTGTATCTGGCGTCGGATGATGCCGAATTTGTCACCGGGACACAGCTTTTCGTCGATGGCGGTTTCAGCGCGGTTTAGACCAAACGGAAGACCGCAGGTCTAAGCGATTGTCATCGTGGCAGGATTTACATGAAGGCTGGGCGCCGTGATGGGCAATGCTGCCACGATGTCGCCCAAGCCTTTCGCAAGGTAGATTCGCAGCCAGGGGGTGAAGCGGTCGGGAAAAGCCGCCACTTCGGCGGTCAGATCCGGCAGTGAGATCCAACGCGTTGCCATCACCTCGGCGGGATCAAGCCGCAAGAACAGATCGGCCGGGGCTTCGGCGGCAAAGACGTCGACCACCTCATGCTCGATCAGGCCGTTGCCCATTTCAGCCCGGTATTCCAGACCTCCGGCTCGCTGCAGGGTCAAGCCGGTGATGCCCAACTCTTCGCGCAAACGGCGCGCGGCGCAAGGCATGGGGTCTTCGCCCCAAACCGGATGGGTGCAGCAGGTGTTGGCCCAAAGGCCCGGCGTGTGATATTTGCCCAAGGCCCGGCGCTGCAGCAATATGTCGTGCCCGCGCCTTACAAACACCGACACCGCCATGTGCCGCAGCCCGCGCTGATGCACCGCCAGCTTGTCCACCTGGGTCAGGGTGCCATCGACCCAGGCCGGGATCAGATCGGTCATACGTGGACCGGGGACACCAGGCCCAGCAGATGTGACAGGTTCTTGATGCCGATCTTCAGGTGGGCCATCGGGCGGGCGCGCACCAGTCTCTTGTTCATATAGGCCTCGAAGGTCAGGCGCTGCACGTCGATGTCGTGGCACAGGCTGACAAACCGTTCACGGCGTTCATCCGATTTGTAATAGGCGTCCTGCATCGACCGCAGGACACGAAACACCATCTTGTGGTCTTTCATGAACAACTTGCGCGCCAGCCGCAAATCCTTGGTCCGACCCGAGGCCAGCGCCGCCTGTGCCGCCGTCGCTGCCACACGTCCGCCCACCATGGCATAGTAGATGCCTTCGCCAGAGGACGGCGCCACCACCCCCGCCGCATCCCCTGCCAGAACCACGTCGCGGCCATTGTCCCAGCGGTCCATCGGGCGCAGGGGGATGGGCGCGCCTTCGCGGCGGATGGTTTCACAGCCCGCAAGCCCGGCAGAGGCGCGCAGCGCGGCGGTGGCTTGCTTCAGGTCGATCCCGTCGATGCCGGTGCCCATGCCCACGCTGGCATGATCGCCATGCGGGAAAATCCAGCCGTAGAAATCCGGGCTGATGCGGCCATCATAGATCACATCACAACGCAGCGGGTCATAATTGGCATTGGCGACGGGGGCCTTGATGATTTCATGATAGGCGATGACATACGGAATCCTGTCGCCCCCCGGCACCTCGGTTTTGGCCACGTTGGACCGCGCGCCATCCGCGCCGATCACCAGACGGGTGGTCAGGCGCTGTTCGCTGCCGCTGAGCTTGTCGCGGTAGACGACATGGGTGCCTGTCCCGTCCCGTTCGATGCGCAGATAGGTGCCTGTCCGCCGTTCGGCCCCGTGCGACACCGCGCGCTGGCGCAGGAATTCGTCGAAATGCTCGCGGTCCACCATGCCGACAAAGCCGTTTTCAATGGCGATATCCACCGCCCGCCCGCTGGGCGAGATCATGCGGGCCATGTTGATTTGCGCGACGATCTGGCTGGAAGGGATCTCGAAATCCGAGATCATCCGGGGCGGCACGGCCCCGCCGCAGGGCTTGATCCGCCCGGCCCGGTCCAGCATCACCACCCGGCGTCCGGCGCGGGCCAGATCGTCGGCGGCTGTTGCGCCGGATGGGCCACCACCGATGACGACGACGTCATATGTCATGCTTCTTCTCTCCGAATGCTGTTGGCAACGGGTGCGCGGTGCATGCCGTCGATGGTGTGTGCGGCCATAAGCGCCGCGACGGCGAAAAGCGCCGCCTCGACCGCAAAGACCAGCCCGAAGGCGGTGGCAGTGTCGGTGACCAGCCGGGCCAGATCGACGGTCCCGGCACCCAGCAACCCGCCGAACCCGGCGGCTATGGCCTGGGAAGCGCCCCAAAGACCCATGCGGGTGCCTTCGCGCGCTTGCCGCCCCTGTCCGGCCAAGGCCATCATCGACCCGATGGCAGCCACGGCGAACATGCCATTGAACAGACCAAGGGCAAAGGTTGTGGGGGTCAGCAGGCTGCGCCCCTGCGGCATTTGGCCAATAAACGCGAGTGTCATCAATGCCATCGCCGAGCCGATGCATCCGGCGATGATCCAGGCGCGCAGCGATCCGATCCGCAGCCCGGTTGCCGCAATGCCCACCAGCAGCATGCCGAAAAACACGCCGCCGTTCTGTGTGCCCGCAAGCTGGGTGGATTGGCCGGGCGTCAGGCCAAAGGCCAGCCCGGCATAGGGTTCCAGGATCAGCTCCTGCATGAAATAGGCGGTCATCGAGAAGAAGATGAACAGGGTGAAATTGCGCGCGCGGGGTTCGGACCACACCTCGGCCAGATCGGCGCGGAAATTTATGGCGCGGGCCGGGGCGTCGGCATCGCTGCGGTGACGACGCTCTATCCCCCAGATGGCCAGCGTGGTGAGGCCGGTCGCCATTACGCCCACCAAAGCGACCAGTTGCAACAAAAGCGGCGCGGAGTACGGGTCCAGCGCCTTGCCGACAAGGGTGGCGGTGACGGCAATGCCGAAGATCATCATCAGCCAGGTGATCGTCGCAGCGGCCGCCCGCCGTGAGGGATGGGTCGCCGTGGCCAAAAGGGCCAAAAGCGAGGTGCCAGACGCCCCGACGCCAACACCGATCAGAACATATGCCGCAATCGACAGCAGCAGACCCGGCACATAGGCGCTTTGCATCCAGACCATGCCAACGGCGGCCAGAAATGCGCCAAGGCCCAGCGTCGCCATGCCCAGAATGACAAATTTAGTCCGGTTGCCACCGG
Organism: Paracoccaceae bacterium; assembly: GCA_031428215.1. GTDB lineage: Bacteria > Pseudomonadota > Alphaproteobacteria > Rhodobacterales > Rhodobacteraceae > Cypionkella. The sequence continues at coordinate 6,462 of JANPOY010000109.1, forward strand.
CGTCGGACCGATAGCCCCAGTTTGGCCGGGTGATCTGGACGGCATAGTGCAGCCCGACCAGAAGGCCCGGCAACACGGCGGGCATCGACAACTCGACCACCATCACCCGGTTCAACGTCGAGGTGGTCAACACCACAATCGCACCAAGGCACAACTGCACCAGACCCAGACGCAGGATCGAGACCCATGACAGTGTCATGCCGGACCCTCCAATGCGCGCAGGGCGAAGGCCGCGATCATCATGCCGCTGACATACATGCCGATGCCGGTGGCGTTGTACCAGGGCGCCTTGCCTTTGGGGTCATCGAGCAGGGTTTTCATCGCCCAGAACTGACCCAGCAGCAGCAGGGTTATGGCCAGCGCGTGCCAGGGACGGCCCCAGATCAGCAACAGCGCGATCACCAGCGCCTGAGCCAGCGCCATGACGGTGCAGGCCAGACGGGCGGCCACCTCGGGCCCAAGCGTGACGGGAAGTGAGCGCACGCCGTGTTGGCGATCACCCTCCAACGCTTTGAAATCATTCAGGGTCATGATGCCATGCGCGCCAAAGGCATACAGCAGCGCCACCGTGACAATTTCAAACGATGGCAGACCGGCAGACAAGACCGCGGCCCCTGTAAACCACGGCAGACCTTCATAACACAGGCCGACAAGCCCCGGCCCCCACCAGCCCGATCGTTTCAGCCGTACCGGTTCGGCCGAATAGGCCCAGGCCGCCAGCACACCGACAACGGTGGCGGCAAAGCCCCAGGGCCCCAGAAACCAGCCCAACCCCAGCGAAACCACAGTCATCGCCAGCGCAATCCACAGTCCCCAGCGACCGGGAATGCGACCCGACGGGATCGGGCGGTTCGGCTCGTTCACCGCGTCAACATGACGGTCGCACCAGTCATTCGCGGCCTGTGACATGCCGCAAACCACGGGGCCGGCCAGGACCACCCCCAAAAGCACCATCGGCCACGCGGCCACAGGCGACAGGCCAACCGAAATGATGCCGCACAGATAGGCCCACATTGGCGGGAACCAGGTGATCGGCTTGATCAACTCCAGCATCGCGCGGGGATGGGGATAGGGCGAAGAGTGTAAGATTTTTGATACGGTCATGTGTCAACTTAACATTACATGTTTGAGTCGAGCAAGCCCAGAGTTCGGGTTTGATCTGCAACTTGCACCACAGACCGGCGCGGGTGCTGCAGGCGAAGTCACGCCGCATCCCGGACGACAGGACTGCTGCATGGATCAGGTGCAGGCAGGAGGCCAATCAGGATGGACTCGGACCACATGCCGTTTGCCACCAAATGAAAAAGCACCCCCGAAGGGATGCCTTCACGATGAAGTCCTGTCGCAGGAATTCAATCGTCGTCTTTGCTGAGCAGCCCGAATTTGCGCAGCTTTACATACAGCGACTGGCGCGACAGGCCCAGCATCTCTGCCGCCGCCACCCGGTTGTTGCGTGTCAGGTCAACCGCTGTCTGAATGCACATCTTTTCAACGACATCCGTGGTTTCGGCCACAATGTCTTTCAACGTCGAAGACCCCACCAGCTGCATGACAGACCGCATGCCGTCATCCCCCCCGGCGGTCAGACCCGGGCGGCGCAGCATTTCTGTGCGGCTGGCGTCGCGGATCACCAGACCGTAACCCGGTCTGGGCCGATCGTTCAGGTAGGTCGCCGAAATCTCGACCGCATTCTGGCCGTTGAATTCGTTCAGCACTTTGGTTGCATACATCCGCAACTGCCGACTGCGCTTGGCATTGTCGAGCAAGACGCGCAGATCCACGGTGCCCCGGGCCAGAAAATCAGCCAGGGACCGGCCGCGCACATTGGCCAGATGAGTGGAATCTGTCAGCTTGAGAAAGGCGTCATTGGTGGCCGTGATGATGCCGTCATCATCCAAAAACACCATCGCATCGACGCCTTCTTGAAACAGGCGCTCCAGATTTTCGCTGGTTTCGTTGTGATGGCGCGCGCTTTGGTCCGTCGACTCGATGCGGCACAGCATCAGCCGTTCACCAGCCGCGCGGAACAGTTTGGGGATCACCCGCAATTTGCGCTGCGACCGACGGGCCACAAGTTCGACCGGACTGACGGCATCTGCCGACGCGATGTTTGATAGGCTTTCCAGAAACTCGCCGCGACGACGGCCCTCAAATTCCTGCGCAATGGCGGCACCGACCAATTCCTGACGCGAACCGCCCAGCATCACCGCCGCGGCGGCGTTCAGGTCTGAAATCCGGCCGTTGTTCATCGCAACCAGCACCACCGCATCCCGGGTGGCTTCCATCAGCACACGGTAGCGGGTGTCCATCTCGCGCTGGGTTTCGTAATCGCGTTCCAGCACGATCTGCGCCATCACCAGCTGCTGCTGCATCTCTGCAATCGGCCGCAAATCGCGGCCCAGCATCAGGATGGATCGGTCTTTGCCAATGCAGTGCATGGTATAGCGAATGGGAAATTCCCATTCCATCTCGTCCAGATGATTCAACTCGACCGCCACCGAACGGACGTTCGGTTTCGCCATTTCAGTCATCCGGCGGGTGAATTTATGGTGGCTTTCGCCCGTCATGATATCGGCCGCCGCGCGGCCTATCCAATGGTCCAAAAGCCCGAAGGACGGATGATGCGGATTCACCAGAACCCCGGTGACGCGCGAGTCTGCTGAGACCATCAGACAGATGTCTGCTGCTGTCGAAATGATTTCGGACAGCAACTCGGGGTCGATCAGTGGCATCGACATCCCGGCAAGAAGATGATTCGTATCAGTGTTCACGAGTTGATCGCCTCGTTTGCCGCACACCCGACGTTCGGGACAACGGTGAGTTACGCGCGCCGCAGCACGCAGAAGGCATCGAACTTCAGGCCAATCACCTCAAGTGCCGATCCGATGTCGTTTGAGGCATGGTCAGCGCCAGTGCATGATGCCAGATCCTCCACGGCCAGCATCACAGCCCCGCCCACCACAATCGGTATGGGCGTGGAAGCGATTGATTTCAAAAACTTTACCGTCTTGGCGACGGCCGGTAATTTGTTTTGCGTCGCGATGGAAATCATCACGCCGTCGAACGCCCGCGCCGCCAGCAGGCTGCGCAATTCGTTGGTGTTGGGGGCGATGCGCAAACAGACCGACACGCCGTAGCGCCGCATCTGTCCCATCGCGACCATCGGCCCCAACGTGTGTTGTTCCTGATCCGGCACGATCAGCAAGATGGTGCCCTGACCGGTATCGCCCGCCTGATCCGCCGCCCAGGCATTGCCAATCTCGCGCAAGAGGCTTTGCAGCCGTCCGGTGCCGATTGACACGTCCAACCATGACAGTTCGTCCGCCAACCATGCCTCTCCCATCCGACGTGCTGCGGTGGGGATGTAGATATCCGCCAGCGCCGCCAATGAGATACGGGCGCGGCGCATTTCTGTCAGCAGTTCGGCAAAGGCATCGCTGGTTCCCGATACCGAAGCCCGGATCATGCCATTGACCAAGGTTTCGCGCATCTCGGGCACGCTGCGCGCGTTGCGATCGGCCAGCAGGGACACCACCTGAGATGCAAAATAGGTCACTCCCGTCAGATCGCGCCCTGTCGGACGACTCTGATCCCTGGACTGAAAATCCTGCATTCGACCGGCTCCGCCCATGGACACCCGCAAAACCGCTTCCTGAGTCTGTCAGAACGATCGGGGCCATCTTCACGGATTAGTCTCCATTACTGGTACCAAAATGTCAAAGTAAATTGACACTCTTGATCGTACACTTGATCGCGCAATTTTTCAAGCCTCTGTTTTTAAATATTAATAAGCCGATTTTTACACTCTGGACGTGTGGGTTTTCCCATGAATTTCAGCAGTGAATGTCAACCTAGACAGTGTAAGTTTCAGTTGACACATTCCGCAATCGGCGGCTAGGGTTGGGTTACAGGCACACCGTCTGAAAGCAAATTGATGTCACAGAATCGCTCTTCCTCCCTTTCCCGCAAGCCCCTCTACACGGCGGCAGAACGTGCGCGCCGCGATGCCTCGGTCTGGACTCTGGTGCAGGGAATCCTGGCTCCGGTGCAGTTTCTGGCCTTCGCCGTGTCCTTGATTCTGGTGTTGCGCTATCTTGCGACGGGCGACGGTTATGCGGCGGCCACGGTATCGGTTCTGATCAAGACGGCGGCGCTTTACCTGATCATGATCACGGGCGCGATCTGGGAAAAGGTGGTCTTTGGCCAATACCTTCTGGCCCCGGCTTTTTTCTGGGAAGACATGTTCAGCTTTGCGGTGATCGCGCTGCATTCTGCTTATATCATAGGGCTTTGGACCGGCGCGGTGTCGCCGGACGGGCTGATGCTTTTGGCGCTTGCGGCCTACGCGACCTATGCCGTCAACGCAGCGCAGTTTCTGCGCAAGCTGCGGTTGGCCCGGCTGGATGCGGCGGTGCAATCATGACAGGCGCCGCGACCCCACGCGGGTGTTCCGACACGCCGGTTCTCAAACAGCGCGGCCAGCGCGAGGTGTTTTGCGGGCTGACGGGCATCATCTGGCTGCACCGCAAAATGCAGGATGCGTTCTTTCTGGTGGTTGGCAGCCGCACCTGTGCGCATCTGTTGCAATCGGCGGCTGGCGTGATGATCTTTGCCGAACCGCGCTTTGGCACAGCGATTCTTGAGGAAAAGGATCTGGCCGGTTTGGTTGATGCCCAGACAGAGCTGGACCGCGAAGTTGCACGGCTGCTGTCACGCCGCCCTGACATTCGCCAGCTGTTTCTGGTGGGGTCCTGCCCCTCTGAAGTCATCAAACTGGACCTGCAGCGTGCGGCTGAACGCATGAGTGCTGCACACGCGCCGCATGTCCGGGTGTTGAATTTTTCGGGCTCGGGAATCGAGACGACTTTCACCCAGGGCGAGGATGCATGTCTTGCCTCCATGGTGCCTGTGCTGCCCGCAACGGCGGCGAAAGAGCTGCTGATTGTCGGCGCTTTGCCCGATGTGGTGGAAGATCAGGTTTTGGCCCTGCTGGCGGCGATGGGCATTGGCCCGGTGCGGTGCTTGCCCGCGCGGCGGTCGACCGATTTGCCCGCTGTTGGCGCGCAAACGGTGTTCGCGCTGGTGCAGCCGTTTCTGGGCGATACCCATGCCGCCTTGATCCGGCGCGGCGCGCGCCATATTGCGGCGCCCTTCCCTTTCGGGGCCGAGGGCACAACCGCCTGGCTGCAGGCGATTGCGACAGAATTTGACGTGTCGGCCGAGATGTTCGAGGCGGCCATCGCGGCCCCCCGCGCCCGCGCCGAAAAGGCGATTGCGGCGGCGGCGGACACCCTGCGCGGCAAGTCGATTTTCTTTTTCCCCGACAGCCAGCTGGAAATTCCGCTGGCCCGCTTCCTGACCCGCGAATGTGGCATGACCGCGATTGAGGTCGGCACGCCGTTTCTGCACCGCGATCTGATGGCCCCGGAACTGGCGCTTCTGGCCGAAGGGCCGCTTTTGTCCGAAGGGCAGGACGTCGATCTGCAACTGGACCGCGTTCGCGCGGCCCGTCCGGATCTGACGATTTGCGGCCTTGGACTGGCCAACCCGCTGGAGGCCGAAGGTCTGGCCACCAAATGGGCGATCGAGTTGGTGTTCAGCCCGGTGCATTTCTATGAACAGGCGGGCGATCTGGCGGCGCTGTTTGCGCGGCCCTTGCGGCGTCGGGCGCTGCTTGCGCCTCTGGCCCCCCGTCTGGAGGCCGCCGAATGAAGCTGACACTTTGGACATACGAAGGCCCGCCACATGTCGGCGCGATGCGTGTGGCAACCGGTATGAAGGGGTTGCACTATGTTTTGCACGCCCCGCAGGGCGACACCTATGCCGACCTGTTGTTCACCATGATCGAGCGGCGCGACCACCGGCCGCCGGTGACTTACACCACCTTTCAGGCCCGCGATCTGGGTGGTGACACGGCGGGTCTGTTCAAGACGGCCTGTCAGGACGCCGTCACCCGCTTTGCGCCAGAGGCCTTGATTGTGGGCGCATCCTGCACGGCCGAATTGATTCAGGATGATCCGGCGGGTCTGGCGAGCAGCATGAACCTTGGCATCCCGGTGATCCCGCTGGATCTGCCCAGCTATCAGCGCAAGGAAGGCTTTGGCACGGATGAGACGTTCCTGCAGATCGTGCGCCATCTGGCCAAGCCCATCGCCCGCAGCACCGAGATCACCGCAAACCTGATCGGCCCCACGGCGCTTGGCTTTCGCCACCGCGATGACATCGTCGAAGTGACGCGCCTTTTGGCCGATATGGGCATCGGGGTGAATGTGGTTGGCCCGATGGGCGCGCGGCCCAGTGATATTGCCCGGCTTGCGGCGGCGCATTTCAACGTGCTGATGTACCCTGAACACGCCGAAAGTGCTGCGCGCTGGCTGGAGACGACCTACAAGCAGCCTTACACCCGGATCGTCCCGATCGGGGTTGGCGCGACGCATGATTTTCTGGCCGAAGTGGCTGCGATCACCGGCCTGCCCGTCACGACTGACACCAGCCGTTTGCGCCTGCCGTGGTGGACGCGCAGCGTGGACAGCACCTATCTGACCGGCAAGCGCGTGTTCATTTTCGGCGACGGCACCCATGTCGCCGCTGCCGCGCGAATTGCCCGTGACGAAATGGGGTTCGAAGTGGCAGGCCTTGGCTGTTTCAACCGTGAAATGGCCCGGCCCATGCGCGCCTTGGCCAAGGATTACGGTGTCGAAGCGTTGATTTCGGATGATTATCTGGAGGTCGAGGCCGCGATTGCCGCTCTGCACCCCGAGATGATCCTTGGCACCCAGATGGAGCGACACATCGGCAAGCGTCTGGGCATTCCCTGCGCCGTGATTTCTGCCCCGGTGCATGTGCAGGATTTCCCCGCCCGCTATTCCCCGCAGATGGGTTGGGAAGGCGCGAATGTGATCTTTGACACCTGGATTCACCCGTTGGTCATGGGTCTGGAAGAGCATCTGCTGCACATGTTCCGCGATGACTTTGAATTCCACGATGATGCGGGCGCGTCACACCATGGCGCGGCCCATACCCCGCGCGTGGTCGAGCCTGTGGCCACGCCGGTTGCGGCCCAAAGCGACGGTCAGGTGATCTGGCTGTCGGCGGCCGAAAATGAACTGAAGAAGATCCCGTTCTTTGTGCGCGGCAAGGCACGTCGCAACACCGAAACCTATGCCAGTGGCAAAGGTGTGACCGAAATCACCGTCGAAACCCTTTATGAGGCAAAAGCCCATTATGCGCGTTGATGCCTCGATCACCGGAACCAAGGTTGGCTACAATGTCGTTGTGGTCACGCTGGACCAGCACGCCGCAGGCCCTGCCGCCCGCATCACCCCGCGACTGGCGCGGGACTTTCCGGGTCTGACGGTCACCGTCCATGCCGCCGCCGAATGGGCCGAAAGCCCCGCAGCCCTTGCCCGCTGCAAAGAGGCCTTGGTTCATGCCGACATCGTCATCGCCAACCTGATCTTCATCGAAGAGCACATCAACGCCATCTTGCCCGACCTGACAGCCGCCCGGGCGCGTGCGGATGCGTTTGTCGGGTTGATTGCGGACGCCTCCATCGTGCGGCTGACGCGGATGGGCGATCTGGATATGGCCAAGCCCGCCTCGGCCGCAATGAGCCTGTTGAAAAAGCTGAAGCCCACGGCCAAGACCTCCGCCAACTCTGGCGAAAAGCAGATGTCGATGCTGCGCCGCTTGCCGAAAATTCTGCGCTGGATTCCGGGCAAGGCGCAGGATCTGCGGGCGTGGTTTCTGTCGATGCAGTATTGGCTGGGCGGGTCGGACGACAATATCGAGCAGATGATCCGCTTTCTGATCGGGCGCTACAGCACCCGCAAGGATTGGCGCGGCACGGTTGCGAAGGCCCCGATTGATTACCCCGATGTCGGTCTCTATCACCCCGATCTGACGGCGCGCATCACCACCACTTTGGCCGATCTGCCGCGCCCGGCGGATACCCGTGCAACGGTGGGGTTGCTGTTGCTGCGGTCCTATATTCTTGCCGGTGATACAGCACATTATGATGCCGTGATCCGTCGGTTTGAGGCTGCAGGTATCGCCTGCATCCCGTCTTTTGCCGGGGGGCTGGACGCGCGCCCGGCGATCATCAATTTCTTCCAGACCCCGGCCGGCCCGCGCATTGATGCGATGGTGTCCTTGACCGGGTTCAGCCTTGTGGGCGGCCCTGCCTACAACGACAGTCCGGCCGCGGTGGACGCATTGAAGGCGCTGGACCTGCCTTATGTCGCCGCGCATCCGCTGGAATTTCAGACGCTGGGCCAATGGGCCGGGGCGAAGTCCGGTCTTGGGCCGATCGAAACCACGATGCTGATCGCGCTGCCGGAAATTGACGGCGCAACCAATCCAACCGTGTTTGCGGGGCGTCACGGCCTGGACGGCTGCAAGGGCTGCGCGCGGGCCTGCATCGGGGTTGCGGATGGCAAAGCCATGGCACCCTGCCATGAGCGTGTTGAGGCATTGGCCGACAAGGTGTTGCGTCTGGCGCTGCTGCGGCGGCGTCAGGTGGCTGATCGCCGCGTGGCCATCGTGCTTTATGGCTTTCCGCCGAATGCGGGCGCTGTGGGCACGGCGGCCTATCTGTCGGTGTTTGAAAGCCTGCACAACACGCTGCACGCGATGAAGGCTGCGGGTCATGATCTGACCCCGCCCGCAACAGTGGACGCGTTGCGCGCGGCGGTGTTGCAGGGCAGTGCCGCGCGTCACGGGCAAGTGGCCAATGTCGCCGCCCATTTGACCGCGGATGCGCTGGTGCGCGATACTCCCTGGCTGTCGGAGATTGAGGCCGTGTGGGGCCCTGCCCCCGGACGGCATCAGACCGATGGACGTGGGGTGTTCATCCTTGGCGCGCAGTTTGGCAATGTGTTTGTCGGCATTCAGCCGCTGTTCGGCTATGAGGGCGACCCGATGCGCCTGCTGTTCGAACATGGCTTTGCCCCGACCCATGCGTTTTCGGCCTTCTACCGCTGGATGAAGCATGATTTCCGCGCCGATGTGCTGCTGCATTTCGGTATGCACGGGGCGCTGGAATTCATGCCGGGCAAACAGGCGGGTGTGTCGGGCGCTTGCTGGCCGGATCGTCTGATCGGCGGGTTGCCGAACGTCTATCTTTACGCCGCCAACAACCCGTCCGAGGCGACGCTGGCCAAGCGGCGGTCGAACGCCATCACCGTCACCCACCTGACACCGCCCTTGGCGCAGGCGGGTCTGTACAAGGGTCTGGTCGAGTTGAAAGACAGCCTGACCCGCTGGCGTGCCTTGCCCGTGGTGGCACCAGAGCGCACGGATCTGGAAGCGCTGATTGCTGAACAAGCGGCCTTGGTGGATCTGGGCGGGCAAAGCCCGGCGGCGCTGTGGCTGAAACTGCTCGAGGCTGAAAACGCGCTGATCCCGGACGGGTTGCACGTGGTCGGTCGCCCGATGTCGGCTGCGGCGCGGGCCGAATACCTGGACCTGTTGCCGCCGATGGACGCCGCCCAACGCGCGCTGATCGACAGCCAACTGGCGCTGGACAGCGAAATTCCGGCGCTGCTGCGCGCGCTTGGCGGGCACTTCATTGCGCCGGTGCCGGGCGGTGATCTGATCCGCAGCCCACAGATCTTGCCGACGGGCCGCAACATTCACGCCTTTGACCCGTTCCGGATGCCGACCGAATATGCGCTGCGCGACGGCGCTGCGCAGGCTGATAAACTGTTGGCCGCTCACCCCACCTTGCCGCGCACCGTGGCTTTGGTGCTGTGGGGGTCTGACAACATCAAATCCGACGGCGGCCCGATGGCGCAAGCCCTGGCGCTGATGGGCGTTCGCCCCCGGTTTGACAGCTATGGCCGCCTGTGCGGGGCCGATCTGATCCCGCTGGCCGATCTTGCCCGGCCGCGGATCGACGTGTTGATGACCCTGTCGGGCATCTTCCGCGATCTGCTGCCGCTGCAAACCAAAATGCTGGCCGAAGCTGCGTGGAAATGCGCCACCGCGGATGAGCCTGTCAACCAGAATTTCATCCGCGCGCATGCGCTGACCTATGCCGAGCAGATGGGCGTCGACATGGAAACCGCCTCGTTGCGGGTGTTTTCCAATGCCGAGGGCGCCTATGGATCGAACGTCAATCAGCTGGTCGACAGTTCGGCCTTTGGCGCCGAAGATGAATTGGCCGATGCCTACGAATCCCGCAAATCCTTTGCCTATGGCCGGGATGGCCGCGCTGTGAAGAACGCGGCGCTTTTGCAAAAGGCGCTGAAGGATGTCGATCTGGCCTATCAGAACCTTGAATCGGTTGAATTGGGCGTCACGTCGGTGGATCACTATTTTGACACTCTGGGCGGCATCGCCCGCGCCGTCAAACGCCAACGCGGCAGCGATACGCCGGTTTACATCAGCGACCAGACCCGTGGCACCGGCAAGATCCGCACCCTGCGCGACCAGATCGCGCTGGAAAGCCGGTCGCGCACGCTGAACCCGAAATTCTACGAAGGTCTGTTGAACCACGGGGCCGAAGGGGTGCGCCAGATCGAGGCGCATGTGACCAACACCATGGGCTGGTCGGCCACAACCGAGGCCGTAGACCCATGGGTGTATCAGCGCCTGTCGGAAACCTTCGTGCTGGACGATGCCATGCGCAAGCGGCTGGCGGCGCTGAACCCCGCCGCATCGGCCCGCATGACCAACCGCCTGATCGAGGCCTCCGAGCGCGCCTACTGGACACCAGATGCCGCCACCCTGGCCGCGCTGCAAGGCGCTGCGGATGAATTGGAAGACCGTCTGGAAGGGATCGCGGCCGAATGAGCCTTATCGCCAAACCCATGTGCTGCATCGTTGTCGGAGCCTCCGGCGGGGATATTTTTACCAAGATGAAAGGGGCCAGACCATGAGCCTTGATAATATTCCCGATCTGCGCGGCCTTGATGGCGACGGATCGGTGCAGGTGCATCTGGACGCCGACACCAAGATCGAAGGGGCAAAGGTGTTTTCGATCTATGGCAAGGGCGGCATCGGCAAGTCCACCACTTCGTCGAACCTGTCGGCGGCGTTTTCGATGATGGGCAAGCGGGTGTTGCAGATCGGCTGCGATCCCAAGCATGACAGCACCTTTACCCTGACCGGCCGGTTGCAGCCCACGGTGATCGACATTCTGAAAGAGGTGGATTTCCACCCCGAAGAGCTGCGCCCCGAGGATTATGTGGCCACCGGCTTCAATGGCGTGAAATGTGTCGAGGCCGGCGGGCCGCCTGCGGGCACCGGCTGTGGTGGCTATGTGGTGGGGCAGACGGTGAAACTGCTGAAACAGCATCACCTGCTGGAAGACACCGACGTGGTGATTTTCGACGTGCTGGGTGACGTGGTTTGTGGCGGCTTTGCCGCCCCGCTGCAGCACGCCGACCGCGCCGTGATCGTGACCGCCAATGATTTTGACAGCATCTATGCGATGAATCGCATCATCGCCGCAGTGCAGGCCAAATCCAGCAATTACAAGGTGCAGCTGGCCGGTTGTGTGGCCAACCGGTCGCGCGAAACGGATGAGGTGGACCGCTATTGTGCCCGCGTGGGCTTTAACCGTCTGGCGCATATGCCCGACATTGACGCGATCCGCCGGTCGCGCCTGAAGAAAAAGACCCTGTTCGAGATGGACGACGCCGAAGACGTGGTGATGGCGCGGCTGGAATACATGAAGCTGGCCGAGGCGCTGTGGCGGTCGGTGCAGCAGCCCGGCACGACGCCCGCGCCACTGCCGGACCGTGAGATCTTCGAACTTCTGGGGTTTGACTGATCATGGCCAACTACTCTGCCACCCGAGACCGTGTTGAACACTACTTCGACCGCTCTGCCACCAAGGTGTGGGAGCGGTTGACGTCGGATGCCCCGGTCAGCCGCATCCGCCAGACCGTCCGCGCCGGGCGCGATACCATGCGCGCGGTGATGCTGCGGCGGTTGCCTGCCGATCTGCGTGGCGCGCGGGTGCTGGATGCAGGATGCGGTGCCGGGCAGATGACGGCGGAACTGGCCGCGCGAGGGGCCGATGTGGTGGCGATTGATATTTCGCCTGCACTGGTGGACATCGCGCGCAGCCGCCTGCCTTTGGATCTGTCGCATCGTGTGACTTTTGCTGCGGGCGATATGACCGCGCCCGAACATGGCGCGTTTGACTATGTGCTGGCGATGGACAGTCTGATCTACTACGGCCCGGCCGACATCGCCGCGTCGCTGGACCAGATGGGCACGCGCACGCGGGCTGCGATCGTGTTCACGGTTGCCCCGAAAACCCCGTTCCTGATGGCGTTCTGGACGCTGGGCAAAGCCTTTCCGCGCGCAGATCGGTCACCCACCATGGTACCGCAGGCTTTTGGAACATTGAGCAAGGCCACCAGCGGGCGATTGACCCAAATCGAACGGGTGTCGCGCGGGTTCTACATTTCGGAATGTCTGGAGTATCGGCCGTGATTTTGCGGAAGAAACAGATCCAGCACCTGGGCAAGGCGTGGATGCCGTTTGCCGATGCCACGTCAGAAGGGCTGCCATTGCGCCAGCTGTTGCGGCTGGGGTTGTTTCAGGTGTCGGTCGGCATGACGACGGTGCTGTTGCTGGGCACGCTCAACCGGGTGATGATTGTCGAGCTGTCGGTGCCCGCGTTGATCGTGGCGTTGATGATCGCATTGCCGGTGTTGTCGGCACCGTTTCGCGCGTTGCTGGGCTTTCGGTCGGACACCCACCGCAGCGCGATCGGCTGGAAACGCATTCCCTACCTGTGGTTTGGCAGCCTTTGGCAGATGGGTGGCCTTGCGGTGATGCCCTTTGCGCTGATCTTGCTGGGGGGTGATCAGATCCGTGGGCCTGCCTGGGCCGGTGAGGTTCTGGCGGCGCTGGCGTTCCTGATGGCCGGGCTTGGGTTGCACATGACTCAAACCGCCGGGCTTGCCCTGGCATCGGACCGGGCAACGGATGCAACCCGGCCGCGCGTTGTGGCACTGCTTTATGTGATGTTTCTGGTTGGCATGGCGGTTTCGGCGGTGGTGGTTGGGGCCTTGCTCAAGGATTATTCCGACCTTCGGCTGATCCGGGTGATCCAAGGCTGCGGTCTGGCGACCTTGTTGTTGAACCTGATTGCGCTGTGGAAACAGGAAAAAGTGCGCCCGATGAGCGACGCCGAGCGCGCAGCGCCACGTCCGCGCTTTGCCGAGGCCTGGGCCGATCTGATGTCGGGCGGAACGGCAGGGAGGCTTTTGGCCGTGGTGGCGGTGGGGGCGTTTGGCTTCAACATGCAAGACGTGCTGCTGGAACCTTACGGCGGCCAGATTCTGGGTCTGTCAGTTGCGGCCACCACGCTGCTGACGGCGGCCTATGCCTGCGGGGCGCTGGTGGGCTTTGGCCTTGCGGCGCGTTGGCTGGCACGGGGGATGGACCCCTACCGCATGGCGTCGCGCGGTATCCTGATCGGCATCGCAGCCTTTGCGGCCGTGATCTTTGCGGGGCCGCTGCATTCCACGGTGGTGTTCTTCACCGGCGCTTTCTGCATCGGCACCGGGGGCGGCTTGTTTTCTGTCGCCACCTTGACGGCTGCGATGGCCATGCCGACAGCGGGTGTTGCCGGACGCGGTCTGGCGCTTGGGGCCTGGGGCGCGGCACAGGCCACCGCAGCGGGCCTGTCCATAGCCTTTGGCGGCGGCTTGCGCGACGGCGTTGCGGCCTTGGCCACCGGCGGCCATCTGGGTGCGGCGTTCAACACGCCTGCCATTGGTTATACCTTTGTTTACCATACGGAAATCGGGCTTCTCTTCATCACTCTGATCCTGCTTGGCCCGCTGGTCCGCACCACACTTCTGACTGATCAACGCAAAAACCCCGTCAAGCTCGGCATCGCCGACTTTCCGACCTGACCCCGGAGGAACACCCATGTTGGGCACCACATTTTTTGGCAATTTCGATCTGGCCTCTTTGGCGATCTGGCTCTTCTGGGGCTTTTTCGCGCTGCTGGTCTACTATCTGCAAACCGAGAACATGCGCGAAGGCTATCCGCTGGAGCTGGAGGATGGCACCGCGGCACCCAATCAGGGGCCGTTTCCACTGCCCGCCGCCAAGACCTTTCTGCTGCCGCATGGCCGTGGATCGGTGACGGTGCCGAACGGTGCGCGCGAAGCCCGCGAATTGGCGTTGGGTCGCACGGCCGCGTCCGAAGGCTTTCCGCATGCCCCGACGGGTGATCCGATGGCGGACGGCGTTGGCCCTGCGGCCTGGGCCCCGCGCCGCGACATCCCCGAACTGGACGGCCACGGCCACAACAAGATCGTGCCGATGGCCGCCGCTCCGGGTTTCGGGGTGTCGGCGGGGCGCGATCCGCGCGGGTTGCCGGTGCAGGCCGGTGATCTTGAGGTCGTGGGCCGCATTTCGGATATGTGGGTCGATGCCCCGGAGCAATTGGTCCGCTATCTGGAAATCACGCTGAACTCGGGCGCCAAACGACTGGTGCCGATGCCGATGGTCAAGGTTCAGGCGGATCGCGTGCGCATCAATTCGCTGTCGTCGGATCTGTTTGACAGCGTGCCGGCCACCCGGTCGCAAACCGAGGTCACCATGCTCGAGGAAGAAAAGATCGGGGCCTATTACGCCGGGGGCACGATGTACGCCGCCGCCAAGCGCAAACGCGGTTTCTGATCCACACCAGCAAAGGGGGCGGCCATGTCCAATCATCACCACGACGATTTCGCAGTCGAGCCCGTACCGGGCCTGCCGTCCTTGCCGCCCAAAGGCGAAGTGCTGTTGTGGCAGGGCCGACCCGACGCCATGGCTTTGGCGCGTGAGGCGCTCAAGATCAACTGGATCGCGGGGTATTTTGTGCTGTTGGCCCTTGGGCGCGCCTGGGTTGCGGGCAACGGCACGCCGGGGTCTTTCCTTGCTGTGATGCTGCCCTATCTGGCGATTGGGGCGGTCAGTTGTGCCATCCTGTTTGGGATTGCATATGTGCAGGCGCGCAGCACGGTTTACACCATCACCTCGTCGCGGGTGGCAATGCGGATCGGCGTGGCTTTGACCGTCACGCTGAACCTGCCGTTTCGTCAGATCGGGGCGGCCAACCTTGCGGTGAAACCCGATGGCAGCGGCACGATTGCGCTGCAAACACTGGGTGAGACTCGGATATCTTATCTGGTGTGCTGGCCGCATGTGCGCCCCTGGCACATCAACCGCACGCAACCTGCGCTGCGGGGCATTCCCGTTGCCGCCCGTGTCGCGCAGATACTGGCCGACGCCGCCGAAACCCGCGTCAGCACCCCAGAGGTGTCGCGAAACACCTCTCACGCCATGGCTGCAGAATAAGGACGCGCATGATGCAAAGCCAAACCCGCCCGGCCCGCCCGTCCGATGACAAGGACATGATCCCGAAGCCGCTTTTGCTGGCGATGCTGGCGCTGGTTCTGGCCACTCTGGCGGTTGTCAGTTTTTCGGTGCTGACGGGCCGGGATCATGTGGGTGTGCCCGCAGCAGCCGCGATCGTGGATGAGCGCACGATCTATCTGGTGGGCGGCGGCGCGCAGGCGGTGACCGTTCTGGCGCAGGATCGCAGCCCGCTTCTTGATCTGCCGCACGGCGGCTTCATCACCGTCATACAGAACGGGTTGCAGCGCGCGCGGTTGACGGCCCGTGTCGATCAGACATTGCCGGTGCGTATTGTGGAATACGCCAATGGCCGCCTGACCGTCATGGACGACCACACCGGATGGACCGCCGAACTCGGGGCGTTCGGATCAGACAACAGAGCCGCGTTCGAACGGCTCATGTCGCACTGAGTGCCAACAACAAGGGAGCCAAAACATGGGACTATTCAGCAAGACCGCCGAACAGGTGCCCTGCACCGTGGAAGTCAGCCACCGGTTCGAAAGCCTGCACGCCCACGTCCGTTTCAACAACGGTGCCGTTGTTTATCCCGGTGACGAAGTGCTGGTGCATGGCGCGCCGATCCTGGCCGCCTATGGCGAGTTGATCGTGGAAGACCGTCAGGCCACCATCACCCGCGCCAGCTGGATCGAGCGGATCTGGACCCGCGCCACCGGTGATTTCGGGTTCATGGAGCTGTGCGAATTCTCATTTTCCGATGAGGTGACTCTGTGAACGCTACCCCGCAAGACCTGTTCCCGGATCAGCTTGACGCCGAGATTGTCGTCGCACCAACGGTGGAAACGGCGGACACCACCGCCATGGCCACAGAGACCACGCTGCTCAATCCACGGTTCTACACCACCGACTTTGAAGAGATGGACCGTCTGGACGTGTCCGGCGTCAGGCCCGAATGGGACAGGCTGATTGCGCAGATGAAGTCTGATCCCAACAAGGGGCATTTCAAGAAAAATGCCGAATGGGATGCGGATTGGGCCGGTATGGATCCGAAACTGCGGGTCGAATTCGTGGACTTTCTGGTGTCGTCCTGCACTGCCGAGTTTTCGGGCTGTGTGCTCTACAAGGAAATGAAACGGCGCGGCAACAACCCGGACATCTGCGAGTTGTTCAACTACATGGCGCGCGATGAGGCCCGTCATGCCGGTTTCATCAACGATGCATTGCGTGAGGCGGGGGTGGCCGTGAACCTTGGCTTTCTGACCCGGGCCAAGAAATACACCTATTTCCGCCCGAAGTTCATCTATTATGCCACCTATCTGTCGGAAAAGATCGGTTATGCCCGCTATATCACCATCTTCCGCCACCTTGAGGCACATCCCGAACAGCGGTTCCACCCGATTTTCAAATGGTTCCGCGAATGGTGCAATGATGAGTTCAGCCATGGCGAGGCCTTTGCGCTGATCATGCGCACCGATCCGAAACTGACCAACGGCTTTGTCAACAAGCTGTGGATCCGTTTTTTCCTGACCGCCGTTTATTCCACGATGTTCGTGCGCGATCATGCCCGCCCGGAATTCCACAAGGCGCTGGGCGTCGATATCGAATGGTATGACCAAGAGGTGTTCCGCAAGACATCGGCCATCGCCCGTCAGGTGTTCCCGATCGAAATCGACATCGACCACCCGCGCTGGCTGCCGAACCTGCGCCGGATGCGGGTTGCTTTTGGTCAGATGGACGCCGCCCGGCGCAAGGGCGGTGTAGCCGGATTCATCGGCAAAACCATGGCCGGCACCAGGGCGCTTGCGGCCTTTGTGTCGATCTACACCATTCCGGTGATCAAAACTGAGCCGCCAAAGAACGTCCGGTTGGAGCCGATCTATTGAGCGGTCAGCAACATGGGCTTCGCAGGGTCGGACTGGATTGTCCGGCATCGCTTGCCTGTGACCTCAGGGTGCCGACATGAGCGATAGCCCTTGGCTGGCAGCCCTGATGACGCTGTTTGTGTGGTGGTTTTCCACCGGGCTTATCCTGTGGCGCGTGCGGGTGGCCGACAATGGCCAGCCATCCGACCATCTGTTTTCAGTGATCATGGGCCTGCCTTTGGTTGGTATCGGCATCCTGGCCACCTTGGCGTCACTGCCTGATCTGTCGGCGCGCGGCATCTACACCGCCTTCTTTGCGGCGCTGGCGCTGTGGGGCTGGATCGAGTTGGCCTTTCTCTCCGGGGTTATCACCGGACCCAATCGCAGCCACTGCCCGCCGTTTTCCAACATGCGCACCCGGTTCTGGCGCGCGTTTGGCACGGTTGCCTGGCATGAAGCGACCTTGCTGATCACCCTGCTGGTCTTGGCACTGCTGACCTGGGGGGCGGTGAACCCCTTTGCCCTTGGCACGTTTGCGGTGCTGTTCTTTGCCCGGATTTCGGCCAAGCTGAACCTGTTCCTGGGCGTGCCGCGGATCAACATACAGTTTTTGCCGCGCCCCTTGGCGCATTTGGCCAGCCATTTCCGCATCGGCCGCATCACCGCGTTTTTCCCGATGTCGGTCTCTGCCCTGACCGTCGCTTCGGCCTTGCTGCTGGAACGCACGATCAATGTCGACACCCCCGGCCTGTCGGTGGGCTATGCCCTGCTGACCTGCCTTTGCCTGCTGGCGTTGCTGGAGCACTGGTTCATGGTGCTGCCGCTGCCGGATGAAAAACTGTGGCGCTGGATGATGCCCGCCGCAAAACCACAAGAAGACCGGATCGAGGACGCCAATGGACTTTGACAGCATTTTCCGCGCCCAGCTTGACACACTCAAGGCCGAAGGCAACTACCGCACCTTCGCCGAGTTGGAACGCAAGCGTGGCGCGTTTCCGCGCGCCGCCAACCACAAGGACGGCACTGTCACTGATATCACCGTCTGGTGTTCGAATGATTACCTGGGCATGGGTCAGCATCCGGCGGTGGTGCAGGCGATGGTGGATTGCGTGCAGGCTTGCGGCACGGGCGCTGGTGGCACCCGCAACATTTCCGGCACCAACCACAATCATCTGCTGTTGGAGGCAGAGCTGGCCGATCTGCACTGCAAGGACGCTGCACTGCTTTTCACCAGTGGCTATGTGTCAAACTGGGCCGCACTGTCCACGCTGGGCAGTCGTATCCCGAACGCGGTGATCCTGTCGGATGCAGGCAACCATGCCAGCATGATCGAAGGCATCCGCCATTCCCGTGCCGACAAGGTGCTGTGGAAGCACAACGACTGGCGCGATCTGGACCGCAAACTGCACGCGGTGGGCGACCGACCCAAGATCGTAGCGTTCGAATCCGTCTATTCGATGGACGGCGACATCGCCCCGATCAAGGAAATCGTGCAGGTCGCCAAAGGTCATGGCGCGCTGACCTATATCGACGAGGTGCATGCGGTCGGCATGTATGGTCCGCGTGGCGGTGGCGTGTCGGAACGCGAGGGGCTGTCGGACCAGATTGATCTGATCGAGGGCACGCTGGGCAAGGCTTTTGGCGTCGTCGGCGGCTATATCACCGGATCGCCGCCGCTGTGCGATTTCATCCGCAGTTTTGCCAGCGGTTTTATCTTCACCACCGCTTTGCCTCCGGCCATCGCGGCGGCGGCCACAGCGTCGATCCGGCACCTGAAGGTCAGCCAAATCGAGCGTGCGCGGCAGCAAGAACAGGTAGCCAAACTGCGCGCGCGACTGGACCGGGCGGGCATCCCGCATATGGCCAATGACAGCCACATCATCCCGGTGATGATCGGAGATCCGGTCAAATGCCGCATGATCAGCGATATTCTGATGAAAGATTGGGGCATCTATGTGCAGCCGATCAACTATCCGACGGTGGCCAAGGGCTCGGAGCGGCTGCGCATCACGCCGTCGCCGTTCCATTCGGATGCCGATATCGACCATCTGGTGACCGCGCTTGCCACTTTGTGGCAGCGCTGCGCCATCTCACATGCGGTGGCATGACCAAGCCACGCCACGGGATCGCGCGGGTGATCCATCGGGCTACTGCAGTCGTACAACAAAGTCAGGCGTAACAGGGAGATCGCCCATGAAGTTTAATTTTGCCATGCTTGCCGTCATTGCAACGGCCGCAGGCCCCGCATTTGCCGCCGGTGATGCGACCAAGGGCGAGGCTGTGTTCAAGCAGTGCCAGACCTGCCACGCGGTTGTGGATGACAGCGGCGCTGTGCTGGCCGGCAAGGGATCAAAGACCGGTCCGAATCTTTACAACGTGTTTGGCCGGGTGGCCGGCAGCCTTGAAGGGTTCAAATACGGCGAGTCAATCGTCGCTGTCGGCGCGGCGGGCTATGTCTGGGACGAAGCCGGTTTTGTCGAATATGTGCAGGATCCGGGCGCGTTCCTGAAGGCCAAGCTGGACGACAAGGGCGCAAAGTCCAAGATGTCGTTCAAGTTGAAGGGCGCGGACAAGGCGGCTGATCTTTACGCCTATCTGGCGCAATTCAGCCCAGCGGCGGCGGCCGCAGCACCGGTTGACCCGGCGGCGGCCCCGGCTGTACCGGAAGCCAAAGCGCCGTAAGGCACTGCTGGCCCAAGAAACTGTAAAAGCCCTGGCTTGTGCCGGGGCTTTTTTATTGGTTCTGATCGGGGTTCACGCCCGCAGCACCCGCTGGTTTCCCGCCAAAACGGTCACCGCAGCGGCTGCAATATGCGCAGCATCCAATCCGGCATCGGCATACATCGCGGCCGGGCTGGCCTGTTCGATGAAGCGGTCCGGCAAGGTCAGCGTCCGCAACCGCACGCCGTGATCAAGACCGCCAGAGTTCGCCAGATATTGCAGCACCTGCGCGCCAAAGCCGCCAGCGGCCCCCTGTTCCACCGTCAGCACCGCCGCGTGGTGGCGCACCAGCTGGCCGATCAGGTCGGTGTCCAGCGGCTTGGCGAACCGGGCATCGGCAATGGTCACCGAAACCCCGCGCGCCAGCAAAACATCGGCCGCCGCGTGGCATTCATTCAGATGCGCGCCAAAGCACAGCAACGCCACATTAGAGCCTTGCCGCACGATCCGGCCGCGGCCGATGTCAAGCGGGGTGGCGATGTCGGGCATCTGCACGCCCACCCCGTCGCCACGCGGATAGCGGAACGAAATCGGGCCCGAGTCATAGGCGGCGGCGGTGGCAACCATATGCACCAGTTCCGCCTCATCCCCCGGCGCCATCACGACAAAGCCCGGCAGGTTGGCAAGGAAGCCCACATCAAAAGCGCCCGCGTGCGTGGCCCCATCCGCGCCCACCAGTCCGGCGCGGTCGATGGCAAAGCGCACTGGCAGACCTTGCAGGGCCACGTCATGCACGATCTGATCATAACCGCGCTGCAGAAAGGTCGAGTATATCGCCACAAAGGGTTTCAGTCCCGAAGCCGCCATGCCAGCCGCAAAGGTCACCCCATGTTGTTCGGCAATGCCCACATCAAACACCCGCGCCGGAAAGCGCCGCGCCATGATGTCCAGCCCGGTGCCCGCAGGCATTGCCGCCGTCACCGCAACGATGCGACTGTCGCGCACGGCAGCCTCGCACAGCGCGTTGCCAAAGACCGAAGTGTAGGCCGGGGCGTTGGATGATGATTTGGCCTGTGTGCCCGAGATCACGTCAAACTTGGCAACGCCGTGGTATTTGTCGGCAGCGCTTTCGGCATGGGAATAGCCCTTGCCCTTCACCGTGATCGCGTGGATCAGCACCGGTCCGGTGGCGCGGGTCTTGGCCGCACGCAGGGTCGCCAGTAACTGCGGCAAATCGTGGCCGTCGATGGGGCCGATGTAATCGAGCCCCAGTTCTTCGAACAGGGTGCCACCTCCGGGCATGCCGGTTACCAGCGCCCGCGCCCGGCGTGCGCCGTCGCGGATCGGGCCGGGCAGGGCGGCCTCAAACCCCTCGGCCATGCCGCGCAGGGTGGCCAGGGGTCCGCGTTCGGTCAGCCCGTTCAGATAGCGGTTCAGGGCGCCCACCGGCGGCGCAATGCTCATGTCATTGTCGTTCAGGATGATGAACAGGCGCTTTCCCAGATGGCCCGCCGCGTTCATCGCCTCGTAGGCCATGCCGGCCGTGATCGCCCCGTCACCGATGACGGCTATTGCATCACCGGTGGGCTGGCCCATTTCGCGGCCGATCGCAAAGCCCAAGGCGGCGGAAATGCTGGTTGAACTGTGCGCCGCGCCGAATGGGTCGAATTCCGATTCCGACCGCTTGGTGAAGCCTGAAACTCCACCGCCCTGGCGCAGGCTGTGCATGCGTTCGCGTCGTCCGGTCAGGATCTTGTGGGGATAGCATTGGTGGCCGACATCCCAGATCAACTTGTCCACCGGCGTGTTGAACACGGCGTGGATTGCGACGCTGATTTCAACCACCCCCAGCGAAGACCCCAGATGCCCACCGGTTCTGGACACCACCGATATCACCTCTTCGCGCAACTCATCCGCCAGATGCACCAGATCGGCATCCGGCATGGCGCGCAGCACGGTCAGGTCGGCGGCGCGGTCCAGAAAGGGGGTGAGGCGGGTCATTGCAGTCTCCCGATGAAAAAAGGTGCCGAGTGGGTTGCACACGGCACCAGGCCCCTGTTGCCAGCAGGAAAGGGAACCGGGCTGTGGAGCGCCCAGGTCCGGACCGGCATCATGGTCCGAACGCCGTTGCGGGGCGGGCGACGTTGGCCGTCCGCCCCGGTGTCTGATCAAGCGAGGTCATTTGGCGGGCGTGACACCTCAAGGCTGGTGTAAGGCGACGGGGCCTCTTTGCTGGCGGCCGGCAGCATCTGTCCGATGCCCCAGATCACGCCAAGTGTCACACCAATGGCAAAGACGAACAGCGCCGCCCATCCCATTCCGCGCAACATCTGCCACATGATCCAGGACCGGATGGCCGTGGTCTTGTTGGATTCCGTGTAAAGATTGTCAAACATCATCTCATCCTTTCCGCGGCTCAGTCGAGCGGCGCATAGCCGTGGATTTGTGCCCAGACATACCAGTTGTCCACCACCGTTCCGGTCAGCAGGATGCCGATCCCGCCGGTCACCGTCACCAGAACCGCGAACCACCAGGCCCAGCGGTGTATGCCTTCCATCGTGGCGTTGAAGCCCATGGTCCAGCGCCAGAACAGGGCCGCGCGTTCCGATGCCGTGCCACGATCCACGATCTGTTCCAACTCGCGGTCGCCGCCCAGACGGGTCACCGACAGGATGGTCGCCCCGTGCATCGCAAACAGCAGGGCCGATCCGTACAGGAAGGCGATGCTCAGGGCGTGGAAGGGGTTATAGAACAGGTTGCCATAGGTCAGGCTGAACAGGTTGGTCCAGTCGAGGTGCGGGAAGATGCCGTAGGGCACCGCCTCGGACCAGCTGCCCATCAGAACCGGGCGGATCAGTCCCAACACAAGAAACAGCCAGATCGCCCCGGCAAAGGCCCAGGACACATGCTTGCCCATGCCCAGAGCTTCGGCACGCAGATAAGTGCGCACCCACCAGGTCAGAACCGAGATCAGCAGGAAGAAGCTGGCCAGAAGCCACAGACCACCCTCTGCCATCGGCGGGATCGACAGGCCGTATTCCGGGGCAGGCGGTTCCAGCGCCATCCAGAACAGATCGCGCAGGAACACGGCGGGGTTATAGCCCGCCACATGCCAGAACCATGCACCGACCAGCATGAACCAGATCAACCCTGTCGCGACGGAAATCACGCCGAAGGTGCCCAGATAGATCGGCCCCAGCTGCGCGTTGCCAAACCAGCCGGCAAGGTTCGAGAACCCCGCACTTTTGCTGCGGTTGCCCAGTTCGACGTTTTCGACCATCCCCATCTCGGGTGCTGCGCGCACCTGAACCTGGGTGAAAATGTTTTGATACTCAGCCATTTACGCCTCCAGGAATGTCGGCCCAGAAGGGCAGTTGCAGCCACCAGTCCCACCAGTCGACCCACTGGTCGAACCAGATCGTGCCCGAGATCACGATGCAGATCGCGCTGAAGAACGCCGCGCTGATGGCCAGCAGCATCCCAAGCCGGTGGATGCCCAAGGTGCCGACCGAATAGCCGATCAGATCGCGAAAGAAGGTGTCTTCATGGTCCGGCGATTTCATCAGCTGGCCCTTGGGCGGATTTGCCGCCGACAGGATCAGACCGCCATGCAGAGCCAGAGCCAGGGCGTTGGTGAAGAAAAAGCTGACCGCGATCATGTGGACCGGGTTGTAGTGGAAGTTGCCGTATTGGTAGCCGGTGTTGCTCACCCAATCGAGGTGGCTGAAAATGCCATAGGGAAAGGCATAACCCCAGCTGCCCATCAGGATCGGGCGGATGATCACCAGCGTGACATAGGCAAAAATCGCGACTCCAAAGGCAAAGGGCACATGCAGCCCGATGCCAAGTTTGCGACAGATCTCAACCTCGCGCAGCGCCCAGCTGACAAAAGCGCCGACGGCACAGATCGTGATGATCTGCCACAACCCGCCTTGCAGCAATGGCGCAAAAGCCAGCCCGTTTTCAACCGCGGGCGGGTTGATGGAAATCAGCCAGGGGTTCCATGTCGGCCCCATGGCGGCACCGTAAAAGATCAGCAAGGTGCCGAGGGCCGCGAAAAAGAAGGTCGTGACCCCAAAGAAGCCGACGTAGAAAGGCCCGACCCAAAAGTCGAACAAGTTGCCGCCGATCAGCGTGCCACCTGGCACGCGGTATTTTCGTTCGAAGCTGAGCAGTGCCATGCTTCCCTCTCCGCGATGGGACGGTCAACCCAAGAGCACAGCGATCGACGCAGCGGGGGCCGTCATATGTTCTGTTATTGTCGATGCTTAGACTTCGATTCGGCGCGGGCGGCTTCTCACCGCCCGCACCAGAGGCCAGCCGTTACTCGGTTGCGGCAGCCACGTAGCCATGCTTGGCCGACGCGATGTCGAACCAGTTGAAGGCCGGGTTGGACAGCAGGACGAGGTGAATCATCGCTGCCAGAAGGAAAAGGAAAACCCCCTGCGCCACGAAAACGCGGCGCGGATCGAAAATCAGCCAGATCTTGTAGAACTTGCTCATATCTCGTTCCCCCTCAGAACCAAGGACGCCAGAAGAACACTGCCACATGGGCGAGAATTGCGATGGTTGTGAACAACCAAAGCCCGCTCATGTAGACCGAGTGCAATTCTTGCGCCTGTTGGTCTGTAAGACCTGTGAAAGACAGGTCGGATTTATCAGCCATGGTATCCTCCGGATATTCGGACTGACGCCGCAATCCCTGCGGCTGGGCCACCGTGGGCGGAATGCCCCCCGGATGTTCCTACCCACCCACTTGCGTGGAGAGGTCGAATGTGAAGCGCAGCTGGTCAACCGCGGAAAATCATGGGCGTCACCGCCTCGGCATCCTTGTGGGCGCGCGCCACTGGACCCAGACGCGGAAATTTGCCGTGCCGCAGGGTCTGAAACAGCCAACCCACCACATGCGGCAGAACCGCCAATGTAAAAATCAGACTGAAGTAAATGAAAAACTCCACCCGGTTCACCCGTTTGACCTGTTGCAGATCCCCGTTTGCACTGTAATCAGTCATGACTTTTCTCCCTGATTGAGCGAAAGGCTTGCCCCTGGCAGGCTTTCGACGGTTTCGCGCACCACGCGTTCGGCCCCGGAATCCAGTGCGGCCTTTTCGGCAGCATCCCGCAGACTGCGGGCGGCACTGATCCGGGTCAGGATCGGGTGGGTATTCACAATTCGGTCCAGCGTCGCCTGCGCATCGACATCCCAAGGGAAATCGCGTCGCAGCGTTGTGGGGGTGGCGGCTGCGCTGTCCATGTCGGTGCCCAGGGGCAGGATGTGGAACAAAGCGTCAAACAGGCTGTTGCAGACTTCCTGCAAGATCCAGACCGCGCCCGCATAGCCCATCATCGGCGTGCCGGTGGCGCGCCGGATCGCGGCGCCCGGAAACGACGCCGCTATGAAACTGGGGGCAGGGCCAAAGCCGCCCTTCATTTCGGCCAGATACATCTTTTCGTTGATCGACCCCATCACCACCAGCGGGCGATGCTGCTTCAACAAGCCGCGCACGGCCTCGTTGTTGGTTTTCTTGCCGGGAATGCGGGCGACGGCGAAGGCGCAGGGCAGGCCCAGATCGGATTCCAGATAATTGCGGATGCCGCGCGCGTAGGTGTCGCTGGCCACAATCGCAAAGGATGCCGTGGCAAAGAAATCCTGCGTGACAGACCGCCACAGATCCCACACCGGCTTGAGCGTCGAATGCTTTTCACGCGCAATGAAGGGTTCAGGGTCCAGCCCCAGCATCTCGCCCAGCTTGCGCAGGAATTTGGTGGTGCTGTCCATGCCGATGGGCGCTTGCAGATAGGGTTTGCCCAGCACTTCGGCCAGACCCCTACCAAATTCGCGGTACATCACGATGTTGACATCGGCGTTCACCAGATTGCGCATCTCGGCGACATGGGCACCCAGGGGCAGCACCATGTTGACGTCTGCCCCGATGCCTTCGACCAGACGGCGGATTTCGTGCAAATCGCTGGCCATGTTGAACACGCCATACATCGGCCCCAGAATGTTGACGCGCGGGCGCGCACCTTCGGGACGTGCGGTTTCCGCGGGCATCCGGCCTTTGGTCATGCCGAATTCGGTGAAGATCCAGGTCATCGCGCGGTCGGCGCATTCCCATTGGTCTTCATCAATCGTGCGCGGCAAAAAGCGTTGAATGTTGGTGCCCATCGGCGTCACACCGCCGCCGATCATCTCGGCAATCGAGCCTGTCACCACAACGGCAGGCAGCGCCGGGTCCAGCGTTTTCCACGCCCGGCGCATCGCGCCCTCGGTGCCATCGCGGCCCAGTTCTTCCTCGCCCAAGCCGGTAACGACGATTGGCAATTCATGCGGCGGCAAAGCGTCGGTGTAATGCAACACCGATGTCACCGGCAGGTTTTCGCAACCCACCGGCCCGTCGATCACCACTTGCAGCCCTTTGACGGCGCAGAACGCATAGACTGCGCCCCAATACCCCCCGGCCCGATCATGATCCTGCACCAGCATTACATCATCTCCTCGGCCTTGGCGGCCTTGGCGGCCTTGTCGAGTTTCTTCTGATGCAGGGCGCGGAAATCGGGGCGCAGGTTGGGCGCGCCTTCCCAGATGCCAGCGGTGTCGCCCTGACCGACGCCGTCAAAGAAGGCCTTCATGTCATCCATGCGCGACTTGCCCGCGATGGCCGCATTCACCACCTGACCCAATGAACCGGCCCCGGCAGGACCCATCAGCGGACGCGCCGAAATCAGGTTGGTGAAATACAGCGCCGGTATCCCGGCCTCTTTGCCCTTTTGCACGACCGGCGTGGTGCCAATGGCCAGATCGGGGCGGATGGCCTCCATCGCCGAGAGATCGTCTTCCAGCGAGGCGCGGAATTTCACTTTGACGCCGCGCGCTTGCAGCCAGTCACGGTCAGGTTCGCTCCACGGGGTCTTGGCGCAGGCGGTGCCGACGTAAGGCACGTTCGCGCCACTTTCGATCAGCAAGCGCGCCACCAGCAACTCGCTGCCCTCATAGCCTGAAAGGGTGATGGTGCCCTTGATCGGCACCCCGGCCAGCGCCGCCTTGATCGCGGGCAGGAAGGCGTTTTGCGCGGCGGCAATGCGGGCGGGGTCGACATTGTAAGCGTCGCCAATCGCGGCCAGCCAGGCGGCGGTGCCATCATGACCGACGGGGGCAGAGCCCACAACCTTGCGACCCGCGGTGTGAAATTCACGCACGGCGGCGGTGTAGAACGGGTGGATCGCGGCAACGACATCGCAATCCAGCGCAGCATAAAGTTCGCGCCATTCGCGGCACGGCACCACCGGACCCGCAGCCAGACCCATCGGGGCCAGCATCGCGCCGATCATCATCGGATCGGCCGGGAACATCTCGCCCAGCAAGGCCACCTGCGGGCGATCCGACCGGCCAGCGGCGGGTGCCGCCACGGGGCCGGCCTCAATTTCGGCGCGGGCGTATTTCAACATCGCCCCGGCCAGAACGTCCTTGGCTTCGGCATGGGTGGGGATGCCAAAGCCGGGAACATCAATACCGACAATCCGCACACCGTTGATTTCATTGGGCAACAGTTTCAACGGCACACCAGAAGCTGTGGGCACACAAAGATTGGTCACCACCACGGCGTCATAGCGTTCCGGGTCCGCCAATTCATGCACCGCGTCGCGGATGTCTTCGAACAGCTTGCCGGTGACCAGCGTTTCCGAGTTGAACGGCACATAGCCCACCGACCGCCGCGCCCCGTAAAAATGCGACACAAAGGTCAGGCCATAGACGCAGCAGGCCGAACCCGACAGCACAGTCGCCACCCGCCGCATGCGCAACCCCACACGCAACGACCCAAAGGCCGGACACATGGATTGCGGCTTGTCATGCGGGCCTTGCGGATAATCGGCGGCGTATTGATCCAGCAATTCGGAATTGCCGGCCGCACGCGCAGCAGCCTCCATCGTGGCAGCCCCGGCATGACAGCCCATTCCGTCAACCATGGCCGCAGCCTGCGGGGGGGCGTCCAGATCAACCGGTTGCACCGACGTCAGCGGCGCGTCATGGGCATTGTCATAACCGATCTCGCTCATGCGCTGGCCTTTCGTGCGGTCAGGCGCTGCAGGGCGGCTTCCAGTAGGGCAAGGGTTTCCAGATCAAACATTGTCGTAAACCACTTCGAGCGATTTCTTCAGAACCGCATTCTTGCCGCGCATGTCGGCGTCGGTGGCCGGGGTCAGCACAAAGGCTGCGCCCGTGGCTTCGGCCGAAAACAGGTTCAGCAATCCGTCCTGTGTCAGGGGGGCAGGGCGCACCGGGGGGGCAATGTCGACCGCCTCTGCAAGAGCCGCAAACATCGGGCCCCACTGGCTTTCATAGCTGCCAACGATCTGATAATTCGCCGATTTCTTGCGCAGGTCATCATCCTGGGGGATGGCCGCCAGCACCGGGATCTTCACCGAAGCCGCAAAAGCCGCAGCTTCGCCGCTGCCATCATCCTTGTTGATCACCAGCCCTGCGATGCCGACATTGCCACCCAATTTGCGGAAATATTCCACGGCAGAGCAGACATTGTTGGCGACATACAGCGATTGCAGATCGTTGGACGCCACCAGGATCACCTTCTGCGCCATGTCACGGGCGATGGGCAGACCGAAGCCACCACAGACCACGTCACCCAGAAAGTCGAGAAGGACATAATCAAAGTCCCAATCATGAAAGCCCAGCTTTTCCAGCAGTTCAAAGCCGTGGATGATGCCGCGACCGCCACAGCCGCGCCCCACCTCTGGCCCGCCCAGTTCCATCGCGAACACGCCGCCGCGCTTGAAGCAGACGTCGCCGATCTTCACCTCTTCTCCCGCCAATTTCTTGCGGGTCGAGGTTTCGATGATGGTCGGGCAGGCCTTGCCGCCAAACAGCAGACTGGTGGTGTCGGACTTCGGATCGCAGCCGATCAACAGCACGCGCTTGCCCATTTCGGCCATCATGTGGCTGAGGTTGGCCAGCGTGAAGGATTTGCCGATGCCGCCCTTGCCATAGATCGCGATGATCTGGGTTTTCTTGGTCGGCTCCCCTTGCGGGATTTCAAGGGTGGGTTCCTGATGGGCCTCGTCGCGCAAGCGGGCGTCGAAGTCTTTCAGATTGGGGATGTCGAGCGTCATGCGTGGCCCTTCCAGTCAAGTATCATTTTAAGGCAATCGGGATCGGTGAAGGCGGTCTCGTAGGCCGCCGTCGCCTCGGATGCCGGGCGGCGGTGAGTGATCAGACCGCTCAGGGACAAGGCACCGCTTTCGACCAGTTGTCGGGTGGCAACCATGTCTTCGGGGTCCCATTCTGCCGCGATGCGAAACCGCGCTTCTTTCATGAAGGCAGGCGGAAAGGCGAAGGACAGAGGCGCTGAGTAAAAACCGGCCAAAACCACCTCGCCGCCGCGCTGCAAACGGCCGATCAGCGCGTTCAGCAGATCAGGCGCGCCCGAGGCGTCATAGATGGCGCGGTAATCGCGGCGGGGGTCGGCATCGGGTGTCATCACCTGATAGCCCTGCGCGCCAGATTGACGGCCGGGATCAATCTCCCAAACCGTCGGCGCGGGCGCTCCGGCAGCCACGGTCAGGCGGGCCAGCAAGCGGCCCAGCACACCGTGGCCCACGATCAGATCAGGCAAGGCACGGTCAAATCCAGCCAGAGCATGACGGGCGGTTGCCGCAAGCGCAAGCAAAGCCCCCTCGGCACCAAAGCCCGCGTCGATGCGCGTGGCCCGGATGGCGGGCGTCACCAAATGGCGGGCAGCGGCCCCGAACAACCCGCGCACGGGGCCTGCCTCGGTGGGTTGATAGCAGTTTGCGCCCGGAACAAAGACGTGGTCGCCCACGCGAAATCCGCTGTCAGACCCGGCCTCGACCACCTCGCCAGCGGCTTCATATCCGGGCACCAGTGGATAACCCATGCCGGGAAAGGCTGGCATGCTGCCCGACCAGAACAGCTTTTCCGTCCCCGTCGAAATGCCGGAATGCGCGATTTCAACCACCACATCCGCCGCACCCGGCGCGATCAGTCCCAACTCTGCAACGGACAGATTTTTCGGTCCTGACAAGATGACGGCACTGGTTTTCACGATGGCTCCCAAGGGTGGCACCCGTCAGTCCCGTGTTGAGACTTTGTTCAGGTGCCGCTCTTAAGTGTCACTTTAAGCTTACAGCAATTACTGTCAATTGAAATTGACATAAGAGGTGTAATCTCTTTTACACAGCCGCCCGTGTGGCAGTGATGACCGAAGTGACATAGGGACGAAATCCCCAATGAATACGGATGTTTATAAAGCATGACGCGGTCAGGAGTGCCGCTATTTCCGCAGCCGACCGGGTGCGCCCGGTTTGCATGGCCAGAGTGTAAAACGCAAAGTACACATCGGTTATCGGGTCTGGCCGCCCCCCGCCCGACATGGGTTCGGAAATGATCAGCCGCCCGCCCGGAGGCAAAGCCAGATGAACAGCAGTCAGCAAGTCTGCCACGGTCGAATCATCGTGATCGTACAGCACCCGAATCAGGCTGATGGCATCGGCACCTTGCGGCAAAGGATCATCGCGAAAGCTGCCGGCATGAATGGTGCAGCGCGCGGTCAGACCGGCAGCGGCGATGCGGGCCCGCGCGCCCGGCACCACAGCTGGCAGATCAAACAGCATCAGCTGCGGGTCCGGGCAGGCCAACCCCACCGCCGTCAGGAACGCGCCAGTGCCGCCGCCAATGTCCAGCAGGCGGCGCACCGAACGCAGATCGACGACTTGCAGCGTGTCTTCGGCCACCAGGGTCTGGCTTTGCGCCATCAGGTCGGAATAGGTCGCGGTCACCGCGGGGTCGCTGGCCCCTTCGGCCCCGAAAACATAGGGCCAGAACCGGGCCAGCCGGGTTTGGTCGCCGCCACGCAGCAGCGCGACCGGATCGGCCATATCGGCGTAAAACGCATGGTGATGGCGGATCATGGCCTCCAGCCCCGGCACGCCAAGAATGGACGCCCCGCGCAGGGTCAGCGCAAAGCTGCCATCGCGCCTGCGCCGCAAAAGGCCAATCGCCGCACCAGATTGCAGCAGAATTTGCATCCGCGCCGTCAAAATGCCCGTGCCCGCAGACAAGGTTTCAGCTGTGGCAGGCCCATCGCTCAGGCGGTGCAAAAGCCGCAATTCGACCAAAGCCACCAGCGCTTGCGAGCGCACAAAGCCTTGCACCACATCGAAAACCGCAGCGCCCTCGGCCCGCGCGATGCGGCGCAGAAATGGCATCCTGGCGGCAAAGGCCTGAAACCGGCGCGACGCGGCCATCCGCGTGACCCAACCCTGCGCGGCCATGGTCTTGGGCGGCATCTGGGGAATGTCGGTCACATCAGCCTCTGACATTGACCTGATTGAAAACAGGTGCAACCGGGGCCATGCGTTCGGCATAGCGTCGCACCATATCGGCCAGCATCGCCTCGCCCGGACAGGCCGGGATGGATGAGATCGCCCCACCCAGAATGTCTTTCAGGCGACGCATGGCCCCCTGAACGCCCAGTTCGGACACCGCGTTGGGCCGGTCATGGGCCAAATCCTGCCCTGCAGGTTTGCCCAAAGTGTCGGCGTCATACAGGGCATCCCGCAGATCATCCGCGACCTGGAACGCCTCGCCGATGCGCGCGCCCAGTTCTTCCCATGGGGCAGGATCCTGGCCTGCGGCAATCGCGCCCATCTGGGTGGCGGCGATGAACAGGGCCCCGGTCTTGGCGCGGTGATAGGCCGACAGATTGACGCGTGCCTCACTCTCCCAACCCTGACCGGCGCAAATGCCGTCAGGCATGCCGGTGCGGCGTGACAGAACGCGGATCAGATCGAGCGCGCGTTGGGCATCCTTTCCCGCCGCCTCGGCCACCACGTCAAAGGCCAGCACGATCAGGCTGTCACCGGTCAACACGGCCAGCGGCTGAGAATAGGCTTTGTGCACGGTGGGCTTGCCGCGGCGGATGTCAGCGTCGTCAAAACAGGGCAGATCATCATGCACCAGACTGGCACAGTGGATCAGTTCCAACGCCACCGCGGCAGCATTGGCCAGATCGGGCCGGTCATCGCCGCAGGCCATTGCTACACTCAGCAGGATTGTCGGACGAATGCGCGCGCCGCCCGGAGTGACCGCGTATTGCAGCGCCGAGGCCAGTTTGGCAGGGGCATCGGCGCCTCCCTGCGCCCGTGCGATGACGGCTGCGGTGGTGGCGTCCAGTCTGGCGGCAATCTGCATCTGCTCTCCAAGCCCGGCGATACCGGTGCGGCGTGACGGCATGTGTCAACAAAATCTGACATCATTATGTAAATCATACTGGACAGTTTCGCTGTCCGAGTCAACAATCGCCGCAGATGGAAAAGCACTTCAGTCAAAAGGTGATCGTTGTTGGTGCCGGCATGGGCGGCCTGAGTGCGGCCATTCGGCTGGCTGCGGCGGGCATGTCGGTGACCGTGATAGAGGCACAGGCGACGCCCGGCGGCAAAATGCGCAGCATCGCCAGTGCGGCGGGCCCGGTGGACGCTGGGCCGACGGTTCTGACGCTGCGCCGGGTGTTTGACAGTCTGTTTGCGTTGGTGGGCGAGTGTCTGGACGACCACATCCACCTGATCCCGCAGCCGCTTCTGGCCCGACACTGGTGGCTGGACGGCAGCAGGCTGGATCTGTTCAGCGACCCCGACGCAAGTGCCGCTGCGATTGCCTCCTTTGCGGGGGGAAAGGCAGAGGCGCAGTTTCACCGCTTCAACCGGCTGTCAGCCCAGGCCTACGCCGCTTTTGACGCGCCGATGATGCAGGCGGCCCGGCCCGCGCTTGGCCGGATTGCCGTGAATGCGCTGGGCAAACCAGCGATCTGGCCGGCCTTGCGACCGGGACAGAGTTTGGCCCGTCATCTGGCAAAGACATTTGATGACCCGCGATTGCGGCAGTTGTTCGGGCGCTATGCCACCTATGTCGGTGGCGCGCCCGATCTGTCACCCGCTGTCCTGGCCCTGATCTGGCAAGCCGAGGCGCAGGGCGTCTGGGCGGTTGAAGGCGGCATGCACCGGCTGGCGCAGGTGCTGGCCGATCTGGCGCAGCGGCAAGGGGTGACGTTTGAATATGGCCGCGCAGTGCGCCGGATCGACCGGCAATCGGGCCGGGTCAGTGGCGTTGTGCTGTCGGACGGACGCGCCCTGAAATGCGATGCTGTGGTGTTCAACGGCGATCCGGCGGGCCTGTTGGCCGGGCTGTTGGGCAATGGCCCGCAACAGGCGCTGCCACCCTTTGCCGCGCATCCGCGCAGCCTGTCGGCTTGGGTCTGGGCCTTTGCCGCCACCCCTTCCGGTTTGGATCTGGCACATCACAACGTGTTTTTCACCAGCGATCCTGCGCGCGAATTCGGCCCCATCGGGAAGGGTGAAATGCCGGAGGAGGCCACGCTGTATCTTTGCGCCCAAGACCGCGCCCAAGGCCCCCCCAATGGTGCCGAGCGGTTTGAGATCATCATGAATGCCCCGGCCAGAACCAGCCAACCCAGTGGAGAGATTGCCCAATGTCGCAACCGGACCTTCCCTCAACTGGCCCGCTTTGGTCTGACCTTCGACCAGCCGCCACCGGACAGCGCCTTGACCACTCCGGCGGGGTTCGCAGCCTTGCATCCGGGGTCGCAGGGGTCGCTTTATGGTCGCAGTCCCCACGGCACGCTGGCCAGCTTTCAGCGGCCGGGGGCGCGGACGCGGCTGGCGGGCTTGTATCTGGCGGGCGGGGGCGCGCATCCGGGGGCGGGGGTGCCGATGGCGGCATTGTCCGGCAAGCATGCGGCCGAGGCGATCATGGCCGACCTGACTTCGGTGTCAGCGTGGCGCCAAATGGCTATGCGTGGTGGTATGTCGATGGCGTCTCTGCTGACGGGACGCGCGCGGTTTCGGTGATCGGCTTTATCGGATCGGTGTTTTCACCGTGGTATGCGTGGTCTGGGCGGCGTGATCCGGCCAACCATTGTTGCATCAATGTGGTCACCTACGGCCCCGGCGGACGGTTTACCATGACCGACCGGGGGCGTGCGGCACTGCGCCAAAGTCGCGATGCGTTGCGGGTGGGGCCAAGCCAAATGCGCTGGGACGCAGGGGTGTTGGTGATCGACATTGATGAGGTCTCGGGCCCGCCGATGATTTCCCGGGTGCAGGGTCAGATCCGCCTGACACCCAGCGCCGTGACCAGTGTTGAGGCCATGCTGACACCGGATGCCCGTCACATCTGGCGACCCTTCGCCCCTTCGGCCCACATCGAGGTTGATCTGACCCAAGGCCACCGCTGGACCGGCCATGGCTATTTCGACGCGAATTTCGGCACCGCGGCGCTGGAGGCGGATTTCAAAAGGTGGACCTGGGGGCGCTATCCGCGAAGCGCAGGCGGGACAACCTGCTTTTACGATGGATTGCGGGCGGATGGATCGACGCTGGCCTTGGGGCTGGATGTGGCCGTGGATGGGTCTGTGCGACAGATTGCGCCACCACCGCTGACGGCGTTGGGGCGTACCAAATGGGGTATCGCGCGCGATACCCGCTGCGATGTAGGGCACAGGCCGCGCCAGACCATGGCCCTGCTGGACGCGCCGTTTTACAGCCGGTCTTTGGTGCAAACCCGGATCGACGGCGAAACCGTGCAGGGCGTGCATGAGGCGCTGGATCTGCGCCGGTTCCGCAGCCCCATCGTCAAGGCGATGCTGGCGGTGCGGGTGCCAAGGCGGGCGAAGTGGCCGTGAACCGCGCCGCCCCGGACCTGATCCGGGGCCTCCACGTCACCGCATGAGGCCCCGGATCAAGTCCGGGGCGGCGTGGAGACATCGACATAAGCCGCTTGGCCCGGCTGGGGATTTAACGTCATCACCGCATAATTCAGCGCGCCCGCCACCGTGACCCATGTCAGATAGGGCACAAACAACAGCCCCGCCACCAGATCCAGCTGCCAGAACGCCAGCAGCGTTGCCGCCACCGACAGCCACAGACCGCACATGACGATCATCGCCGCCCGCATCCGGCGCAGGCCGAAAAACACCGGCGTCCACAGGGTGTTGAAGGCAATCTGCAACCCCCAGAACGCCAGCGCCTGCCCTGCCTCCGGCACCTGCGCCACCCGCATCGCGGCCAGCGCCATGCACAGATAAAGCGTGGTCCAGGCCACCGGGAACAGCCAGTTCGGCGGCGTCCAGCTTGGTTTTTTCAGCGCGGCATACCACTCGCCGGGCTGAAACAGCGCGCCGGTGGCCGCCGCACCGCCGCAGGTTGCCAGAAACGTCAGAAACAGCGCCCAGTCCATCGCGTCACCCCTCGCGGTTGTTGCAGTGCAGCTATGTCAGGCGCTGGCGCGGTTCAATGACCGATCGCTGCGATCCTTGGCCTCAAGCTGCGAAAACACCGCAAACATCGCGTCGGACCGGCTGTAGGCGGTGGATTTGCGCGCGGCGGCGTCGACCAGAAACGCCACTTCGGGCTGTGGCGGGGCGTGCAAGATGGCGGATCGCGGCAACACCGTGGACACGCCACTGCGCAGCATCGACAGGCCCAGCCAGCCCAGCTTTTGCCGCGCCGTCGTGCGGG
The DNA here is from genome assembly GCA_031428215.1 of Paracoccaceae bacterium. Taxonomy (GTDB): domain Bacteria; phylum Pseudomonadota; class Alphaproteobacteria; order Rhodobacterales; family Rhodobacteraceae; genus Cypionkella. The sequence continues at coordinate 41,885 of JANPOY010000109.1, forward strand.
CGCGGTGGGTGACATTGTCATGGCCCAACCGCGCCAGAGCGCCACCAATGCCGTCATAGACGTGGCGGGCGGCATAAATGCCGGGGCGGCAGGCCAGCGGCAGCGCCGGCACACCGGCTTCGGAGCGGTGATAAAAGGCAGTGGCCTGCGCCAACAGGCGTTGCGTCAGCGCCTGCCGGCGCGGGTCGGGTTGCGGGTTGGCGAACAACTGATCACTGTTCATCCCGGTTTCTTCCAGCCAAGACAGCGGCAGGTAGAGCCGCCCGGCGCGGGCATCCTCGCCGACATCGCGGGCGATGTTGGTCAGTTGCATCGCCAAGCCCAGATCGCAGGCCCGAGCCAGCGCATCGGCATCACGCACCCGCATCAGCACGCACATCATGGCGCCCACCGCACTGGCGACGCGGGCGCAATAGGTCAAAAGGTCGGGCAGAGTGTCATAGCGGCGGCCGAAAGCATCCCATGCGAGGCCTTCGAGCAGGGCATCGGGCAGGGCGCGCGGCATCTCAAAATCCTCAACCACCGCCGCAAAGGCGCGGTCGGCGGCGGCATTGCGGGGACGGCCCGCGTAGACCAGATCCAGCCGGTCGCGCAGACCCAGCACCGCCGGGGCCTTGTCGTCGCTGTCGTCCACCGCATCATCGGCCAGACGGCAAAACGCATAAAGCGCCAAGGCCGGGTCGCGCACCTTTGCGGGCAGCAATTTTGATGCCGCATGAAACGACAGCGACCCGGTGCGGATCGCTTCGCGGCAGTGGAGCATATCGGCGGGGGCGATCATTCGGCGGCCATCCTTATGGCGGGGCGACGGGGGGCATCGGGCACCAGCTTGCCCAGAACCTCGGCACTGGCGATCACACCGGGCAGACCTGCGCCGGGATGCGTGCCCGCGCCGACCAGATACAGGCCGCGCGCCTCTTCGGACACGTTGTGCGGGCGGAACCAAGCCGATTGCAGAATGCGCGGTTCAATCGAAAAGCCACTGCCGTAGGGCGAGAGATAGCGCGTCTCAAAGCTGTTCGGGGTGAACACCAACTGTTCGGACAGATGGTCACCCAGCCCCGGCAACAGGCGTTCTTCCAGCATCTTTTGCATCTTCTGGCGGTAGGGTTCCGCCTGCGTCGCCCAATCCACCCCGTTGTCAAAGCCCAGGTGCGGCACGGGTGACAAAACATAGAAAGTGTCATCACCCACAGGCGCGGCTGTCGGGTCGGTGACGGTCGGGCGGTGGACATAAAGGCTCATGTCATCGGCCAGCCTGCCCCGGATGAAGATATCGCGGATGTGGTCTTTGTACCTTGGCCCCACCAGAATGGTGTGATGCCCGACATCCGGCCATTTCAGCTTGGTCCCCTTGGTGCCGAAATACCAGACGAACAGCCCCATCGACCACCGCTTGCGCGCCAGCTTGGCCGGGGTCCAGCGTTTGCGGGGATGGTTGCGCAGCAGGCGGTCATAGGTGTGGCCCGCGTCGGCGTTTGAGACGACCACATCGGCTGTAATCACTTGCCCATCGGCCAGACGCACACCAGTGGCGCGGCCCGCCAAAGACCCCGCCTTATCCAACAAAATCTCATCCACCTCGGCGTTCAGGCGCAGCTGCCCGCCCTGCGCGGCAATCACCCCCGCCATCGCCAAAGCGATCGCGCCCACGCCGCCCATGGCGTAATGCACGCCAAATTCCTTCTCCAGATGGCTGACCAGAATATACATCGAGGTCACATGAAAGGGGTCGCCGCCAATGAACAGCGGATGGAACGACAGCGCAAACCGCAGGCGTTCATCCTTCACGCGGGAGGCGGCATGTGCGTAGACAGATTTGTCGGCCCGCAGCCGGGCAAACGTGGGCAGCACCCTGAGCAGATCAGCGAAGCGGTGCATGGACCGGTGGCCAAGATCTTCGAACCCGAACCAATAGCGCCGCTCGGAGTCCTGCAGAAAGCGGTCATAGCCGGGCAAGTCTGACGGAGACAGCCGCGCCACTTCGTCCCGCATGGCCTCGGTCGATTGGCGGGCGGTGAAGGTTGACCCATCCTGCCAGCGGATTTCATAAAACGGGTCCAGCGCGCGCAGATCGACATCGCGGTCAAAGTCACGCCCGCAAGCCGCCCACAATTCACGCAGGCCCTGCGGCACTGTCACGATGGTCGGCCCCAGATCGAATCGGTGGCCGCCTTGGGAGATCGAACTGCCCCGGCCACCCGGCATATCCAGCCGGTCAATCACCGTCACCCTATAGCCCTTGGCCCCCAGTCGCATGGCGGCGGCGAGGCCACCCAGCCCGGCCCCAATGACGATGGCGCGGTCCCCTGAATGGGTCTGCGCGGTGAATGCGGGAGAGTCGGCGTTCTGATGCATGGATGCAGGATATACTGTCTAGTTTAATTTACAACACTTAGCTATTGCGGTCAAATCAACGCCATTTTGCTTTCCAAGGCGTGAAAATACTGTCAGATTAAACTGACAACTTGGTCAGGGTGGCATCATCAACACCGTCAGCGTTTCACTTTTCCGCTTTGCGTCCCTGCCCGCCCGCCTGTGGGTTTTGGGGCAAATGGGCGCGGCACGGCTGTCGTTCTGGCGCATGCCGGACGTGGGGTTCTGGAAACTGTGCGGATCGGGCACCGGCGAAGGGTTTACCCCGCGCCCAAACACCGCGGTCTGGGTGATTCTGGCCACATGGCCCGATGCGCAGACCGCCCGGCGCAATCTGTCAGGCGCCCCCGTCTACCGCCGCTGGAGGCGCCACGCCTCCGAAAGCTGGACGCTTTTGCTGGAACCCACTTCGGCCCGGGGCGCGTGGGCAGGTGTGCAACCCTTCACGCCCGGCGACCTTGCCGCCAACCCGGGGCCGATCGTTGCCCTGACCCGCGCCACCATGCGGGCGTCCACCTTCCTGCGGTTTTGGCGTCAGGTGCCTGACATTTCTGCCGTCATCGGTCAGGATCCCAATGTGCTGTTCAAGATCGGCATCGGCGAGGTGCCTTTGCTGCATCAGATCACCTTCTCGATCTGGCCTGACGCCGAAAGCATGGCGCAATTTGCGCGGGGCGATGGCCCGCATGGTCGCGCGATTGCCGCCGTGCGCCGTGAGGGTTGGTTCAAGGAAGAGCTTTACGCGCGTTTTCGTCTGCTGGATGAATGGGGCACCTGGGGCGGGGTGTCGCCCCTTGCCGCAAAGGACGCCGCATGAGCCAGCCTTTCCCGTTTTCCGCCATCGTTGGCCAAGAGGCGATGAAGCAGGCGATGGTGCTGACCGCCATTGATACTGGCATTGGCGGGGTTCTGGTGTTTGGCGACCGGGGCACCGGCAAATCGACCGCCGTGCGGGCGCTGGCCGCCCTTTTGCCCGAGATTTCGGCGGTTGAGGGTTGCCCGGTGAACTCGGCCCGCGTGGAAGATGTGCCAGCTTGGGCGCAGTCCACGGGCCGCATCGTCAAGCGTCCGACTCCGGTGATCGACCTGCCCTTGGGCGCCACCGAGGACCGCGTGGTCGGCGCTTTGGACATCGAACGCGCTCTGACGCGCGGTGAAAAGGCGTTCGAGCCGGGGCTGCTGGCCCGCGCCAACCGGGGGTATCTCTACATCGACGAGGTCAATCTGCTGGAAGATCACATCGTTGATCTGCTGCTGGACGTGGCGCAGTCGGGCGAAAACGTGGTCGAACGCGAGGGCCTGTCGATCCGTCATGCGGCGCGTTTTGTGCTGGTGGGGTCGGGCAACCCCGAGGAGGGCGAATTGCGGCCGCAGTTGCTGGACCGCTTTGGCCTGTCGGTCGAGGTGACCAGCCCGCGCGACATCGAAACCCGGGTCGAAGTGATGCGCCGCCGCGATGCCTATGAAAACGACAACGCCGCCTTCATGAAGAAATGGCGCGGCAAGGACACCACCCTGCGCAAGGCCATCCTTGCCGCGCGTGCCGCCCTTGCGGGCCTGAAAACCCCTGGGGCGGTGCTGCATGACTGCGCCGCGCTGTGCATCGCCCTGGGGTCTGACGGGTTGCGCGGCGAGTTGACGCTGCTGCGCGCCGCACGGGCGCAAGCCGCTTATGACGGAGCGCAGACTGTCAGTCGTGTGCATCTGAAGGCCGTGGCGGTCAGCGCGCTGTCACACCGGTTGCGCCGCAATCCTTTGGACGAGGCGGGGTCAGGTGCCCGTGTTGCCCGCATTCTGGCCGAAACCCTGCCGTGACCGAGCCGCTGTCGCCCTGGGAGCGGGTTGCGGCCACTGTGGCCGTGCTGGCGGTTGATCCGGCGGGGCTGCGTGGGGTCTGGTTGCGTGCGCGCTGCGGTGCGTTGCGCGACCGGGTGATGCAGGCTTTGGCCGTGATCCCATTGCCGCAGCGGCGGCTGCATCCGGCTGTGGATGATGCCACGCTTTTTGGCGGGGTGGACCTATCGGCCACGCTGGCCCATGGCCATCTGGTGCGCGCCGCTGGCTTGTTCTCCACACCGGCGGCCTTGGTCCTGACCATGGCCGAACGCTGCCCCCCCGGTCTGGCCGCCCGGCTGTCGCGGGTGCTGGATGATCCCGGCTTTTGCCTGATCGCACTCGATGAAGGCGCCGAACCCAATGAGTCTTTGGCCCCCGCCTTGGCCGACCGTCTGGCACTGTTTCTGGACCTTGACGGTATCATTGCCGCCGACACCTTCCCGCTCGATCTGCCTGTTGCTGCCCTTGCCGCCGCCCGCGCCCGGCTGCCGCAGGTGCAATTGGCCAAGGGCGCGCTGGAAACCCTGACCCGCCTTGCCGTCGCCATGGATATCGCGAGCCTGCGCGCGCCGCTGGTGACGTTGGCCACTGCCCGCGCGCTGGCTGCGTGGCGGGGTGAGGCAACGGTGAGTGACGAAACCCTGCGCCATGCCGCCGAATTGACGCTGGCCCATCGCGGCACAGTCCCGGATGCCGCCGAACCCGATGCCCCCCCGCCCGCGCCCGAACCAGACACCGCCGACTCTCCGCGCCCCGAAAGCCGCCCTGCGCCCAACGCCCTGCCCGAGGAATGGCTGCTGGACGCCATGCGCGCCGCGTTGCCGCCAGATCTGCTGGCCCGGCTTGCGCTGGCGCGTGCCGGCCGGGCGGCCAAGGGCAGTGGCGGGTCGGGTGCTGCGCGCAAGGGCAACCACAGGGGCCGACCCTTGCCGCCAAGTCCGGGCACGCCGGGCTCTGGCAAGCGGATCGACCTTGTTTCGACCCTGCGCGCGGCTGCGCCCTGGCAAGCCTTGCGCCGCAACACTGCTTTGGTCGCAAAGCACGGCCTGCACATCCGCCAATCTGATCTGCGGGTGAAACGGTATCAGGAAACCTCGGACCGGGTGCTGATCTTCACCGTCGACGCCTCGGGTTCGTCCGCGCTTGCCCGTCTGGCCGAAGCCAAGGGCGCGGTGGAACTACTGCTGGCCCAAGCCTACGCCCGCCGTGACCATGTGGCGCTGATCGCGTTTCGCGGCCAATCGGCTGAATTGCTTTTGCCGCCGACAAGGTCGTTGGTGCAGACCAAACGGCGGCTTGCGGGACTGCCGGGGGGTGGGGGCACGCCTTTGGCCGCCGGGCTGCAACTGGCCTTGATGACCGCGATTCAGGCCCGTGCGCGCGGTATGACCCCGACGATTGCCTTGCTGACCGACGGGCGCGGCAATGTCGCGCTGGACGGAACCGCCAGCCGTGCGCAGGCCGAGGCCGACAGCCAAAGGCTTGCGCTGGTGCTGCGCAACACCCGCATTCCCGCGCTGGTGATCGACATCGCCACCCGACCGCAACCCGGCTTGCGCGACCTTGCGGCCCGACTGGACGCCCCCTATCTGGCGTTGCCGCGCGCCGATGCCCACAGGCTTTCTGCCGTGCTCGGCGCGGTATTGGAGGGCTGATGCAACCGCAAATTCCCCAAAATTGGCCGGACCGCAGCGCGTCACGGTTTGTCGCCTGCCCGCCGCATATCTGGCATGTGCAGGATGTGGGTCAGGGTCCGATCTTGCTGATGATTCATGGCGCAGGCGGTGCGGGGCAAAGCTGGCGCGGGCTGACGCCGCTGTTGCGTGACCAGTACCGGGTGATCACGGTGGATCTGCCGGGCCAGGGCTTTACCCGGTTGGGTGCGCGGCATCGGTGCGGGCTGGATGCGATGGCGCAGGATCTGAACCTGCTGATGCAGCAAGAGGGCTGGCAGCCCATGGCCTATGTCGGGCATTCCGCCGGTGCCGCAATTGCCCTGCGCCTGGCCGAACTGACCCCGCCTGCGGGCGTCATCGGCATCAACGCGGCGCTGGGCCAGTTTCAAGGCGTTGCGGGCTGGCTGTTTCCGGCCATGGCCAGGCTGTTGTCTGCAGCGCCGCTTGTGGCGCAGATCTTCAGCCGAATGGCGGGCAACCCGACCCGCGTTGCCGGTTTGCTGGACTCTACCGGCTCAAAAATCGACGCGCAGGGCCGCGCCCTGTATCTGCAACTGCTGCGCATGCCGACCCATGTGGATGCCACTTTGGCGATGATGGCGCAGTGGACGCTGGACGGGCTGATGTTGCGGCTGGGGCAGCAAGCAACGCCTTGTCTGCTGATCACCGCAAGTCAGGATCGCGCAGTGCCGCCCGCGGTTTCGACCCGCGCCGTGGCCCGGCTGCCCGCCGCGCAGTGGTGCGACATCCCCGGTTTTGGCCATCTGGTGCATGAAGAAGCCCCGCACATGGTGGCAGCACCGATCTTGCAGTTTCTGTCCACACTCTCCCCCGTCGCAGTGGCGGGCCGTAGGAATGCCCGACCATGACCAAGACCCTGTTGCGTGCCCTGCGCGGTGAGACTCTGCCCACACCACCGATCTGGATGATGCGGCAGGCCGGGCGCTATCTGCCAGAGTACCGCGCGACGCGGGCGCAGGCGGGGGATTTCCTGTCGCTCTGCTATCACCCCGAACGCGCCGCCGAGGTGACGCTGCAACCGATCCGCCGCTATGGCTTTGATGCGGCCATTCTGTTCGCCGACATTCTGCTGTTGCCGCAGGCGCTTGGGCCGAAACTGTGGTTCGAGACTGGCGAAGGCCCCCGGATGCAGACCACCACCACCCCCGCCGAACTGGCCGCCCTGCGTCCGACGGATGCGATCCATGACACCCTGTCGCCGATCTATGAAACCGTGCGGATCCTTGTGCGGGAACTGCCGCCACAGACCACGCTGATCGGTTTTGCCGGCGCCCCGTGGACGGTCGCGACCTATATGATCGCCGGACACGGCAGCAAGGATCAGGCGGCGGCCCATGCCCTGAAGGCCACCGACCGCACCACCTTTTCGGCCTTGATCGACCGCATCACCGACGCAACGGTGGAATACCTGTCGGCGCAGATCACCGCCGGGATCGAAGTGGTGAAACTGTTCGACAGCTGGGCTGGCAGCCTGAAGGGCGATGATTTCACCGAGTATGCGCTGAAGCCCACCGCCCGGATCATCGCCGCCCTGAAGGCCCGCCACCCCGGCATTCCGGTGATCGCCTTCCCACGCGAGGCAGGCGATGGCTATGTCGGTTTTGCCCGCGCGGCTGGGGCCGATTGTGTGGCGCTGGACAATTCGGTCAGTCCGGAATGGGCGGCGGCGCATGTGCAAAAAGACGGCTGCGTGCAGGGCAACCTTGCGCCGCATCACTTGGTATCAGGTGGTGCCGATCTGGTTGCAGCCACCCGCCGCGTGGTCCATGCCTTCAAGGGCGGCCCACATATATTCAATCTGGGCCACGGCATTACGCCAGACGCCGACCCGGCCCATGTGCAGCTGATGATCGACACCGTGCGCGGCGGTTGAAGCCGGGTTTCCATCAATCGGCGGATACCGGGCAATGGCTACGCGCCCTGGCGGCGATCAGGGGTCTGCGCTGCAACCGGAAAAATGGGCCGCAGCACAGACCGAAGCCTCAGGCGCGCACCAGCTTTTCATAGTCGGTCGAGATGTCTTTCGTCATCTGCCCGACCTCAAAATTGTAATCGCCGATCTGCCCCACCGGGGTCACTTCCGCTGCCGTGCCGGTCAGCCAGCATTGCTGAAACCCTTCCAGCTCTGCCGGCATGATGTGGCGTTCATGCACCGTTACGCCTTTGGCGCGCAGCATCCCGATCACGGTCTGCCGGGTGATGCCGTTCAGGAATGCGTCGGGCAGGGGGGTATGCACCTCGCCGTCCTTCACGAAGAAGATGTTCGCGCCCGTCGCCTCGGCCACATAACCGCGATAGTCGAACATCATCGCGTCGGAACAACCCTTCGCCTCGGCGGCGTGTTTGGACATGGTGCAGATCATGTAAAGCCCCGCCGCCTTGGCCGCATGGGGGATGGTTTCCGGGCTGGGCCGCTTCCACTTCGCGATGTCCAGCTTCGCGCCCTTCATCTTGGCGTCGCCGTAATAATTGCCCCAGGACCACACCGCGACCGCCATGCGGATCGGGTTTTTCTTCGACGCCACACCCATATCCTCGCCCGCGCCACGCCACGCCAAAGCGCGCACATAGCCGTCGGTCAGGTTGTTGGCCTTCAGCGTCGCCTCTTTCGCGGCCTCAATTTCCGCCACCGAATAGGGCAGGTCCATGTCCAGCAATTCGCCCGATTTGCGCAGGCGTTCCGAATGCTGCACCGATTTGAAGATCTTGCCGTTGTAGCAGCGCTCCCCCTCAAACACCGAAGACGCGTAGTGCAGCGCATGGGTCAGGATATGGACATTGGCCGAACGCCATTCCACCAGTTTGCCATCCATCCAGATGAACCCGTCCCGATCGTCATATCCAGCCATCTTGGCCCCCATTTTGCGAATGTTGCGCTTGATAGGTCCGATATGGACATAATGTTGCGCGAAATCGACGTCGGGCTATCAGTTGTGTCTTGGAATGTCAACAAGGCTGACGTAAAATCAGGTCAAAGGGGACTGTGATGGCCGAAGCGAGCATGGGCGGCGAAAGCCTGCTGTTTTTGACCGACGAACAGGTGCGCAAGGGCATCGAGGCGATGTTTTTCGCCTATCGCGGCTTTACGTCAGACCCTGACCGCATTCTGGAAGGCATGGATTATGGCCGTGCGCATCACCGGGCCGTGCATTTCATCAACCGCAGTCCCGGCACCACGGTGGGCAATCTGTTGACCATTCTGGGGGTGACGAAGCAATCGCTGAACCGTGTGCTGCGCGCGCTGTTCGACGATGGATTGGTCGAGGCCCGGGTGGGCAAGCAAGACAAGCGCGAACGTCATCTGTATCTGACGCCGAAAGGCGCGGTGCTGGAACGGGCATTGTCTGATGCCCAACGTGCCCGGATGCGGGCCGCCTATCGGGCGGCGGGGCCACAGGCTGTGCAGGGCTTTCGCACCGTGCTAGAGGCGATGATGGACCCGGATCAGCGGCGGCAATATCTGGGTCTGAAGGAGGGCAGCCAATGACCGAACCGCAGGCCCATCTGCTGGTGGTGGATGATGACGAACGCATCCGCGGGCTGTTGCAGAAATTCCTGATCCGCAACGGCTTTCTGGTGTCGGTGGCGCGCGATGCCGCGCAGGCCCGCCGGTTGTTGGGCGGGCTGGAGTTTGACATGATCGTGCTGGACGTGATGATGCCCGGCGAAGATGGCATCGCCCTGACCCGCGATCTGCGCAAGTCCATGACGGTGCCGATCCTGTTGCTGACCGCCAAGGGCGAAACCGCCAACCGGATTGAAGGCTTTGAGGCAGGCGCGGATGATTACCTGATCAAACCGTTTGAACCCAAGGAACTGCTGCTGCGCATCAACGCCATTCTGCGCCGGATGCCTTTGGTGAAGCCCAATGTCGCGGTGCCCAAAGTGCTGCATATGGGGGGCGTGCGCTATGACATGGACCGGGGCGAATTGTGGCGCGGTGGCGATCTGATCCGTCTGACCGCCACAGAGTCTGCGTTGATGCGGGTATTTTCGGCAGAACCCGGCGTGGCGGTCAGCCGTGACAAGCTGGTGGGGGATATGCCGCGCGAAGAGGGTGGCGGCCAAGAGCGGGCCGTCGATGTGCAGATCACCCGCTTGCGTCGCAAGATCGAAGATGATCCCAAACAACCGCGCTATCTTCAAACCGTGCGCGGCGAAGGGTACATGTTGCAGCCAGACTGACAGGCATGTCCGGTTCGTCACGGTTGTTTAACGGTTCTATGCCCTTTTGGCACCTGCATTATCAACCTATGGAGACTTCCTTGACCCTACTGAAACTGACTGCCGCTTGCGGTTTTGGCCTGATGGCTAACGTCGCAGCCGCACAAGATCTGGTGCCTTATTCCGAAGCTGGCGGTTTTGAGATCGCCGTTGATACAACTTTGGGCAACGGCTGCTTCCTGACCTCGGAATTTGAAGACGGATCGACCGTGCGCATCGGCTTTGACCGCACCGCTGGCAATGGCTACGTCGCCGCTTTCAACACGGCTTGGGGCGAAATTGTGGACGGCACCGAATATCCGATCAGCTTCATGCTGGATGAGGAAAAATACGACGGCAATGCCACGGGTTTGCATTTGGGCGACGTCCCCGGCGTGGTCGTGACCTTTGACAGCGTTGATTTCCTCTCCGATCTGGCGGCGCGCAATGTAATGGTGCTGCAATCCGAAGGCGAGGACGTGATGTCGATCGACCTGTCGGGCACCGATGCGGCGATTGCCGAAACGATTGCCTGCCAGGACGTGCAGGGTTGACCACGGCGGTCTATCATCATGGGGCGTTCCGGGGGCATGTCACGCCCCCGGGCCACCCCGAACAAGTGGCGCGATTGGATGCGGTTGAGGCTGGGCTGACCGGGCTGGATGTGTTGCGGATCGCGGCGCCCTTGGCCACGGATGCCGATATCCTGCGCTGTCATCCGGCCGCCTATCTGGCCCGCGTGCGCGCGGCGTCGCCTGTGCAGGGTTGGGCGCAGTTGGATGGCGACACCTATCTTTCCCCCGGTTCGGTCGAGGCGGCTTTGCGGGCCGTGGGCGGGGCCTGTGCGGCTGTGGATGCTGTGCTGGCGGGGCAGGTTGCCAATGCCTTTCTGGCCGCGCGTCCGCCGGGGCATCATGCGGAAACCCAGACCGCGATGGGGTTTTGTGTGTTCGGCACCGTGGCGATTGCCGCCAAACGGGCGTTGGACCATCACGGGCTGTCGCGTGTGGCGATTGTGGATTTCGACGTGCATCACGGCAACGGCACGCAGGATCTGCTGTGGGATGAGCCGCGCTGTTTCATCGCCTCCAGCCATCAGATGCCGCTTTATCCGGGGTCTGGGGCGGCTTCGGAAACCGGGGCGCATGGGCAGATCGTGAATGTGCCGCTGCGCGAAGGCTCCGGTGGCGGCGTCATGCGCGCGGCGTATGAACAGCGCGTGTTCCCGGCGTTGATGGCGTGGAAACCAGAGTTGATCCTGATGTCAGCAGGCTTTGACGCCCATGCCGATGATCCCTTGGCCGGGCTGGAATGGCAGGCCGAGGATTACGCTTGGCTGACGGCGCGAATTTGCGATGTGGCCGATGCGACCTGTCAGGGCCGGGTGGTATCCTGTCTTGAGGGCGGTTATGATCTATCCGCGCTGACCCTTTCGGTGGCGGCGCATGTGGGTGTTTTGCAGGAGCGCGGGCGATGACGGACAAAGCAGTGACCGAAATGTCGTTTGAAGAGGCGATGGCGGCGCTAGAAACCGTTGTCACGCAACTGGAACGCGGCGAAGTGGCGTTGGAGCAATCCATCGCGCTTTACGAACGCGGTGCGGCGCTGAAAGCCCATTGCGCCGCCAAACTGAAATCCGCCGAGGAAAAGGTCGAACTGATCCGCGTGCAAGAAGGCCGCGCCGTAGGGACAACCCCGGTGGAGGGGATGTGAGCTTTTCGTCCCTGCTGACCGCCGATGCCGCACTGATCCAGGCTCGGCTTGACGCCACCTTTGCCCAAAAACCCGATCAACCCGTGCTGCACGCCATGGCCTATGCCAGCGCGGGCGGCAAACGTCTGCGCGGCTTTCTGGTGCTGGAATCGGCGCGGATGCTGGGGATTGCGCCCGACGTGTCCTTGCCCGCCGCGGTGTCGGTTGAGGCGTTGCACGCCTATTCGCTGGTCCATGACGATCTGCCCGCGATGGACAACGACGATCTGCGCCGCGGCCTGCCCACCGTGCATGTAAAATGGGATGAGGCGACGGCGATACTGGCCGGGGACGCGCTGCAAACGCTGGCGTTTGAGGTGCTGACCGACCCGGCGCTGGGCTCTGCCGAGGTGCGGGTGCAATTGCTGGCGGCTATGGCGCGGGCGTCGGGTGCCGAGGGGATGGTGTTGGGGCAGGCGCTGGACATTGCCGCCGAGACGGCCGCGACGCCCTTGACCCTGCCGCAGATCATCGAGTTGCAGGCGGGCAAAACCGGCGCGTTGATCCGCTATGCCGCCGAAGCGGGGGCGATTCTGGCGCAAGCCGATCCGGCCCCCTTGCGCGCCTATGCCGATGCGCTGGGTCTGGCCTTCCAGATCGCCGATGACATCCTCGACGTGACCGGAGATGCCACCAAAGCCGGCAAGCGTCTGCAAAAGGACGCGGATGCCGGCAAGGCCACCTTCGTTTCCCTGCTGGGCCTTGATGCCGCCCGCGCCCGCGCCAAATCCCTGACGGATGAAGCCTGTGACCACCTTGCCCCCTACGGTGCGGCTGCGCAAAACTTGATTGCCTGCGCCCGTTTCGTTATCGCTCGGGAAAGCTGACGCCGGAGGAGCGAATGACCAACAGACCCAAGACCCCAATTCTGGACCGTGTGACGGTGCCTGCGGATATGAAATCCCTGACCGATCGCCAGTTGCGGCAGTTGGCGGATGAATTGCGGGCCGAGACGATTTCGGCGGTGTCGGTCACCGGCGGCCATCTGGGCGCGGGTCTGGGCGTGGTGGAACTGACCGTGGCGCTGCATGCGGTGTTCCATGCGCCGCGCGACAAGATCATCTGGGACGTTGGCCACCAATGCTATCCGCACAAGATCCTGACAGGGCGTCGTGACCGCATCCGCACCTTGCGCACCGAAAACGGACTGTCCGGTTTCACCAAGCGCAGCGAGTCGCCCTATGATCCGTTCGGTGCGGCGCATTCGTCAACCTCGATATCGGCGGCACTTGGCTTCGCTATGGCCGCCGAACTGGGCGGTGATCCGGGCGACGCGATTGCGGTGATCGGCGATGGCTCCATGTCCGCTGGCATGGCGTTTGAGGCGATGAACAACGCAGGCCACTTGAAAAAACGCCTGTTCGTGGTGCTGAACGACAATGAAATGTCCATCGCCCCGCCGGTTGGGGCGCTGTCGGCGTATTTGTCGCGGATGTACGCGGGCGAGCCGTTTCAGGACTTGAAATCGGCGGCCAAGGGTATGGTGTCCCTGCTGCCAGAACCGTTCCAGGAAGGTGCGCGGCGGGCCAAGGAAATGCTCAAGGGCATGGCCGTGGGCGGGACCTTGTTCGAAGAATTGGGCTTTTCCTACGTCGGCCCCATCGACGGCCACGATCTGGAGCAGTTGCTGCCGGTTCTGCGCACCGCTCAGGCCCGCGCGACTGGCCCGATGCTGATCCATGTGCTGACCAAAAAGGGGAAAGGCTATGCGCCCGCCGAGGCTGCGCGCGACAAGGGCCACGCCACGGCCAAGTTCGATGTGCTGACGGGCGTGCAGGCGAAGGCGGCGTCGAACGCCCCCAGCTATACCAAGGTCTTCGCGCAAAGCCTGATCCGCGAGGCCGAGGCCGATGACAAGATCGTCGCGGTGACGGCGGCAATGCCCGATGGCACCGGGCTGGATCTGTTCGCGGGCCGCTTTCCCAAACGCTGCTTTGACGTGGGCATTGCCGAGCAACATGCGGTCACTTTTAGCGCGGGTCTGGCCGCAGGCGGGATGAAACCCTTCTGCACGATCTACTCGACCTTCCTGCAACGCGGCTATGATCAGGTTGTGCATGACGTCGCCATCCAACGCCTGCCCGTCCGTTTCGCCATCGACCGCGCCGGGCTGGTGGGGGCCGATGGGGCCACACATGCCGGGTCTTTCGATGTGGCTTTCCTTGCCAACCTGCCCGGTTTCGTGGTGATGGCTGCGGCGGATGAGGCCGAACTGGTTCACATGATCGCCACCGCCGCCGCCCACAACACCGGCCCCATTGCCTTCCGCTATCCGCGCGGTGAGGGGACGGGCGTGGAAATGCCCGCGCGCGGTGTGCCTTTGGAGATTGGTAAGGGCCGCATGATCCAAAAAGGCGCCCGCGTGGCGCTGCTGTCCTTTGGCACAAGGCTGTCAGAAGTGCAGAAAGCCGCCGAAAATCTGGAGGCGCGGGGGTTGACCCCCACCATCGCCGACGCCCGTTTCGCCAAACCCCTAGACCGCGCGTTGATCCTTGGTCTGGCCCGCAGCCATGAGGCGCTGATCACCATCGAAGAAGGCGCAATCGGCGGCTTCGGCAGCCATGTAGCCCAATTGCTGGCCGATGAGGGCGTGTTCGACCACGGGCTGAAGTACCGCTCCATGGTGCTGCCCGATACCTTCATCGACCACGCATCGCCCGAGGCGATGTACCGCAGTGCCGGAATGGACGCGGCGCAGATAGAGGCAAAGGTGCTGGAGGTGTTGGGCGTGGCTGTGGTGGGGATGCGGGCCTAAAAGCGAAACCCCGCGAGGACCTTGCGGCTGTCGCGGGGCTCTAAAGCTTGAGGGCTTAACGTTGCCCTCGACGTAGTGACATATAGCGCGAATTTCGCGCATTTACAACGCTATTGTAGTGACAGTTCGCAGTACTGGGAAGACGATCAAACCCCGTGTCTTTGGTTACTTCAAGGAAATATTAAACCTGTGTCAGCCATCTTAGAAGCGATCATTTCATCGGATAGATTGGGAACGTATTGCAAGGCCGTCGGCCATGACGTTGACCGCGCACTTGCCTTGTATGCTTGGAACATGAAGTTAAGCGCGTCTTTCATGCCGCTCCTTTGCTCAGCCGAGATCTGCCTGCGCAATCTTGCAATGCAACGTGTCAAAGCAGTCTTCGGGCCGCACTGGTGGCAAAACAACGCGATTTTCGAAATATTGGAAAGCAAAGGCAAAGGCAAAGGCATCGTAAAGCGCGCTGAAAACAAAATCGTTAAGAGCGGCAACTTAGCTGACGGTGGCAGAATGACTGCCGAACTCACCTTTGGTTTCTGGCAAAACATGCTGCTGCCGAAATATCAGGCGGCGCTTTGGTCGCCAATGCATGAAAACTTTCCCGACCTTCCTGCCAATGTCGATCAGACCGCCCTTCACAACAAATGCGGGATCGTGCGCGAACTTAGAAACCGCATCTCGCACCATGAGCCGATCTTTCAGCGCAATATCTCGCAAGACTATGCCGAATGTCTGGAACTTATCTCTTGGCTCAGCACCGCGAAGTCTGTCTGGATCAAGCCTCATTGCAACGTGATGGCGTTGATGCGGCAAAAGCCCTGACCATAAGGCGGAGCCATTCCAGCGGTATTTCTGCAGCTGGAATGGGCCGTTTGCGCGCCTCTATTTGGCAGCGTGGATTTGCGAAGCATCCCCTCGCGTCTTCCACAGCGAGAACCCCACCCCCGCTGCCAGGATCACGAACGTCACCCCAAGCGACCAGCTGGGTGGGAACTTCTCCAGACCCATCAGATCGGCCACGAACACTTTCGACCCGATGAACACCAACAGCCCGGCCAGTGCGTATTTCAGGTAGGCAAAGCGGTGCAGGATGGCGGACAGCGCGAAATACAGGGCGCGCAGGCCGAGGATGGCGAAGATGTTGGAGGTGTAGACGATGAACGGGTCGGTGGTGATGGCAAAGACGGCGGGGACCGAATCCACCGCGAACACCAGATCCGCGATCTCGATCAGGATCAGGGCGAGGAACAGCGGTGTGGCATAGCGCACCCCGTCGCGTTTGACGAAAAACGCTGATCCTTCCAGCTTCTCGGTGACGTTCAAACGGCGGCGCAGGAACCGCAGCAGCGGATTGTCACCGATGGCATGCTCTTTATCGCCCATGAACAGCATCTTGATGCCGGTGAAGATCAGGAAGGCCGCGAACACATACAGCAGCCACGCATACTGCGCGATCAGGGTGGCCCCCAACCCGATCATGATGCCGCGCAGCACGATCACGCCCAGAATGCCCCAGAACAGCACCCGGTGCTGATGGGCGCGGGGGATGGCGAAATAGCTGAAGATCAGCGCGATGACAAAGACGTTGTCCATGGCGAGGGTCTTTTCCACCACAAAAGCGGTCAGATATTGCGCGGTGGCCTCGGCGCTGATCTGCCACCAGACAAAGCCGGAAAACGCCACGCCCAGCGTGATGTACATGGCCGACAGTTTGAGGCTTTGCGCCACGCCGATCTCGGCCTCGCCCTTGTTCAGCAGGCCAAGGTCCAGCACCAGCAGTGCTATGACCAGTGCGATAAAGGTCAGCCACATCCAAAGCGGCGTTCCCATGAAGATAAATGTCAGCAATTCCATTCCAGACCTCTGTTTTGTGCACACAAGCGCCAAAGGTCAGCCTAATGGTCCGGGCATGACATCGAGCGCGCTCGATGCGGCCGACATCACGATCAATGATCGCCAGAGGGGCCCGGTCCGCACGCTTAAAGTATGGGCGGGTCATGGCGTTTCAACCCCGGCCGCACGAAATAATCACGCGGGCGTGACTTTAGCCGTTTTGGGCCAGCAGTGCTGCCAAACCTTCGCGATAGCTGGGAAAAGCCGGTTGCACGCCAAGCTCTGACTTGATGCGATCATTCCGCACCCGTTTGGACTCGGCATAAAAGCTGTGGGCCATGGGGGTCATATCGGCATCAGCATAGGGTACGGCGGGCGGTTCTGGCAGGCCCAGAAGGGCTGCGGCGTGGGACAGGACGTCTTGCGGTGGGGCCGGGTCATCATCGCAGACGTTGTAGACAGCACCGGGATTTGGGTTCCGGATCGACGCCAAAAGGGTGGCGGCAATATCGGCAACATGAATGCGGCTGAACACTTGCCCCGGTTTGATGATCCGTCGCGCCGACCCGTCGCGCACCTTTTCAAACGGACCCCGACCGGGCCCATAGATGCCCGCCAGCCGGAAGATATGCACCGGCAGGCGCGTCGCCAGCCACTGCCGTTCGGCCAGCACGCGCTGCACCGCGCGCAGCGATTGCGGCTTGACCGGGGTGGTCTCATCCACCCAGCCGCCTTGATGATCGCCATAAACGGCGGTGGTGGAAAGGTAGCCCACCCATGCCGGCTTGGCCCGCCGTAGGGTGTCAAGCGCTGCGTGCAGAAACGGATCACCACTTCCATCAGGCGCGGCCGAAATCAGAATATGGCTGGCGCGCGCCAAAGCCGGGGCAAGGTCTGCGGGCCACAAAAACGGCTCTGCGCCCGCCTGTTCAAGGACGGCCATTTGCGCAGGATCGCGCGTCGTGCCGATCACGGACCAGCCCAAAGGGATCAGACGCGCCGCCAACGCCTGCGCGGAATAACCATGGCCAAGTGAAAGCAATGTGTTCATCGCGTCAGTATCGGCGGTGCGGTTGCAAGCTGCAAGACGGTTGATCCGGGGATCATGCGGCAGATGCGCCGGGGTGTTGAGACTTGCACTTGCGTTGCACCGCGATAGGCGTCTGCCCGATTTTCAGGCAGGTGGTGAGAGATGTCACCAAGACTTCACTTGCGAAATGGCACGCTTCGGCATTAGATGCCCGATCAAAAATGAAGAAGATGAGCCATGAATGACGATCCCGCTCTGGTATTGACGCCAGATCACGCTGCCCCCCAAGCCTTTACCAACGCCGCCGATGCGGTCGCGCGGTTGGAAGAGCTTTACGCCGAATCCACCGAGTTTCTGTCACAGCATTTCAGTGCCACCGTGAAGACGGGCAAGCCCAATACCCGCATCCGCGCCTATTACCCCGAAATCCGCCTGACCGTCGCCAGCCATGCCAAGACCGACAGTCGGCTGTCTTTTGGCCACGTGTCCGGCCCAGGCACCTATTCCACAACCGTCACCCGTCCCGATCTGTTTCGGAATTACCTGATCCAGCAGCTTGAATTGCTGATGCAAAACCACGGCGTGCCGGTGCAGATCGGCCTCTCGGTCACGCCGATGCCGGTGCATTTCGCCGTGGCCAACAATCCGCGCGTGTCGGTGCCGCAAGAAGGAGTGCTGGAATTCAGCCTGCGTGACGTGTTCGACGTCCCCGATCTTGCGACCACCAACGATGATATCGTCAACGGCACCCGCACCCACAATGCCGATGGATCACAGCCTTTGGCGCCCTTCACCGCGCAGCGGGTGGACTACAGCCTTGCGCGTCTGTCCCATTACACCGCCACCGATGCCACGCATTTTCAGAACCACGTGCTGTTCACCAACTATCAGTTCTATGTCGATGAGTTTGAAGAGATTGCCCGCGCCGCGCTGGCCGATCCGGCGCAGGGCTATACCGCTTTTGTGGCGACGGGCAATCAGATCATCACCACGCCGGATGGGGTGATCCGCCCCAGCAGCAAAACGCCGCAAATGCCGACCTATCATTTGAAGCGCGCCGATGGGAACGGCATCACGCTGGTGAACATCGGGGTTGGTCCATCCAATGCCAAAACCGCCACCGACCACATTGCCGTGTTGCGTCCCCATGCCTGGCTGATGGTCGGGCATTGTGCGGGCTTGCGCAACTCGCAGTCGATGGGTGATTTCTGTCTGGCCCACGCCTATCTGCGCGAAGATCACGTTCTGGATGATGATCTGCCGATCTGGGTGCCGATCCCGGCGCTGGCCGAAATTCAGATTGCGCTGCAAGAAGCGGTGGCCGAAGTCACGCAGTTGGACGGCTATGAGCTGAAGCGGATCATGCGGACCGGTACTGTGGCGACGATCGACAACCGCAACTGGGAATTGCGTGATCAATCCGGCCCGGTGCGGCGCCTGTCGCAGTCGCGCGCGATTGCGTTGGACATGGAAAGCGCCACCATCGCCGCCAACGGATTCCGGTTCCGGGTGCCTTATGGCACGCTGTTGTGCGTGTCCGACAAGCCCTTGCACGGCGAGTTGAAACTGCCCGGCATGGCCAGCGAATTCTACAAGACCCAGGTCTCACGCCATCTGCAAATCGGCATTCGGGCCATGGAACGCCTGCGCGACATGCCGATCGAGCGGATTCACAGCCGCAAGCTGCGCAGTTTTGAAGAAACTGCTTTCCTCTGACGCAGCGGTTTGGGCCGGAAATAAGCGAAAAACGCTTGCTATCCGCCGTAAATCCGTGAAAAGCGGCGATAGGTGCTGCAATGATACAAGCATGGCCCTGTCCAAGACAACGGTGGCCGGAATGAGGGAAAAAAGATGTCGAAACCGATGACGAAATCGCAACTGGTGGCTGCATTGGCCGAAGCCATGGGCTCGGACAAAAAGACTGCCGGCGCTGCTTTGACCGCGATTGCCGAAGTGATTGCGCGTGAAGTGGCCGCTGGCGGCTCGATCACCTTGCCGGGTCTGGGCAAAGTCGCTTGCCGCTCGCGCCCGGAACGTCAGGTGCGCAACCCGGCCACCGGCGAAACCGTCACCAAAGCGGCTGACAAAATGGTGAAATTCTCGATCGCCAAGGCGTTGAAGGACAGCGTCAACGCCTGATCTTCGACATTGTATGTGCCAGGGCCGCCGGATCGGGCGGCCCTTTTTGTTTGCGGCTGACAAGGCGCAGCACAGGCATTTCTACATTGCCACGCCGAAACCGGCGGGCAGCACCGCGCACCCTTGCAAGATATGAGCCTATTGGCCTTGCAGAGCCGAAAATCCGGCCTCCAGTGACGACAAGATCACCTGCACATCGGCGCTGGTCAGCACCAAGGGTGGTGACAGGATGATGTTGTTCCCCGACACCCGCACCATTGCACCCGCTTGATAAGTCACCGCCTGCACTTTGGAAGGGACCGCCTTGTCGACAGGCTTTTTGCTGTCCCGATCCGCGACCAATTCAATCGCGCACATCAGACCATGGCCGCCGCGCACATCGCCGATGGTCTCATGCTTGGCCTGCAAGGCGCGCAAGCCCTGAAACAGCTCTGCCCCCCGCGCCGCCGCATTGTCTTTCACGTTCAACCGCAGCGTTTCGGTCAGGCACGCCAGCGCTGCCGCAGCCCCAACCGGATGGCCGGAATAGGTATAGCCGTGGCCGATGGCCGCCTTGCCAGACTCGTCCTTTTCAAACACTTCGGCCACGCCCTCGGCAATCATCACCGCCCCGAACGGGAAATAGGCGTTGGTGATGGCCTTGGCCGTGCAGGTGAAATCAGGTTTTACCCCCCACAGTCGCGACCCTGTCCATGCCCCGGTGCGGCCAAAGGCGGTGATCACCTCATCCGCAATCAGCAGGATGCCGTTCTTGCGGCACAGGGCCTCGACCCCGGGCATAAAGCTGTTGTGCGGCGGGATCACACCGCCCGCGCCCAGAATCGGCTCCATGATAAACGCCGCGATGGTGCCTGCACCCTGAAACGCGATTTCCTCTTCCAAAGCCGCCAGACACAGCTGCGCCAATCTGACCGGATCGGGTTCGTTGAACTGGTTGCGATAGGTGTAGGGCGATGGCGTGTGGAAACAGCCGGGCAGCAAAGGTTCGTACATCGTGCGGAAATTGGCGTTGCCGTTCACCGAAGCGCCACCGATATGGGTCCCGTGATAGCCTTTCTTCAGTGACAGAAATTTCACGCGCCCGGCCTCGCCACGGATCTTGTGATATTGCCGTGCCAGCCGCAGCGCGGTTTCGACGCTGTCGCTGCCGCCGCTGGTAAAAAAGGCTCTGGTCAGGCCATCAGGCTCGAAAAAGCGACGCAGTTCTTCGGCCAGTTCGATGACGCAATCGTTCGACGTGCCGCGAAAGGTCGAATAATAGGGCAGCCGGTCGAGTTGCGCGGTGATGGCGTCCTTGATGAGTTGGCAAGAGTAACCAAGGTTGACGTTCCACAATCCGCCCACCGCATCGACAACCTCGTGGCCATCTATGTCGGTGATCCGCACGCCTTGCGCACCGATGATGATGGCGGGCGGGTTCTTCAGGCTGTCAGAAGGCGCGGTCATCGGGTGCCACAGGCTGCGGGCATTGTTGGCCTTGAGATAGTTTTCGTCTTTCATCAGGTTTCCTTCCGTCAGGCGGCAAGCCGCCAAAGCGTTGCAATGTCGGTGGGCAGACTGCCCCCCCAAATGGCAGTGATTTCGGTACCCGCCTGGATCAGCGCATAGCGGATCAGGCGCCGCTGTGCCTCGGACATGCGTGAGGCGGGGGCCGCAACAGCCACAGCGCCACTGCAGCGACCCAAGGCGTCAAACAGCGGTACAGCCAGTGAATGCACTTCGGTCTGATACCCGCCCCGGCTTTCGGCATAGCCCAGCCCACGCACTTCGGTCGCACGGTCACGCAGGGCCCTGGGGTTGGTTTCGGTGCTGCTGGTCAGCTGCGCAAAAGGCTGTGACAGGATCGTGTTGCGAAAGGCCTCGGTCTGAAATGCCAGCACGGCCAATCCCGAAGACGTGGCATGAAAGGGCAGCGTTTCTGCGTCCTCCATGGTCACCTTGGTGACATGCGCGGCACTGTAGGCGAAGGCCAGAGTGCGCAAAGTGTCCGCCATCAGCATCGAAAGATGCGCGGTTTCGCCTGTCCGCTGCGCCAAGGCCTGCAACACCGGCATCGCGGCTTCGCGGGTGGGAACCTGCGCCTCCCGCAGGGCGGCCAATCGCAGGACAGTCGGGCCCAGCCGAAATTCACGCCCGGTGCCGATTTGCTCGACAAATCCGTTTTCAGCCAGTTCGGTCAACAGACGAAAGCAGGTCGCTTTGTTCAAATCAGCCAGGCGCGCAAGATCAGACAGCCCGATCAAGGGTCGGGATCTGGTAAAGTAATCAAGCAGTTCCAGCGCTTTTGAGACGGTGCCCATCTTGGTTCCACGGAGTTGCAAGGCGCGGCTTGGCTTTGCGCATGCCCGGCCCCTTTCATTTCAGTTGACAGAATGTCGCAGACACTGTCAAATGAATTCGAACCGTCGGTTCAAATAATAAACCGATAGCCGCCGATGAACGGGGGCAGTCACCAAAAGGGAAGGGAACGCTCATGACCACACTCAAAAGCATGGGGGTGCAGCATGGCTGAAGCTGGCATTCCATCAAACCAACTGAAGAAGAACTCTCTCGGCGTGGCGGCGATTGCCTTTATGGTGATTTCGGCGGCGGCGCCCTTGACCGGCGCTGCGGGGGGTATCCCGTTGTCGATGCTGCTTGGCAACGGCATAGGTATTCCCGGTACCTTTTTGATCGTCACCGCGATTTTGCTGATGTTTTCGGCCGGCTATGTCGCAATGTCGCGGCATGTGAAAAACGCCGGGGCCTTCTACGCCTTTGCGGCCCAAGGGCTTGGCGGCCATGTTGGCGGTGCAGCCGCATTGATTGCGATGCTGTCCTACAACGCCATGCAAATCGGTCTGATGGGTCTGTTTGGTGCGGCAGCGGCAGGCACCTTTGCCCCGATGGGCCTTGATTTGCCTTGGTACTACTGGTCCTTTGGCGCAATCGCGGTCATCGCGGTGCTTGGTTATCGTCAGGTCGATCTGTCGGCCAAAGTGCTGATGGCTTTGGTGGTGCTTGAGTTCGCCATCGTGGTCCTGCTCGATCTGGCAATACTCGTCAAAGGTGGCGCCTCTGGCCTGAACATGGCCCCCTTCGCGCCGTCGAACATCTTCTCGGGCACATGGTCGATTGGCGTGCTTTACTGTTTTGCGGGCTTCATCGGGTTTGAGGCCACGACGATCTATTCCGAAGAAGCCCGCGATCCGCATGTCACGGTGCCGAAAGCCACGATCCTGTCTGTGCTGGCGATCGGCATTTTCTACTCGCTCACCTCATGGCTGATGGTGATGGGGATTGGCGTGGATCAACTGATGCCAACTCTGGGTGGCGGCATGGACCCGACCACATTCCTGTTCATGCTGGGCGGCACCTATTTGGGTGAAACGATGACCATGATCATGGGCATCCTGTTCGTGACCTCGGTGTTCGCGGCGCTGCTGGCGTTTCACAACGCGATTGCCCGTTATATCTTTGTCACAGGGCGGGAGGGCATTCTGCCCGCCTCGGTTGGTTTCACCCATGCCACCCACCTATCGCCGCACATCGGTTCGGTGATCCAGACTGTTCTGGCAGTGATCTTCGTGACGTTGTTTGTGGTGAAAGAGCTTGATCCGGTGCTGAACCTGTTCTCGTGGTTGTCGCAATTGGGGACGCTGGGGGTCTTGGGCCTGATGTCTTTGACCTCGTTCTCGGTGATGGTGTTCTTTGGCCGGGATGCCATGGGCGAAACTGCGCTGTCCACCAAGATCCTGCCGCTGATCGCCGGGGTTATCATGGCCGTGCTGTTCGTGAAAATCTTCACGGATTTCGGGGCTTTGACCGGGGCCGAGGGCAATCTTTCGTGGATGCTGCCGTCTTTGGTGATCGTGGCGGGTGGGGTTGGTATCTTGCTGGCCGCCCGGTTGAAATCCAGCAATCCGAAGATGTTTGCGGATCTGGGCAAAACCAAAGTCTAAAGGCAACCCCGGGGGCGGCTGGAGACGGCCGCCCTTTTTCATGCGCAGGAGATCACCATGACCGCCCCGACCCAAGCTGACATCGACCGAATTGCCTTGGCCCCGGTGACAGCGGGCAAGCTGTTGATCAACGGCAAATGGTGCGAGGGGCAAGCAGGGGAAACCGTGGTCTTGTCACCCTTGAATGGCAAACCGCTGACCACCACTGCGGCGGCATCGACGGCAGATGTGGATCGCGCCGTTGCATCGGCGCGCGCGGCGTTCGAAAGTGGCGTGTGGAGCCGCATGGCCCAGGCAGGGCGCAAGGCGGTGCTACTGCGTCTGGCCGATCTGATCGACAAAAACAGTCTCGAACTCGCGGTTTTGGGTGTGCGCGACAACGGCACCGACATTGGCATGGCCCTGAAAGCCGAGCCGGGTTCTGCGGCGGGCACCTTCCGTTACTATGCCGAGGCGATCGACAAGCTGTACGGTGAAATTGCGCCAACAGCCGATGGCATTCTGGCACTGATCCACCGGGAACCTGTGGGCGTGGTCGCGGCGATTGTTCCGTGGAACTTTCCCTTGATGATCGGCGCATGGAAGATTGCGCCTGCGCTGGCTGCGGGCAATTCGGTGGTGTTGAAACCGGCGGAAACAGCGTCTCTGACCTTGCTGAAACTGGCCGATCTGGCGTTGCAAGCCGGGGTGCCGCCGGGCGTGTTCAACGTGGTCACCGGGCCGGGACGTAGCACGGGAGAGGCGCTGGCGCTGTCGATGGATGTCGATGTGATGGTGTTCACCGGATCAGGCGCAACCGGTCGGCGGCTGCTGGAATACTCTGCGCGGTCCAATCTGAAACGCTGCTTTCTGGAACTGGGCGGGAAATCCCCGAACATTGTTTTCGCCGATGCGCCCGATTTGGCGGCGGCGGCCAAAGCGGCAGCCACCGCGATTTTCCGCAACGCAGGGCAGGTTTGCGTTGCTGGCTCCCGGCTGTTGGTGGAGGCATCCGTGCATGATGCATTCGTCTCTATGCTGGCCAAAGTGGCGGAAAAAATGACCGTCGGCAATCCTCTGGACCTGACGACACAGATTGGTGCGGTGAACTCCGAGGGGCAGCTTTTGGGCAATCTTGCCTTCGTGGCGGATGCGGCCAAGGAAGGCGGGCAGATTGTGACGGGCGGGCAGCGCATTTTGACGCAAACGGGCGGCTATTTCATGGAACCAACGGTGGTGACCGGGGTGCAGCCGCATCACCGGCTGTACCGCGAAGAGGTGTTCGGCCCGGTTCTGGCCGTGACCCCGTTCACAGAGGACGGCGAAGCAATCCGATTGGCCAATGCCACCGATTTCGGCCTGGCAGCGGGGGTGTGGACGTCAAACCTGTCGCGCGCGCATCGTATGGTGCGGGGCATTCGGGCGGGCATCGTGCATGTGAACACCTATGGCGGCTCTGACAACTCGGTCCCGCTGGGCGGGGTGAAGCAGTCTGGCAACGGTCATGACAAATCCTTGCACGCACTGGACAAGTACACCGATCTGAAAACCGCGTGGATTGCGCTGTAACAGAGACTGTTTTGGGGGATCACCATGGGCCACTGCATTCTGATCGTCGGCACCTATGACACCAAGGACGACGAGTTGACCTATATCGCGCAGGTCATCCGTGGCCAGGGTGGCGCGACCTTGACCATGGATGTCTCGGTTTTGGGTGATCCGCAGGGGACAACCGACATTTCCAAACATGACGTCGCTGCGGCCGCGGGCAGCAGCATTCCGGCCGCGATTGCATTGGGCGATGAAAATGGGGCCATGCAGATCATGGCAAGGGGCGCGGCGGACTTGGCCGCCCGGTTGCACCGCGAGGGTCGGTTTGACGGAGTGGTGGTGCTTGGCGGCTCTATGGGCACCGATCTTGCTCTGGATGTTTGCGCGGCACTGCCGCTGGGGGTTCCGAAATATGTGGTTTCGACCATCAGCTTTTCGCCTTTGATCAATCCGGGACGCGTGGCTGCCGATATCCAGATGATCCTTTGGGCGGGGGGGCTGTATGGGTTGAACTCGGTGTGCAAGGCCACGTTGTCGCAAGCCGCAGGGGCGGTATTGGGGGCGGCAAGGGCGGTGGAAAAGCCCTTGGGGCAACGGCCGATGATTGGCATGTCTGGTTTCAACTCCAAGGTTGTCAATTACATGGTCACACTGAAGCCCGCTCTGGAGGCCCGTGGTTTTGAGGTGGCGGTGTTTCATGGCACCGGAATGGGGGGGCGCGCGATTGAAAGCCTGGCAGCGCAAGGTGCTTTTGCCGCCGTTCTGGATCTGGCACCGCAAGAGGTCGCCAACCATGTTTTCGGATCGCCAATCACGGCTGGCGATGATCGGTTGACCAATGCCGGCCGCCGCGGAACGCCTCAGATCATCTCGATCGGCTGTCTGGATCTGGTTGATCTGGTGGGATGGCAGCCCTTGCCCGCACTGTTCCGTGATTTCCCGTCGCATGCGCACAACCGACTTCTGACCACCGTTTTGCAAACACCGGCGCAACGCCGCGAAGTGGCACAGGCAATCTGCCGCAAACTTGCGACAGCGATTGGTCCTGTCACCTTCATCTTGCCGACAAAAGGCGGGCATTGCTGGGATTTGCCGGGTGGCCCCTTGTGTGATCCTGAAGGTCTATCCGCGTTTTGTGACGAAATGCGCAGGGCCTGCCCTGCCAATGTGAAATTGATTGAACTTGATGCGCATATCAATGACAGCGCCTTTGCAGAGACTGTTTTGCAGCAATTTGACGCTTGGATCAGCGCGGGTGTGGTGAAGATATGACGGAAAAAGCCCCCAGCGCACACAGTCGCGTCAAACCGTTCAATCAGCGCGCGCTATGACGAGGCTACCGTTGATGCCATTCTGGATGCACAACCCAATTGCACCGTGGCCTATGTGATCGACGGTGCGCCCTATGCGACGCCCACGCTGCAATGGCGCGAGGGCGATACGATGTATTGGCACGGATCGTCTGCCAGCCGCATGTTGAAGAAATCTGCGGGGCATCAGGTTTGCGTTTCGGTGATGCTGCCGGATGGTATGGTGATGGCCCGCGCCGCGTTCAACCATTCCTGCAATTATCGGTCGGTCACGGCATTTGGGCAGGCCCCTATTTTCAGTGGCCACGCCGGTGGGAATAGCCCGGCAAACTGTCAGCTTGGCGCGCGGTGGCTTTGGCGTTAGCAAAGGCACTGAAAATCACCGGGTGAGCGCGATGTTGACGGCCTATCACTATGCAAACAAAGGGCTTGAGGTGTTGGGCGAAGCCGACGACCTGAGCCTTGCCGAATGGATTGATCTGTTCAATGCGACCCCTGACGAAGAGACGCGGGTGCGGGCCTTGGGCATTGATGTGCCGACACTGGCCGAGATGGAAGAAATCGAAATCTCGAACCGGCTGTATCATGAGGACGACACAGACTATCTGACAGTGGTGTTGCCCGGCCAGGACGCCAAAAGCGCGCAAGTGATGAGCCCGGTGTGCTTTGCGGTGACCGAAGTGCGCTTGGTCACCATCCGCCACCACACCCCCCGCCCGTTTGAAACCTATCCGCCCCGCGCCGGCAAAAGCAGCCTGGGCTGTGCCAGCCCGGACCGGATCTTTTTGGGTCTGGTCGAAGAGGTGATCGGGCGGTTGGCAGATCATCTGGAGGGGGCGGGCCGCGGCTTGGATGACGTGTCGCGGTCTATCTACCATCCGGGGCCGAAGGGCCATCGACAGGCTGACCTGCAGGCCACTTTGGCTGCGGTCGGCAGCGAAGGCGAACGTCTGGGCCGGGTGCGGCTGGCACTTCTGACCCTGGGACGGGCGTTGAACTATGTCGATCAGATGTTGGGTCATCGCCTGAATGCCGAAGGTTTGGGATTGGTGCTGAAGGGCCAGTTGCGCGACATTGAGGCGTTGGAGGTGCATGCCGACTTTCTGTCATCCCGGCTTGGCTTGATGTCGGATGCCACCATGGGCACGATCAATCTGGCGCAGAACACCACGGTGCGGATCGTGTCGGTGGTGGCGGTGCTGTTCAGCCCGCCCACCCTGATCGCAAGCATTTACGGGATGAACTTTGTCCATATGCCGGAGCTGCCCGAGGTTTGGGGGTATCCGATGGCGTTGGGGGTGATGCTGGCCTCTGCCCTGCTGACCTGGGCGTTCTTTCGCTGGCGCGGCTGGTTGTAGGGTCTTGTCAGATGGTTTGCGGCCGGCATTGCATCACGACAGCGCCGCCAGCAGGTCCATCGCGGTGATCTGATCAAACTGCACATGCCGCTGCATCAAGGCTTCGGCGGCAACTGAATCGCGGGCAAAAATCAGCGTTGCAATGGCGCGGTGTTCGCGGGCCGACATCGCAATCGCCCCGGCATAGCGATAGCGGGCGCGATAATAGGCCAGCAATTTGCGCGCGTTGGTCTTGATCATGTCGGTCAGGAATGGATTGCCCGCAGCCAAAGCCACGCATTCATGAAAGCGCAGGTTCAGCTGATAATAGGCGTCCGGGTCGGCATCGCCCCTGGTGGCCGCAAAATGCTCGCAAGCCTGCACCGCAGCCTCCAGCGCCTCGGCCCAGCTTTTGGACAGACGACGCGCCGCAAGGCCCGCGGCCTGGCCTTCAAGTTTGGCATGCACTTCCAGAATTGCGAGGAATTCTTCCAAGGTCGGTCGAAACACCGTGGCGCCTTTGCGCGGCAAGCGGCGCACCAGCCCCATCGCTTCCAGTTGCAATACGGCCTCACGCACCGGCGTGCGGGAAACCGCGAACTCGGCCACAAGGGCCGCTTCGTCAATAACGTCACCGGGATTGAGACGACCGAGGTCGATCCATTCCAACACGGTGGCAATCAGGGTTTCGGTTTGACCGGCCATGCGCGATCCAAAGCCTGAAAACGGCGCTTCGTAAAGAGGGAGTTGCAGGGCGCGGGTGCTGTGGTCGTCGCATCGTCACAGATGCGTCGCAACCCAAGGCGGAACGCCGTTCAAAGCCCTGTTAACCGGCGGTGGAAAATTGGACCCAGATGTAGCGGCAATAGCGCAATTGCGGCCAAATTCGGGGGCAACCGGGATAAAAAGCGTCCCGCTGGCGGCCAAGCACTAGAATTTGTATCAAAACCTTTGTACTGCTGGCCGCAATCGGCTTCTCAAAAGAGGGGCTCATAACATTCCGGGCGCTAAAGTCTGGGCTTGAGGCGGAGTAGTAGTATGGTAAACGCGATTGAATTCGCTGTCCGCGATTTTGCGGGCGGTGCGCAGCATGGCTCTGTGGCTGGTGACGGTCAGGGCAATTTCATCCAGGTCGGTTCCGGGGACAGCGTTTCGCTGAACCTGTCGCAATCCAGTGTGGTTGCCTATGAGCAACGTGGCCAGGATCTGGTGATCAGGCTGGTGGATGGCCGCACCGTGGTGCTGAGCAATTATTTCAACGAAGCACCGGGGGATGTGAACCATCTCTACCTGTCTTCGGACGGCCAGATCATCGAAGTGATGGTGAAAGAGGGCGCGGACGGCGTGCTGTTCGCCGATTACGGCCCGGTTCAGGGTTGGGACAAGTGGAGCCCGCTGGACGATCTGCGCTTTACACAGTCTGACAGTGTGACCGAAATGGTGGTCGCATCGAACGAACCTGCTGGCATGGCGCCGTTCATTCCGGGCCTGCTGGGTGGCTTGGGCGGTCTGGGGACTGCGGCGGCGGTGGCTGGCGGCGTCGCGGTGATTGGTGCCGGTCTGGCTGGCGGCGGCGGGTCTGGTGCCACGGACGCCCGCGCCGTGCCGACGGTCGATCCGCAACAGCCAATCACGGTCACGACAAACACTACCGCGCCGCATCTGCCGGTGTCTGGCACCGGCGAGCCGGGTGACAAGGTTGTGGTGACCATTGGCACCAAAACCCAGGAAACCACCATCGGCACCGATGGCAGCTGGGCGGTCGATTTTCCGGCCACCGGGCTTCCGGCGGATGGCAATCACACCGCTGTGGTGGTGGTGACACGCCCCGACACCAACACGACGATTCCGTTGACCGGACCAGATTTTGTGCTGGACCTGACGCCGCCTGCGGTGAACGTCGAACACGGCACCAAAAGCGTCGGCGACGTCGAAAATCTGGCAGAGTATCAAAACGGCGTCAGCATTGAAGGCAAGGGCGAGTCCGGCGCGATCATCGAAGTCAAGATCGGCGCGCATATCCAGACGACCACCGTGGCCGCCAACGGCAGCTGGACGGTGACCTTCACCCAGACCCAGATCGCGGCGGGCGACTATGAACTGCCGGTTTTGATCACGGCCACTGATGCCCATGGCAACAAGACCGTCGTGAATGAAACGCTGGTCATCGACACCGTGCCGCACCCGATCACGTTTGACTCGGTGACAGCTGACAACCAGGTGAACTTCACGGAATCCCAGTCGGGTCTGGTGGTTTCCGGCACCTCGACCGCCGGAGCCACAATGGAAATCACGCTGCAAGGCGTGAAGCAAACCGCAACCGTGAGCGCGGATGGCACCTGGTCGGTGACCTACGCCACCGGCACATTGGCTGCGGGCGAATACACCGCCACCTTGACGGCGACCACCACCGACGCGGCGGGCAATGCGTCAACGGCCACGCACAGCTTTCAGGTGGACACCCAGACCAACGTCAGCTTCACAGGGCCAGTCGCCATCGATGGCACCGTGAATGCCAGCGAAGCGGCAGCTAGTGTGGTTCTGACAGGCACCGCACAGGCCGGGTCCACAGTGAACGTGGCTTGGGGCGGCAGCACCTTGCCAGCCACGGTTGGGGCCAACGGCACATGGTCGGTAACATTCCCCGCCAGTGCCATTGCAGGCGGTACCTATGCGTCGACTGCCACCGTCACCGCGACGGACAGCTATGGCAACACCGCCACCGCCACCCAAACCATCAAGGTTGACACCCAGATCAGCGTGGCCGTGAATCCGGGTCAGGTTGGCGGCGATAACATCGTGTCGGGGGCCGAGGCTGAGGGCGGCATCGCGCTGACCGGTACAGCCGAAGCGGGGGCCAGCGTTGCGGTCACTTTCGAAGGCGTCACCCGCCAGGTCACCGCCAGCCAGGCCGGCACCTGGACTGCCAACTTTGCGGCGGGCGAAATCCGCACCGGCACCCATGCTGCGACGGTTTCGGTGACGGCCACGGATGCGGCGGGCAACATGGCCAGCACCACCCACGGCATCAACGTCGATACCGAAGTGAAGCCTTTCGCGCGCACCTCGCTTTCGACGGGCAGCGATACGATTGTGAACGCGGTCGAAGCTGCAGCCGGGCTGACCGTGGGCGGCACTGTTGAACCGGGGTCGACCGTCGTGGTCAAATTCGGCAACGGCGCGCTGCACAATGCGGTTGTGGCGGCCAATGGCACCTGGACATTGGCCATTCCGGCGGGCGAAATTCCGGCTGGTGAAAACAGCGTCACCTTGACGGCAGTGGCGACCGACAAGGTCGGCAACACCGCGACCGTGACCGAACAGGTTGCCGTTGACACCATCGTGCGCAACTTAGCCCGCACCGGTGGCGCAATTGCCGGGGACGGCATCGTCAACGCCACCGAGGCCGCGCAAGGGCTGGATTTCACCGGCACGGCCGAAGCCCATTCGACGATTGTGGTGCGATTGGCGCATGGGGCGGTGGTCAACACCACTTCGGATGCCAGTGGCAACTGGTCAGCGCATTTCACTTCGGAACAGGTTCCACGGGGCACATTGACGTCGTCGGTTACGGTGCAGGCCACCGACCTTGCGGGCAACCAGGCCAGTTTCACCGACACTTTCGCCATCGACACGGTTGCACCGGGCGCGCCCGAAGTCACCGGGGTCAACAAATCGACCGCCGGCACCCTGCGCGGCATCTACACCGAGGAAACGGTGGACGGCTATGCCTTCCACGAGATTAAGGGTGATGGCACCACGGCAACGGTTGGCGAAAGCCACACCAGCACCGGCGGTGAGACGCAGTTCGCTTTCACCCGCGCGGTGCCGGATGGCAGCTATCTTGTCGTCAACACCCAGGACGCGGCGCAAAACGAATCCAGCACTCTGCTGATCGTGAACAACACCAACGCCCCGGTGGTTGATCTGAACCGCGCGGGTCTGGCATTGTTCGACCTGTCGGCGATTGATCTGACGGTTGCCCCAGAAGCCCAGCTGAGCATCACCGAAGCGCAGTTGAAGGCCCTCACCGGGCCGGATCACAGCCTGATCATCAAAGGTGGGGCCGACGATACGGTGACGCTGATAGGCGGTCAGGACACGGGCAGCACCAAACTGGTCAACGGTCAAAGCTATGCGCTTTACACCCTTGGCACCGGCGCGAGCGTCCTTGTGGACGATGACATCCTGACCTCTACCGCCGTCGTTTGATCAGGGGGAAGCGCCATGCCCGAGGGTGGTAAAAATGGCGCCGGTGCCGGGGGAGTTGCCCCCGGCCTGACGCTGATGGCGATCGTCCTGCTCACCGGCTGCATGGGCCGCGATGTGCCGTCCATGTTGCGCACCGGCGACGATGCCACGCCTTTCAGCGTTGCCGGTGGCGCATTGGCCCCGCAGGCCGAGGTGCAATCCGCCTTGATCGCCGATCTGCAAGCCCGGCGCAGCGTTCTGCCCATCGGCGGGGCCTATGCCAAAGTGGCCGATGCGGTGGTTGCGGCCAGTGCGGGGGCGGCGGCTGCAGAACTGCTTGTGGCGCGGTTGAAGGCCGAAGCGCGGGCGAAGAACTGGCTGCCGTCCATTGGTCCCTCGGTCAACCTGACCGCGCTTTCGGGTCTGGCCGCCAGCCTTTTGCTGGAGCAGGCCCTGTTCGACAATGGCCGCCGCAAAGCCGAACGGGAATTCGCGGCAGCCGATGTCGAGGTGGCTGCGGTCAACCTGTCGTCTGCCATCAATCAGCGCGTGTTCGAAGGCCTGACCTACTATGTCAACGCCGAGCGCGCCCGCGCCCAGGCCCGGATTTCCAGCAACGCCGCCGGGCGGTTGCAGGAGTTTGAGACGATCATGGGCAAACGGGTGGCGGGTGGCATCTCGGACCGTTCCGAACAGCGTGTGATCAGTCAGCGCTATGCCGAAATGCAGGCGACTGTGGCGGCGGATCGGGAAACCGAAGCCACCGCGATGGCCGAACTGGCCGCCTTGGCGGGCGGGCTTGTGCCGGGCCTCACCGGGCTGGACACTTTGCCAAAATCCGCCATCACAGAGCCGCTTTCCGTGCTGCGTGCGCGCGGTGAAGGCACGCGGGCCATCGCGCAGTCGAAGCTGGAACGCGCGGGTATGATGCCGGGTCTGTCGGCCACCGCCAATGTCGGCGCGGATGGCGTGAACCCCGGTGTGCGTCTGACAGGGGCCGGACTTTTGAACCCCGGTTCGGGGGCTGCGCTGGAGGCTTTGGCGCAGACCACCGATGTGGTGGACCGCCAGACCGCCGAAGCGTCGGAAACCGCCAACCGCCGCATTGTCGCGCTCGAACGACAGATCGCCACGTTGCAATCCCGGCAGGCCCAAGGGGCAGAGGTGCTGCGGCAAACCGAAGGCAATCTGGAATTGTTCACCCAGCAGTACAAAGTCGGCCGCCGGACCCTTCTGGAATTGGTTGGTCAGTATGATGCGTTCGCCCGGCTGGAGCGCGATCAGGCCTCGCTGCGCTATGACGTCGCGGTGCTGGAGTTGGAAATCGCCCGGGATCGCGGCTTGCTGGTGGATGGGGCGCGCATGTGAACGACCGGGTGGTGGCCTTTGACATCAACGCAAGCCGGGTGGCCGCCGCCGCCCCGATTGCCGCACGTGCTGCGCCTGTTGCCCGCCCTGTACCGCCCCGCCCCGCC
The DNA here is from genome assembly GCA_031428215.1 of Paracoccaceae bacterium. Taxonomy (GTDB): domain Bacteria; phylum Pseudomonadota; class Alphaproteobacteria; order Rhodobacterales; family Rhodobacteraceae; genus Cypionkella. Next base: position 75,290 of record JANPOY010000109.1, read on the forward strand.
GACCGCGCCCAAAGCCGGGCGCATCTGTCGTCGGTTTATGCAAGCCTGCTGGGGTCTGAAATCGCGATTGCCGACATTCTGGACCACCTGCAGCGCGCGGCCGGCACTGGCAAGCTGGGTCTGGCGGAAATGGCGCAGGCTCTGCGCAGCAACGGCATGGCTGCGAGCGTTGAGAAAGTGGCCAAACCGGGCGCTGCGCACTGGCCTGCGCTGGCCGAGATGACCTCGGGCCAGATCGTGTTGGTGCTTGCGGAATGCGAAGACGGGCTGCAGATTTACGACACCACCTGCCCCGATATGCGCGCCGAAGTGCCAACCGATGAGTTCGCTCGGGTCTACGCGGGGCGTATTCTGCGCGGCAAGACCACGCTCAAGGAATTGGAAACCCGGCATATCGAAAGGAAGGCTGGGGCGCATTGGTTCTGGGGCGAATTCACCCGCTACAAGCGCCAGCTGTTCGAAGTGGCGGCGGGGTCACTGGTCGCAAACTTGCTGGCGGTGTCGGTGTCGCTGTTTTCCATGCAGGTCTATGACCGCGTGATCCCCTATCAAAGCGAGCCGACGCTGTGGGTTCTGGCGCTTGGCGCGCTGTTGGCGATCCTGATGGAGGCCGGGCTGAAACTGGCACGCTCTGGCCTGATGGATGTGACCGGAAAGCGGATCGAACTGGCCGTACAGGCCCGGTTGATGGACAAGCTGCTGGGCATGAAACACGGCCCCGGTCAGCGCAGTCCCAGCGGGCTGTTCAGCGCCATGCGGGAATTCGGCTCGGTGCGCGAATTCTTCACCGCCACCACCATCGGCACCTTGGCCGACCTGCCCTTCATCCTGATCTTCCTGGCGCTGGTCGCCAGCATCGGCGGCAATCTGGTCTGGATTCTGGTGGCCGGTGGCATCCTGATGGTGCTGCCCGGTTTCCTGTTCCAAAAACGCATGGTCGCCCTGACCGCCGCCACCCAAGGCGCCAGCACCCGCGCCGCGCGCCTGCTGTATGAGGCGATCTTTGAGGCGGAAACCGTGACCACCCAACGCGGCGAAGACCGGGTGAAACGCATCTGGGCCGAACTTTCCACCCTGTCGGCGGTGAAGTCGTCGGAGCAACGCCACCTGACCTCTATCCTTGGCTATTGGGCGCAGGGGGTGCAGCAAGCAACCTATGTTCTGGCCGTGGTCGCCGGGGCCTATCTGGTGTTCGCGGGTCAGTTCACCGTCGGCACCATCATCGCCATCGGCATCCTGACCGGGCGGACCCTTGGCCCCTTGGCGGCGCTGTCGTCCACCATGTCAAAATGGACCAACGTCAAGGCGGCGCTGGACGGGTTGGAAGCGATTGCCAGTGCCGAACAGGCCGAAGAGCCGGGTCGTCGCTATCTGCGCCGCGACAAGCTGACCGGGGCGTTTGAACTGCGCAACATCGAGTTCCGCTATGATCCGCAATCGGCGGCCACGGTGGAAATTCAGGCGCTGTCGATCCCGGCAGGTCAGCATCTTGCGGTTCTGGGCACCAACGGCTCTGGCAAATCGACCTTGCTGCGCATTCTGGCCGGGCTTTATGACCCTTCGGCGGGCCGCATTCTGATCGACGGGGTGGATATGGGCCAAGTGCATCCGCGCGATCTGCGTCGGGGCATCGGTTATCTGGGCCAAGAGGTGCGGCTGTTCGCGGGCAGCCTGCGCGACAACATGAACATGACGCAGCTGGAGCGGGACGACGACCGCCTGCTGGAGGCGCTGGATTTCGCAGGCATGGGCCAGTTCGTGCGCGCCCATCCGCGTGGGCTGGATCTTGAGATCAAAGAGATGGGCGAAGGCCTGTCGGTCGGCCAACGCCAAAGCATCGGCTGGGCGCGGTTGTGGCTGCAGGACCCAGCGGTGGCGATCTTGGATGAACCCACGGCGGCGCTGGATCAGACGCTGGAAACCACGCTGGTCAGCCGCTTGAAGATCTGGCTGGAGGGGCGGACGGCGATCATCGCCACCCACCGCGTGCCGATCCTGCAACTGACCGCCCGCACGATCATTCTGCAGAATGGTCGCCTTGTGGTCGATGGGCCGCGCGAGGCGGTGCTGGCGCATCTGAACAAGGCGCCCGCCGCCGATCCGGTCGCCACGCCCACCCCTGCGCCAAAGCTGACGCTCAGCGCCGTGCGCGCCACCGTCACCCGCGGGGGCAGTGCATGAGCCTTGCCGGTTTTGACGACGATTTCGCCGAAAAGATGCGCGGTCCCAGCCGCACCATCTGGATGATCGTCGCTGTGGCCGTGGTCTTCGTGGTCTGGGCCGCCGTCGCCTGGGTCGATGAGATTGTGCGGGCGACGGGCGAGGTGGTGTCATCGTCGCGCCCGCAGATCATCCAGAACCTTGAAGGCGGCATTCTGGCCGAGTTGAACGTGGCCGAGGGCGATGTGGTCGAACCCGGCCAAACCCTGGCGCGGCTTTATGGCACGCAATACCAGTCTGCGGTGGACGAGCTGTCGGATGAAATCGCAGCGCTGGAAATCCGCCGTTTCCGGTTGGAGGCCGAAATTGCAGGCGAGTCCGGTTTTGATGTGCCCGTCAGCCTGTCCAGCCGCGTGCCCGAAATCGTGGCCTCGGAAAAGGCGCTGCTTTCGGCGCGGCAGGGTGAATATCAGGCACGGGTTGAGGGCGCGCAGGCGGTGCTGGAACAGGCCGACAAGGAGCTGGACCTGCTGCAAAACATGTACGATCAGGAAATCGCGCCGCTGATCGAGGTGACCCGCGCCCGCAAGGCCCACAGCGACGCGGCCAACCGCCTGTCAGAGGCGATCACCACGACAGAATTGGAACGCGCCAACGATTATTCCAAGACCCAGGGCGAATTGGCCAGCCTGCGCCAAAAGCTGAAACTGGCCAAGGATCAACTGGCCCGCACCATCCTGGTCGCCCCGATGCGCGGTGTGGTCAACAAGCTGTCAGTCACGACCATCGGCGGCGTGGTGCGGTCTGGCGAAGAAATTTTGCAGATCATCCCGTTGGACGAAGAGCTGTTCATCGAGGCCAAGGTGAAACCCCGCGACATCGCCTCGGTGCGGCAGGGACAGGATGCGGTGATCAAACTGTCGGCCTATGATTACACGATTTACGGCTCTCTGAAGGCCAAAGTGACCTATATTTCCGCCGATACCTTCAAGGACGAACGCGCCCGCACGCCCGATGGCGACCCGCATTACAAGGTCACGTTGCGCGTGGATCGCAGTCAGCTGAACGATCGCCAACAAAATCTGGAAATCCGCCCCGGCATGCAGGCCGAGGTCGAATTGCAGACAGGTGGCAAGACCATCCTGACCTATTTGACCAAGCCCCTGTACAAAAGCAACGAGGCGTTTCGCGAACGCTGAACCCGGCGCTTTTGCTCAAAATCCATCTAAAATTTGCATCCTCTCTGCCCAAATATCCCACGGGGGAGTCCCATTGCGCTACGCAATGGGTCGGGGGTGTGAAACCCCCATTTGGTTTTCACCGCCTCAATCAGAAAGATTTTCGGCGGCATCCCACCATTTTGACGCCAGTTTCACGCAGCACTCACGGCTTCCGGTCCTTACTGCCACCAGATCAGCTTGGGACAAAACACATGCTGCAGATCGCACATCCATCGGCACCGGCCGCGCCTTTTCTTGGTGCTTTACCTGGGCTGGAACCTGCGTCAGTCTGCAGCGACGTCCCATGCCTTTTGCCCCTTTCCGGTGCCATGATCATTTCGCCCGTTGCCTTTCAAATGTTTCTCTTCGGACCATTCACGGTTCAGGGGCCGCAGGGCAATGACCTCACGCCGAAATCCCGCAAGTCACGCGCCATTCTGGGGATGCTGGCGGTGGCGCCACGTGGGTCACGCTCACGCGTCTGGCTGCGCGACAAACTGTGGAGCGACCGTGGCGAAGATCAGGCTTCGGCCAGTCTGCGGCAGGCTTTGCTGGACATACGTTCTGCGCTGGGGGCCGATGCGGCGCGGGCGATTTCGGCGGATAAACACACGGTGTCGCTTGATCTGGCGGCCATCAAGGTGGACGTTCTGGACGCGATGAAGCCGGGTGGGCTGAATGGATTTTCGGGGCAGACCGACAACTTCCTTGAAGGCATCGACGTGCGCGATCCCGAGTTCGAAGAATGGCTGATGCTGGAGCGGCAGTCGTGGCACCGGCGCATCGAAGAGGCCGGTTTTGCGCATGATCTGGCCCCCAAGGCCAAAACCGAAGATCACCGCCAGAGTTTCGTCGTACCGCAGACCACACACCGCCACAGCGACATGCCGGGCCATCTGCCTCTTGCCGAACCGACGCCCGGTTTGCAGGCGTGGCGGGTTGCCCTGATGCCGCCGGTGATTCTGGGCGGTGATTCGGCGGCGGCGCTGGTGCAGGCCGATGTCCAGCGCGCGCTTTTGGCGGCGTTTCAGGAAACCGGCGATCTGCGCATGGTCGATATGGCCCCAATGCCCTTTGGCGACCTGATCGGCGGCTATGCCCGCCTTCCCGAACAGATCAACCTGACGGCACAAGTGCGGGTGTTTGCCGACCCGGTGCTGCTGCGGGTGGCGATTGTGCTACAATCGCCCTTGGACAACACGCTGATCTGGGCCGATGAGGTGCAGTTGCGCCGCCAACAGTCGAGCGACCCCAGGATTGCCATGCCGTTGATCGTGCGCGCCACCGAAGAGGCGCTGCGGCATTTTCTGCGCCGCACCGGAACCGAGGTGGCCGAGGCCGAGGGCCGTCTGGCCGCCGCCGTGACCTCGATGTTCCGCCTGACCCGCGATGATCTCGACCGGTCCGAAGCCACCCTGCGCCGCCATATCGCGGCACATCCTTCGGCGCAGGGCTATGCCTGGATGGCTTTTCTGAACACCTTCCGCGTCGGGCAAAAGTTCAACCCGAATGATGCGCCATTGATTGAGGAAACCCAGCATTTCGCCCGTCGCGCGTTGGAAATGGAGCCGGGCAATGCGCTGGTCTCGGCGCTGGTGGGCCACATCCATTCCTATCTGTTTGGCGAATTCGACTATGCGGCGGGGCTGTTTGAACAATCACTGCGCGTCAATCCGGCGCAAACGCTGGCCTGGGATCTTTATGCCATGCTGCACGCCTATGCGGGCCAACCCAAGCGGGCGCTGGCGATGGCGCGCTGGGCGCGGCATCTGGGGGCCTTCAGCCCGCATCGGTATTATTTTGACACCACGCGGGCGATCACCGGAAATTTCAGCGGCGAACACCTGACGGCAATAGAAGCGGGCAAGGCGGCCTTGGCCGAACGTCCGGATTTCAATTCGTTGTTGCGGGTGTTGGTGTCGTCCAACGCCCATATGGACCGCCCGGATGAGGCCCGCCAATTCCTGAACAAACTGCTGACGGTGGAGCCGAATTTTTCGGTCACATCGCTGCGAGAGGGCGGGTATCCGGGGCTGGACACCGAAGGCGGGCGGCATTTTCTGGACGGGCTGATCAAGGCCGGAGTGCGCAAAAGCTGACAGTAGGCGGAGGAAGCTATGAACGACAGTTTACAGACAGCGGCCAGTTTTCTGAACACCCACCGATTTGAAGTCTATGCCGATCAAGTCCAAAGCGTTGGTGGTGGCGGCCAACAAGGCACGGGCAGTCAAGGCAGCGCTGGCACCGGCGGCGGTGTGCTGGCATCACAGAACAAAATGGTTCAGAACAAATCGACGCTGAACAAGAATAAGAACAAGAACAAGAATAAGAATAAGAATAAAAACAAGAATAAAAACAAGAACAAGGCCAGCTATGACGGTGGTCAGGGTGTTGCCGGCCTGATCCCGGCGCTGGAATTGCGGCGGTTGCATCAGTTGCCATCTGACAACCCCTTTACGGTGGCGGAACGCTTCGCCTGGGAATGTCTGGACATCGCTTTGCCGCCTGGACCGGACTACACACGGCTTGAAACGGCCGTTTTGCTGTCGATGCAGGCTCGCGACCGTGAACGAATGCGCAGGCAACCCGACATAGAGGCGCAGGCGGCGTTGTCTGTGGGTGAATTCCTGCGGCCTTTGGGGATCGAAGAGGTGGGCGGAAACGAGTCCACCGAAGGCCTGTTTCTGAACATTCTGACCGCCTGCGAATATGTGGGTCTGCTCTACAAAGCCCGCATCGACCGCGACCGCCCCAATGTCGTCGAGCCGCGATTGCGCCCGCTTTTGGCCGTGCCTGCGCATGAAAGCTATCCGTCAAACCATGCGTTTCAGTGCTTTTCGATCGCTTTTGCCTTCAACATCATCCTGCCCGAGCATCCCGCCACCGATGAACTGGCACGGTTGGCACAGAATGTGGCGGAAAACCGGGAATGGGCGGGGCTGCATTACCCGTCAGACACCGAGGCAGGCAAAGAGTTGGCTCGGCGGTTTTCGCCCTATCTGCGCGATGCCTTTGGCGCAGCATATTTGGCGGCCATGGGCGAATGGCATTGATATAGCAGGATATTTGATATGACCGCATCCGCAAATCCGCCCCGTTTCTATTGGCTTTGGCACCTGGCCGCGCTGAAAGTGATCGACGCCGATTTTGGCCCTATGCCCGGCATCGTGCCGTCGGGTGACCAATCCGCATTGCGCCAGCAGTCCGCCCCCACGATTGCCGCGACCCTGTGGGACAGCATTCCTCACGCAGGCCAAATCTTTGCCACTGCAGCGCTGATAGACACCGGAGTCAGCCGCGCCCATCCCAATCTTGCCAGCCGGATTGACGCCACCAAGTCGATCGATCTGACCAGCCACCGCTATGGCGCGCAGACCGAAAGGGTGCAGCCGGGAACATCAGCCCTGACCCGAGAGCAGAAGCGCGCATTCTTTGCCGATCTGAGCATCGACACACTTGGGCCTTTGCATCTGGACCCGCACGAATTGGAGTATCTGGAGCATATGATCGCCGAATACCGTGGTGCGCAGGGTGTGGTGCGCCGGATGATTGATGCCGAAGAAACCTTTGCCGCACACGGGACGGCTTGCGCGGGGCTGATCGTGGGTGAACCGGCTTTGCTGGATGCCGAAGGGGCTGCGGCCACCACGATGGCGGCGGCCACGATCAATCCAAACGCCAATCTGTTGCCCTATTTCGGCGTGGACCCGCATTCCAGATTGATTTCGATCCGAACCTCTTTCGAAGCCGACCCCTATCAGTTTATCGCGGCCTTTCTCTATGCGTGGTCGTGCAAGGTTGACGTGATTGTCATGCCGCGTGGACTGCCTGACCCCATGCGTGCGCCTTTGCAGCCCAAGACCGATCTGCAGGCAGATCTGGAAAGCTGGCGCGGGCGGCAGGCAGCCGATATGTACGCGCGGCTGGGCACAGCGGAAGCCGTCGAAGCCAACGCCGATACGGCTCAGCAAGGCCATTTGCCTGACCGACCGTGGAAAATCCTGCAGCACCTGATTCTGGCGATTTCGCGCCATATCCCGATTGTATGTGCCGCCGGGAATGATGGGGAAAGCCAACTGATCTATCCGGCCCGGCTTGCCGATGATGACAATGGGATCATCGCCGTCGGAGCGGTCACGGCCGAGGGTTTCCGGTCCGGCTATTCCAACTATGGCGAAGGGCTGACCGTGGTGGCCCCGTCTGATGATTACGAAGTGTACAACCGTCATCAGACCCGGTTGGACCGATCCGATCCAATGCTGGCCATGCATGACTATTCGGTTGGCGCGGCGCGGGGGTTCGCCTTTTCACCGCTGGACTTGGTCACAACCGATTTGCCGGGTGTTTTCGGATATGACAGCGGCGTAGCACCTTGGTCATCGGTGCTGCCCGGTCAGGGCAACCAAGGCGTTGGTGGCGGCTATTATACCGCCTTTGGCGGCACTTCGGGTGCCGCAAGTCTGATCGGAGGCTTGCTTTTGCTGACCCAACGCGCGCGGCGGGCGCAGTCTTTGCCACGGTTGGACGGTATGCAGATGCGGGCGGTGTTGTGCGCGACCAGTTCTGTGACGGCGGTGGTTGCGCCGGGCTACAGGCCGCTGACACCAGACACGATGAACGCCGACGATGAGTATCAGCTCGACCCCGAGTATTTCTTCGGCGCGGGTCTGCCCGATGCATCGGCCCTGCTGACAGCCGCTTTGGCGCTGTGACCTTCGGGCGGCTTCCCGAAAAGATGCGGTTTCGGTGTCAACAGGCGCAGATTTGACGCGGGTTTGACGGTTGCGTTACGGTTGCGTCACAGCAAGAGGGGCAATCTGAAGGCGAGAAATCTAACGGGAGTTGACCCGATGACTGCCACCGACCTAAGCCAAACGGCCACATTTGCTGTCGATGTTCCGGCGGATCTGATCCGGCTGGCGGCCCCTGTTGTTGCCGATCATCTGCAAATCACGGTGTCAGAGGCGATGGAACAGCTGCTTTTGGGTCGGGTCACACTGGCCAGTCGCTCGGCTGCGGCCCGGCTGTTGCCTTTGCTGCGTGCCCTTGGGCTTTCGCCCGAATTGCAGGTGGAGCACCGGGTCACCCTGGCCGTGCAGGCTGTCGATCGCGACTGTGCCTTGCACCTTGCCCCCAGCCTGGCAGCCGTTCTGAACCGGGACGCAGGCCCGGTTTTGGCCGCCCTGCAAACCATTGGGGGTGTCATTCTGACCGATGTGTCGGCGGATTGGGCCACGGATCTGCGCCTGCGCTTGCGGCGGTTGAAGGGGCTGCGGCTGACGCTGGCGCATGGGTTGTCCGATCTGTTCGCCATAGCACCCTTGCATCCCGCGACCCGCCGCGGTCTGCGCCGGCATCTGGCCATGATGGCTGCGGTTCCCTGTCGGTTCAGCGGGGCTTTGGCGGCCGGCCTGACCGACTTGCAGTCTGCCCAGTTGATCGCCCGGTTTGACGACAGCGGACTGTGCGTGCTGAACCGCGCCTTCCAACGCTTTGATCTTTTCTTGACCGGAACCCATGGTCTTGCCGCACAGGATGTGGCCGAATTTCTGGCGACCCGCACCGATCTGGCCGATGCGATGGTGGAAACCGCCACGCCTTTGACGCCCCTGCAGCTTGAGCGTGGGCTCAGCCGCGCCGCGACCCGGCAATTCCGCGCCGACTATGCTGCAATCGGGCTGGAAACCTGCGCCCGCCTGGCGCGGTTCTGACCGGAATAGCTAAAATGCCACCCCTTAAACAACTGTAAACGCTGATCGCCTATAAACGGCCTTGGGTGTTGAAACATGGGTGTGGGAATGGCCGGGCAATCAAATGCCGCGCCAGTCATCATCAAGCGGAAGAAGATCATCAAGGGCGGCGGTCATCACGGTGGGGCGTGGAAAGTGGCCTATGCTGACTTTGTGACGGCCATGATGGCCTTCTTCATGCTGATGTGGCTGTTGAACGCGACAACGGAAAAACAGCGCAAAGGCATCGCGGATTATTTCAATCCGACGATTCCGGTCAACCGCATCTCGGGTGGCGGTGACGGCGCTTTTGGCGGCGACTCGATCTTTTCAGAACAGACGCTGACCAAAAGCGGGACGGGTGCCAGCAAGGATCAGTCAACCGAAGAGAGCAAAGCACGGGGTGATACCGGCTCTGCTGAACAGGCCGCTGCGGCTGCGGCCGAACAACAGGCGTTGGCAGAAGTGGAGCAGGCGTTGACCGCACGCGGCGGCGAAAGCCTGACGATGGAGCGTTTGCTGCGCCATGTGGTCACCCGTGTCACCGATGAAGGACTGGTGATAGAGGTGTTCGATCTGCCGGACGCCGCCCTTTTTGTTTCAGATACCGCGGAACCTTCTGGTCAAACCCGCAAGATCGCTGGCCTTCTGGCCGAAGTTCTGGGCCTGGCTGAAAACAAGATTGCCGTAAATGGTCATGTGCGCAGCTATCCGATCACCTTGATCAACGATCCAACGTGGGATCTGTCTGCCGCGCGGGCACAAGTCATGCGCAGCCTGATCGAAGGATATGATCTGCCAGCCATGCGCATGGCCCGCATCACAGGCAATGCCGACCGCAAGCCTGCAACTGCCGATCCGTTGTCGATCCGAAACAACCGGCTTGAGATTGTCCTGTTGCGCAAGGATCGCTGAGCAATAGTTCAAATTTGAACCGTTAGGGAGATATTAAGCCGCGTCGCGCAGGTTGGACCTATCCAGAGGTCGGGTCTGCAGAAAGGCGCATTCGATGACATTATCTTCTTCGCTGAACGCGGGGGTGGCTGGCCTGAACGCCAATGCCAACCGTCTTGCGACAATTTCGGACAATATCGCCAACTCGTCGACATATGGCTACAAGCGGGCGCAGGCAGATTTCCATTCTGTGGTGATCAACGGCAATTCGCGCGCCAGCTATTTTGCAGGCGGGGTGCGGGTGTCGAACATCCGCTTGATCGACGATCGCGGGCCGCTGATCGCCACCACCAACCCCACCGATCTGGCGATTGATGGCCGCGGTTTTCTGGCGGTGACCAGCATCGGGGCAGTGAACGGGTCTGACCGCTCTTATCCCATTTCACTGGCCACCACCGGGTCTTTTCGCCCAGACGCCGACGGCATGCTGCGGACAGACACCGGGCTTGTCCTGATGGGGTGGCCTGCCAGACCCGATGGCACCTTGCCCACCTTTCCGCGCGATACCATGGCCGGACTGGTGCCGGTCCGCATCAACTCGAACCAGTACATCGCCAACCCCACCTCCGAAATGCGGTTGGGGGTGAACCTGCCTGCGTCGTCCAGTCTGGCCGGGGGCACCGGCGCACCCTTCGATCTGTCGGTGGAATATTTCGGCAACCTTGGCACTTCCGAATCATTGGAGTTCACCTTCACCCCGACCATCCCGCTGACGGGCGCCTCGAACAGCTGGACCATGTCGGTCAAGGACAGCTCATCAGGCGGCGCGACTGTTGGCGAGTATACGTTGACCTTCGATCCAAGTCAGGCGGCCGGTGGCACACTGGCGTCGATCACGCCGATTTCCGGGGGGCCATATGATCCGGTGACCGGCTCTATTGCGCTGACCGTCGGCGGCGGCAACATCGCCCTGAACATCGGGAAACCCGGTCAGCCCGATGGCTTGACACAGCTGTCCAGCACCTTCGCCCCCGTCGCCATCAGCAAAAACGGCTCACAAGTTGCCAGCCTGACCTCGGTTGCGGTGGATGAAAAGGGCGACTTGTTCGCGGTTTATGATCAGGGGTTCTCGCGGCGCATTTTTCAGCTGCCACTGATTGATGTGCCCAATCCCAATGGGCTGATCGCGCAAAACAACCAGACCTATCAAATCTCGCCCGCCTCTGGGCCGTTTTATCTGTGGAACGCGGGCGATGGTCCGACCGGGGCGGTCGTGGGTTTCTCGCGAGAGGAATCTTCAACCGATGTTGCGGCCGAACTCACACAGCTGATCCAGACCCAACGCGCCTATTCGTCGAACGCCAAGGTGATCCAGACTGTGGATGAAATGCTGCAGGAAACCACGAACATCAAACGCTAGGGGGCTTGAATGACCATCTCGGGCAGCCTTTCATCGGCGCTTTCCGGTCTGAACGCGGCGGCGCGTGCGGCCGAAGTGGTGTCGTCAAACATCGCCAACGCGATGACCGAAGGCTATGGCCGACGTGAACTGCAAACGGCGTCGCGTGTGGTCGGATCATCCGGCCAAGGCGTGCGGGTCACGGGAATACTGCGCCACGGTGATCCAATACTGCTGGGCGACCGCCGCGCCGCCGAAGCAGGCAGCGGCGCGCGCAACACCACCGCCAACTTCCTGAAGCGGGTCGAAGCGGCGCTGGGCGCGCCTGATAGTGCCACCTCCCTGGGCAGCCGGATTGCCGATTTTGACACCGCCCTTCTCGAAGCCACCTCGCGCCCGGACTCAGAACAACGCCTGGCACGTGTGGCCGCAACCGCCAGGTCCGTGGCCGCACATCTGGCGCTGACGAGCACCAGTATTCAAACCGCCCGCGGCACCGCCGATGACCAGATCGAATCTCAGGTGGCGCAGGTCAATACTGCGTTGTCGCGGGTTGCTGAACTGAACACACAAATCCGCAGCAATGCCGGAACCGGGCGCGATGTGTCGTCGCTGCTGGATCAGCGGCAGCAGGTGATTGATGATATTTCCGCCATCATCCCGTTGCGCGAAGTGCCGCGCGGCCATGGCCAGATTGCGTTGTTTTCGGCAGGAGGCGCGGTGCTGTTGGATGGCGCGCCGGCGGAACTGGGCTTTGCCCCGGCCGGCCTGATCATCCCCGGCATGACCTTGGGCAGCGGCGCGTTGTCTGGTTTGACGATCAATGGCAAATCGGTGTCAACCGGCGAAGGCAGCCTGATTTCAGGGGGCACATTGGCCGGGCATTTTGCCGTCCGCGATGACCTGGCTCCGCAAGCCCAGGCGCGTCTGGACGCGCTGGCCCGCGACCTGATCGAACGCTTCGCTGACCCGGCTTTGGACGTCACCCGCGCTCTGGGGGCGGCCGGTCTGTTCACCGACAGCGGTGCGGCCTTTCTGGCGGTCAATGAAACAGGCCTTTCACAGCGTCTGCAGATCAACGCCGCCGCTGATGCGGCGCAGGGCGGTGCGCTGTGGCGGCTGCGCGACGGGCTGGGTGCAACGGCGCCCGGTCTGGCCGGCAATGCGCAACTGCTGAAGGACCTGCAGGCGGCGCTGGTGGCGCCGCGCCTCCCGGTTTCGGGCGGCTTCATGGCCGGTGCGCGCAGTTTTGCAACGCTTGCGGCGGATATGGTGTCAGGCATCGCCACCGCGCGGCTGACCGCAGAAGGCGAGGCCAGCTATGCCTCGGCCCGGCTGGACACGTTGCGGGAAATGGAACTTGGCGACGGGGTCGACACCGATCAGGAAATGCAATCGTTGCTGCTGATCGAGCAGGCTTACGCCGCCAACGCCAAGGTGATGTCCACGGTCGGTGGCATGATAGACACCTTGCTGGGGATATAGTCATGTCATTGATTTCACTGGGTGATATGGCGCAATCCTTCCTGTTGCGGCGGCAAAATGTGGCGCTCAGGACGGATCTGCAGCGCCTCTCCCTTGAGCTGACCACCGGGCGCGTCAACGATACGGCTGCGCGCGTGTCCGGTGATCTTGTGCCGATTTCCGGCATTGATACCACGCTGGCCAGACTGAAAGGCTATGGCGCGGTGGCGTCCGAGGCGGCCTTGTTCACAGGTGCCATGCAAACCGGGCTGGCGGTGATCGACGAGATTGCAGCAGACCTGAGTGCGGCTTTGATCACCGCAGCCAGCAGCCATACCCCGGCGCGCGTTGATGCCGTCGCCAAGCAAGCCCGGCAACAGTTTGATACGGCGGTTTCGGTGTTGAACACCCGCTTTGGCGACCGCTCGATCTTTGCGGGAACCGCAACCGGTTCTGCCGCCACCACCAATGCCGATACGATGCTGTCGGCGCTCGATGCCGCCGTTGCCGGAGCGGTCAGTGCCGCCGACGTTGAATCGGCGGTGGCCACATGGTTTGATGCGCCGGGCGGGTTTCTTGCGCTGGGCTACAGCGGTGGCGGTACGCTCGCGGCGCTGTCGATCGCGCCCGCAGAAGAGACGGTTATGGATGTCACGGCGGCGGCTCCGGCCATTCGCGCCCATTTGAAGGCTTTGGCGATGGCCGCCATGCTTGATCGCGGTGTGCTGTCCGGCCAACCGGACGCGCGTCAGGATCTGGCCCGCCGCGCCGGTGTTGGCTTGTTGCAAAGCCAGACGGATCTTGCCCATCTGGCCGCCCGTCTGGGTCTGGTGGAGGCCCAGATAGAGGCCGCAACGGCCCGAAATTCAGCAGAAACCACAGCGTTGCAAATCGCGCGCGCTGATATCGTCGCAGCGGATCCTTTTGAAACGGCCACCAAGCTGGAAGAAACGCAGGCGCAGTTGGAAAAAATCTACGCCATCACCGCGCGCATGACGCGCCTGAGCCTTATGGATTACCTGTGATGAAGCGATTTTTGGGCGCGGTACTTCTCGGAATTCTGCCGTTTTCGGCCCTGGCTGGGCCGATCCGCATCAAGGATCTGGTCGAATTCGATGGCGTGCGGGCCAATGATCTGGTCGGCTATGGGTTGGTTGTTGGCTTGAACGGCACGGGCGACGGATTGCGCAACGCGCCCTTCACAGAAGAAATGATGTCAAATCTGCTGGAACGCCTGGGTGTCAACGTGGCCGGTGAGGATTATCGCCCCAAGAACGTCGCCGCAGTCTTTGTCACAGCCACTCTGCCACCTTTTGCCCGTGCCGGAGGCCAAATTGATGTGACGGTGTCGGCGATTGGCGATGCGAAAAGCCTTTTGGGGGGCACTCTGATCATGACTCCCCTGAACGGTGCCGATGGCCAGATTTACGCTGTGGCACAAGGGGCAATCATAGCCGGTGGGGTCTCGGCCGATGGGGCTGCGGCCAGCGTCGTGCAGGGAGTGCCCACGGCGGGCATGATCCCGTCCGGCGCTCGGGTGGAGCGCGAGGTGGCGTTTGACTTCACCGCCTTGACCACGATGCGACTGGCACTGCGCGAGCCGGACTTCACGACCGCGGCGCGGATTGAGGCCGCCATCAACCGCGAGGTGGGTCGCGCCGCCGCGCTGATGCTGGACTCGGGGACCGTCGCTTTGGATATTCAAGCTGCAGGGTCGGTTTCACCCGCGCATGTGATCAGCCGTATCGAGAATATTGAGGTGGAACCCGAAACGCGGGCGCGGGTTGTGGTTGATCAGAGGTCCGGCACGATCGTGATGGGCGAGGACGTGCGGATCAGTCGGGTGGCGGTCGCGCAGGGCAATCTGACCCTGCGGATTGACGAGACGCCGCTGGTGATACAACCGAACCCCTTTGCCGAAGGCGAAACCATCGTTGTTCCGCGCAGCTCGGTCGATATTGAAAACGCGCCGGGCACAGGTCTTGCCGAAGTGTCGGGTGGCACGGATCTGTCTGAAGTGGTGGCCGGGTTGAATGCCCTGGGTGTCGCACCGCATGACATGATCGACATTCTGAAAAGCATCAATGCAGCCGGGGCGCTGCACGCGGATTTTGTGGTGAACTGACTTGGTTGGGGCCGAGGCCGGTCACCTACACATAGCTGCGCACAAGGGCACCTGAAATCAGACTCCAGCCATCGGCCACAACAAAAAAAGCCAGTTTGAATGGCAAAGCCACCGCGGCGGGCGGCACCATCATCATACCCATCGACATCAGAACGGCGGCCACCACCAGATCAATGATCAAAAAGGGCAGGAACACCAGGAACCCGATTTCAAAGGCCCGTTGAATTTCCGACAGAATGAACGACGGCACCAGCAAGGACAACGGCGCGTCGATTGGGTTGCGCGCAATCTCCGCAGGCCGCAGATCCGCGAGGGCCGCGAAGGTGTCAGGGTCAAGCCGCACGGCCATAAATGCGCGAAAGGGCGCGACAACCAAAGGGATGGCTTGCTGCACATCCATCGCGCCCTGACTGAGCGGTTCAAGGCCTTGCGTCCAGGCCTGAGTGAACACGGGGTCCATCACGAACCAGGTCAAAAACATGGCAAGACTGACGATCAGCATGTTCGGCGGTGCCTGCTGCAAGCCAATCGCCTGCCGCAGGATCGACAAGACGGTCACGATGAAGGGAAAACATGTCACCATGATCGCCAGCCCCGGAACGATGCTCAGCACCGTCACCAGGGCCATAAGTTGCACGGATCGGGTGGCAAGTGAACTTTGGTCGCCAAAGTCTATGGCGATGTTCTGGGCAACCGCGGGCGCCGCAAGCATCGTCAAAAGACCCAACGCCAGCCCGATCTGCCGCATGTCAAAGACCCCCGCGCAAATTGGCGACTTCGGTCAGGCGCACGGCCAGCTGTCCGGAAGAATCGCCCTCCAGCTCTTGCAATTCGCCACGCGCGATCAGGCGGTCTCCGACGTAAAGCTCAACCGGATCATCGACCCGGCGGTCCAGTGCCAGCACAGCATCCCGCGACAATCGCAGCAGGTCGCGCACCAGAGGGCGGGCTTTGCCGACCGAGATTGTCACCTCAATCGGCACTTGGGCAAACGGGTTGGCATCGGGCAAATCGTCCATCATGGCATTCCCTTTTCTGGAAGCTCAAAGAAGCCGCGGACTGCGGCGGTGATTTCGGCGGTGGCCCGATCAAGGTCGATCCGGGTTTCGGCAGGGCCCATGCGCAGATACACCTGGCCCTCGCCAAGGCTGGGTTCCTCAACCAAGGTCAGGGCCATGCCGGTCGCCTGTTCCAGCAGCGCTTCGACAGCGGGTCGTGCAACCGGGTTAAGCACCAGCGTCACCGGGGCATCCGCCATGGATTCGGCCATCGGCATCAGCGCTTCCAAAACGATGGGGGCCAGTGTTTCGCGGGCCAATTGCGGCAGAAGGCGGCCGACGATTTCCTGCAAAAGCGGCTCTAACGCCCGCAAAACATGCATGCGCGCTTCGTGATAGGTGAAGCCCAAGCTTTGCAAACTGCGCGCCAGATCCGCGCTGATGCGGGACTGATCGCCCGATTGCGCCGCCGCCGCATCTTCCCAGCCCGCCGCATAGCCGGCTTCATAGGCAGAGAGCTTGGCTTCCTCCAAGGCGAAACTGTCCAGTACGACCATGTGCGGGGTGCTGTGCCGTTCTTCGGTTTCAAACACTTCCAAGCGCAGCGTCATCATCCGCGCTCCTCTTCAAATTCCATCCAACCGCGCAGAATTTCGACAGATTCGGCCTGCCGCTCTTCGATCAGGCGACGCAGCCGGGCCATCGGATCTGCGGCATCCTCGGCCTCATGGGCCAAGGACAGCTGGGGCAATTCGGTGCTGTCATCAATTTCGCCGGTCAGCACGCGCTGGCCTGCCGCCGCGGTCGCATAGCCCGGCAAGGCCAGTATCGGATCAGGCTGCGGCAGGGCGCGGCGTGTCGGATTCATCACCATAGGGCGGATCACGAACAACCCAAGCACCAGAGCCACAAGCGCCAGCACGGCCGTCTGGATCAGCGTCATCATATCTAGTTTTGCCAAGCCGCTGAACATCCCGGCTTCGGCCAAAGTGCCCGCCGATGGCACCGGTTGAAACGTCAGCGAGCGCAGCGTCAAAACATCGCCGCGCGTCTCATCAAGCCCGACGGCTGAGGCCACCAATTCACGCAGCACGGCCAATTCTTCTTCAGGGCGGGGCTGCAGCGCAATCGTGCCATCCGCCGCCACCACCTCCTGCCCATCCACCAGAACTGCGACGGAAATCTTGCGCACGGCACCGGGCATCTTGGTGATTTCCCTATTTGTTTCAGAAACTTCGTAGTTTACCTGCTCACGCGTTTCAGAGTTCTCGCTTTTGCCGCCCCCTGCTTGGGCAGCGTCGCCATCTGGCAGGTTGGACGCGACAGTGACATCGCCTGCGGCTTGGGAGTTGCTGTTTGTGCGGGCGTTGGTATCGGTTGAAATCGCGACCCGACCCTGCGGATCAAAACGGCGCTCTGTGATCGCCTCAGTGTCGGTCACCACATCCACAGAAACCTCAACCACAGCCTTGCCCGCGCCGACCCGGGCCGCCAACAAACGCTCAACATTGCTGCGGATTTCCTGCGCCCGTGTTTCAGCAGCGGCATCCGGCCTGCCTTGATCGGCATCCGAGGCAATCAGACCCAAAACACTGTCAATCACCGCCACTTCATCCGGTGTCATGCCCGGGACAGAGGCCGCAATCAAATGCCGCAGCGCCTTGGCCTGCGTTGGCGGCAACGCGCCCCCGGCCGAGGTGATCGTGACACTGGCCTGCGGCTTGACATCGCGCTGAAACGGCTGGTTGGGGGCCTGCGCAATATGCACCCTTGCGGCACGGATCTGGGGATTGGCCAGGATGGTGCGTGCCAGCTCTCCTTCCTTTGCGCGCCAATAGGCCGCGTCAAACATCTGTGAGGTGGTGCCAAATCCCGAGAGAGAATCAAGCAATTCATAGCCGGTGCCGCCGTTGGCAGGCAGCCCTTCGGAGGCTAAGGTCATCCGCAGGCTGTCGCGCTGCGCGTCATCGACATAAATCGAGTCACCGCGCACCTCATATGTTGCGCCGCGTTGGTCCAACGCCGCCACCACATCGCCCGCAGCCGAAGCGTTCAAACCGGCATAAAGCAACGACATTCCAGGAGTGCTGGCCAACCGCGACAAAGCCAGAATCGCCAAGAACATCGCGACGGTTGACCCCAGCACAATCAACCTTTTGCGGACATCAAGCGCCTGCCAAATCTGCAACAGGTTCTGCACGGCATTCTCCAACCCAAGGGCTTCTGCCCAATGACTCAGCTTTGGCCGATCGGTGTTAACAATCGGTTAGTGCCCCATGGTCTATGTTTGTTCTTGTCAGAAAGAACGGAGGATTCCCGTGGCAGATGCCGAAGAGCCGCAGAATGTGGCGCCAAAAAAGTCGAAAAAGCCTTTGATCATTGGGCTTGCCCTGGCAATCGTTCTGGGCAGCGGCGGGTTTTACGCCAGTTGGTCGGGGATGATTCTGGCCCCGGCCGCAGACCGTGCCGCAGCCGAGGCAGACCTGGTGCCGTTGCCGGATATTGCCTTTGTGGCTGTGGACCCGTTGACCATCACTTTGGGGGCCGTGGCCGACAATCGCCATCTGCGCTTTGGCTCGCAGCTTGAAGTGTCCGGCGCGCATCTCGCTGATGTGACACTGCTATTGCCGCGTATTGTCGACGTGTTGAACGGCTATTTGCGCGCGCTGGATCCGGCGCAGTTTGACGATCCTGCGGCTTTGGTGCGCATGCGGGCGCAAATGTTGCGCCGCATTCAGATTGTGACAGGCGAAGGTCGTGTCCGCGATCTTCTTGTCACGGAATTTGTGCTGAATTAGCGGGGGCAACCATGAACCTAATAGCCGATATCTTGCTTGTGGCCGGGTCGTTTGGGGCCGCGGTCTATTGCTATGTGTTGTCAGGGCGGCTGAAGAAATTCACCACGCTGGAAAGTGGCATGGGCGGTGCGATTGCGGTTTTGTCGGCGCAGGTCGATGACATGACCCGCGCCCTGGACAAGGCGCGCACAGCGGCGCATGGGTCGGCAGACGGGTTGCAGGCGCTGACCCTGCGGGCCGAAGGCGTGGCAGGCCGACTCGAACTGATCATGGCCGCGATGCATGATCTGCCGGAACCGAATGCCGCGTCGGAACCCGAACCGTCGGAAGCAGAACGAAGATTGCGATTTGTCCGTCGCCGCGGCCCGCGCGTCGATCAACAGGCCGCCGAATGAAACGCCGGGCGGGCCGGGGGGCCTTGGTCATACTGGCGTTGTTTCTGGCCTCGTCCGGCGCCTTGCGAATCGGCGCTGACCTTGGGGCAGCCATGGCCAATTCCGCCGAGACCGCAGTGGTCGCAGTTGCCGCTGACCCGCAGGCCTGTCCCGCCCCGCCCGTTGCGTTGGCCGAGGCTCTGCTAACCCGCGAAACGCAAGTGCGGGCGCAAGAACTGGCTTTGGAGGATCGGCTCGCGGCATTGGCGCTGGCCGAAGAGGCGATTGCTCTCAGGCTGACAGAACTGCAGACCGCCGAGACCGATCTGAAGAAAACCCTCTCGATTGCAGATGGTGCCGCAGAAGAAGATCTTGCCCGATTGACGGCGGTATACGAAGCGATGAAACCAGCCGATGCCGCCCGGATTTTCGGCACGATGGCCCCTGAATTTGCCGCAGGATTCCTTGGGCGGATGCGCCCCGAAGCGGCGGCCGCCGTCATGGCGGACATGACACCTGACAATGTTTACTCAATTTCGGTGCTGATCGCGGGCCGGAATGCCCTCGCCCCGACAGAATAGCCTCAGTCTTTCTTAACCCCGGCCTGCCAAAATGGCGCTGGGCATTCAACAGGGACGCGCATGTTTGGGATCATAGGTATCGTCGTCATTCTGGTCATGGTGTTTGGCGGGTTCATCCTCCACGGTGGCAATCTTGAACCCATCATAAGTGCCCTGCCGTTTGAAATGATCATGATTGGCGGCGCAGCGGTGGGCGCATTCCTGGTGTCCAACGACATGGCGGCGGTGAAGCACACCGCCAAAGACACCGCCAAAGTGTTCAAAGGTCCAAAATGGAAGCCGGGCGACTACCGGGATCTGCTATGCCTTTTGTTCGAATTGATCCGACTGGCCCGCGGCAACCCGGTTGGTCTGGAAGAACACATCGAAAATCCGCATGAATCGACGATCTTCGGAAAATACCCTAAAATCCAGCATGATCACGAAACGGTGGAACTGATTGCCGACACCCTGCGCGCGGCCTCGATGAATTATGATGATCCGCATCAGGTCGAAGAGGTTCTGGACAAGCGGGTCGAAGCGGCGCTGACACATGCCCTGCACTCCAGTCACGCTTTGCAGTCAATGGCCGATGCCCTGCCTGCCTTGGGAATCGTGGCTGCGGTTCTGGGGGTGATCAAGACCATGGGGTCACTGGATCAGCCCCCCGAAATTTTGGGTGGCATGATCGGCAGCGCCCTGGTCGGAACGTTTTTGGGGGTGTTTTTGGCCTATGGCATCATGGGCCCCTTCGCGGCGCGCGTCAAAGCAGTGGTCGAAGAAGACGGACATTTTTACCAATTGGTGCGTGAGGTTCTGGTCGCCAATCTGCACAGGCATGCCCCAAACATCTGCATCGAAGTCGGGCGGCAAAACACCCCGCACCATGTGCGTCCCAGCTTTGCCGAAATCGAGGACTCATTGCGCGCTCTGAAGCAGGAGGCTGCATGATACGGCTTGTTCTGGCCTTGTGGATCGGGATTTGCAGCCACGCCTTTGCGGCTCCGGTCGTTGTCAAAACCGGCGAGCATGAGGGATTTACCCGCCTCGTGCTGGACTACGGCACCCCGGTGAACTGGACAGTCGGGCGTACAATGGATGGGTATGAACTGCAGTTGCCCGAAGATCTGGTGAGTTACGATCTGACACAAGCCTTCAAGTTGATTGGCAAAGGTCGGTTGGCGGCAATTTGGGCCGATCCGGAAACGACGGCTTTGCGTTTGGGGATCGCCTGTGCCTGCCACGCGATTCCTTTTGAATTTCGACCCGGCATTCTGGTGATTGATGTGCGTGACGGGCCACCGCCAAAGGGGTCGTCATTCGAACAGATGTCAGATGGCTCCGAACTGCCCGCTTTGACGGATAAACCCCTGCCGCGCCCCCGGCCCAGACCGAAGACGGGGCCCCAAGCCTATGTCTGGACGGATCTTGTCATGGCGGATTTGCGGGTTGATCCTGCTGCGGCGTCGCAAGGACGGCTTGAGATTGCGCCATCCTCTGATCCGGAAATGGAGCCGCTTCGCTTCGCGTTGCTGCGACAACTCAGCCGAGGGGCGGCACAAGGTGTGATTGAAATTGCCACAACAAACGACCCCCCCGTGCCAACGGATCCGCCCGCCAAACTGCCCTCGGTCCGGATCGCTTTGGGAGAATTGCCGGGGCTTGCGTTTGGCACGGGACTGCCAACGCACGCTGATCTGGGCCTCGATGGAGAGCGTTGCATCGCAGCAGACTCTTTGGACTTTGCAGCCTGGGGCAACGGTGATCCGGTGTCAGAGCAAATCTCTGGTGCGATGGCTGGCATTTTGGGCGAATTTGACAAGCCAGATCCAAAGGCGCTGACGCGGGCAATTCGGTTTCAGCTTTACCTCGGTTTCGGGGCCGAAGCCCAACAATTGCTGAAGGCGTTTCCGATGGATTTGCCCGACAGATCGATCTGGCTCAGTCTGGCCAGTATTCTGGACGATACCGCTGACGATGCGCCTGCGTTCCACGGCCAAACCGCTTGTGACACGCCTGCCGCGCTTTGGGCGGTACTTGGCAATCCGGCACCCCTGAACAGCGAGATGGTCCACCAGGACGCGGTGATGCTGGCATTTTCCGCCCTGCCTGTGGCCCTGCGCCGTCATCTTGGCCCGCGGCTTGCGGATCGTTTTCTGGCTTTGGGTGATATCGAAACCGCCAGCGCCATACGCAACACCATCTTGCGCGCGCCCGGAGTCTTTGGGCAGGATGTCGCGCTGCTGGACGTCGACATTGATCTGGCCAATGGCAACCCAGCTGCTGCCGAAGCCCAGCTTGATGCGATGCTGGCAGAACCCGGCCAGGGCACAGCCGCCGCTCTTGTCGCGTTGGTCACAACTCGGGTGGCACAGGACTTGCCAACAGACGCTAGGCTTGTCACCGCTCTGGAGGCAATTTTGCCGGAACAAATCGGCAGCGCAGCGGAGTCTGAAATCCGTCACGCCCTTGTGCTGGCGCAGGCTGCATCGGGGCGTTTTGACAGCGCTTTTGCGGCTTTGCCACTTTCCCCGACCGCATCCGCCGATGTGTGGCGGCTTTTGGCGAAGATCGCGGTCGATGATGCAGTGCTGGCGTTCGCCGTTCTGGCGAAGGATCAACCGCGACCGACGGTTGCGCAGGAAACGGCTTCGATTCTGGCTGAAAGTTTGTTGGGTTTTGGCTTGGCCGACGCGGCACAGCACTGGTTGGGGTCATCGGTGGACCCGGTTTTGCAATCAAGAATCCATTTGGCACGCGGTGACGCCCGCGGTGCTTTGGACTACCTCGCGCGCGCGTCAACACCCGCGTCGCTTCCGCTGCGCGCAGAGGCTTTGAGCCTGTTGGGCGACCAAGGCGCAGCACAAGCCTATGCCGATGCGGGCGACGCAACCGGGCAACGGTTTGCCCTTGCGCGTCAAAGAGACTGGTCAAACCTTGCTGCAATGGATGCCGAAGGTTGGTCGCCCTTGATCGATGCTTTGGTCGGATCACCCGAAAGCATCGCCACCGGTGCATTGGCCCGGGGTCATCTGCTGGCCGCGCGCAGCACCGAAACCCGTGCCGCCGTTGCCGACTTGCTGGCGCTTGTCGCTGCCCCCACGAAATCGGCGCCTTGATCTGCAGATGCTCATTCTTTGGTAAGATTCGCGTTGTAGCCTCGCCTGATGAAAACGCAGAAGTGTTGGATAAGGCAGATGAAATCTATAGCAAACCGCCGATCATGGGGCGTATTGACCGCCTTTGCCGCAACTTTCTCGCTTGCGGGGCCAGGTCTTCCCAAGGGACAAAACCCGGCGGTCTTATGCGACAAAGCGGCCGAATATGCCGCAGACAGAAGCCAGGTTCCGATACAGGTCCTTTTGGCCATCACCCGGGTTGAAACCGGTCGCCCGTCCGAGGGACAGGTGCTGCCTTGGCCCTGGGCCATCAACCTCGCGGGTAAGGGGCATTGGTTTTCCGATGCGTCCGAAGCCATCTCTTTTGCCGACAGCCAACTTTCCGAGGGCGAAGAAAATTTCGATGTGGGTTGTTTTCAGATCAATTTGCGATGGCATGGGGCGCAGTTTGCGTCGTTGGAAGAGGTGTTTGACCCACAAGCGAACGCAATCTATGCCGCGGGCTTTCTGACAGAGCTATATGAAACCGAAGGCAGTTGGCCCGATGCTGTGGCGGCCTACCATTCCCGGACTCCGGAAAAAGCAGCGGCCTATTTGCAAAAAATTGAGGCCGTTTTGGCGGATTTAATGTCAGCTGTGCCACCAGGGACTCTCGTTGCTCCGGTCACCGAAGCGCGGGAAAACGGGTTTCCATTGCTGCAAAAGGGCATTTCGCGTGGCACAGCTTCCCTGGTGCCACTGTTGCAATCCGCCACCGCCCTGATTGGGACGCGGTAGCATGCCCGACTTGAAACTTACCGCCGCCGCCGTCTTTCAACCGACCATTTTGCTGGCTCTGGCTCTGATGGCTGTGATCGTGATGATGGTGCTGCCAATGCCCGCCTGGGCGCTGGATTTGGGGCTTGCCCTGTCATTTGCCCTGGCAATCTTGATGCTGACCGTTACCCTGTTCATAGAACGGCCATTGGATTTTTCGGCGTTTCCGACCATCCTGCTGGCATCCTTGATGCTGCGCCTGTCTCTCAATATTTCGTCCACAAAGTTGATCATCGGGCAGGGGCACACTGGCACGGATGCCGCAGGTCATGTGATTGAAGGCTTTGCCGAATTCATCATGGGTGGAAATCTGCTGCTGGGTGTCGTGATTTTTTGCGTTTTGCTGATTGTGAATTTTGTTGTGATCACAAAAGGCGCGGGACGGATGGCCGAGGTGGGCGCGCGATTTGCCCTTGATGGCATGCCCGGCAAACAGTTGGCGATCGACGCAGATATGGCCGCCGGTGCCATTGATCATGCCGAAGCAAAACGGCGGCGCGAAATGGAACTGGCCGAGACGACATTTTTCGGCTCGCTGGATGGAGCGTCGAAGTTCGTGAAGGGCGATGCGGTGGCGGGCCTTTTGATCACCGGCCTGAACATTGTCATGGGTCTGGTCGTGGGCGTGGCCATTCACGACATGCCCATCGGCAAAGCCTTTGAAACCTATGCAATTTTGACTGTTGGTGACGGGCTGGTCAGCCAGATCCCCGCCGTGATCATCTCTGTGGCCGTGGCACTTTTGTTGTCGCGGGGCGGCAGCAAAGGTGCCGCAGATGTGTCGTTTTTTGCGCAGCTTGGCCGCTATCCGGGGGCCTTGGGAACGGTTGCGGTTTTGATGGGCCTGTTTGCCTTGGTGCCGGGCATGCCGTTTTTGCCGTTTATTTTGGCCGGTGGCGGCTTGGGTTGGTTGTCCTGGCGCATGATCCAGAAAAATCGGACAATGGCCGATGACACACAGCCGTTGCCCGAAGTGCCGCGCAAAAAGCAGATGGGCGACGTGCTTGATTTCGATGAAATTCACATCGAATTTGCGCCAAATCTTGTGGGCATGGTGCTTGATCCCGCCACAGGTCTGGATGTCCGCATTGCCAATATGCGCAGCCATGTTGCGGCAGTTTACGGCCTGATCCTGCCTGAAATGCGGCTGACAGACGAGGCAAATCTGCCGCCGGGCACCTACCGCATTCGCCTGCAGGGGGTGGAGCGGGTGCGCGACCGGCTGGTCCCCGATCGGGTTCTGGCCCTGTTGGCAGAGGGAACTTCCGCCCCCGAAGGATTGGACGTGTGAGAGCCTGTTTATGGCACGCCCGCGCGCTGGATCCGCCCTGACCATCAAGAAGATGCGGCCTTGGCGGGCCTGACGGTGGTTTCGCCGGCCGAGGTTTTGGCCACGCATCTGCTGGAAGTCATCCGGGGCAATCTGGCGCGGCTGCTGTCCCTGCGCGGTCTGCGGCGATTGTTGGAAGAGTTTACCAATTTGTCCGACCCGGTGCGCGCCGAAGCCAATCGGCGCCTGCTGGATGAACTTGTTCCCGAAAAAGTGCCGGTTGATCTGTTGCTGACGGTTCTGCGCCTGCTGTTGGAAGAGCGCGTTTCCATCCGCAACCTGCCTTTGATCCTCGAAGCGGTGTCGGAAGCCCGGTCCTTGGGTGCGCCAGAAGCGATTTGCGAACATGTGCGGCAGCGACTTGGCTTTCAGCTGGTTGCCGAATTGAAGCGCGAGGATGGCACGATTCCACTGATTCAGCTGGCCCCGGACTGGGAAAAAACCTTTGCCATGTATCAAGTTGAGGGTGATCGGGGTGCGCGCGATGTCGCTTTGCCCCCCGACCAATTCAGTCGTCTCGCCAATGCAATCGCCGATCGCTTGAACCGCGCGGCAGAAAGCGGCACCTACCCCGCCTTGGTTACATCGACGCTGCGCCGCCGATTTCTGCGCACGGTTTTGGGGGCCAAAGGGCTGTCCGCACCCGTGTTGTCCTACGAAGAAATCGGGCTTGAGGCGCGGCCTGCAATGGTTGGCGTTGTGCCGGTATGACCGACCTTTTCGCGGTTTTGACCGAGCTGATCGGCCTGAGTGCCAACATGTGGTGGGTGGGGCTTTTGGTTTTTCTACGGGTAGGGTCTGCCATGGCTTTGCTTCCGGCCTTCGGGGAACAGGCGGTGCCGCAACGGCTGCGCCTTGTGCTTGCGATTGCGTTTACGGCGGTGGTCGGACCGGCAGTGTCGGGGATTCCCGCGCCAGAGAATGGCGTTCTGTTACCCTGCGCGGCCGAGGTTGTGATCGGCATTGCCCTGGGCCTGTCGCTGCGGATGTTTGTGTTTGCCCTGCAGATTGCCGGGGCGATGATCGCACAGGCGACAAGTCTGGCGCAGCTTTTTGGTGGTGCGGGCCCAGAACCACAGCCCGCGGTTTCGAACTTGTTGGTGATGGCGGGCCTTGCGTTGGCCGTGGCGTCAGGTCTGCACGTGCACATCGCCGAACTGTTGATCTTGTCTTACCAGATATTGCCCGCGGGGGCCTTTCCGAAAGCCGATGACATCGCGAACTGGGGACTTGGTCAGATCACACGCGCCTTCACCTTGGGCTTTGTGCTGGCGACCCCGTTTACCATCGCGGCGCTGCTGTATAATGTGGCGCTTGGGGTCATCAACCGCGCAATGCCGGCTTTGATGGTTTCCTTTGTGGGGGTGCCCGCTTTGACAGCGGCCGGTCTGGCGCTGATGGCGGTGATGGCGCCGCTGGCGTTGACAGTTTGGCGTCAGGCTCTGCTTGGCTTTCTGGCCGCACCATTTCAGGCCGCCCCATGAGCGAGGACGACTCAGACAAGCAGCATGAAGCGTCACAAAAGCGCCTGGATGACGCCCGAAAGCGTGGCGAGGTGGTCAAATCCACCGACCTGTTGGCGGCGGCGGCCTATGCGGGGTTGCTGCTTGTCGGGCTGCTGAGCGGCGCAAATGTCCTGCAGCAACTTGGACAATTCGGCGCGGTTCTTCTGGATCAGGCCGACCGGCTGGCGCCGCTGATCGCCGAACAGGGCACTGCGCCGCTGGGTGGAGTCATACTCGGCTATGCAGTTGCGACCGCGCCGGTGTTTCTGGTGCCAATGGTTGCTGTGATCCTGGCCCTGCTTGCGCAAAACGCCTTCGTGTTTGCCCCGGAAAAACTTGCGATGAAATGGTCGCGCCTGTCGCCTCTGGCCACGGCCAAACAAAAATTTGGGCGCGAGGGCCTGTTTGATTTCGCCAAGAGCATGGTCAAAATGCTGGTCGTGGCCATCGCGCTCGGGCTGTTTCTGGCCAAACGCGCCCCGATGATCCTGGGCAGTCTGCACCTTGCACCGGCGATCAGCACAGAGCTTATGCTGCAGCTTTTGCTGGATTTTCTGTTTCTTGTTCTGTTGATCACCGTCGTTTTCGGGGTGGTCGACTACATGTGGCAGCGGGCGCAACACCGGCGTCGCAACAAGATGTCCCGGCAAGAGATGGTGGACGAAAACAAGGATCAAGAGGGTGATCCCCATGTCAAGATGCAGCGTCGTCAGCGTGGCCAAGAGATTGCGACCAACCGCATGCTGCAAGATGTGGCCAAAGCCGATGTCGTTGTGGTCAATCCCACGCATTTTGCAGTGGCATTGTGCTGGAACCGCAAGGGGCGGGGCGCTCCGATCTGTGTGGCAAAGGGCGTTGATGAGGTTGCGGCGCGCATCCGCGAAAAGGCAGTCCTGGCTGGTGTGCCTCTGCACAGCGATCCGCCGACGGCGCGGGCGATTCATGCGGGGGTGCAGATTGGACAACCGATCTTGCCAGAGCACTATCGTGCAGTGGCCGCCGCGATACGGTTTGCTGAAAGCATGCGCAAGCGTCGCAAGGGAATGTCAGAGTGAACAGGGCAACTCAGATGCAGCGGCTGGATCAGGTGGCGGGCCTGATGCTGGATGCGCGCCTGTCCGAATTGCAAAAAGCGGCCCGGGCGCGGGAAGAAACCCTGTCGCATCTGGCGGATCTGTCGGCTCTGGTTGAACCGCGGGGCGATCTGCCGCAGATTGCGGCGGAACTGGCCGCCCTGCAGTATCAGCGCTGGGCAGATGCGCGTCGGGCTGATTTGAATCTGGTGTTGGCCAGGCAGACGGCTCACTGGCTGGACGCCCGCGATGCCGCGCGCTTGGCCTTTGGCAAGGCACAAGCGCTGGCGGGCGTGGCGGCCAAGCTGGCAGCGGCCGCGCCTAAACCGCGTCAACCGCCCGAGTCCTGACGCGCAATATCACTGATCAGAACATCCTTGACGACATCCCCCAGAGCGCTTTGCGCCGACTCGAGCAGGGCCTTGCGCAACAAGATCAAGTTGGACCCGTCGGTGAAAGAGCCTTTGAATCCGCCCGCGTTGGCGTGATCAAACATCACTTGCAGGAAGCCATCGCGCAGCTTGGGCTCCCGGGCGTAGACAGTCGTTGATGAATCCTTGGCCACTTCCAGGCTTAGCGCCATGATCACCATGGCCACCACGCGTCCGTCATCCAAAACCGGAACAATGAACTGGTTGTTCAGTTTCACATATTCGGGGGCGATTTCAGGATCGGCAGCAGGCGCATCGGCAGCGGTCATGGCCGCCGTTTCGTTGGGGTGTTCAGGGGCGGGCCGCAGAAACATGCCCGCCCCAATGCCAATGCCCAGACCAGAAAGCGCCAGGATTGTCGGGATAAGGTTGCCGATCATCGCGCGTCAGAACGGCAAAAGGATGTCAGCCACTTGCTGACCATAGCGGGGTTGCTGCACCGCGGAGATCTGGCCGCGCCCGCCATAGGAAATCCGCGCCCCGGCAATTTTGTCATAGGTGATTTCATTTTGGCGCGAAATGTCGATGGGCCGGACAAATCCCGTCACCAAAAGCTCCCGCAGTTCAAAGTTGACGCGCACTTCCTGTTGGCCTTCGATCCGCAACACGCCGTTCGGCAATTCTTCGACCACGGTTGCGGCCACCCGCAGCGTCAGCTGTTCGTTCCGTTTGACCGATCCATCCCCGGCATAGGTGGACGATCCTGTTGTGGCCACGGCATCGGCCATGCTGGCACCTTCGGGCAAGTCGCGGTCGACGCGCTGCGGAATGCCGAACAAGGACGGCATTCCCATGCTCTCTTGGCCACTGCGGCTGCGATCGGATGAATTTCTGATTTCGGCACTGTCATCGATTTCGATCACCACCGTCAGAATGTCGCCACTGCGCGACGCCCGCCGGTCACCGAACAACGAACTGCGCCCCGCGGTCCACAAGGAAGAGGCATCGCCGGGGCTGTCGGGTGCCACGTCTTCCGGCAGCGGATTGGAGTACATCGCATGATGTTGATAGCTGCCCTCCAGCGGGGTGAAATCCGGGGCGCGGCCCACTTGGTTCAGCCGGGCGCAGGCTGTCAACATTATGAAAGACAACAGTAAAAGACGCATCATGCCATTCCTTCAGGACGGGGGACCAACGCGCACCACACCATCGGGGCCGATCTGACCCAGGATTTTGCTGCGCGAGGACAGGTTCATAACTTCGATAAAATCACCGGCCCCACCCCGCGCCAACGCACGACCTTCGGTCAGGATGGTCAGGCCACCGGCGGCATAGGCAAGCGGGATGATCTGGTTGCGGTCCACCAGCGCGCGCGCACCGAGGTCGGGCTGACGGATCGGCCTGCCGGCATAAATGGCAATGCGTGCCTCTTGGCCGATCGCGGCGGCCGGATCGGTAAGCGCGCCGGGAATGTCCATCGCAACCAAAGTCAGATCGTCTGCGGTCAAAGTGGTCTGCGGCCGGATGGTGCGGGTGGCGACCAAGCTGTCGGCGCAGGCGGGCAGGGCCAGCATGAACAGAAAAATCCGCCACATCAGCGCACCTGTGTCGTGGCAGACAGCATCTGATCGACCGCGGTGATGACCTTGGCATTCAATTCGTAGCCGCGCTGCGCCTTGATCAATTCTGACACTTCCCGAACCGGGTCGACGGTGCTTTCCTCCAGATAGCCTTGGCGCAGCGTGCCCAACCCATCGACGCCCGGTGTGCCCACCAACGCCGGACCAGAGGCCGGGCTTTCGAGATACAGGTTGGAACCCATGGCCTCGAGGCCCTTTTCATTGGTGAAACCCACCAGACCCAGTTGCCCCAACAGCTGCGGTTCCACCTGACCGGTGAAATAGGCGTAAACTTCGCCATCCGCATTGACAGAAAGGCTGCGCGCATCCGCCGGAATGGTGATCCCCGGAGCAACCTGATGGCCGTCCGCCGTGACAATCAGGCCATCGCCTGTGCGTTTCAAAGCGCCATCGCGGGTATAGGCGGCGGCGCCAGAAGGCAGGGTGACTTCGATATAGCCCTTGCCCTCAATCGCCACGTCAAGATCGCCGCCGGTTTCCGACAGATTGCCTTGACCCAGCACCACGGAAACCGAGGCCGGACGCACGCCCATGCCAATTTGCACTCCAGTCGGCAGCACAGATCCGTCTTGTGCCGAAACCGTGCCCGGGCGTGCAAGCTGTTGATAATGAAGGTCGGCAAAGTCGGCGCGCCGGGCGTTGTAGCCCGTGGTGGACATGTTGGCGAGGTTGTGCGCCACCACATCGACCCGCATTTGTTGCGCGCTCATCCCCGAGGCGGCGATCTGAAGGGCGTTCATCGTGATCTCCTATCGACCCAGCGTGTCAATGACACCGCGCATCCGTTTGTCTTCCTGATCCATGAAACTCTGGCCCAGTTCATAGGCCCGCTGCACGGCGATCATCCGGGCAATCTCCATCACCGGGTTGACATTGCTGTCCTCCAGAAAGCCCTGAAGGATGATGCCGCCTTCGGCCGGTTCGATCGCGCTGGCCGAAAACAGGGTGCCGGATTGGTGTTGCAGCGACAGCGGATCACTGGGTTGCCAAAGCCCGATGCGGGCAATCGGCACCCCACCTGCGGACACCGTGCCATCCTGCGCCACAGCCACTTGGCCGGCATCAGGCGGGATAAAAACCGGCGCACCGCCCTGATCCAGCAGCCGGTGGCCATCATTCGTGACCAGTTCGCCATTTTGCGATGGCGTGAAACTGCCGGCGCGGGTCAGGCGTTCACCGGCCGGTGTTTCAATCTGAAAGAACCCCTCACCCTGAATGGCGAAATCAAAGCTGGCGTTGGTCTGGCTGAGCCCCGCCTGCGACAGATCGACCACACGGGCGTTGCCATGCGCCATCGACAGGGACGGGCCGTTTTCAAGCGCAACGATGTGTTCTTCGAATATGACACCTTCTCGGCGAAATCCGGCGGTGGAGATGTTGGCGATGTTGTTTGCCACCACCTGCATTTCGCGCATCAACCCCGATTGACGGGTCAATGTGGTGTAGCCTGCGGCGTCCATCCTAGCCCCCCGCGATCATGGGGATCACCCGTTCGTGAAAAAACGCCACCAAAGTGGCGGTCATGAAGCTCATCGAAGCCCAGAAAACCACGAGCATCGCCCCCACTTTGGGCACGAAAGTCAGGGTCATTTCCTGAATCGAGGTCAGCGCCTGAAACAGACCCACCGTGACGCCCGCCACCAAAGCCACCGCAAGCAGCGGCGCCGACATGATGACGGCAGTCCACAGCGCCTGTCGCAGCACGTCAAAGATCATCTGGTCGGTCATACCGGCATCCTCAGGATTTCCTGATAGGCCTCGACGACTTTGTCGCGCACGGTGGCCACGGTTTCGACCGCCAGTTGCGAGCTGGCTAGGGCTTGGACCAAAGCATGCGGGTCCGCCCCGCCCGTCATTGCGGCGCGGGCGGTTTGTTCGCCCCGGGCCAGGGTCTCGGCGAAACTGCCCGCCAACCGGGCAAAGCCCGCCTCGGCCGCGCCGGGCTGCGGCGATGGTGCCGCAGCCGAGCGGGCCTGTGCGTAAGATTGGGCAGCAAGGGACGTTCTGACATCCATTCTGGATTTCCTTATCGACGCAGAAGATCGAACAGGCTTTGCGTCATTTGCCGCGCCTGATCGAAGATTTTAAGGTTCGCCTCATAGCTGCGCTGCGCTTCTCGGGCGTCGGCGATTTCGATCACCAGATCGACGTTCGATCCATCGTAGTGACCGTCTTCATCCGCCAGCGGATTTCCCGGATCATAGATCTGGGTCAGCGGGCTTTGGTCCAGCCGCACCGGGGTGGTTTCCACCAGACCGCTGTCCATCGCTTCCTGGAAGCCGATGATTTTGCGATGGTATCCGGGCGTGTCTGCATTCGCGATGTTTTCTGAGACATGGCGCAAACGCAGCGCCTGCGCCTCCATTCCAGAGGCGGCAAAAGACAATGA
The DNA here is from genome assembly GCA_031428215.1 of Paracoccaceae bacterium. Taxonomy (GTDB): domain Bacteria; phylum Pseudomonadota; class Alphaproteobacteria; order Rhodobacterales; family Rhodobacteraceae; genus Cypionkella. Next base: position 107,254 of record JANPOY010000109.1, read on the forward strand.
TGCATTCAGATCCGTCATCTGCGCCCCTTACCTGTTCCGGCCAAGGCTGGCGCGGATGATGTCAGAGGTGTTGCGATAGATCGCCAGGGCCATTTCATGGTCCTGGCGGGCGCCGGCAATCTTCACCATTTCGGTTTCCAAGGAAACAGAGTTGCCGTTCGGTCCACCCGCGCCTTTGTCGCGGCGGGGCAGGGGAGGGAGGTCCGCGCCTGCACCCGAACCGTGGCCAGCACGCGTGGCATGCATGTGCCCGTCGGACTCTGCATAGGTTTCTGCAAAGGACGCCAGGTCCATGGCCTTGAAACCCGGCGTGTCTGCGTTGGCGACGTTTTGGGCAATCACGCCCATCCGCGCCCCGGCCTGTGCGGCCATCGCCTGTGCCATTCTGGTCAGTTCCAGTTTTTCAAACATCAGGGGTTCTCCCTTGCTCCGCTTCACCAAAGCTTAAGGGTGATTCCTTTAGAAAGGGTAAGCAGTGAACAAAAAGGGAATCCCATGGCCGGAGTGTTTGATGGTTTGCTGGCACAGATTGCGACCGTGCAGGTGTCGATGCCGCTGGGGCGATTGGCAGAGCTGACGGGCAGCACGGTGCTTGTCACCGGATTGTCCGCCACGGCCCGGCAGGGGGATCGGGTGCTGATCAACAACATCTTGGGGGGCGAGGTGCTGCGCATCGCCGTTGATGGTGTGACGGTGTTGACCGATGGTTCCCCTGAGGGGTTGGCGATGGGGGCTGAGGTTGCCCTGTGCGGGGTGGCAGAAATTGCTCCGGACAACAGCTGGATCGGGCGGATTGTTGATCCTTATGGCCGACCGATGGATGGGCGGCCGCTGTTTCGCGGGGCCTGTGCGCGTGCGCTGCGCGCCGAGGCGCCGCCTGCGGCGCAGCGCCGCCGCCTTGGCGCCAGATTGTCCACCGGTGTGGCGATTTTTGACACCCTGCTGCCCTTGGTGCGCGGCCAGAGAATCGGGTTGTTTGCCGGTTCCGGAGTTGGGAAATCCTCGCTGCTGGCGAAATTCGCGCGCGGTGTGGATGCCGATGTGGTGGTGATCGCACTGGTGGGCGAACGCGGTCGCGAGTTGCGCGAATTTGTCGAACGCGTGCTGGGGCCGGAGGGTATGAAGCGGTCTGTTTTGGTCACAGCGACATCGGATCAATCGGCATTGGCGCGGCGGCGCTGCGCGATGGCGGCGATGGCCGTGGCCGAACACTTCCGCGATCTGGGGCTGCATGTGCTGTATCTGGCCGATTCCATCACCCGCTTTGCCGAGGCGCATCGCGAAGTGGCGCTTGCCGCTGGCGAATCGGCGGCTTTGCGCGGCTATCCGCCTTCGGTGGCGCAGGCGATCATGTCCTTGGCGGAACGCGCAGGTCCGGGACCGGAAGGGTCGGGCGATATCACCGCCGTGTTCTCGGTTCTGGTCGCAGGATCGGATATGGAGGAACCGATTGCTGACATCTTGCGCGGCGTGCTGGATGGGCATGTCGTGATGGATCGCAAGATTGCCGAGCGCGGGCGGTTCCCCGCGATTGATCTGCTGCGATCAGTGTCGCGCAGCTTGCCAGATGCTGCAACGGAACAGGAAAATCAGCTGATTGGTCAAGCAAGACAGCTTCTGGGGGCCTGGGACCGGTCCGAAATGATGGTTCAGGCCGGTCTATACGCAAAAGGGTCAGATCCGATGGTGGACGCAGCCATTCGAATTTGGCCCGCGCTGGATGGATTTTTGGCCGAAGATGCGCCTGCGGACGGCATTCCCGGCAGTTTTCGACGCCTCGCCGCGGCACTTGCCGCTACCTGAACCGATTGCGGGCATTGGCGGAAGCTTGTTGCATCAATTGCAATGCTGCGTTGCCGGCGCCAGATTGGGTAAAACCTTCCGACTCCGAGCGCAGCAGAAACCGGCGCACCAATGCCTCAACCTTGGTCGGCTCGGTGAATTGCGCGATGGCGTCGCTGCCCAATTGCGACTTTGCCTTTGCTTTGAAGGCCTCAAGCTGTTTGTCCAGATCGAGCACGCCAAGGCTGGCGGGCAGGCCCAGAGCCTTTTCGAACACCTTGCGCATCGGCGCGTTGCCCATCACCGTGAACCATTTTGCATTTTCTGAACTGCTGGCTTTGCCCGCAATCGCGGGCAATTCGCGCTCTACGTTGAGTGCCAGACGCAGATCAGGATTTTGCGCACCAACTGCGATTTCAAATTGTCTTGCGCGGTAAGCCGATAAGATCCTGTCGGGAAAGTCAGACAGTTTTGTGCCGGGAACCGCGAAGTCGCCAAAGCCAAAGGTCGATGACAGCTTTTGGTACTGCTTGTCCGCCAGCCGGTTTGCCAAAGCCCCGGCTGTCAGCGTGCCGTCCTCCAATACTTTGCGAATAAAGAACTTGTTGTTGATGTCTGTGTCCAGACCAAAGGCACCCAAGGTCACCCGGAGCAGCCGACGATCATTCACCAATTGCGCGGCTGTGGTGATCTGTCCGATTTTGGCGCGGAAATAGTCTTCGTCGCGCTTCAGGTCAATGGACCCGTTGAAGGCGGCAGTTTGCGTTGGCATCGTACGTTTCAAAAACGCCCAGCCCGCATATCCGCCAAGCGGCAGGGCTGGACTGTAGGTCATGACGGGCGTGCGGCGAACAGCCGTTCCTCGCGCGGCAACAGCCCGCGCAGATGTTTCAGCGCCTGGTAGTGCTGATCTTCCAGCACCGAAGCGGTCGCAAGTGACAGCAAGCTGCGGCTGTCGTGATCGGTCAGCACCTGGCTGAGTTGCTCGATGCCGCGCAGCAATTGCATCCGCGCGTCTTTGGCATTGGCATCGCCCGACAACACCAGCTGGGCAATGTAACAGACCCTGCGCACGGGCGTGGTCACCTCTTCGGGATGGATCGCGTCGCGCAGCCGCAAAATGTGGGAATTGGGGGTCATGATCGCCAGTCTGGAGCGTTTGTCGCCATTCTCGATCACGGCGCCGTTGATCAACACCCGTTCATGTGGCCCGAGTTTCAGCACAAGACCGCTCATACCCGGCCTCCATCACCACGCAAGCCGCGCATGACGGCGGTGTTGATATCCACCAACACCTCCACAGAGGCGTCGCTGTCCCGCACGGCGCGGCTGTGCTTGGCAGTGAATTCATAAAGGTAAAACAACTGCGCCCGCAGTTTGGATGGCAACCCATTGTCGGGTTCGGCGACATCGGCGGCCAAAGTGGACCAAAGGCGCAGGTTTTCGTCCAGCGCGGCCATCAAGAGCGCATAGTTGTAGCGCCGCACCGCCCAGGCCACGGACAGGCGCTGCGTGATGCGGGCCAGCAATTCATATTCCAAGGCGCGCGGGGTTTTTTGGGGGGATTCGGGACGGCCGTAAAAGGCGCGTGCCGCAGATGGATGTGCTGTCACGGAATTTCCTTCCAGGAATATGCGGGGTCAGAAGGTTGGCCGAAGGCGGTCTCCCCTTCGGCCAGATCCGTCAGCGGAACAGCGCGAGGATGTTTTGCGGCTGCTGGTTGGCGATCGACAAGGCCTGTGTCGCCAACTGTTGCTGCACCTGCAGCGCCTGCAAACGCGCCGAGGTCTCCTCCATATCCGCGTCCACCATCGACCCGATACCAGATTTCAGCGCATCGGTCAGCTTGCCAACAAAGTTGGTCTGGATCTCGATCCGCTTTTGGGTGGAACCGAACTCTGACGCCGCATCAATCGAGGTTTGCAGCATGCTTTCAATGCTGCCCAACGCCAGCGCGGCATTGGAAGTGGTGGTGACGTCAATCCCCGACAGGGCGCCCAGCCCGCCAGCGTTGGCATTCTTGAATTGACCGCTGACCGAAAGGTCCTTGGTCCCGGCATTGGCAAACGACAGCGAACCCGGAGTGCCGCTGTCGTAATTCACCGTCAACCCACTGATTCCCAAGGCGTCGATCGAGTTTTTCATCCCCACCGCCACAAGGTCGGCCACGGTGTTGCCGCTGGTGATGTCAGAATTCGAAATCGTGTAAGACGCGGTCTGGTCACCGATCCGCATCGACACCTTGTCGCCGGCCGCCCATGCCGTGGTGCCATCCTGAATCGTGATGTCATCGGTGCCGCCTGCCTTGTCCAGCGTCAGCACAAACGTGTCGGCATCAGTTGAAACCGTACCCCCCGTGGTGGCCCCGAACACATTGTTGGCCACATAGGCGCCAGTCGACAGGTTTTGCGACGTGACAGTGATCGATGATGCCGTCACCCCGCTGCCACTGCGATCGAGCGACGACAGCACATCGACAGAACTGGTCGACCCGTCCACCAGATTGAGACCGTTGAACTGTGCGGCACCCACCACCGAGTCTATCTGGCTTTTCAAGGCGTCCACATCGGACTGGATCTTGGTCCGGTCGACGTTGCTGCCCTGCGCCGCCACGATTTTGCCCTTCATCTGGGTCAACAGATCCGTCACGGTTTCTGACGCTTGACGCGCGACAGACAAGGTTGACGAGCCCAGATTGAGCGCATCGGAAATGCCTTTGAACCCTTCGACATCGGATTCCATCACCTTGGAAATCGCCCAGACGGCCGCGTTGTCCTTGGCCGACGACACCGACTTGCCCGTCGAAATTTCGGACTGCGTCTTGTTCATGTTGGCGTTGATGTTTTTCATGGTTTGCAGGGCAACCATGGCGCTGTTGTTGGTCATAATCGACGACATGTCTTTTCCTTCACGATCTGCCGACGCTTTGCGCGGCGAGTTTGGGCCACCCTTGCGGGCAAGGCAAAAGGCCGTTCTGTCCGTTGCGGCGGGGTTCAGGCCGGTCGCGCCACCCCGTCATGGGATGCAGGGCCATCAAGACACGTCAAGTTCTAACGCTTTGCTAATCGTTAAACCCGCAATGCGCTGCATTTGAAACAAAGCCTACAGCCGCCGCGTCATGTGGCCGGGCTTGTCAAAGGCCGGCCGCTTGCCCTGACCGTCATAAGTCACCAGCCCGGCTGCAATCTGGCGCAATTCCGCCAGCCGCCGCCGCGCCGCCCGCACGCCATCGCCCGCGGCCTTCAGACAGGCGGCATTTCGCGCCGATTTGCGTGAAATTCGCTGCAGCAGCGCCGGATTTGTCGCGGTAAGGTTGGTCAGACCGCGCTCCAGCGCCAATGCCATCGGACCCAGTGCCGAAAAATCGCCCGCCAGAATCGCGGTATGGATTTGATCCAGCACCCCTTCGATTGTGTCATTCTGCATGATCTGCCCGTTCTGTCAGCGCGCGAAACAAGTGTTCCGCCAACCCGATTCCGCCGCGTTCCACCAATTGTTTTGCCTGTTCCTGCCGCAGGAACGAGGCAAATTGATCCTCACCCAGGCCACCACCAAAGGCTGCGCTGGTTGCGCCAAGCCCTGCATGTGCCAGCATTTCCGACAAAAATCCCGCCTCAAGCGCCTTGGCTTGCTGCATCAAGGCAGCATTTCGCGCAGTGGCGGGGGGCTGCGCGCCGACTGGTGGAATTTTCATGCGGGTTTCCTGAATGGTTCAGATTTTTTCGACTATGAGGCACGGCGGTAAACAAGTGGTAACCAGTTGCGGCAATAAATGGGGCTGCGCTGGCAGAAGGCCGGGCAGAAATGGGGCCAGATGATTCCTCTCTTGCAGCTTGTGTTGGGTCACCATGGCTTTGCCGCCCTGCCAGCGGACGCAGTTGTCGAAGCCGACGCCTTTGCTGCATTGATGGCGCAACCAGCCCTGCCCACAGAAGGGGCGGAAGACGCAGCGATTTTGGCGGTCATGGCGATGATACCCCAGTTTGTGCCGCCGCAACCCGGGCGTCCCGATCTTGCGCCGCAACCGGGCATGTCAGCAGGGGTGACGGACTCACCCCAGGCCGAGAAATTGCTGACATCGGGAACGACACCGACATCGCCACCCATGCCCGCGCCAACCCCTTCTCCTATGCCCACGCCCGTACCGGCAGATCTGGATGCAGCATTGGATCCTGTGCTGGCGCCCCGGCCTGAACACATGCCAATGGCACCAACGCCTTTGCGTACGGCCACCGTTTTGTCGCAACCGCTGGCGCAGTTTGGTGGTGATTTTTCGGGAAAAGTTACGACCAATCAAGTGCTTGTGGCCAAGGCGACGTCCAAGACCACACCGCGCGTTGCAGGCGAAGCGGTGTTTTTTGCGCGGGTCGAGGCTGACGCATCGGCGCTCACTGCGGCAGCGCCACAATCTGGCGCAGCGCAGCCTGCTGCAGCACAGGCCGTTGCGGCACCACCTGTCACACCGCAGGCGGCGGCAGTGCCGCGCGATCTGTCAGCCACCGCTGATCCCGCCGTTCCAAAACAAAAACCTGCAGATCCGGTTGCTGCTTTGGCCGCAGGCATCCTGTCCAGACCCGCCGATATTCCGCGGGCCGTTGATCTTGATCAGCCCGATCTGGACCCGATGGAAACGACAAAGTCAGAGTTGCAATTGCCCTCTGCGCCCCGCCCGGATCGTCTGCCCATTGTGATTTCGGCAGGCGTTTCGATGCCTGCCTCGGTGCCGGCAACCTTGATCGTGCATGCGCCAGAGGCGGCCTTTGGTCCGGTTGAAGTGGTGCTGAACCCTGAAGAACTGGGCAAGGTCCGGTTTGAAATCCATCAGCAAGGCGATCAGGTGAAGGTGGTTTTGGTGGTAGAACGGCCCGAGACACTGGAGCTGCTGCGTCGTCATGCTGATCAGCTTGCCCAGGAATTTCGCGCGGCCGGCTTTGCCGGGGCGTCGTTCAGCTTTGGGCAGTGGACTGGACAGCCCGGCAAAACCCCGGGCGATGTCGACGATTCAGACTCGGATACGCCCGGGGGCGATCCATCACACCCCCCTCCCCCTGCGGTCATCCCGCGCAATTTTGTCGCGACGCAAGGTTTGAACCTGCGCCTTTAGAAAGGAAACTCCCTTGGAAACCACAGCCCTGACCGCAACCACCGCCCCAAGGGCGACCGGCGCGCGGCCCGCAATCAGTGCGGATTTTGACACGTTTCTCAAAATGCTGACGACTCAGATGCAGAACCAGGATCCGCTGAACCCGATTGATTCCGCCGATTACGCGGTGCAATTGGCGACATTCTCCGGGGTGGAACAGCAGATGAAAACCAATCAGTTGCTGGATGGCCTCGCCAGTCAATTCGGCGTTTTGGGGATGTCACAGCTGGCGGCCTGGGTGGGGCAAGAGGCAAGGGCGGCAGCGCCGGTTTGGAAATCGGAGGAACCGGTGACCTTGGCCTACACCGCCAAACCGCAAGCCGATCGCGCCGTTTTGGCCGTGAAGGACCAGGCGGGCAATCTGGTGGCACGCGAAGAGGTGCCTTTGGGGGGTGGTCCCTATCAATGGTTGGGGGGCGATGCTGCGGGCAATCCGCTGCCAGAAGGCTTGTACAACCTAAGCCTTGAAAGCTATCGCGACGACGACCAATTGGGCACGCCAACCGAAGTTGAAGCCTACATGCGCATCCTTGAAGCCCGGGGCGGGGCGGCGGGCACGACTTTGGTGCTGGAAGGCGGGGTCGAAGTGGTGGCGACCAAAGTCACCGCCCTGCGCATCCCGTGATCACCATGTCTGGCCCAGCCAGATCCCAAGGCCGAAAATGGCCGCCGCCAAAAGCATCATCCGCACCCCAAACAGCCTGGGCTTGGTGTTGACGGGTGGCGGCACTTTGGCCTGGGCGATCAGGATGGCCTCAACCATCCGGGGCAGGCGCGGCCCAAACCGCCCCAGCACACGCGCCGTCTGCGCCAGATCCCGCAACAGCGCCAAAGGCCCCACATTGCGGCTGACATAGGATTCGACCACCGGCTTGGCCACCTGCCAGATGTTGATATGCGGATCAAGGCTGCGGGCGACGCCCTCGACCACAACCATGGTGCGTTGCAGCAATATCAGTTCTGTCCTTGTTTCCATCCCAAAGCGTTCCGTCACTTCGAACAGATAAGACAGCAACCGTGCCATCGAAACCCGGGTGGCTTCCAGCCCGAAGATCGGCTCGCCCACCGCCCGCAGCGCGCGGGCAAATTCGTCTATGTCCCGGTCGGGCGGCACATATCCCGCCTCAAAATGCACTTCGGCGACACGGCGATAATCTTTGCGAATGAAGCCCATCAATATTTCGGCGTAAACCCGGCGGGTGTATTCATCGATCCGACCCATGATGCCAAAATCATAGGCGATCAGATCGCCATTCGCCGCCACCTTCAAATTGCCCTGATGCATGTCGCCGTGGAAGAATCCGTCGCGCAACGCATGGCTGAGGAACAGTTGCAGCACCCGCGCACCCAGGGCCCGTCTGTCCAGTCCGGCCGCGTCGATCCCGGCATTGTCGGCCAGGTTGATGCCCTCTGCCCAATCCAGCGTCATGACAGAGCGACCCGACAACTCCCACAGCACATTGGGCACCTGAAATCCGGCATCATTCTGGGTGTTGTCGGCAAATTCGGACGCCGCCGATGACTCCAGACGCAGGTCCAGCTCTGCCATGACCACACCTTCGAAATGGGTGATCACATCCATCGGGCGCAGACGGCGTGCTGAAGTGGCCAGAAATTCAATCGCCCGCGCGGCGAAGAAAAACGCGTCGATATCCTTGCGAAAGGCCCGCTCAATCCCCGGTCGCAGCACCTTGACCGCGACATCCTGGCCGTTGGACCGCAGTGTTGCCCGATGCACCTGCGCAATCGACGCCGCCGCCACCGGTTCGGAAAAACTTGAAAAGACTTCATCCACCGGCAACCGCAACTCGTCGGCCACCATGGCCTTGGCCACATCGGTTGGAAAAGGTGGCAGCTGATCTTGCAGATATTTCAACTGCAAAGCCAATTCTTCGCCGACGATATCCGGCCTTGTCGACAGCACCTGACCGAATTTGATATAGGCCGGACCCAGCGCCGTAAGGGCGCGGGTGACCGGCGGCAAGGCAGGATCACCGCGCAAACCCAGCCATTTGAACGGCCAACCCAGCATGCGCGCGGCAAAACGCAGACGTGGCGGCACCTGCATCGCCTCCAGCGCCACAGCCATGGCACCAGTGCGTTCAAAGGTGGCGCCGGTGCGAATCAGCCGCCAGATGTTGTGCGGACCTCTCACAATTTCCAGCCCGAGTGCAGTGCGGCGATGCCCATGGTCAGGTTGCGGTATTTGACCTGATCGAACCCGGCTGTGCGGATCAGCGCGGCAAAGGTCTCCTGATCGGGAAATTTGCGGATGGATTCCACCAGATACTGGTAGGAGTCGCGGTCCCCGGCCACCACCTGGCCCATGACAGGGATCACATTAAAGCTGTATTTGTCATAGGCCCATTGCGCCAAGTCATTGGGAATACGGCTGAATTCCAGAACCATCAACCGCCCGCCGGGTTTCAGCACCCGGTAGGCCTCGCGCAGGGCATCGGCAATCCGCGTCACATTCCGAATGCCAAAGGAAATGGTGTAAACATCGAAGGAGTTGTCGGCAAAGGGCAGCGCCATCGCGTCACCCACCACCCATTCCAGCCGGTCCGCCATCTGATCGGCCTCGGCCCGCTGCCGTCCCGAGATCAGCATCGACTCGGTCAGATCGCAGACCACCGCAGACGCCCCCTCGGCGCGCCTCATGAACCGAAACGCCACATCGCCGGTGCCGCCCGCCACGTCCAAAAGCCGCTGACCGGGACGGGGTGCCAGCCAATCCATCATCGCGTCTTTCCACAGACGGTGCATGCCGCCCGACATCAGATCGTTCATGATGTCGTATTTGCTGGCCACGCGGGTGAAGACGCCATGCACCATCCCGGCTTTTTCGGCCTCGGGCACGGTTTGAAAGCCGAAATGGGTTGTGCTGTCGTCGGTCATTTGCTCTTGCCGTCCTGATCTTTGCCGCCCCCTTATAGGAGTGGAACTGCTCCGCCTCAACCTGCCGAAGGGTCACATGCCAGAACTGCCCGAAGTTGAAACCGTCCGCCGTGGTTTGTTGCCCGTGATGGAGGGCCGCCTGATCGCGCTGGCGCTGGTCAATCGCCCCGATCTGCGCTGGCCGTTCCCGAAAGATATGGCGGATCGGCTGACGGGCAAGCGGGTTTTGGCGCTGCGGCGGCGGTCGAAGTATATTCTGGCCGATCTGGACTCGGGGGAATCTCTGCTGATCCATCTGGGCATGTCGGGGCGGATGCTGATTTCGGGGCGACAGGTCGGCGCATTCCACCACAGCCATCCCGCGCCGGCCAAGCACGATCACGTCGTGCTGGATATGGAGGGCGGCACGCGCGTGACCTTCAACGATGCCCGTCGTTTTGGCGCAATGGACCTTTTGCCCACCGTCACTGCAGAAAAGCATCCGTTGTTGGCCAGCATCGGGCCAGAGCCTTTGGGCAACGGTTTCAACGAGTTCTACCTGACGGACCAGTTGCAGAACCGGGGCACACCGATCAAATCGGCGCTGCTGGATCAGCACATCGTTGCGGGTTTGGGCAATATCTATGTCTGCGAAACCCTCTACCGCGCCCGGATTGCGCCGCAAACCAAGGCGGGGCAGTTGTCTGTGGCAAATATGCGTGGCCTTGTCCCGATCATCCGCCAAGTTCTGAGCGAGGCGATCGAGGCTGGCGGATCCTCTTTGCGCGATTACCGGCAAGCGGATGGAGAACTGGGTTATTTTCAGCACAGCTTTCAGGTCTATGGCCGCGAGGGTCAGCCCTGCCACACCCCCGGCTGCAGCAGTCTGATTGCGCGAATCGTGCAATCCGGGCGATCTTCGTTCTATTGTCCCACCTGTCAGAGGTGACTTGATAACGCCCGCGTTACTGCTACAGGTCTTGCCGACCGAACCACCAAAGGTGTCTTGCCATGGCCTATGAAACGCTGATCGTCGAAATCGAGGATTACACCTGCGTCATCCGGCTGAACCGGCCCGACGCCTTGAACGCGCTGAACACCAAACTGATGCAGGAATTGGCAGCGGCTTTGACGGTGGCTGACAGGAACGACAAAGTCCGTTGCATCGTGTTGACCGGGTCGGAAAAGGCCTTCGCCGCCGGGGCGGATGTGCGCGAAATGGCGACGAAATCTTTCACCGATGTGTTTTTCGACGACCTGTTCGGTCCCGAAGCCGAGGCGATTCTGCGGGTGCGCAAGCCGATCATTGCGGCGGTGTCCGGCTATTGCCTGGGCGGCGGTTGTGAATTGGCGATGATGTGCGACTTCATACTGGCGTCGGACACCGCCAAGTTTGGCCAGCCCGAAATCAACCTGGGCATCGTTGCGGGCATGGGTGGCACCCAGCGCCTGACCCGCTTTGTTGGCAAATCGAAGTCGATGGACATGCATCTGACCGGACGTTTCATGGATGCGGCCGAGGCCGAACGGTGTGGCCTGGTGTCGCGTGTGGTGCCTGCCAAAACCCTGATGGAAGAGGCGATGAAGGCTGCGGGCAAGATCGCCGAGAAATCTGCAATCACGGTGTTGGCGGTGAAAGAGGCGGTCAACCGCGCGCAGGAAACCACACTGCGGGAAGGGCTGCTGTTTGAACGCCGCCTGTTCCACGCGCTGTTTGCCACCGCCGATCAGAAGGAAGGCATGGCCGCTTTCCTTGAAAAGCGTCAGCCGCAATTCCGCGACAAGTAGCGGGGAATTTGCTGTTTCCTTTCCACAGCAATTCCTCTAAAAGCCTTTATTACATGCGTGCGAGCCCGCTTTGGCAGAATCATCCCTTCATGGTTGAAGGGGCCTTGGGGTTTTTGCGCGACCAAATTGAACCGACCCCAAGGATCCCATACCAATGGCAAACACTGCCCAGTCCAAAAAGCGCGCGCGTCAGGCGGAAACCCGTCAAGACATCAACAAGGCCCGCCGCTCGCGTATCCGCACCTTCCTGCGCAAGGTTGAAGAGGCCTTGGCCTCTGGCAACCAGGACGCGGCTGCAGTTGCGTTGAAGAACGTCCAGCCCGAGCTGGCACGCGGCGTCACCAAAGGCGTGATGCACAAGAACACTGTTGCACGCAAAATGTCGCGTCTTGCGTCGCGCGTGAAGGCACTGGGCCAAGCCGCAGTCTGATCGGCAAAAACGGAATCGGTAAGGCGCGGCTGGAAACAGCCGCGTCTTATCCATTTGGGCAATTCATTTTTCAACCTTTTTGGTCCCTGCGTTGCCAATTTGCACAGGCCGGGGGATTCGCTAAAACAAAGGTCTGTCAAGCAACAAGATCAGTTGCGGTGGCCTCTGCCGACTTGGTAGCTTGGACAGGCGATTCACTTCGTCTTGGGGGACATGACGCGGTCGAAAACCTGATCCTGTGGGCGGCGCTGCCAAGCCTTGCTGCACAATACTGCGGGATAAGTGTTTGAGATCAACGTTTTGGGCTGTCTGCGCCAGAATTTGGCGAACAGTTATTTGGGCACTCGTATCGGCATCTCCGATATGGGTGGCCGATTGTATGTTCTATGTTAGCCCATATTCGGGCCGTGTTCCGTTGCGTCACGCGCAACTGTAATTCGGCTTGCGTAGGGGTTGGCCAAGGCGTCGGGGGTCGCAACGGTGCAGTGCGACAATGAAGGCGCAACCGGGGCATCCCGGAGCAACAGACGCCTGGGGACGGAACGAAGAATGACGAATGAAGCCTGGGGCAGGGTGCGGGAATCGCTGGTAAAGCGGATCGGCAAGAACAACTACGTCAGCTGGATCGAGCCGCTGCGCCTGTCGGAATTGGCCGAAGGCGTTGTGCGCTTTGAAGTGCCGACGACGTTTTTTGGCGACTGGGTGCTGCGCAATTTCGGCGATCATATTTTGGCGCATCTGAATGCCGAAGGCCAACCCGTGGGCCGCATCGAATTCTTTGTGCCAGCGCGTGTGGCCGCCGCCCGTCTGGCCACCGAATCGGCGCCAGCCCCCCGCGTCACGGCCAAGACCGCCGGTCGTGCGCGCATGATGAATGATGACGATATGCCCGGCGCGTCGCTGGATGCGCGTTTCACCTTTGACAGCTTTGTCGTCGGCAAGCCCAATGAATTGGCCCATGCGGCCGCCCGTCGAGTCGCCGAAGGTGGCCCGGTCACCTTCAACCCGCTGTTTCTCTATGGCGGTGTCGGTTTGGGCAAGACCCACCTCATGCATGCCATCGCGCATGAACTTCAGGCGCGCCAGCCGCAACTGCGCGTGCTGTATCTGTCGGCGGAACAGTTCATGTACCGCTTTGTGCAGGCGCTGCGCGAACGTCAGATCATGGATTTCAAGGAAATCTTCCGGTCTGTTGACGTGCTGATGGTTGATGATGTGCAATTCATCGCGGGCAAGGATTCGACGCAGGAAGAATTCTTCCACACCTTCAATGCCTTGGTGGACCAGAACAAACAGATCATCATTTCCGCCGATCGTGCGCCGGGTGAGATCAAGGATCTGGAAGACCGCATCAAATCCCGTTTGCAATGCGGTTTGGTTGTCGATCTTCACCCCACCGATTACGAATTGCGCTTGGGGATTTTGCAGCAAAAGGCCGAGTATTATCGCCAGCAATACAAGGGCTTGGTGATCTCCAACGGCGTCCTGGAATTCCTGGCACATCGCATCACCACCAATGTGCGTGTGCTGGAAGGCGCTTTGACCCGTCTTTTCGCCTTTGCCTCGCTTGTGGGTCGCGAAATCACGCTGGAACTGGCGCAAGATTGTCTCGCCGATATCCTGCGCGCCTCGGATCGCAAGCTGACGATTGAGGAAATTAAGCGCAAGGTGGCTGAGCATTACAACATCCGCCTGTCGGACATGATCGGCCCGAAACGGCTGCGCAACATTGCCCGCCCGCGTCAGGTGGCCATGTATTTTGCCAAGCAGTTGACCTCGCGCAGCCTGCCGGAAATCGGGCGCAGGTTCGGGGGCCGAGATCACACCACGATCATGCATGGGGTGCGGAAAATCGAAGAGTTGATGTCGACCGATTCGCAGCTTTCGGACGATCTGCAACTGCTGCGGCGCTTGCTGCAGGCTTAATCAGGGCCAGCCGGGGTTGACCTGCCCCCGAAACGCTTTCAAAGTCCCGAAAATGCTTGTGAACCGGGCAAAACCGGGTAGTTTCGACCTCCCCGCAGGGGGTGTCGGCAAGGGGAATGGACCATGAAGATCAGTATCGAACGCGGCTCGCTTTTGAAGGCGCTGGCTCAGGCCCAATCGGTTGTGGAACGGCGCAACACCATCCCGATTCTGGCCAACGTGCTGATTGAGGCTGAGGGCAACACCGTGTCCTTCCGCGCCACCGATCTGGACATCGAAGTGGTCGATCGCGCCCCCGCCTTGGTGGAACGCCCCGGTGCCACCACGGTTTCGGCGGTTATGCTGCATGAAATCATTCGCAAACTGCCCGATGGGTCGCTGGTGGCCTTGACCGAAGATGCGGCGACTGGCCGGTTGACCATCGCCGCCGGGCGCTCGACCTTCAGCCTCGCCACCTTGCCGAAAGAAGATTTTCCGGTGATGGCGACCAGCGAATATTCGTCCAACTTCGCAGCCCCCGCCCCGGTGCTGCGCCGCCTGTTCGACAAGGCCAAGTTCGCGATTTCCACCGAGGAAACCCGCTATTATCTGAACGGCGTCTATATGCATGTCTCGACCGGAGATGTGGGGGCGGTTCTGCGCTGCGTGGCGACGGATGGTCACCGCCTGGCCCGGATTGACGCACCGCTGCCCGAAGGCGCGCAGGGCATGCCCGGCGTGATCGTGCCGCGCAAGACGGTGAATGAATTGAAGAAATTGCTGGACGACGATGACGCAACGATTGCGGTTTCGGTTTCCGAAACGAAGGTTCGCTTTGCCACGCCGCTGATCACGCTGACCTCGAAAGTCATCGACGGCACCTTCCCCGATTACACCCGCGTCATCCCCACCGGCAACACCCGTCGGTTGGAAGTGGACGCCAGTGAATTCGCCAAGGCTGTGGACCGTGTGGCAACCGTGTCTTCGGAACGCTCGCGCGCGGTGAAGCTCTCGCTGGACGAAGACCGCCTGATCCTGTCGGTGAACGCCCCCGATTCAGGTGCAGCCGAAGAAGAACTGGCCGTCGCTTATTCGGATGAGCGGCTGGAAATCGGCTTCAATGCCAAGTACTTGCTGGAAATCGCCAGCCAGGTGGACCGTGAAAACGCGGTGTTCCTGTTCAACTCTTCGGGCGATCCGACCCTGATGCGCGAAGGCAATGATATGTCGGCGGTCTACGTCGTCATGCCGATGCGTGTGTAGCAGGCGCTGGGGGTTTTACCCCCAGACCCCCAGGATATTTGAACAGAGAGGATGAGCCGGGCGTGAGTGGGTTGGCTATTACCGCGCTGACCTTGTCGCATTTCCGCAGTCACAAGGCGGCGCGGTTGGCGTTTGACGGGCGGCCTGTGGCGATTGTTGGGGCCAATGGTGCGGGCAAAACCAATGTGCTGGAGGCGGTGTCGCTGCTGTCTCCTGGCCGCGGGTTGCGGCGGGCCGGGGCGGATGAGATTGCGCGCAAACCCGAATGCCTTGGCTGGAAGATCAGCGCCGAAGTGCGGGGATTGGGCGCGGATCATCAGGTGGAAACCTGGGCTGAGGCGGGCGAAAGCCGCCTTGTGCGCGTCGATGGCAAAGCCGCGACGCAGGCCAGTCTGGGCCGGATTCTTCGGGTGTTGTGGCTGGTGCCCGCAATGGACCGGTTGTGGATCGAAGCCGCCGAGGGCCGCCGTCGGTTTCTGGACCGCATCACCCTGTCCTTTGTCCCCGACCATGCCGAGGCGGTTCTGACCTATGACAAGGCAATGCGCGACCGCAACCGTCTGCTGAAGGATGGCGTCACCGATGCCCATTGGTACGCAGTGCTTGAGACCAAAATGGCCAGCACCGGCGCGCAGATCACCGCCAATCGCCACGCCGCGCTGGCCCGTCTGGACGCGGCGCAACGGGGCGTGGACACCGCTTTCCCTCGCGCTGACCTGACTTTGATCGGCCCCGAAGCTGAGGGTAATCTGGCAGACCTTGGCCCGATCCTGTCGGAAAACCGGCGTCGCGACATGGCCGCCGGGCGCACGCTGATCGGGCCGCATCGTGCTGATATGTCAGCGATTTATACCGCCAAGGCTGTGCCTGCCGAACAGTGTTCGACCGGCGAGCAGAAGGCTCTGCTGATCAGTCTGATCCTTGCCAACGCCCGCGCTTTGGCCGCCGATCTGGGCCGCGCGCCCATCTTGTTGCTGGATGAAGTTGCCGCGCATCTGGACGCCTCACGCCGGGCGGCTTTGTATGACGAACTCTGCGCTTTGGGCGCGCAGGCGCTGATGACCGGCACCGAGGCTGGGTTGTTTGACAGCCTTGCTGCCCGTGCCCAAACCTTCACCATCGCCGATGATGGCGGCACCTCAAGGATCATCGCATGACTCCACAGCGCGTCACCCTGATCACGCTTGGCGTTGCAGATCTTGCCGCCGCCAGCGCCTTTTATGCCCATCTGGGGTGGCAGCCGCAGTCCGGCACCGAAGGCGTCGCGTTCTACCAGATGCATGGCGCTGTTTTGGCACTGTTTGGCCGTGCGGAACTGGCCGCCGATCAGGGTCGGCCCGGCGCTGCCTTGGGCACAGGCGCCATGACATTGGCGCAGAATTTCACCACCGAAGCCGAAGTCGATGCTGCCTTTTCATTGGCCCTGGCTGCCGGGGCCATTGCCCTGAAAACGCCAGAAAAGGTATTCTGGGGCGGCTACTCCGGCTATTGGTCCGATCCAGATGGCCATGTCTGGGAAGTGGCGATGAATCCGTTTTGGCCGCTTTGCGCAGACGGCAGTTTGAGGTTGCCGAATGAATGTGAACGGATATTCGAGAACGATTTATCCGCGGGCGACGAGGCGCAAATCGCCAGCCTGCTGCATCGTTGCTTTGACACGGATTTCGGCGGGCGCAGTTATTTCCGCACCCGTCACCATTTGCGTCTGGTGATGCGCGACGGTGGCGCGGTCGTGGCCCATGTGGCGCTGCAATTTCGCGCGATGCGCCTCGGTGGGCGGTTGATCCATGTCGCGACCCTGGGTGATGTGGCCACCGATCCCGGCCATCGTGGCAAGGGGTTTGCCAGCAAGTTGCTGCAGGCGGCCATAACCGAGGCGCACCAGTCCCGTGCCAGCCACTTCCTGCTGTTCGGAACCGCGCCGCTCTATGCCGCTGCGGGCTTTGAGGCGGCCCAGAACCCGCTGCGCTATCTCGATCTGGACGGGGCGCACAGTGGCGGCTTGCGCGCAGAACCTGCGGAAGAGCTGAGGGTGCTTTCCCTTGATGGCGCGGCGTGGGACAACGACGCCGAACTGGATGCACTTGGCGGCTTGTTCTGAGGGTCAAATGTCAGTCACCGCATATCAACTCTTTCTCTATACCCTTGGCATGGCTGGCCTTTGGGCTGTTCCCGGCCCTGTCTGGCTGGCGCTGACCGCGCGTGCGCTGTCGGGCGGCTTCGCGGCGGCCTGGCCCTTGGCGGTGGGTGTGGCACTGGGCGATCTGATCTGGCCGCTGGCGGCTATTTTGGGTCTCAGTTGGATCAGCAGCAGCTATGGCGACCTTTTGTCGATCCTGCGCTGGGTCGCCGCGGTGGTGTTTGTGGCAATGGGGATCATGCTCATCCTGAAGCCCGGCGTCACGATGGACGCCGACAGCCGCCTCACTCGCCCTGGACGCTGGGCGGGGTTTACAGTGGGCGTGGCGGCGGCGATCGGCAATCCCAAGGTGATCCTGTTTTACATGGGGGCGCTGCCCGGGTTTTTCGCGCTGGGCGACCTGACCGTGATCGATATCGGCCTGATCATCTGCATCTCGGCGCTGGTGCCGATGCTGGGAAATCTTGGCCTTGCGCTGTTTCTGGACCGCGCCCGTGCCCTGTTGGCCAGCCCCGAACGCATGCACCGGATGAACGTGATTTCCGGTTGCTTGTTGGTGTTGGTTGGGGCGGTTATCCCCTTTCTATAACCACTAAATCTTGTGTCCAAGGCGTGACATTCCCCCCCTGAACCGCTATAAATCGCGGGTCTATCAAGGGGTGCAGACCATATGGCCGAAGAGCCGAAAAAACCGGAATCATACGGTGCCGATTCTATCAAAGTTCTCAAAGGTTTAGAGGCTGTTCGCAAGCGTCCGGGCATGTATATCGGCGACACCGATGATGGCTCTGGCCTGCACCATATGGTCTACGAAGTGGTCGACAACGGCATCGACGAGGCGCTGGCCGGTCATGCCACCGCCGTGAATGTGAAAATCCACGCCGACAGCTCGGTTTCCGTGCGCGACAATGGCCGTGGCATCCCGGTCGACATCCACAAGGAAGAGGGCGTTTCGGCGGCCGAGGTCATCATGACCCAGCTGCACGCAGGCGGTAAATTCAACAACACCGACGATTCCGGCAATGCCTACAAGGTTTCTGGCGGCCTGCATGGCGTCGGCGTTTCGGTGGTCAATGCGCTGTCGGAATGGCTGGAACTGACGGTCTGGCGCAATGAGACCGAATACCGTGCCCGCTTTGAACATGGTGAATGCGTGACGCATGTGTACGAGGTGGGCCCGGCCCCCGGCATGCGCGGCACCGAAGTACGGTTTCTGGCCGCGGCCAAAACCAACATCCCGGAAGGCACCTTTTCCAACCTTGAGTACAGCTTCAAAACGCTGGAGCACCGCCTGCGCGAACTGGCGTTCCTGAATTCCGGCGTGCGTATCATCATCGAAGATGAACGCCCTGCCGAACCCGTGCACACAGAGCTTTTCTACGAAGGCGGCGTCAAAGAGTTTGTCAAATATATAGATAGATCAAAGACTTCTATCATGTCAGAGCCGATCTACATGATCGGTGAACGCAACGGCATCATCGTCGAAGTGGCGATGTGGTGGAATGACAGCTACAACGAAATGGTGCTGCCCTTCACCAACAACATCCCGCAGCGTGATGGTGGCACTCATTTGGCCGGGTTTCGTGGCGCACTGACTCGCACCATCAACACTTATGCGCAGACATCGGGCATCGCCAAGCGGGAGAAGATTGATTTCACAGGCGATGACGCCCGCGAAGGCCTGACCTGCGTGTTGTCGGTCAAGGTGCCGGATCCGAAATTCTCCAGCCAGACCAAGGACAAACTGGTGTCGTCCGAAGTGCGGCCCGCTGTTGAAAACATGGTGAACGAAAAGCTGTCGGAATGGTTCGAAGAAAATCCGGCCAATGCCAAAATCATCGTTGGCAAGATCATCGAGGCGGCGATGGCCCGCGAAGCCGCCCGCAAGGCCCGCGAATTGACCCGCCGCAAATCAGCGCTCGATGTGTCGAACCTGCCGGGCAAACTGGCCGATTGTCAGGAAAAAGACGCCGCCAAAGCCGAGATCTTTCTGGTCGAGGGTGATTCGGCAGGTGGGTCTGCCAAGCAGGGCCGTTCGCGCGCCAATCAAGCCGTGTTGCCGTTGAAAGGCAAAATCCTCAATGTCGAACGCGCGCGGTTTGACCGGATGCTGGCCAGTCAGGAAATCGGCACCCTGATCACGGCGCTTGGCACGGGCATTGGCCGGGATGAGTTTGATATCAAGAAGTTGCGCTACCACAAGGTCGTCATCATGACTGATGCCGACGTCGATGGCGCCCATATCCGCACCCTGATCCTGACGTTTTTCTTCCGGCAAATGCCGCAGCTGATTGAAGGCGGTTTCCTTTATATCGCCCAGCCGCCGCTGTACAAAGTCGCGCGCGGCAAGTCCGAGGTCTACATCAAGGATCAGGTTGCCCTGGAAGATTACCTGATCGACATGGGGGTCGAGGGGGCCGTTCTTGCGCTGCCGAACGGAGAGGAACTTGCCGGGGCGGACCTGCGCCGGGTCATTGACGGGGCCCGTCAATTCCGCCGCGTGCTGGACTCGTTCCCCACAAACTATCCGCGCGGCATTCTGGAGCAGGCCGCCATCGCAGGCGCTTTCGATCAAGGTCAGGCGGACGCCGATCTGCAGGCTGTGGCCAACACCGTGGCGCAGCGGCTCAATCTGATCGCGCCCGAGTATGAAAAAGGCTGGACCAGCCGTATCACCCAAGACCATGGCATCCGCCTGTCGCGCGTGTTGCGCGGGGTTGAAGAGCTGCGCACTTTGGACGGTGCCGTTCTGCGTTCGGGCGAGGCCCGCCGTCTGGCAGCCATTTCGCGCGAAACCCGCGACGTTTACCGCGATCCGGCCCGACTGACCCGCAAAGACCGTGAGCAATTGGTGCATGGCCCGATTGATCTGCTGAAATCCGTGTTGGCCGAAGGTGAAAAAGGCCTGTCTTTGCAACGCTATAAGGGCCTGGGCGAAATGAACCCGGAACAACTTTGGGAAACCACGCTTGACCCGCAAGCCCGCACCTTGTTGCAGGTCAAGATTGAAGATCTGGCCGAGGCCGACGATATCTTCACCAAACTGATGGGCGATGTCGTCGAACCGCGCCGCGAGTTCATCCAGCAGAACGCGCTGAACGTCGAACATCTGGACGCCTGAACAACCGCCCCCGCGCGCATGGCCGGGGGCGGTTTTCTGTCCGAAATCTGGAAAACTGGTGACCCCGGCGTGATTCGAACACGCGGCCTACGGTTTAGGAAACCGTCGCTCTATCCGGCTGAGCTACGGAGTCACGCGATCCTACATGCGAAAAATCCCGCGCAGATGCAACAGGCTTGGCGATGCGAAATATAGGGAAATTAAGGGGGAGTGAATTTTTGGCCCACCACTCCCCCTTGGGTCCGTTGCGTCTGGGTTGAGAGCTTGCAGGACGCGCAGGATATCGCCAACCCGTAGGCTGTTAGCGGTAACATAGCCGATTTTGCGGGCTTGGACAAGGGGTGTTTTGGCGCTAACAAGGGGGAAGGCCACACACAGGACATCCCGTGAACAAACCGCCAACTCCCGATCCCCGCCGCACCCTGACCTTGCGCGATGTCTCCGAGGCCTCTGGCGTCAGTGAAATGACGGTCAGCCGCGTGTTGCGCAATCGTGGCGATGTGTCAGTTGCCACGCGCGAACGGGTGCTCGAAGCCGCGCGCAGGCTGGGCTATGTGCCGAACAAGATCGCAGGGGCGCTGGCCAGTCAGCGCGTCAATCTGGTCGGCGTGATCATCCCATCGCTGTCGAACATGGTGTTCCCCGAGGTTTTGACCGGGATTTCCGAGGTGCTGGACGACACCGGCCTGCAACCCGTTGTTGGCGTTACGAACTATTCGCCCGACCGCGAGGAATCGGTGCTGTATGAAATGCTGTCGTGGCGGCCTTCTGGGGTGATACTCGCCGGTCTGGAACATACTGATGCCGCCCGGGCGATGCTGGCGCAGGCCGGGATTCCGATTGTGGAGATCATGGACATCGACGGCGAACCGGTGGACAGCGCCGTCGGCATCTCGCACCGCCGCGCCGGCCGGCAGATGGCCGAGGCAATCATTGCGGCGGGCTATCGCAGCATCGCCTTCCTTGGCACGATGATGCCCTATGATCACCGGGCCCGCAAACGTCTGGAGGGTTTTGAAGAAGCCTTGGCCAGGGCCGGTCTCGCCTTGGTGGACCGCGAATTCTATTCGGGTGGCTCTGCCTTGCTCAAGGGCCGCGAGATGACCGAAGCCGTGTTGACTCGCACTCCGCAGGTCGATTTTCTGTATTATTCCAATGACATGATCGGCGCAGGCGGGCTTTTGTACTGTCTGCACAAGGGCATCGACGTGCCGGGCCGCATTGGTCTGGCTGGGTTTAACGGCGTCGAACTGCTGGACGGTTTGCCGCGCAAACTGGCCACCATGGACGCGTGTCGCCTGGAAATCGGGCGACGGGCCGCAGAAATCATTGCCGGAAAGCGCCCCAACGGCATCGTCGGCGGCGAGGTGATCGAACTGTTCCCGACATTGCAACCCGGCGACACCATCCGCAAATCAATGTGATCGTTCATTCACATTGTTCCAAGTGTCCGCGCCGCAGGCAGCGGGATATCAACCCCACCATCGCATCAATCAAGCGATGCCGGTCGGGTTCAGTGCCAAACTAAATCTCGGCCGCCAGTCGCGCGCCCTGATCAATCGCCCGCTTGGCATCCAGTTCAGCCGCCACATCCGCGCCACCAATGACCTGATGCCTGATCCCGGCTGCGGTCAAAGCAGCGACCAAACCACGTTCCGGCACCTGCCCGGCACACAAAACCACCGTATCCACCGCCAGCAATTCCTGAACGCCGTCGCGTGCCATCAACAGCCCGTCGGGTGTGATCGCCTGATAGGTCACCCCGCCCAGCATCTTCACACCCTTCATCTGCAGGGCCGCGCGGTGAATCCAGCCAGTGGTTTTGCCCAAACCACGCCCCGGCTTTTCCGGCCTGCGCTGCAAAAGATGAACCTGCCGCGCCGGGGCATCCGGAACAGCTTCGGCCAGACCGCCGCGCGTTTGGTCTGGATCGCCAACGCCCCATTCGCGCCGCCAAAGCGCCGGATCATTGGTTGGCGAATGGCCGCCCTGCACCAGAAACTCGGCCACATCAAAGCCAATGCCGCCGGCGCCGATGACCGCAACCCGGGGACCCACCGGCGCACCGCGCAGCACCTCGATATAGCTCAGCGCCCGTTCCTGACCCGCAATTCCCGGATCACGCGGGGCCACGCCGGTGGCCACCACCACCTCATCAAAGCCACGCAAGCCATCGACGTCTGCCTGCACGCCCAGTCGCAACATGATCATCGACCGTGCAACCGAGGTTGCAAACCAGTCCACCAATCCGTGAAACTCTTCTTTCCCCGGCACCATCCGCGCCAGATTGAGTTGCCCGCCCAGCACGGCGGCACGATCAAACAGCGTCACATGATGTCCGCGCTGCGCCGCCACCAGCGCCGCCATCATCCCCGCAGGCCCGGCCCCCACAACCGCCACTGATTTCACAACGGCTGCCGGGTCGTAGGACAAAACCGTCTCATGACAGGCGCGGGGATTGACCAGACAGGAGGTCAGCTTGCCCGAGAACGTGTGGTCCAGGCAGGCCTGATTGCAGGCGATGCAGGGCGCGATTTCGTCCGCCCGCCCAGCCGCAGCCTTGGCCACGAAATCGGGATCGGCCAGAAAGGGCCGTGCCATCGACACCATGTCAGCCGCCCCATTCGCCAGCAGCCCCTCGGCCACTTCCGGTGCGTTGATCCGGTTCGACGCGATCACCGGGATGCTGACCAAAGGCCGCAGCCGCGCCGTCAGATGCGCAAAAGCCGCCCGCGGCACCGAGGTGGCAATCGTCGGCACCCGCGCCTCATGCCAGCCGATCCCGGTGTTCAACAGGCTCGCCCCCGCCGCTTCAATCGCGCGGGCCAGCAGGACGACCTCGTCCCAGGTGGACCCATCCGGCACCAGATCAATCAAGGAAATCCGATAGATCAGGATGAAATCCGGCCCCACTGCCGCCCGCACCCGCCGCACCACTTCAACTGGCAGACGCATGCGATTCTCATAGCTGCCGCCCCAACGATCCGCGCGGTGGTTGACGTGGGACACCAGAAACTGGTTCAGAAAATACCCCTCCGACCCCATAACCTCGACCCCATCATAGCCCGCCTCCTGCGCCCGCTGCGCTGCGGTCACGATGTCGGCGATTTGCTTTTCGATCCCGTCCTCGTCCAACTCCCGCGGCGGAAACGGTGAAATCGGCGACTTCACCGCCGAGGCCGACACGCAGTCCCGGGAATAGGCATAGCGCCCGGCGTGCAGAATCTGCATGGCAATCAAGCCGCCTGCGGCATGAACCCGGTCGGTCACCACGCGATGATTTGCGATGTCCGCAGCCGTGAAAAGCCCTGCAGCGCCTGGAAACACCCCGCCTTCACGGTTGGGCGCCATTCCCCCCGTCACCATCAACGCCACCCCGCCGCGCGCCCTTGTGGCATAAAACTCCGCCACGCGGTTCCAGTCGCCCGTTTCCTCCAGGCCGGTGTGCATCGACCCCATCAGCACCCGATTTTTCAAGGTGATATGGCCCAGATCAAGCGGGGCGAGCAGGTGGGGATAGTGGGTCATGGCGGTCCTCCGGTTGGCACAAAGATGCCCCGGCGACGGCCGCCTGTCACCCCAAACGCGGCGTCAACATTTGGTCCCCGTAGACGAATACCGCATTGCGCCGAAACCTCTTGGCAGGCATTCTTGTTAGCGCAAACAAAGGGGGCCGCCATGACCGATCAATCCAACCGCATCGCCGAACTGGCCGATGCGATGACGCTTGCCGAGCAAATCAGCCTGCTGTCGGGTGAAGATTTTTGGTCACTTCCCGCCATTCCGCGCCTCAATTTGCCGAAACTGCGCGTCACCGATGGCCCCAACGGCGCGCGCGGTGGTGGCAGTCTGATCGGCGGCGTCAAGTCGGCGGCCTTCCCGGTGGGCATCGCTTTGGGGGCGACGTGGAACCCTGACTTGCTGGTCGAAATCGGCGGCGCTTTGGCGGATGAGGTGAAATCCAAGGGCGCGCATGTGTTGCTGGCCCCCACCGTCAACATCCACCGCACCCAGACCAATGGCCGCAATTTTGAGTGTTATTCCGAAGACCCGGTGCTGACTGCCGATCTGGCAGTGGGCTATATCAACGGCTTGCAGGCCAAGGGCGTCGGGGCGACGATCAAGCATTTCGCGGGCAATGAATCCGAGATTCAGCGCACCACGATATCCTCTGAAATCGACGAGCGCACCCTGCGTGAGGTGTATTTGCCACCCTTTGAGTCTGCCGTGAAACGCGCCAACACTTGGGCGGTGATGAGCAGCTACAATCGGTTGGGTGGCACCTATACCTCTGAACATGCTTGGCTTTTGAATACCGTGCTGCGCGGCGACTGGGGCTTTGACGGGGTGGTGATGTCGGATTGGTTCGGCAGTCATTCGACGGCGGCCACGGTAAACGCGGGGCTGGATCTGGAGATGCCGGGGCCAACGCGCGATCGCGGTGACAAACTGATTGCGGCGGTGGAGGCGGGTGCGGTTGCGCGCGAAACGGTCCGCGAGCGGGTTCTGAATGTGCTGCGTCTGATGGAGCGGACAGGGGCGCTGAACGATCATTCACATTGGCAGGAACGCGCCGACGACCGCCCTGAACACCGCGCCCTGATCCGGCGCGCGGGGGCAGAGGCGGCGGTTTTGCTGACCAACAATGGCATATTGCCGCTGGCGGGTGGCAAGGTTGCGGTGATCGGACCGAATGCCAAAACCGCGCAGATCATGGGCGGCGGTTCGGCGCAGTTGAACGCACATTACCGGGTGTCGCCGTTTGACGGGCTGATGGCGGCGTTGGGGGAGGTAACCTATGCCTATGGCTGCGACAACGCCAAGTTTCAGCCGACCATGCCGGGACCGCTGAAGATGGAATTGTTTCCAAATCGCGGCCTATCCGGTGATCCGGTGGCGGTGGATGAAATGCCAGAGGCGATGGGTTTCTGGTTTGGCCGCCTGAAGGGCGACGTTGATGCCGCGCATTTCTCGGCCCGGATTTCGACCCGGTTTACCGCAACTGCCACGGGCAACTGGCAGTTGGGCATCCGTGCGGCGGGTCTTGCGCGGGTGCGGGTGGACGGTGTGCAAGTGGCCGAAGCCTGGGAAAGCTGGACCCGTGGCACGACGTTTTTTGAGGAAGGCTGCGACGAAGTGCTGGCCGAAGTGCCGATGATTGCGGGTCAAACTTACGCAATAGAGATCGACTTTGCGTCGGGAACTTCCGAGGTTCTGGCGTTTTCGGCGTTGGCGATTGGGCTGGGTTTGCCCTCTGGCGATGCCGAAATCGCCGAAGCGGTGGCCGTAGCCAAAGCCGCCGACACCGCGATCTTGTTCGTGGGCCGTGATGCATCCTGGGATACTGAGGGCGCAGATTTGCCGGACATAGATTTGCCGGGGCGTCAGGCAGAGCTGATTTCGGCGGTGGCGGCGGTCAATCCGAACACGGTTGTCGTGCTGCAAACCGGCGGTCCGGTCGAGATGCCGTGGCTGAACGATGTCGCCGCCGTGCTGCAGGCGTGGTATCCGGGGCAAGAGGCGGGCAACGCGATTGCCGATGTTTTGACCGGGACCGAACCGGGCGGGCGGCTGCCGCAGACCTTCCCGGCGCGTTGGGCAGACGGGGCCGCACAGACGCAGGATCTTGAGATTTATCCGGGGTTGAATGGCCGTGTGCGCTATGAAGAGGGCGTGTTCATCGGCTATCGCCACGCCGACAAGACCGGAACGCCGCCGCTGTTTCCGTTCGGATTTGGCCTGTCTTACAGCCGGTTTGAACTGTCGGATTTCGCGGTCGAAGGGCTGACTGTGCGGGCGACTTTGCGCAACGTCGGGGCCCGCGCAGGCAGCACCGTGGTGCAGCTTTACCTGACGCCGACAGCGGCTCCGGTGGCGCGTCCGGCCAAAGAGTTGAAGGCCTTTGCAAAGCACCATCTGGACGCAGGTCAGTCGGTACAGGTGCTGTTCACTCTGACCCCGCGCGATTGCGCCTGGTTCAATGTAGAAGCGCGGGCGTGGCAGGTAGAGGCCGGGACCTACGGCGTCTTACTGGGCCAATCGGCGGGCGATCTGGTGCAAGCCGGGGCGTTTGACATGCAGGCGGCGCTGTTGCCGGTTTGATTTTCTGCGCAGCGAGGAGGAAATATGCTGCACCCTTCGCTGCGCAGCAATTGTTTTAATTCAACGGCTTGCTATGCAACTGTCTCGATGCAATGGCGACGGAAAGCGCGTTTCAGCATGTCCAGTTCAGAGCGCAGCAAATCCACCTCGGCGCGCATGTCATCTTCCATGGCGACACCGGTGATGATGGTGAAATGCTCCAGCTTGTCACCGGTGGTTTTGTTGCGAATGAGGAAGGTCTGCACGCCTTCTGTCAGCAACTCGGCCGGGATCGGCACCCGCACCAGCCATTCGCCGGGGCGGTCAGCAATGGGCGTGAGGCTGTGGCCCGGCACGGGATGTTCAAGGTGCAACACCTCGATCGCAGGGGCGGCGGGGCCGGTCAGAACGCCCTCCCATATGCCGGCGCGGATGCGGGTTTTGGTCAGTTTGGTGTCGGTCATTTCGGCCTCATAACTCGGCGCGCGGGCGGCGGCTGAAGGTGACGTCGCGCAGGATGATCTGGTTCATCTCGGGGCCCTCAAAGATCAGGTCCACCCACAGCTTTTCCACCCGCTTTTCGTTCATCTTGGAATAGGCGAGGTCAAATTCCACCATCACCTCTTCCTCATTCAGCGGCAGTTCGCGCACGATCTGTTCAACATTCGGCCCGTGTTTGATGTTCAGCCGGGCAAAGATTTCCAGCGGCTTTTCCATCTCGACGATCACGTCCAGCCGGATGACGTGCTTTTGCTTTAACCCGCGCGCGGCGTCTTCCGGCATATCGACAACCAGCGACAGGAACGAGCCGTCAAAGCGGAACACATCCATGCGAAAGCCGAAGGGCGCAATATCGGATTCGCGGGTGTTGCGGATCTGGCGGACGGTCAACTCGGAACGGCGGCAATCGTGGAAAATCGTGGCACCATCGTAGATCAGCGCCTTGCCGGGCACACTGGAAAACCCCGGCACCGGGATCGGGCCTTTCCACAACTTTGGCCGCCAAGCCCAATCGGTGCCCAGCGGTTTGCGAATGACGTTCGGCCCGATGATCGGCAAGGCCAGCCGGTGTTCGGCCTCATGGATCACCCGGTCCAGATTGCGCCGCAGCGCGCGGGCGCGGGTGCGCAAAGACCGCAGCCCGTCCAGATCGCCGGTTGCGGCCTGATCGCCGGCCATGCCCCAGCGCCGCAGAACGCGCTTGTAAAGCAACCTGTCGATCAAACCGGACATCAGTCCTGCCATGAGCCTTTTCCTTGCCGTTGCCCGATACAACAGCGTGATTGTTGAACGTATGGAAACGATTCCTTTATTGCCGCAAACTGATCAAGACTCCACCCCGAAGGTCAGGCTGTGCGTTCAAAGTGGTCAGCCGTGTGCGCCGCGTCATGCGCCGTCACGGTTGGCCAGCCGCATGGCATTCAGCGTCGCATCCAGCACTTTGCGGCCGTCTTTTGGGTTCAGTGGCACATCGGGGGTACCAGTGGTCGAAAGGGTCACCAGCCGCCCCTTGATGCCGACGACCGCGCGCCAGTATTCGCCCAAGTTACGGTCTTGCAAGCGCATCAGGAAGGCATCGCCCAGGCTCAGCGCCTCGATCATCCGAACGCCAGAGGCCCGGCCGTCGCGGCTGAGCGTGGCGCGCCCCTGTGCCGAAGAAAAAAACGCAGCCAGCGCCGCACCGCCCGCTGTCATTACGCCCGCCGACCCGCCTTGGCCGATGGACACCGACACCAGCGCCGGGATCGCGCGCACTTCATCCGTGCAGCGGCCCATCAGGATAACGACGCCATCGCGGGCCTCACGGCTGGCCCCGCCATCAATGCAATAGCCTGCAGGCACGCCGATTTCGATGGCCCCATCCAGCACCGGGGTCGATCGTGCGCCGCCGAATCCAGGTTCAAGCTGGCAGCCCGTCAGGGCCAGCAGTGCGGTAAGACGGGCGGCCTTACTGATCCATGTAGACATGCTTCTCCGCTTTCGCTCCGGGATGGGTCACTGCCCCGTAACGTGCGCTGCCGACCAGTTTGGCATATTTGTAAAGGGCGCCTGTCGCGTATTGATTCGGGCGCGGGCCTGCCCAAAGCGCCTTACGCGCGGCCATTTCTGCATCCGAAACCGCCACCGACAATTCCCCGGTCAGTGCGTTCAAGGTGATGATATCGCCATCTTTCAGCAGGGCAATCGGCCCGCCATGTGCCGCCTCTGGCCCAACATGGCCCACGCAGAAGCCGCGCGTGGCACCGCTGAAACGGCCATCGGTGATCAGCGCCACCTTCTTGCCCATGCCCTGACCCGACAGCGCAGCCGTGGTGGACAGCATCTCGCGCATGCCCGGCCCGCCTGCCGGGCCTTCGTTGCGGATGACCAGCACTTCGCCCTCTTTGTAGGTCCGCGCCTTCACCGCCTCGAACGCGTCTTCTTCACATTCAAACACGCGCGCGGGGCCGGTGAACACTTGTTCGGCTTCGGTCATGCCGGCCACTTTGACAATCGCGCCATCGGGACAGACGTTGCCGCGCAAGCCAACCACACCGCCGGTTTTGGTGATCGGGGTGGTAATGGAATAGATCACGCGCCCATCGGCCTCGCCGGTGATTTCCTCAAGGCTTTCGCCCAAGGTTTTGCCCGATGCTGTCAGGCAATCGAGATGCAACAATCCGGCCTTGGCCAGTTCTTTCATCACAACAGGCACGCCGCCAACTTCATACAGATCCTTGGCCACATATTTGCCGCCCGGACGCAGATCGACGAAATAGGGGGTGTCGCGCATGATTGCGGCCACGTCGAACAGGTCGAAATCAATCCCGGCCTCATGCGCAATCGCTGGCAAGTGCAGCGCGCCGTTGGTCGAACCACCGGTGCAGGCCACAACGCGGGCAGCGTTTTGCAAGGATTTCAGCGTCACGATATCCCGCGCGCGGATGTTCTTTTCGATCAGGTTCATCACGGCGACGCCAGACGCCTCGCCATACTGATCGCGGCTTTCATATGGCGCAGGCGCACCCGACGAATTCAGCAGCGCCAGACCGATGGCTTCGGAGACGCAAGCCATGGTGTTGGCCGTGTACTGCGCACCGCAGGCGCCCGAAGACGGGCAGGCGACACGTTCCATGATTTCCAGCTCTGCCTCGGACATCGTGCCAGCCTGCACCTTGCCCACCGCCTCAAACATGTCCTGAACCGTGATGTCCTGGCCCTTGTAGCGGCCCGGCAGGATCGAGCCGCCATAAATGAACACCGACGGGACGTTCAACCGCACCATCGCCATCATCATCCCCGGCAGCGACTTGTCGCACCCGGCCAAACCGACCAAAGCGTCATAGCAATGGCCGCGCATCGTCAATTCCACCGTGTCGGTGATCGCATCGCGCGACGCGAGCGAGGACCGCATCCCCTCATGCCCCATCGCGATGCCATCGGTCACGGTGATGGTGGTAAACTCACGCGGAGTGCCGCCGCCTTTCTTGACGCCATGTTTCACGATCTGCGCCTGACGGTTCAGCGAGATGTTGCAGGGGGCCGCCTCGTTCCAGCAGGTGGCGACGCCGACCCAGGGTTGGTGGATCTCTTCCTCCGTGATGCCCATGGCGTAGAAATAGCTGCGATGGGGCGCGCGGGCCGGGCCTTCGGTGACATGGCGGCTGGGCAGTTTGGATTTGTCAAAACGGGTGTTCGTGGCCATGGCGGGTCCTTTGAAGGATTGCTTTGCGCAAAGGGATAATGGCGTGACGGCGCAGGGGCAAGGCGGATTGCAGCGGCCCTTGCCGGATTAGGGGCGGGGACCTAGCATGAGGTGTGAAACCGCCCTGCCTGCAAGGACCGCCATGACCGTTGTGAAAGCCCTTTCGGGCCAGCCCGATCTTTACACCGCCTTGCGTGCGTTGGCGCACAGCAATCCGGATTTGACACTGGATCAGGTGCTGGCCGACCTGCGCGCGGCGGATGCCACAGCACAGGCCACCGCCGCGCGGCTGGGATCAGTGGATCAGGGCCTGTTGCGGGCCGTGCTGCGGCATGGCGCGGGTGAGAGTGCAACGGTGCAAGCCATCCGCAGCCATCTGGCGCGCGCAACTCCTGCGCCGCTGTTCCGTCCCGATCCGGCGCAGAGCCCGACAACGGCGCTGCTGACCCAAGGCCAGCGCCCGGACATGCCTTCCCCTTCCGACCGTGCCTTCGATGCGTGGTTTGCAGCGCAGGGTGTGCCTTACGGTCTGGGCCTGTATGGCGAGCACCGCACCGCCTACAAAACCGACCAATTCGCCGACGCCGCCAGCCCGGAACGCCGCACCGTGCATCTGGGAATTGATGTTTTCGCGCCCGCGATGACCCCGGTTTACGCGCCGCTGTCCGGCATCGCGCGCCACGTCACTTACAACGCCGATCCTTTGGATTACGGCAACACCCTGATCCTTGAGCATGACGCGGGTGGGGTGCCCTTCTACACGCTGTATGGCCATCTGGCGGGCACTTTGCCCGGATTGGTGCGGGTGGGTGACCGGGTCGAACCCGGCCAATTGATTGCCCACCTTGGCGACTGGCACGAAAACGGTGGCTGGGCGGCGCATATCCATTTCCAGATCATGACGGATATGCTGGAGCAAACGGGCGGCAATTTCTACGGTGTCGGCCACGCCAGCCTGTGGGATGTCTGGAGCAGCATCTGCATCGACCCCAATCTGATCCTGCGAATTGGGGCGGAAAAATTCACATATTAGCGTAATACGCCGCAAGGCCAGAATGGTTCGCCGTTGATTTCTAAGGGTTTCACCTTTGGTTCCGATGTTTCCACTCTCGGAACGATCCCGCTAAATACCCCGGATAGAACGCATAGCCGCCCCGATCCTGCCTGATTTGGCCATCAATAAGGTCACATCTGCCCACTCTGCTCGCTTGGGGAAAACAATGGATCGACTAACAGAGATGGAAGCTTTTGCCACGGTCGTAGACCAGGGCGGCTTCACCGACGCTGCGAAAAAGATGGGGATTTCGAAATCTGCCGTTTCGAAACACGTCTCCGCCCTAGAGGCCCGCCTTGGCGCGCGGCTTTTGAACCGAACCACCCGCCGCGTCTCGCCCACCGAGATTGGCCTCGCCTATTACGACCGCGCCAGGCGTGTGTTGAATGATGCAGGTGAAGCGGATGCACTGGTCACATCCATGCAGTCGGCCCCCTCGGGCCTGTTGCGCATTTCGGTCGCGACCGATTTCGGGGTCAACCTGCTGTCGCCCATCCTTGGCGATTTCCTGCTGGAATACCCCGATATCACCGTCAACATGGTGCTGAACAACCGCTATGTCGAACTGATCAGCGAAGGCTTTGATATGGCCATTCGCGTCGGCGATCTGGAGGACAGCAGTTTGCGCGCCCGCAAGCTGACCGAAACCACCAAACGCATGATCGGGTCGCCGTCGTATTTCCAGAAATATGGCCGTCCGATGAAAATCGACGATCTCAACGACCACAAACTGCTGCATTACTCCAACCAGGCCAATGGCAACGTTTGGAAAGTCACCGCGCCTTCGGGTGAAAAGCGGCAAGTGCGCACGGCAGGTTGGCTGACGGTGAACGACGGTCAATCGCTGTTGAACGCGGCGGTGTCGGGGCTTGGCATCGCCTATCTGCCATCGTTTCTATACGCCGACGCGATGAAAACCGGTCAGGTCGAAGAGGCGATTGCGGGTCTGCCCGTGGAAACTCTGGGCATCTATGCGGTCTATCCGCCGGGACGGTTTACCCAGCCCAAGGTGCGTGCCTTCATCGACTTTCTGGCACGTCGCTATATCGACAAAGGCCCTGATATTTGGTGACGCCGACAGGTCGGGATCAAGTGAGCGTGCAGGTTTACGGGGTCGAAGTGATCATCGCTTCGACCCGTCTGTTTTTCTGTCGACCGGCATCGGTCTGGTTGCTGTCACGCGGGGCCAGAAATCCGACGCCATCCGCCACCACCTGTCCGCCCGGGATGTCATAGGCGGTCAGCAGCGTTTGCCGCACGCTTTCCGCGCGCTTTTTCGAAAGCGCCAAATTGCTTGCCAAGCCGCCAGAGGCATCGGTGTGTCCGACCAGAGCGATGGTCTTGTCCGGATTTGCGCGCAACCACGCCGCCAGATCCCGCAATGAGGCGTATTCGCCTTCGGCCAAAGTCGCGGACCCGGACGCAAACACCAGATCCTCCATCACCACCGCGCCGCCTTGCTCCAGCGGTAGTGGATCTGTCGTGGTTTTGATGGGCAAAGTCGGCGTCGGCTGCGCGGCCACTTGCAGCTGCGACTTGGTGGAGGCGGTCAATGTCGGGGCAGGCAGCGCAAACTGACCAACCCGGGTCAGTTGCACAAAGCCATCATGCGGGGACCGGCTGACCAGAAGGCTGATGTATTCCTTGCCCTGCGCGCCAAGGCGTTCCGCCGCCAGATACCTGAAATCGCCCAGATCAACATGCATATCCGGCTCTGGCAGCACATCGGTGCCATAGCGGAAATCAAAGCCGCCGCAGGCCTGAGTCTCGCACTCGAACAGCAGGGTGAACCCCGCCTTGGCGATCTGCAATCGCAACGGCTGCAGCAG
The DNA here is from genome assembly GCA_031428215.1 of Paracoccaceae bacterium. Taxonomy (GTDB): domain Bacteria; phylum Pseudomonadota; class Alphaproteobacteria; order Rhodobacterales; family Rhodobacteraceae; genus Cypionkella. Next base: position 140,352 of record JANPOY010000109.1, read on the forward strand.
TTCCAAAGTGGTCATATCCTGCGCCGCAATGCGATAGGCGCTTTGCTCCAGTGGGCCCTCGGCCACAGCCGTGGTCATCGCCCCGCCGGAATAGGGACCAATCGGCAAGCGGAAGGTCGTCAATGGCTCGATGCGCGTTGCAGTGGTTTGCGCCGCAGCCGGAAAGGCCAGATCAAGTGTCGCCGCACCCGAAACTTGCGCAATTCCAAACAGCAGCGCAGCAAGGACAAGTCCTTTGCGCGACTGCAAACGGGGAAACTGCGTCAAGATCACCTGATTTGGCCTCTTCAAGGGCTCATTTCTGTCGATAATGATAGTGTCCCACAACCGACATGCCAAAGGAAGTATAGAGCCTGCGCGCCGGGTCATTCGCCGCTGTCACCACCAGCGACAGGCTATCAGCGCCCTGATCCAGCGCCCACTGCGCCGCTGCCCGCAAGATATTGTGCGCGGAACCTTGCCGACGCAGGGCAGGGGCCACCTCCAGCGCGTGCAGCATCGCGATCTGGCCCGCCAGCGCCACAAACGCCACCCCCGCCGCGCGGTCTTTGGCGCGACCCAGAATGACGGCTTTGCGCCCCAAAGCGCGCTGCATCACCGCCAACCGTGCCGCGTCAATCCCGGCCTGTGCCCAAAGATCGGCGGCAATCGCCATCGGTGGCCAGTGCGGAAGAGTGGTCATCGGATCAGCAGATTGTAGGCCCGTCAGCGGCATCGCATAGGCCACGACCGGGTCTACCATCCGGTATCCGCGCGCGGCCAGCTCCGCGTCCAACGCCGCATCCTGATCGCGGATCAGAAACAACGGCACTTGCCCCAGTGCCATCATCGCAGCTTCGGCCCCGGCAATCTGATCAGCCTGCCATGCAGCCTCGGCGGTGGCTGCCGACACCCGTTTGCCGCCAGCTTTGCCTTCCCGAATGGCCCAAGGCCCCAGCCGCGCCACTGCGGCGGCGGGCCAGGTTGCCTCCATCACTTGCGCCAGATCCTCAGGTGTCATGGCACAAACAGCGCCGACAGCCGCTGCATTGCGGCATCAATCCGCGCCGCATCCGTGCCGCGCACCACCAGATTGGTGCCATAAGCCCCGCTCAGCGTGAAGGGATAGGACCCCATCGATAGATCGGGGTATTCGGCCGCCAGCGCGCCAAACGGCCCGGCAATTTCACCTTCTCCGCGCAGCAGACGCAGGGTTTGCGACAAAAGCGGCGCCCCTCCGGTCAAGGTTGGCAGCACTGACGCCACCATGGCTTCAAAGATCCGGGGTACACCGGCCATCACATGCACATTGCCCACTGAAAACCCCGGCGCAATCGACACCGGATTGTCGATCAGCACCGCGCCATCGGGGATCCGCGCCATCCGCATCCGTGCCTCGTTGAACGGCAGGTTCTGGCGTTCATAATGCGCGCCCAGCAAGGCCATCGCATCGGCGCGGTGACTGATCGCAATTCCGAACGCCGCAGCAATCGCATCCGCCGTGATATCATCATGAGTGGGACCAATTCCGCCCGATGTGAACACATGGTCATATTGCCCGCGCAACGCATTCACCGCTGTGCCAATCGCCGTATGGTCATCCGCCACAATGCGCACTTCGGTCAGATTGATCCCGTGCCGTGTCAGTTCTCCCGCCAGATAATGCAGGTTGGAGTCCCGGGTCCGCCCCGACAGGATTTCATCGCCGATCACCAGCATCGCGGCGGTTGGATTGGTCATCGCATGTCTCCTTCGGCTGTTGATCCGGATATAAGCAGAAGGCTGGCGCAAAGCCAGACGCAGCCCTCTTGTAAATCTGTCGTGGCGCAGGCTCTGGAAAATCCGTTACTGATCGCATATGCAGGGCGAAATAAGAGGACTGCCCATGGACGATATCAGAGGCCGCGTGACCAAGGACGGCATCCGCATCTATGATGATGCGGATTTTGCGGGCATGCGGGTCGCAGGCCGGGTTGCCGCTGAAATCCTTGATTTGGTGAGTGAAATCGTAAAGCCGGGGGCCACCACAGCCGAGGTGGATGACTTCATCCGCGGGGAAATCGCCCGCCGTGGCGTGGTTTCGGCCACGATCGGCTACAAGGGCTACAAACACGCGTCTTGCATTTCGGTGAACCACGTCGTGTGCCACGGCATTCCGGGCGCTAAGGTGCTGATGGACCAAGATATTTTGAACGTCGATGTCACGGTGATCGTCGACGGCTGGTTTGGTGACACCTCACGCATGTATGTTGCCGGAACCGTTGCCCGCAAAGCCGAACGCCTGATCGAGGTCACGCATGAATCGCTGATGCGCGGCATCGCGGCGGTCAAGCCGGGCAACACCTTTGGCGATATTGGCCATGCCATTCAGGCCTTTGTGGAAAGCAACCGCATGTCGGTTGTGCGTGATTTCTGCGGCCACGGTCTGGGTCGGGTGTTTCACGCGCCACCGAATGTACTGCACTATGGCCGTCCAAACGCGGGGGCGGTGCTGGAAGAGGGGATGTTTTTCACCATCGAACCCATGGTCAATCTGGGTCGACCTGAAACCAAGGTTCTGGCCGATGACTGGACCGCTGTGACCCGCGACAAATCGCTGTCAGCGCAGTTTGAGCATTCTGTCGGCGTCACGGCCACAGGCTGCGAAATTTTCACGGTTTCGCCAGCCGGAAAATTTCATCCGACCTGGGACGTCAGGCCATCGCCTGCAAAATCGTGACAAGAGTGTCGCCGTATTTGCGCTGATCCAGATGTTCAAGGCCCTTCATGGGCATCGGCGCGAAGTTTTCTTCCCAGATAACAAGCGCTTGCGGCGCCATCCAGGCCATCAACCCTGTCAACGCCACCTCACCCATCTGCTTGCCATAAGGTGGATCCAGAAACACCAGATCAAAGCCAGCGCCCGGATTTGCGCCCGGTTTCAAGGCATCCCGCAGCAGAATTTCGGTGCTGGTCTCGGCCCGCATCAACGCGATGTTGCGCTTCAGGATCGTCAGCGCGGTCAGCCCGTTTTCCAGAAATGTGGTGTGCAACGCCCCCCGCGAAAGCGCTTCCAATCCCAAAGCCCCGGTGCCCGCAAACACGTCCAGAACCCGTGCCCCTGCCACTGGATTGCCGTAGCCGCCGTTGATGAGCAGGTTGAAAATCGACTCGCGGACCCGGTCAGAGGTGGGGCGCAGATGGGCCTTCGCATCGCCGTCCCCAACCTCGGAAAGATGCAATCCCCGCGACGCACCGCCGATAATCCTCATGCTTTCAGCAGGGATTTCATTTCGGTGGCTGGATCGGTCAGGGCCATCTTTGAAGGCGATTTCCCCTGTTCAATCAATCTCTTGCCAACCATGTAGGCCCGCGGATCATTCATCGCATCAACGGCCAGAAGCGTGTCGCCGATGAAATACCAGAACGACACCGACCCTGCGTCAGGGCCGCGCGTCACAATGTTGTCATAGCCGGTGTTCAGCCCGGCAATTTGCAGTTTGCAGTCATACTGATCAGACCAGAACCACGGCTTCGCCTGATAGGCGATCCCGGCCCCAAGGATGTTTTCCGCAACTGTTTCTGCCTGATCAATGGCATTGCCAACCGACTCCAACCGCAGCCGCCCGTCCTTGTGCGGAAAGCTGGCGCAGTCGCCCGCCGACCAGATATGCGGGTCCGACGTGCGCCCCTGCGCATCGGTTTTGATGCCGTTTTCAATCGCCAGTCCCGCCGCTTCGGCAAGGGCAGTCGACGGCAGAATGCCAACGCCCGCGATGACGAAATCAGCCGGCAGTTCGGTGCCATCTGCCAAACGCACAGCTGTCACACGATCTGTCCCCAGCAGCCGATCCAACCCGGTCGACTCGAGGATTTTCACGCCATGCGCGCTGTGCAACGCCCGGAAATAATCGCTGGTTTCCGGGGCCGCCACGCGTTGCAAAATGCGCGGGGCCATTTCCAGAACCGTGACATCCAGCCCCAGTTTTGACGCCACAGCCGCCGCCTCGAGCCCGATGTAACCGCCACCGACGATGACCAAACGCCGACCGGCAACAAACTCTGCCTTCATGGCATCTACATCCGCCAATGTGCGCACCGTGAACACACCGCCAAGATCCCCCCCCACAGCAGGTGGCAAGCGGCGCGGGGTGGACCCGGTGGTCAGGGCCAGCGCGTCATAGGACATGACCATGCCGCCCAGCGTGATGGTTTTGGCAGCCGCATCAATGGACGAAACCTTTTGCCCCAATTTCAATGTGATAGAATTGTCTTCGTAGAACTCGGAACCGCGCAGCCACAGCCGTTCCTCATCCATCTCGCCCATCAGATACGCCTTTGAAAGCGGCGGGCGTTGGTAGGGGGGGCTGGGCTCTTCACCAATCAGCGTGATGGCGCCCTGATGCCCCAATCCGCGCAACTTGGCGACAAGTGCTGCTCCGGCCTGACCGGCCCCGATTACAACAACATGCTTCATGTGCGTCCCCACTGGTCGATTGTCAGGCGCGACCCTATATCTGAGCATCGGTAAAACGCAACGTGAGAGGTTTGGATCATGACGATTTCTGTGGGGGCTGTGCTGCCCGAGGCAACCTTGCTGCAAATGGGCGCGAACGGGCCGGAAAGCGTGGCGTTGGCGGAAAAGCTGAAGGGGCGTAAAGTGGTGATCTTTGGTTTGCCGGGCGCCTACACCGGCACTTGCACCACGGCCCATGTGCCAAGTTTCATCCGCACCCGTGAGAAATTCGCGGAAAAAGGCGTCGACGAAGTCATTTGCGTCGCGGTGAACGATCCCTTCGTGATGCGGGCCTGGGGCGCGTCAACCGGGGCGTCCGCTGCCAATATCACCATGCTGGGGGATGGCGATGCGAGCTATAGCAAGGCGATTGGCATGACTTTTACGGTGCCAGCACTTGGGTTTCATGATCGGTCCAAACGCTATGCGCTGTATGCGGTGGACGGGGTGGTTCAGGTCTTGCACCACGGCGAAGAATCGGGCCAGTGCGAAATTTCTGGCGGCGAGGCACTGTTGGCCGCGATCTGATTCTGTCCGGGCGCTGACAGAATGTGAGCGCCCGTTCACTATTGTATGACCGTATATTCATCTATCATGTATTGCGCGGTGTTTGGCATAGGCAAGCTACCGGTTCCGAGTGGTTGCGCAGCACTTCGGTATCGCCCGCGATCTTGTCCATTTGCCGGGCAAGGGTGACGTCGAGGGCGGACAGGCCATCGCAATCATGGGTGATCAGGGTCACATCCACGATGTTGAACTTGTTCGACCATTCCGGGTGATGGTTCAGTTTTTCCGCCGCCAAAGCCGCGCGGTTCATGAAGCCCCAGGCCTCGGAGAAGTTTTTGAATTTCCAGATCTTGCGCAAGGCATCGCGATCCGGCACGGCCCCCCAACCGGTGTCACCAAGGTCTGGCAACTGGTCGGCGCGGTCCTGAAGGTTCAACAAATCGGCCATGATTCTCTCTTTCGAATTGGGAAACAGGGGCAGTGTCTGGGCGCAAAGGCGTGGCACTTCTGGCCCCGCCCTGCGGTCTTGCGCGGATTTCTGAGCGGTTGTTCATATAGGCAAGTCTCCCGGCGCAAATCTGGCTCAATCCTCTGACGCTACGCGGCGGAATGGACCATAGGCTGTCAGAACCTCAATCTCTTCGTCGACCGCGCGGCGTTCCTCCACCAGATACCGCGCCACGGCCGCGCGGAAACCGGTGTCAGCAATGTAATGCAATGAGTGGACCGGGGTTGGAAGATAACCGCGTGCCAGCTTGTGTTCGCCCTGCGCACCGGCCTCCACCCGCGCCAGCCCATGGGCAATGGCCCAATCTATGGCCTGATAGTAGCACAGTTCGAAATGCAGGCAGGGATGATCTTCGACGCAGCCCCAATAGCGGCCAAAAAGCGTATCGCGTCCGATGAAGTTCAACGCGCCAGCCACCGGACGGTTGCCGTCAAAGGCCAGCACCAACAGGGCATCATTGCGCATGGTGGCCTGAATTTCAGTGAAGAAAGCCCGCGTCAGGTAGGGCGTGCCCCATTTCCGGTTGCCGGTATCCTGATAAAAGCTCCAAAAGGCGTCCCAATGCGCGGTTTCAATCTGATCGCCCGTCAAGGCGCGGATGGTCAGGCCAGAGGCGCGGGCCGTCTCGCGTTCCTTGCGGATCATCTTGCGTTTGCGGCTGGAAAGATCGGCCAGAAAGTCGTCAAACCCGCCGTAGCCCCGATTTTCCCAATGGAATTGCTGGGTGATACGGTGCAGCAATCCGTGTTTGTCGGCCAAATCTTCGGCTTCATCCTCGGTGCAAAAGGTGATGTGCAAGGACGAGAGTTGATTCTGATCGGTCAATCCGATGGCGGCCTGCAGCAGCGGTTCGCGCAAGGCCGGATCACACAGGAATCGCCGCCCAGTCGCGGGTGTGAACGGAACCGCTGCCTGCAATTTGGGATAATATCGCCCGCCTGCGCGATCCAACGCCTGCGCCCAGCCGTGATCAAAGATGTATTCGCCCTGGCTGTGCGACTTCACATAAAGCGGCAGCGCGGCCACGACGGCGCTGTCGCGCAGGATCAGAGGGTGGGTTTGCCAGCCGCTGCCCTGCCCGGTCGAGCGTGACCGGTCCAGTGCCGACAAGAACCGGTGCGTGGTGAACGGATCAATCGGGCGTCCGGGTTCGGGGCAGGCCAGTGCATCCCAATCTGGCGCAGAAATATCGGCCATGCCGTTGAGCAGCTGTGCTTGCATGTTCCGCCTGTCTGGTTGAGCTTGCAGGGATGCACGCCCTTTTGGCCCGATGCTGAAATCCTGTCATAGGATGGGGTGAGGCTGCCCAAGGTCAAGCCGGGATCGGCGCCAGATAGGATTCAAAGGTGACGTTATCGGCAATCGCACGGGCCTTCGCCTCGGCCAACGGGTTGCGGATCGTCCAGCACAGAATGGCCGCACCTGCGGATTTCAACTCTGCCACGCGCGGACGGGGCAGATCGGCGGCTTCGTGACTGATGAAGCTGGACAAAGTGCGGTCATAATCCGGGATCTGTCGCAGATGGTTGCAGGTTTCCGCATCCAGCGGCGCCCAGTCTGCAGGATCATAGGCCGCAGTGGTCAGGCCGCGCGGAATATCCGGGGCAAACCGGGCCATGTGGGCGATGGCATGCGGGTTGAAGGACATCACCGCGACCGGGCCGCTGTAGCTGGCCAAGGCGGCAGCGGTGGCGGACTCGAGGCGGCCATCGGTTTGTGACATGGTGCCGGTCTGGTCCTTGATCTCAATGAGCAAGGGCACGCGGCCTGCGATCAGGGACAGGATTTCCGTCAGGGTCGGGATGGTGTCATCACTCTCTCGCAGGGCGATGGCGTACAGATCGGCGGCGGTGCGGTCCTTGACCAGACCGGTGGCGTCGGTCAGCCGGTCCAGATGTTCGTCGTGAAAGACCATCGCTACGCCGTCGCGCGACAGTTGCAGATCAATCTCTATACCGTAGCCCGCCGTAATCGCCGCCTGCACCGCGCCGGAGGAATTCTCGGGGCGCCGTTCGGCGCGGCTGTGCAGGGCGCGATGGGCGAGGGGGGCGCGCAGAAAAGCGGCGGGCAAGGGAACGCGCATCAGCTGATCTGGAAAATGGCTTCGATCTCGACGGCCACACCCAGCGGCAGCGAGGCGGCAGACACGGCAGAGCGGGCGTGGCGGCCAGCGTCACCAAGGACTGCGACGAGAAAATCAGATGCGCCGTTTATCACCTTCGGCTGGTCGGTGAAGTCGGCGGCAGAGTTGACGAAACCCACCAGTTTTACGGCGCGGACAACGCGGGAGAGATCGCCGCCACAGGCTTTCTTCAATTGGGCGAGCAGGGAAATCGCACAGGACTGCGCGGCCTCTGCCCCGGACTCAACCGTCAGGTCAACCCCGACCTTGCCCTTGATCAGCCCGCCCGCATTCTGGCTGATCTGACCCGAGATATGGACCAGATTTCCAACCTGCACGAAGGGCACATAATTGGCGGCGGGGGTTGGGGCGTCGGGCAGGGTGACGCCCAGTTCGGCAAGGCGGGATTCGATGGTGGACATGGGGGCCTCTGGGTTTTGGGTTGCTGCAGGCTAGCCGTGGGGGCCGCCTTGGGCAAGGGGTGGTGGCGTTCCCGAGTTGGGGCCGAAATTTACACGATATTTTTCAATAGGTTGACACAGTCGTTTCAAAGAATTGTTAACGATTGCGGCGAAGGAGAGTTGCGGCACCCTCTTCAGGTTTCGCGGAAAGCCTGGTTGAAATAGTCGGTGAAGGGCTTCAGCAGATAGGCCATCGGTGTGCGGGCCCCGGTTTGGATGAACGCGTCGACGGGCATGCCGGGCAACAGGGTCAGACCCGAAAGCTTGGCAATTTCGCCCGCATCCAACACGATTTCGGCGCGGTAATACGGGGCTTGCGTGCGCTGATCTGTCAGTGCGTCCGCAGAGATTGTGGTGACATGGCCCTGCAATTCCGGCGTGGTGCGGGCCGAAAAGGTCGGAAACACCAGCCGCACGGTCTGGCCGATATGCACCTCGTCGACGTTGATCGGGCTGATTTGCGCCGAGATGACCAAGGGGCGGTCTTGCGGGATCAGGTACAGCACCGGGTCTGCCGGGCGCAGCACGGACCGGGGCGAGGTGACTTGCAGGCCCAGCACCAGCCCCGACACCGGGGCGCGAATGTCCAGCCGGGTGATGCGTTCGATCAGGGCGCGGCGGCGTTCGGCCAGTTCCAACTCTTGGGGGCCGACATCGCGCAACTGGGTGTTGGCCTCTTCCCGGCGCACAGCGGCAAGCCGCAGGATTTCCAGTTCCACCTCGGTGGCGCGGCCTTCGGCCTGGGCGCGCGACGAGGCGAGTTCGCCGACATCGCCCAACAGTTGCGCCTCTTCGCGTTGCAAGGCCGACACCCGGCTGGCCTGAGCCAAGCCTTTGTCCAGCAGGCTTTGCTGATCCTTCAATTCCTGTCGGATCAGCTCAAGTTGAATGGCCAAGGCTTGCGACTGTGCCACAACCCCTTCGATCTGCGAGGTGATTTGTGAGCCGCGCTTTTCAAGCTGCTCGCTTTGGCGGGCAAGGCTTTCGCGCCGTGCAATGAACAATCCGCGCTGACCTGCGACCAATTCGGCCACTTCGGGACGGGTCCTGGCCAGTTCGGCCAATTCGCCGGTGAAGGTGGGCGCATCCTTGTCGTCACGTTCTGCCTCCAGCCGGGCGCGACGGGCCAACACTTCAAACAACTGACCTTCCACGATCGCCAGTTCAGATTGCAGCAGGCTGCCGTCCAGCCGGATCAGCAGATCACCGGTTTTCACCGCCTGACCTTCGATCACGGCAATTTCGGCAACCACACCGCCATCGGGATGCTGCACGATCTGGCGATTTTGCTCTACCTCAAGCTGACCCGAGGCGACGATGGCGCCGGAAATATCGGTCAGCATCGACCAGCCGCCAAAGCCGCCGACCAACAGGACCAAGGTGACAAGCCCCAGAGTGACGGGGCGGCGGGCGGACCATTTGGGTGCCATTTGGGTCATTGCACGCCTCCGGCCACATTGGGTTTGTTGATTTCGGCGTGATTCTTGACCATTTCGCGCAAGACCGCATCGCGGGGGCCAAAAGCGCGGCGCATGCCGTCTTCCAGCACCAGCAAAAGGTCGCATTCCTGAATGGCGGCGGGGCGGTGGGCCATGATCAGCACCGCGCCGCCCGCCTCTTTCGTGGTGCGGATGGCGGTGTTCAGGGCCAGAGTGCCGTCGTTGTCGAGGTTAGAGTTCGGCTCATCCAGCACCAGAATAACCGGGTTGCCGAACAGGGCGCGGGCCAGACCGACGCGCTGAATCTGCCCCCCGGACAGGCGGCCGCCGAGCGAGGCGACGCGGGTGTCATAGCCATCGGGCAGCTTGACGATCATGTCATGGGCGGCGGCGCGTTGGGCGGCCTGCACGATCAGCGCGGGGTCGGCACCCGGTTGCAGGCGGGCAATATTCTCGGCAATTGTGCCTTCGAACAGGGTGACGCGCTGGGGCAGATAGCCGATGTAGCTGCCCAAGATGTCGGGATCGTACTGGTCCAGAGTGGCGCCATCCAGCCGAACCTTGCCGCCAGCGGGTTTCCACACCCCGATCAGTGCGCGGGCGAGGGTGGATTTGCCGGCACCCGATGGGCCGATGACACCCATCGCTTGCCCCGGTTCCAGACGAAAGCTGACCATGCGCAGGACAGCCGCTGTTTCGCCGGGGGGGACGACGGACAGGCCCTGCGCCTCAAGCACGGCTTTGGGGCGGGGCAGGGCGGTCCGCGGCGGATCGTCGGGCATGCGAGCCAGCAGTTCGGACAGGCGGGCGTTGGCCTCTTGCGCGCGGGTGACGACGGACCACTGGCCGACCGCCTGTTCGATCGGCTGCAACGCACGGCCCATCAGGATAGAGCCTGCAATCATCGCGCCGCCCGAGAGTTCGCCTTTCAGCACAAACCATGCGCCAAGGCCCAGCATCGCCGATTGCAGGAACATGCGGAAGGTTTTGGACACCGCGCCAAAGCTGCCGCCCAGATCGCCCACGGCAATGCTTTGAGCCAAAGCGGTGGCGCGGGCCTTTTGCCAGCGGTCAAAGGCGGCTCCGGTCATGCCAAGCGCCTGCACCGCCTCGGCCTCAAGCTTGATCAGGTCGGACACACGTTCGGCCGTCATGTTCAGGTTGTTGGCCCGGTTCAGCGGTGTGGTGGTGAGGCGCTGGTTCAGCAAGGTCAGCAGCACAAGGAACAGCCCGCCCGCCACGGCCAGCCAGCCCAGCATCGGGTGAAAGACGAAAATGGCGGCGACGAAGAACGGAGTCCATGGGATATCAAACACCGCGATCAGCACCGGCGAGGCCCAGAGACGTTGGATCGATTCGAGATCGCGCTGGGCCGCGATGGCGCTGGGGTCGCCGGGTTGCAGTGTCAGACGGCGCAGGGCGGCGGCGAACACACGGCGGTCAAGGCGATCCTGGATATTGGCACCGATGCGGGCCATGATGCGGGCGCGGGTGTGATCGAGGATGCCCATGGCCAGAAACAGCGCGGCGACCAGGACCGACAACGCCACCAAAGTCGCCTCTGACCGGCTGCCAAGCACGCGGTCATAGACCTGCAGCATGTAAAGCGGGCCAGTCAGCAACAACAGGTTCACGAACACCGAGAACAGGCCGACGGCCCAGAGCAGACCGCGCTGATCAGACCTTGCCGCACGCAGTTCGGCTTCGCCGCGGCGATTGTCTTGTTGGGCCATACACCGGTCTCCGTAATGCCTGCCTTGGTTGCTCTTATCCGCCGCATCGGGATCGGCGGAAAATATCCGGCGTCACCGTCCTGCCACGCTTGGCCGTTGTGTTGCACCCTTGCGCGGCTTATCCCTTGTCTTCCCCGGACAAAGGATGTGCTTGGCATTGGGTTCTCGCAGGAATGTAGAAGCATGAATCTTACGATTCCATCACTTTCTGGCCGCAAGTTCAGAATATTGTTCAGCTGTGCCGGGCTTGCCTGCGCCGTGACGCTGGCCGGATGCGCAGCGCCGACTGCGCCCGTGGGCGTGAACGACCCGCACGAGGCCGAAAACCGCGAAATGCACGCCTTCAACGTGGCCGCGGATACCCATGTGCTGAAGCCGGTGTCGCGGCTGTTTGGCAAGCCGGGTGGCGGGGCCGCGCAGCAAAGCGTCGCCAATTTCGCCAACAATCTGGACCTGCCGGGTGATGTGGTCAACGATGTGTTGCAGTTGCGACTGGGCAAGGCGGTGGAAAACACCCTGCGTTTTGCGATCAACACCACCGTTGGCGTTGGCGGCATTTTTGATCCGGCCACGGCGATGGGGGTTTCGGGGAAGAAGACCGATTTCGGCGAGACGCTGCATGTCTGGGGCGTGGGCGAGGGGCATTATCTGGAGTTGCCGCTGCTTGGGCCGTCGACGGCGCGCGATGCGCTGGGCGAAGTGGTGGATTCGGTGATGAACCCGATCGGGTTCTTGTTGCCCAAGCCCGAAAGCTATGTCGCGAGTTTTGCCAAAGTGGCATCAAAGTTTGGTGATCGGGCGCGCTATTCCGAAACCGTCGACTCGATCCTATATGATAGTGCGGATGGATACGCTCAGGCACGGCTTTTGTATTTGCAGAACCGGCGGTATGAGTTGGGCCAGACCGCTGGTGAAGACGATTTCGAGGATCCCTATGCAGAATAACCATTCCATGATGTCGCGTCGCCGCTTTGCGGCCGGGTTTGCCCTGGGATCGGTCGCGCTGGCGCTGCCGTTCCCGGCATTGGCGCTGAACGTGGATCAGGCGCGCGCCATGATCGACAAGGCCATCGGCGAGATCAATGCCACCATCGCAAGTGGCAAAAGCCAGACCGCGATGTATGGCGATTTTGAACGGATCTTCGCGCGCTATGCCGATGTGCCGACGATTGCACGCTCGGCCTTGGGTGTGGCTGCGAAATCGGCCAGCAAGGCGCAGATGTCGGCCTTCACCAAGGCGTTTCAGGTCTACATCAGCCACAAATACGGCGCGCGGTTCCGTGAGTTCATCGGCGGCAAGATCGAAGTCACCGACGCCAAGGCTGTGAAGAGCTATTTTGAGGTGATTTCGGTCGCGCATCTGAAGGGCGAAGCGCCGTTCGATCTGCGCTGGCACGTGTCGGACAAGTCGGGCAAGAACCTGTTCTTCAACATCATTATCGAAGGCGTCAACATGCTGGCGTCCGAGCGTGCCGAAATCGGTGCGATGCTGGACCAGCGCAAGGGCGACATCGACGCGCTGATTGCAGATTTGAAGAGGGGTTGAGGGCGGTTTGCTGCCTTGAGGCGGGTAGGGGTTTCACACCCCCACACCCCCGTGGGATATTTGTCCAGAGAGGATGCAAATTTTAGACAAACTTGATGAAGCGTCCACTTGGGCGCTTTTTTCAATTCAGGCCAAGGATGTCGCGCAGCAAAGCCTCGACCGGGTCTTGCGACCTTTGCCTTTCGGGCAGCGGCGCCAGCATTGCGTCAGGGATCGGTTCTTCGACGTATTCGGGCTGGGGCGGCAGGCGGCTTTCGGGGATAAGCATCGGCAGGTCGCTGACCGGCAGACCTTCGTTCACCCGCACCATGACCTCATGCCAGATTTCTGCGGGCAGGCCACCGCCGGTGACTTCCTGCAAGGGCGTGTTGTCGTCGTAGCCCATCCAGACGCCGACAACATAATCGGCGGTGAAGCCGATGAACCAGGCATCGCGGCCCGCCGTGGTGGTGCCGGTCTTGCCCGCGGCCGGGCGTCCTTCAAGGCGGGCACGTTTGCCGGTGCCGGATTCGACCACCTGAGCCATCATGTAGGTCAGCAGCTGCGCCGCCTCTTCGGAGATAACCCGTTCGCCAATGCCACCGGCCGCGCCCATCAGGGGTTCATTTTCGTCTTTCAGTTTCAATTCAACCAGACCGAAAGGCGTCACCGACGAGCCGCCGTTGAGGATGCCCGCATAGGCCCCGGTCATTTCGATCAAGGTGGATTCCGAAGCGCCAAGGGCCAGCGCCGGGCCTGCCGCCAGATCGCTTTGGATGCCAAAACCGTTGGCCACCGCGCGCACGGCATCGCGGCCCACCGCTTCGGAGACGCGCACCGCCGGGATGTTGCGGCTTTCGCGCAGGGCTTCGGTCAGGGTGATCATGCCGTGGAACTCTTGGTCGTAGTTCTGCGGCGTCCAGGGGCCAGAGCCTGCGATGTTGATCGTCAGCGGGGTGTCTTCGACGTAGTCTTCGGGCGACCGGCCCATATCGAGGGCGGCGGCGTAGACGAAGGGCTTGAATGAAGATCCGGTCTGGCGAGAGGCCTGGGTGGCGCGGTTGAAAGATCCGGCTTCGGCAATGTCACGCCCGCCGACCATGCCGCGCACGGCACCGTCCGCGCTCATCACCACAATGGCGGCCTGGGCCTTTGACCCCGGTTTGACCTTGTTTTCAAACACCCAATCCAGCGCGTCTTCGGCGGCGCGTTGCAGGCGGGTGTCCAGCGTGGTGCGCATGATCACGTCTTCGGTGGTTTCAGACGTCAGGAAATCGGGTGCGGTGCTCATCACCCAATCGGCGAAAAAGCCGCCCGAGTTGGTTTGCGCCTGCGCCGAAAGCTGCGCAGGGTTGGTGCGGGCCTCGTCGGCCTGATCGGCGGTCAGATAGCCTTGCTCTTGCATCAGGCCAATCACGATCCCGGCGCGGTCTTGCGCGCGCTGCAGATTGTTGGTCGGGGCAAAGCGCGAGGGGGCCTTCAAAAGGCCTGCCAGCATCGCGGCCTGAGCCGGGCTGACGCTGTTGGCCGACACGCCGAAATAGCGTTGGGCGGCGGCCTCAAACCCCCTTGCCCCGGCACCAAGATAGGCGCGGTTGAAATAGAGAGTCAGGATTTCGGCCTTGGTGTACTTCGACTCCATCGCCATCGCATAGGGGATTTCCTTCAGCTTGCGCCAGATGCCACCGGAGCGGCAGTCTTCCTCATAGGCGGCTTCGGACTTCCACGCGGTTGGGTCATATGGCACGCCCAGACACAGAAGTTTCGCGACCTGCTGGGTGATGGTGGACCCGCCGTTGCCTTCCAGCGGGCCGCGGCCTTCGGACAGGTTGATGCGGACTGCCGAGGCGATGCCGCGCGGCGAGATGCCGAAATGGCCGTAAAACCGTTTGTCCTCGGTGGCGATGACGGCGTGCAACAGGTCGGGGGAGACGGTGTCAGCGGTGATCTGGCCACCAAAGGTTTCACCGCGCCAGGCAAAGACCTTGTCGGAATGGTCCAACAGGGTGACAGAGCCTTTGGCGCGGCCATCCAGAAGGGTGGCGACGGGGGGCAATTGGGCGTAAAAGTAGAAAACGATCATGGAGAAGATCAGCGCCGACACAAAGCCCACGCGCCAGGCAAAGCCCCACAGGATGCGCCAGATCAGGCGGAAGAAGCCGACGATCAGCCGCAGGATCGGGTTGCGGGGCGTGTATTGGCGGCTGGGACGTTTCGCCGTGGGTTTGCGCGGCGGGCGGCCAGAGCCGCTGGATTTCGGGGCAGCCTGTGCGCGTATTGTGCCGTAGCGGCGATCCGCCACCATCGGCGCGTCGCCACGTCCCTTGCCCGATGCCGCCATGCCTGTCTGCGCCCTTACTAAGCTGATTGCGACAGTCTATCTGCATTGCCCACCGAAGGGGAGTGCCAGCTTAGGCGATTCGCGGCGTGAATTAGCCTAAAAAATAGGCATTGGCGGAACTCCGTGCCTATTTAATGTGCCAACTGAGCCGTTGCCACTTTTTGTGGCGCTGCAAACTTGTGCTGCACCTGCGAAGGCCCCCTGATCAACCATCCGGCCCAACATCGGGTCCATGAAAGGGGTGCTGCGTGAAAATGATCATAGCCGCCATCAAACCATACAAGCTGGACGAGGTGCGCGAGGCGCTGACCGCGATTGGCGTTCGGGGAATGATGGTTACCGAAATCAAGGGATTTGGCCTGCAGTCGGGCCACACCGAGATTTATCGCGGCGCAGAATATGCCGTGAATTTCGTGCCAAAGATGCGGCTGGAAATCGTTGTGAACGATGCGTTGGCCGATACGGTGGTCGACACCATCACCAAAACCGCCAGAACCGGCAAGATCGGCGACGGCAAGATTTTCGTGATCGACGTTCAAAGTGCCCTGCGGGTGCGGACGGGCGAAACCGATGACGACGCGTTGTAAGAGGGAACAGACAATGATGAAAAGACTAACACTCGCCGGGACAGGCGCATGCGCCGCGCTGCCGGTCTGGGCGCAAGAAGCCACAACCGAGGCCACCGCAGCCGCCGCCACATTGGTTCCCTATGTCTATGAAAAGGTTGTCGACAAGGGCGATGTCGCCTGGATGAGCATTTCAACCGTGCTGGTGTTTCTGATGGTCATTCCGGGACTCGCGTTGTTTTACGGCGGCCTTGTGCGCAGCAAGAACATGCTGTCGGTGCTGACCCAGGTGTTTGCGATTGTCGCGGTCGTGGCCCTGATCTGGGTCACCTATGGCTATTCCCTGGCCTTCAGCTATGGCGGCTCGATGGATGCCTATGTCGGCGGTCTGTCCAAGGCGTTTCTGGCCGGAGTTGATCTGACCACGCTGGTGCCGACCTTCTCGAACGGGATCTGGCTGCCGGAATACACCTTTGTCGCCTTCCAGATGACCTTTGCCTGCATCACCCCGGCGCTGATCGTCGGTGCGTTTGCCGAGCGGATCAAGTTTTCGGCGCTGATGCTGTTTGTGGTGTTGTGGGTGACCTTCATCTACTTCCCGATGGCCCATATGGTCTGGTGGTGGGGCGGCCCGGACTTCTTGGCCGAACAGCAAACGCTGAAACTGATTGCCGAGGCTGCGGGTGACGCGGTGGGTGTTGCGGCGGCGGATGTCAATCTGGCGGCGAATGGCATGCTGTGGCAGTGGGGTGCCTTGGACTTCGCGGGCGGCACGGTGGTGCATATCAACGCCGGTGTTGCGGGTCTTGTCGGAGCGATCATGCTGGGCAAGCGCATTGGTTACGGCAAAGAGTCGATGGCGCCGCATTCGCTGACCATGACGATGATCGGTGCAGCGCTGCTGTGGGTCGGTTGGTTTGGCTTCAACGCCGGATCGAACCTTGAGTCGAACGCGGTGACGGCGCTTGCCATCATGAACACCTTTGTGGCCACGGCGGCCGGTGGTGCGGCGTGGATGTTCGCAGAATGGGCGCTGAAAGGCAAACCGTCGCTGCTGGGTCTGGTGTCGGGTGTTGTCACCGGTCTGGTTGCGGTGACGCCTGCGGCTGGTTTTGCCGGGCCAATGGGATCGCTGGTTCTGGGTCTTGTGGCCGGGGTCGCCTGCTTCTTCTTCGTGGCTTACGTCAAGAACATGTTCAAACTGGATGACAGCCTTGACGTGTTCGGCATCCACGGCTTGGGCGGCATCATCGGTGCGCTGGCCACGGGTATCCTTGTGAACCCGGCTTTGGGTGGCGCCGGCGCGCCGGATTACCTTTCGGTTCCCGGCACCTTGCAGGTGGCGGCCTATGACGGTGCGTTCATGATGATGGCGCAGTTCAAGGCCGTGCTGTTCACCGTCTGCTTCTCGGGCATCGGGTCGGCGATTCTGTACAAGCTGGTCGATCTGGTGATCGGTCTGCGGGTGGCCAATGACATCGAACGCGAAGGCCTTGATCTGGCCGAGCATGGCGAGCGCGCTTACAACATGTAAGCCGTTGATCTGAACGGGCGGCCCGTGGGGAAACCTGCGGGCCGTTTTCTATTGGCGCGGCGGGGTCTATACTGGTGGTAACAAGGAGGCGGTATGGCAGAGGGGAACGCGCTGAAGGGCGTTTTGTTGGTGATGGCGGCGGTGTTTCTGTTCGCGCTGGCGGATACCGTGGGCAAGTATCTGGTGGCGCTTTATGCGGCCCCGGTGATTTTGGCGGCGCGATACCTGATCAACCTTGGACTGCTGGTGGTGGTGCTGGGGCCGCAGCAAGGGGCGGCACTGTGGCGCACACAAAGAACGGGGCTGGTGGTCTTGCGCGGGTTGTTTCTGGCGGCGGCCTCGATCAGCATGATGCTGGCACTGCGGTTGATGCCCTTGGGTGAAACGGTGGCGATCATCTACATCGCGCCGTTTCTGGTGATGTTTCTGTCCGGGCCGCTGCTGGGGGAACGGGCGACTCTGGCAGGTTGGGTTGGCGCGGCGGTGGCCTTTGCGGGTGTGCTGCTGATCGCGCGGCCGGGGTCCGGTCTGGATCCGCTGGGCGTGGCGCTGTGCGTTTTGAATGCCGGGCTATCGACCGGGTATCACCTGCTGACGCGGATACTGGCCAAAACCGAGACGACCAATGCACTGTTGTTCCACACGGCCCTGGTTGGCACGGTGGTGTTCTGCGTGTTGGCCTTGGGTTCGTTGGATGCCCCCTTGCCACAGGGTTGGGACATCGCATTTCTGGCGCTGTTGGGCGCTTTGGCGACCGTGGGGCATTTCCTGTTCACCGCCGCCTACCGTGAGGCTCCGGCGTCACTGCTGGCTCCGGTGAACTATCTGCATCTGGTCTGGGCGGCGATTTTGGGCTGGCTGGTGTTTGACCACGCGCCGGATGCGATCAGCCTGCTGGGGATCGTGCTGATCGCAGGCGCGGGTATGGCTGTGGCGGTGCAGACGCAGCGGGCAAAGCGGGCCTTGGTGTGATCCAAGGCCCATTCGAGGTCACGCGGCCAGCGATGCAATCGCCGCTGCCAAGATCGGCACCGTTTTTGCATTCAGGCCCGCGATGTTGATGCGACTGTCGCCTACCATATAGATGCCGTGTTTATCGCGCAGGATATTCACCTGCGCCTCGGTCAGGCCAAGCCGTGAGAACATGCCGCGATGGGTGGCCACGAAGTCGAAGCGGTCCGAGTTGGTGGCCATCCGCAGCGCATCCGCCAGGGTCTGGCGCAGGGTCAGCATGTTCAGGCGAACCTCTTCCAACTCCGCCTTCCAGTCGGCGCGCAGGGCCTCATCTTCCAGGATCATCGTTACCAGACGCGCGCCGTGGTCGGGCGGGAAGCTGAAGTTCTGGCGGTTCAGGAAGGCCAGATTGCCTTGGGTGACGGCGCGGCGGGTGGCGTCACCGACAGCGATCAGAATGCCGGTGCGTTCCCGGTAGATGCCGAAATTCTTGGAGCAGGATGCGGCGATCAGGACTTCGGGGAAGGTCGCGGCGATCATGCGCGTGGCCCTTGCGTCTTCCTCCAGCCCGTCGCCAAAGCCTTGATAGGCCAGATCAACGAAGGGAATGGCCCCCTTGGCCAGCAGCAGCACCGCGACCTGCGCCCATTGATCGGCGTTCAGGTTCGCGCCGGTCGGGTTGTGGCAGCAACCGTGCAGCAGCACCGTGTCGCCTGCCTTGACGCCCTGTAGATCCTCCATCAGCCCGGCAAAGTCGATGCCACGGGTTTCGGCATCAAAATAGCGGTACTCGGCCATCTTCATGCCAAGGTATTTGATGATCGAAGGGTGGTTCGGCCAGGTCGGATTGGACAGCCAAACGGTCGCGGTGGGCGAGGCCAGTTTGATCAGCTCCAGCGCCTGCCGGATCGCGCCCGTTCCGCCGGGGGTGGCGACGGATGCCGCGCGGTCGGCGTAACCGTCGCCCAAAATCATCCGGATCATCGCGGCGTTGTAGGCAGGCTCGCCGGCAAGCCCGGTGTAGGTCTTGGTCTTCTCAACCTCCCACAGCTTTTTCTCGGCGGCCTTCACAGCGCGCATCACAGGGGTCAACCCGGTGGCATCCTTGTAAACGCCGACGCCAAGGTCGATCTTGGTGTCACGCGGATCGTCGCGGTAGAGCGCGATCAGTTGCAGGATCTTGTCCTGCGGCTGCGGGTTCAGCGTTTCAAACATCGTCGTATCTCCATCTTGCAGACCTAGGCCTGCGGGCCCTTTGCGACGGCAAGGTCGTCATACATGCCCCATTCGGCCCAGGAGCCGTCATAAAGCGCGTGGTTGCGGTGGCCGATGCGTTCCAGCGCGAGGCTCAGAACCGCCGCCGTGACGCCAGACCCGCAAGAGGTGATGGCGGGTTTCGCCAGGTCCACCCCGGCGGCCAAGAACACCGCGCGCAACTCGGCGGGCGGCTTCATGGTGCCGTCACCGTTCAGCAGGGTGGCGAAGGGCACGTTTTTCGATCCGGGAATATGGCCCGACCGCAGCCCGGTGCGGGGTTCCGGGGCCTCACCCTTGAACCGCGCAGCCGACCGCGCGTCGATGATTTCAGCCTCGGCCAGTTTGGCGGCATGGGCCACCTGCGTCACATCCTTGACCAGATGGTTCTGGCGCGACACCGTCATGTGACGGTCGCGCACGATCGGCGGCATATCTTCAATCTCACGCCCCTCGGCGCGCCATTTCGGCAGGCCGCCGTCCAGAACGGCCACGTCCATCTTGCCCATCAGCCGGAAGGTCCACCACACACGGGCGGCCGAAAACAGGCCCGAGCCGTCATAGATCACCACCTGATGGCCATCGCCAATCCCCATCGCGCGCATCCGGCTGATGAATTTCTCGGGCGGCGGCGCCATGTGGGGCAGCGCGGATCGGCTGTCGGTGATCGCATCAATGTCGAAAAACCGCGCGCCGGGGATATGGGCGGCCTGATATTCCGCCTGCGCATTGCGGCCTGCGTCGGGCAGATACCAGCTTGCGTCCAGAATGCGGAGATCGGGGTCGGCGCGGTGGGCGGCCAGCCAATCGGTGGAGACCAGCGTTTTGGGATCATCAAGGGGGGAGGGGGTCATCAGCGGCCTCTCACATGGGATAGGATGCACCTAAACCGAAGGGGGCCAGCAGGCAAGGGTTGCGCGGGCGCGACTGCCACGCCCGCGCAATAAAATTACGACAGGGCCACTTACGACTTGGCCATCATGTTTTTGACAACGCCGACAATCGCCATCAGCGCACCACCGCCAACGCCGCCCGACACCAGCGACCCGATGATCGACCCGATGTCCATGCCGCCGCCAGCCGCCGCGCCAGCCGCAGCCGCGCCACCGCCCAGCATGCCCAGGATCTGGCCGCCCACACCGCCACCCACGATACCCGCAACCGAATTGCCCAGCGTGCCAAGATTGAGGTTTTTCAGCACAGCACCAGCGGCGTTTCCACCCAAAGCGCCAGCAACCAGTTGAATGATAAGGTTCATATCCACGATACTCGTTCCTTCCCTTTAATGCCTGCCGTTGATCGGCAAGGCGATATACCGGTTCACTTGGCGTCAAAGCCCGGTGACCGGATAGGGGGAATTGTGCCAGATTGTTAACCTTTCGGCAACAAATACGACAAATTGACGCAGGGCTAGCCCCGCGCGCCCTCTTTCATGATGCGGGCCTTCTGGCGGTCCCAGTCGCGCTTGGCGCTGGTTTCGCGCTTGTCCGACAGCTTTTTGCCCTTGGCGACGCCCAACTTGAGCTTCACGATACCGCGGTCATTGAAGTACAGCTTCAGCGGCACGATGGTCATGCCTTCGCGGCCAACGGCATTCCACAGGCGAGACAGTTCCTTCTTCGAAACCAACAGCTTGCGGCGGCGGCGTTCGTCATGCGGGAACAGATTGGCCTGCATATAGGGCGCGATGTAGCTGTTGATCAGCCACAACTCGCCGCCCTCAACGGACGCATAACTTTCGGCAATATTGGAGCCCCCCTTGCGCAGGGATTTCACCTCGGACCCGAACAGCATGATGCCCGCTTCAAGATCGGATTCGATGGCGAAGTCGAACCGCGCGCGGCGGTTTTCAGCGATCAGTTTTGAATTGGGATCAGATTTTTCGACCATGATGGGGTTCAGATAGGCGGTCAGGGGGGCGGAGTCCAGATGCCCCGCGGCGCTTGGTCAGTGGCACGCGGCCCGGTGACCGCGAAAATGGCTTGATCTTCGCGGCGTCACGCGGTCCTAGATTGCGGCAAGGTTTTGCCACTGGAGTCACCAGCATGCTGATCCAAATTGCCGTGGGGGCCGGGTTGCTTCTGACCAATATCATGCTGGCTGCGGTCGCCGCGATGCTGATGGAGGTGGTGTTCGCCTATGCCCACGGCTGGTTGCTGCGCGAACCGCACCGGCCCAAGCTGGCGCTGTTGCTGGCGGGGGTTTCGCTGTGGGCTTTGGCGGTGGTGACGGTGGGGGTGTGGATCTGGGCCATCACCTATTACAGCCTTGGGATTTTCGACACGCTGGAGGCAGCGGTTTATTTCAGTCTGGTGGTCTACACGACCTTGGGCTTTGGCGATCTGCTGTTGCACCCGGACTGGCGGTTGCTGGCGGGGATGGAGGCGACGAACGGTTTTCTGACCTTCGGTCTGCTGACCGCGCTGCTGATCGAGGCGCTGCGGCAGGTGCGGTTGGGTCAGGTTGAACATCGGCGCAAGCGGGGCGGTTGACGCGCCCCGCCTTGTGCGATCAGGCGGCCAGTCGCGCGCTGCGACGGGTCAGGAACGCGCGGGCGCACACCGGATCAAGCCGCGGGAAAAAGCTGGCGTCCGGGTAGCGGTTGGCGCCGTCGATGATGCCGGGACAGTGCAGCAAGACGCCCGAATTGGCATAGATCACCTCTTCATCGGCAAAGAGCGGCGTGATGATCTGCACCGCGTCGCGGCTGGCGTGACGCACCACCCCATGGCGTCCTTGCAGCGCCAGCGCCGGGATCATCGCAAAGGGCGCATCGGTGGCGGCATCGTCCAGCGTGTCCAGCAGCAGGTGTTGGCCGGGCAGGATCAGCAGATCAGAACAGGCATCAAAGCTGCCGCCGGGGATCAGCAGCGGCGCCGTCTCGGGTTCAGGGAGCAGGCTGCGGCGATCAAGCGCCAGAATGCGCGCGAGGCCACCATCCAGCGTCTGTACGCTGTCGCCCAGCCGCAGCGTCTCGACCGGCTGCCAGCCGGCCTTTGTTTCCACCAGCGTGCCGGCGATCAGGCCGGTGGTGACCGGGGCCACAAACCGCTGCTGCGGAAAAACGGCGGTGGCAGTGGTGGTGGCGAGGCGTGAGAAATCCTGCATAAACATGATGTTATCCTGTCGGTTAAAGGGTGTGGCCGTGGTGTGGTTCTGCCGCCCAATAAGCACCCGAATTTCGACATAATTTCGACACGGGCGCGGCAAGCGATTGTCATTGTTGCCGGTGGCGCATCAATCGTGCGGCGAAGACCCGTCCATCGCGGCGGCCATGCCCACATTAGGGATTGGTTAAGCAACAATCACCGGCAGGGGTCAGGCGATTCGCCGGTTCTGCGTCAGGATCAGCACGCCGCAACCGACGATGATGGCGCTGCCCAGCAGGGTCATCGCGTCGGGACGCTCTGCGAACACCACCACGCCCAGGATCATGGCGAACAACAGGCGGGTGTAGCGAAACGGCGTGACGGTTGCGACGTCACCGTTGCGCATGGCGTTGGTCAGTGCGGCATAGGCGGCGATGCCGAACAGGGCGGCCCCGCAGATCAGCACCAAGGCGGTGGTACCGGGCAGCTTTGCGCCACCGCCAACCGCCAAGATCACCGCCCCCGAAAGCGTCAGCATGATGAAGCCCATCACCCCCAACTGGGCGTTGGACAAGCTGAGCGGGGCGGCACGGGTGGCCAGATCGCGACCGGCAAAGCCGATCATGCCCGCCACTGCCAGCAAGGACAGTGCATCAAACCCCGAAAGGCGAGGCCGCAGGATCACCAGCACCCCGACAAAGCCGAGCAGGATCAAAAGCCAGCGCCCCAGCCCGACCTTTTCACCAAAGATCACTGCAGCGCCCAGCACCACCAGCAAAGGCGTGGCCTGCAGGATCGCCGAGGCGACCGACAGCGGCGTCAGCGCGATGGCCAAGGCGTAAAACAGCCGCCCGGCAATCTCGGACGCCGAGCGCAGCACCATGGTGCGTGACAGGATGCCCGCCGGGATCGGCTTTTGCCCGGCCCGCAGCGCGATCAGGGCAAAGACGGCGATGCCGATCAGTCCCATGATCAGGATTGCCTCTCCCACCGGAACATGGCGGGAGGCGGCCTTGAGGAAGGCGTCCTCGGCGGCGAAACCGGCCATGGATGCGGTCATGTAGAGGCTGCCGCGCAGGTTTGGGGTCATCGCGCGGCCTTTCGGGTTTGCAGTCTTTCCGCTTGGTCCAGATACGCGCGCCGAAGGCGTTTGCCACAAGGGCAGAGGCCTTCGGCGGGGATATTCACAGACAGATCAAATTACAGCAGGCCCGCGTGCTGCATGGCGGCCTTGATGCGGGCCTTGGTGCTGTCGGTCAGCCCGACCAGTGGCAGGCGGACATCTTCGCCGCACAGACCCAGCAGGGACAGACCGTATTTGGCCCCGACCAGACCCGGTTCGATGAAAATGGCGTCGTGCAGCGGCATCAACCGGTCTTGGTATTCCAGCGCCAACGCGTAGTTGCCCGCCAAGGTGGCCGCCTGAAACTCGGCACACAGGCGCGGGGCGACGTTGGCGGTCACCGAAATGCAGCCCACGCCACCATGCGCGTTGAAGCCCAAGGCAGTGGCATCTTCGCCCGACAGCTGGATGAAACCGGCACCACAGGTGGCGCGCTGCATCGACACGCGTTCGATCTTGCCGGTGGCGTCCTTGACGCCGATGATGCGCGGCAGTTTTGCCAGAACGCCCATGGTTTCGGGCGACATATCCACCACGGACCGGCCCGGAATGTTGTAGATCACGATCGGCAAAGTGCAGCAATCGTGCAGCGCAGTGTAATGCGCCACCAGCCCCGCCTGGGTTGGCTTGTTGTAATAGGGCGTCACCACAAGGGCCGCATCCGCGCCGACCTGTTCGGCGAACTGGATCAGGCTGATGCCCTCGGCGGTGTTGTTCGACCCGGCCCCGGCAATCACCGGAATGCGGCCTGCGGCGGTTTGCACCACCACTTCGATGACCTTTTGATGCTCGGCATGGCTCAGGGTCGGGCTTTCGCCGGTGGTGCCCACCGGGACCAACCCGCTGGAGCCTTCGGCAATGTGCCATTCAACAAGTTTTTTCAACGTCACCAGATCGAGGTCACCGTTCTTGAACGGCGTAACCAGTGCGGGAATGGACCCTGTGATCATGGTGCGCGTCTCCTAAGGGGGGCAGATGTGAATCGCCCGGTTGTCAGCGCTTCCTAACCGGGGCGCGGGGTTTTGCCAAGCGCGGGCATTTTCCTGACGTTGGCGGCGATTGCCGGGATAACGGGCTTGTGGCTTGTGGCAAAGCCGGGGTTGCGGCAAGATCATCGCATGAGCAGACTGATCAAGATCGCAAAAGCGACGGCAATTTCATTGGCAATGCTGTTCGCCCCGATGGCGCAGGCGGACGAGGCGGGCGCTTTGCGGCAGGCTTTGGGTCTGGCCGCCGCCAAAGACTGGCCGGGCGCGCTGCAGGCGGCGCAGGGGGCGGGGGCGATTGGCGGTGATCTGATCCTCTGGCAATGGCTGCGCGACGGGCAGGGCAAGCTGGGAGATTATGAAACCTTTCTGATCCGCAGGCCGGATTGGCCGGGTTTGGCGCTGTTGCGCGAAAAGGGTGAGGTGGCAGTGGCGCGGTCCACCGATGCCGCCCGGGTTATGGCCTATTTCGGCGCGGGCAAACCCAAGACGGGCTTGGGTGCGGTGAGTCTGGTGCGGGCCTTGTTGCAACAGGGTCAGCGCGCAGAGGCCGAGGCCGAGGCAGTCCGGGCCTGGACCACATTGAAATTCAGCGCCGAAGATGAGGACCCGCTGCTGTCGCTGATGGGCGAGGCGGTGTCGGTGGCGCATGAGGTGCGGCTGGACCGGATCTTGTGGGATGGCGGCCGTCTGGCCGAGGCCAAACGGATGCTGCCGCGGGTGTCGCAGGACTGGCAGGCGCTGGGCGCGGCGCGGATCGCGTTGCAGGCGGAATCTCCGAATGCGCCCGCGCTGGTCGAGGCGGTGCCGCAATCGGTCGCGGGCGATGCCGGGCTGGCGCATGACCGGTTCATCTACCGCATGCGCAAGGATCGTTATGCCGATGCGGCGGAGTTGATACTGGAGCGCAGCGATAGCGCGGCGCGGTTGGGGCGGCCCGAGGCTTGGGCGGACAGGCGGGCGCTGCTGGCGCGCTATCTGATGCGGACGGGGTCAGCGAAGGTCGCGTATCGCGTGGCCGCCGGGCATCAGATGACGGAAGGCACGGATTACGCCGATCTGGAGTTTCTGGCGGGGTTCATTGCCCTGCGAAAGTTGGGGGATGCCGACCGCGCACTGACGCATTTCGGGCATCTGAAAGCGGCGGTGGCGACTCCGATTTCGCTGGCGCGGGCAGATTACTGGCTGGGCCGGGCGTTGCAGGCCAAGGGCGATGCGGCGGGGGCAGAGGCGGCTTACCAAGCGGCGGCGCGGCAACAGACGGCGTTTTACGGGTTGCTTGCGGCGGAAACCCTTGGGCTGGCCCTGGATGAAAGTCTGGTCGCGGTGGGGTCTGCGGGGCCGGGGTGGAAAACGGCGGGCTTTGCCGGATCATCCGTGCTGACGGCAGCGCGGTTGTTGGTCGAGGCCGGGGATCGGACCCTCGCCAAGCGGTTTTTCCTGCATCTGGCCGAGGGTCTTGACGGCGGCGAATTGGAGCATCTGGCCGATCTGGCCTTGCGTCTGAACGAGCCGCACATCGCATTGCTGGTCGCCAAGGCGGCAGCAGAGCGCGGGCTGATCCTGCCGCGCGCCTATTACCCGGTGACCGAGATGGTGCCGGATGGGCTGCCCGTCAGTCGCGCGCTGGCGCTGGCAATCTCGCGGCGGGAAAGCGAGTTTGATCCGGCGGCGCAAAGTCCTGCGGGCGCGCGCGGCTTGATGCAGGTGATGCCTGCGACGGCGGAGAAGGTGGCCAAGGGGCTGGGTGAGCAATCCAGCGCCGGGCGGCTGACGGCGGACCCGGCCTTCAACGTGCGGATGGGGTCGGCCTATCTGAAGGATATGGCAGAAGAATTTGGCCCGGCGATTGCGCTGATCGCCTCGGGCTACAACGCAGGGCCGGGGCGGCCGCGCAAGTGGATGGCCGAGTTTGGGGATCCAAGACGGGCGGATGTGGATGTGGTCGATTGGGTCGAAACCATCCCCTTTGCCGAAACCCGCACCTATGTGATGCGGGTGGCCGAAGGCGTGGTGATTTACCGGGCGCAGCTGAAGGGGGCTGCGGGGCCGGTGCGGATCACGGCGGAATTGACGGGGCGGTGAGGCGGCTGGCGTCGGTGGGGGTTTCACACCCCCACACCCCCGTGGGATATTTGCGCAGAGAGGATGACAATTTTAGATAGGTTTTAGGCAGTTAGACTCTCGCCGCTGCGCGCGATTTCACCCACTGCCGCCACAGGGTGAACAGGCTGGCACCCACCACCACCACGGTGCCGATGGCGACGTTCATCCGCAGCGTCTCGCCAAAGTAGAACACCCCCAACAGCGCGATGAACATCAGTTGCAGGTAGGCGAAGGGTTGCACGGCCGAGGCCTCGGCCTTGTCATAGGCCTGGATCAGCAGCCAATGGCCCAGGGCGGCGGTGCAGCACAGGGTGGCCATGAACAGCCAGTCATGGCCTTGCAATGGCGTCCA
This sequence comes from Paracoccaceae bacterium, assembly GCA_031428215.1. Taxonomy (GTDB): domain Bacteria; phylum Pseudomonadota; class Alphaproteobacteria; order Rhodobacterales; family Rhodobacteraceae; genus Cypionkella. The sequence goes on from JANPOY010000109.1 coordinate 167,426, forward strand.
GTTCAGCAGGCCAAAGGGCGTGATGGCGACGGCGCCGATGATTCCGGTCCAGAAAAAACTGACCGAGGCGGCGTCGCGGCGCGCGACATATCGGGTGAGCAAGCCGTAGATGCCGAAGATGAAGGCCGAAACCAGCGGGATGATCGCCCAAGGTGAAAACACCGTCATGCCCGGTTGCAGGATGATCAGCACCCCGACAAAACCGACGGCAATCGCGGTCCAGCGCCGCCAGCCGACCTTTTCGCCCAAGACCGGGCCGGACAGGGCGGCGATGATCAGGGGCGTGCAGGCAAAGACCGCATGGGTTTCGATCAGGCCCAGCTTGACGAAGGCCAGCACCATGATCGCGACTTCAACAATCAGCAGCAGGCCGCGGGTCAGTTGCAGCCATGGGTGTTTGGTGTGGATCGCGGCGCGGATGCCGCCGGGTTGGCGGGCGGCCAGAACCATCACGAAGGCGGCGAAGAACCAGAAGCGGATCATCACCACCATGTAGATGCTGTAGTTGGCGCCCAGATAGCGCGAAACGCCGTCCTGCAGCGCAAAGACCGCCGCCGATCCGCACATCAGCCAGATGCCGTGTTTGGTGTTTTGCGTGCTCATGGGATCAGTCCGATGGGTTTGCGTTCCTGCCACAGCGCGTAGATGCCGGCGGCCACGATCAGGGCGGTGCCGAACACCACGGGCAGCGCCAGCGTTTCGTCATAGATCGTGATCCCGATGATCGAGACGAAGACGATTTGCAGATAGGCGAAGGGTTGCACCGATGACGCTTCGGCGGCCTCATAGCATTTCAACAGCAGCCAATGCGACAGGATGGAAATGCTCGCGTAGATGGCGAGGTAAAGCGCGTCGGTGCCCATGATCGGTTGCCATTGCGGCAGGCCGATCACCGTCATGATCACCGCACCGATGACGCCGGGCCAGAAGAAGGCCGGGAAGGTCGGCTCATCCCGCGTGGTCAGGCGGGTCAGCACCGAATAGGTGGCGAAGAACAGCGCCGAGATCAGCGGCAGCAGTGCTGCCCATGAAAACACCCCCGATCCGGGGCGCAGGATGATCACCACGCCCGCCATGCCGACCCCGACCGCGGCCCAGCGTTGCCATGTCAGACGCTCGCCCAACACCGGGCCAGAGAGGGCGACGACCAGCAGCGGGCAGACGGCAAAGACCGCGTGGCTTTCGATCAACCCGATCAGGGTGTAGCCGTAGACGATGATGCAGATCTCGGAGACCAGCAGCAACGACCGCAGGATATGCGCGCCAAGGCGGGTGGAGCGGATGGCGGCGCGGATGCCTTCGGGGCGGCGCAGGGCGAGGATGATCACGAAGCCCGCGAAGACCCAGTAACGCACCATCACCACCATCAGGGTGTTGTAACCCCCCGCCAGATAGCGCGAAAATCCGTCTTGCGCGGCAAAGGCGGCGACGGCTGCGATCATCAGCAGGATACCCTTGCGGTTGCTTTTCATGGTTTGCGGCCCGTGGACATGTGACGCTTGCGGCCATGGCCGGGGCGGCGTTCCACTGTGAAACCGGCGTCAGACAGCGCGCGGCGGACATGGCCAGCGGCGGTGTAGGTGGCGAAACTGCCGTTTGGCGCCGTGTGGTTCGCGACTTCTCTCAGGATCTCGGCGGACCAAAGCTCGGGGTTCTTGGCGGGGGAAAAGCCGTCGAGATACCAGGCGTCGGCGTGGTCGCTCCACGCGGGCAGGGTGGCGCGGGCGTCACCGATCAGGACTGTCACGGCGATGGGGCCAAGGCTGAATTGGCTGCGGCCTGCGGCCCAGTGGTGCAGGAAATCATCGGCCACCGCGCGGGCTTCGGGGAAGGCTTGCAGCGCGCGGGCGATATCTTGGGCGGGCAAGGGGTAGGCCTCAAAGCTGGTGTAGCGGATCGGGGTTTGCGGGTTGGCAAGCAGAGTGGCCAGCAGGTTCAACCCGGTGCCGAAACCCAGTTCCGCGATGTGAAAGCCTGGGCGCAGGCGGGCGGGCAGATCGTTGCCGCCCAGAAACACATGCCGGCTTTCGGCCAGACCGTCGTTCAGGCTGAAATACGGGTCGTCAAAGCGCTGCGACACCGGGATGATACCGTCGCGCCACTCCAACCTCGGAGTCGCGGAAACCGGGGTTCCCCGCTCTGGCCCGTTGCCCTGTTCGCCGCCCGTCATTTGCCCTATGCCCTTGGTCGGGCGGACCATGCGGAAGGCGTTGCGGAATGGCAAGGGTTGATCTGACGGTGCGGGGCGGCGGCATCTTTGGGCTGTCGATTGCCTGGGAGGCGGTGCAGCGCGGGGCGCGGGTGCGGTTGATCGAAACGGTCGCAATCGGCGCCGGGTCCTCGGGCGGTATCGTGGGGGCATTGTCGCCGCATGTGCCGGAAAACTGGAATGAGAAGAAGGCGTTTCAGCTGGACAGCCTGCTGATGGCGCAGGGTTGGTGGGCGGCAGTCGAGGCCGCGTCAGGGCGGCAGTCGGGCTATGCGCGGACCGGGCGCTTGCAGCCTTTGGCGGACCGCGCGGCGGTGGATCTGGCGCGGGTGCGGGCGGTGACGGCGCAAGCGCTGTGGCGCGGCGCGGCGGAGTGGCGGGTGACAGAGGCCACCGGGGCGGTTTGGGAGCCTGCCTCGGCGTCGGGGTTTCTGGTGCAGGATGACCTGAGCGCGCGGCTGCATCCGCGAATGGCGGCGCAGGCGCTGGTGGCGGCGATCCGGGCGCTTGGGGGTGAGGTGGTGCTGGGTGATGCCCCGGATGAGGGTGCGGTGGTCTGGGCGACCGGGCTGGCCGGGCTGTCGGCGCTGTCGGCGGATCTGGGGCGCGCCATGGGCGGCGGGGTCAAGGGGCAGGCTTTGGCGCTGCGCCATGACGCCCGCGATCTGCCACAGCTGTTTGTCGATGGGCTGCATGTGGTGCCGCACGGGGATGGCACTTTGGCGATTGGCTCGACGTCAGAGCAGCAATGGAGCGATGCCTCTGCGGTGGATGTGCAGCTGGACGCGCTGCACGCCCGCGCGGTGGCCGCCTTGCCGGTGCTGGCCGGGGCCGACGTGGTGGAGCGTTGGGCCGGCGTGCGCCCGCGCGCCAAGTCCCGCGCGCCGCTGTTGGGGGCATGGCCAGGACGGCCGGGGCAGTTTGTGGCCAATGGCGGCTTCAAGATCGGCTTTGGCATGGCGCCGAAGGTGGCGCGGGTGATGGTGGATCTGGTGATGGACGGGCGCGATGGGATTCCTGCGGGGTTCCGGGTGTAGCGGTGTGGAACCTGCCAGCACACACCCTACCCAAGATGCCAGGCCACCGGATGGTGGCGATGTGGGGCCTCCGGCGGGGATATTTGAGCAGAGAGGATGACCGGGACTGCGCCTTGGCCATCCTCTCTGCTCAAATATCCCCCGCGGAGCGTCCGGCCTTGATGCAGGGTGCTGCGTCAGACGTTCAGCAACTCATGCACCATCGGGATGACCTTTTCTCCGTAAAGCCGGATGCAGGTCAGCAGGGCGGCATGGGGCACCGGGCCGGTGGAATACTTCATGTCGAACCGCTGGATCTTCAGATCGCGCACCGTTGCCGCGATCTTGCGGGCCACGGTTTCCGGCGAGCCGACGTAAAGCGAGCCGTTGTGAACCTCGTCCAGATAGCGCTCTTTGGTGGTGGGCGGCCAGCCGCGTTCGCGCCCGATGCGGCCAAACATGGTCTGGTAATGCGGCCAAAGGATTTCCTGCGCTTCGGCATCCGTGGCAGCGACGAAGCCCGGTGAGTGGATGCCGACGGGGCGGATGGCCCGGTTCATCTGCGCGCAGGCGCGGTTGTAAAGGTCGATGTAGGGCAGGAACCGGCGCGGATCGCCGCCGATGATCGCCAGCATCAGTTGCAGGTCTTGCCGCACCACCCGCACCACGGATTCAGGCGAACCACCGACACCGACCCAGGTGGTGAGGCCCTTTGGTCCCAAAGGTGGGTAGACGATCTGGTTGGTCAGGGGCGGGCGGGTCTGGCCTTGCCAGTTCACCACAGGCTGACGCACCAATTGCGCGAAGATTTCCAGCTTTTCCTCAAACAGGATGTCGTAATCGTTGAGGGCATAGCCAAACAGCGGATAGCTTTCGGTGAAGCTGCCGCGCCCAAGGATCACCTCGGCACGACCATTCGAGATGGCGTTCAGGGTGGAAAAGCGTTGGAACACCCGGATCGGGTCATCCGAGGACAGCACGGTAACCGCCGTACCAAGGTGGATGTTCGACGTGCGGGCGGCGATGGCGGCCAGCAGAACCTCGGGTGAGGAAATCGCGAAATCAGAGCGGTGATGTTCGCCAAGGCCGATGAAATGCACGCCGGTCTGATCGGCCACAACCGCCTGTTCGACCACATCGCGCAGCACCTGATCCATCGGCAGATCGCGGCCATCCGCGCCGTGGGTGACGTCGCCGAAGGTATCAAGGCCCAGTTCGATGGTCATGGCTGCTCTCCTGTTTCAAGGCACAGATATAAACGCAGCCGCGCGACTGTGAAAGTCCGCGCGGCTGCACACCGGCTGTTCGGGAGGATCGCTCAGCCGATATAGGCGCGCAGGGCGGCCTTGCAGCCCTGATCCCGCACGCGGGACAGCTGGGCGGCAAAGGTGGCCGGGAAGGTCGGATGGTCGGCCAGATCGCCGTAGATCATGCGCTGTTCCAGCCAGGCTTGCGGGTTGCTTTGCGCGGCAATCGCGCAGGCCTGCAAGGCGTCCCAGTTCGGATCATTGGGGGCGATGGCAGTGCCGTTATCAGACACCCCCGCGCAATAGCGGCACCACAGCGCTGACACCAAAGCCAGACCTTCGGCCTTCTGCCCCAGCGCCAAGGCGTCGCGCAGCGGGGGCACGATGAATTTGGGCTGGCGGTTGGAGCCGTCCAGGCAGAGGCGGCGTTCGGTGTCGGCCACTTCGGGGTTCGAGAACCGCTCAACGATCTTGGCGTAATATTCGGTCAGATCGGTGTTTGGAACCGGGGCGATGGTCGGGATGATCTCGGTGGTTTCCAGCTTGTTCAGAAAGCCAAGGATCAGCGGATGCGCCATCGCCTCATGCACATATTCGATGTCCAGCAACCCGCCGGGATAGGCGATGGTGGCATGGCCGCCGTTCAGGATGCGGATTTTCATCGCCTCATAGGCGTGGACATGCGGGGTGAAGGTGACGCCCACTGCCTCCAGTTCGGGGCGGCCAGCGGGGAAGTTGTCTTCCAGCACCCATTGGCGGAAGGGTTCGCAGGTGACGGGCACCGGGTCTTGCAGGCCGAAACTGGCAGCCAGCTCGCGTTCGCGCGGACCGGTGCCGGGGGTGATGCGGTCGACCATGCCGTTCGGGAAGGCGACGTTGGCCTGGATCCAATCGGCCAAGGCCGGATCGGACAGGCGGGCAAGGCCCACGACGGCGGCTTCGGTCACATGGCCGTTGCCGGGCAGGTTGTCGCAGGACATTACTGTGAAGGGCTGGGTGCCAGCGGCGCGGCGCGCCTTCAGTGCGGCGATGATGGCGCCGAATGCGGTGCGGTGGGGGTTGGCGGCATCGGCGGCGATTTCCGGCGCGGTCGGGTCAAATTCGCCCGTCGCCGGGTCGATGAAATAGCCGCCCTCAGTCACAGTCAGCGACACGATGCGGATTTCAGGTGCGGCCATGGCGGTGATCAAGGCGGCGTTGTCGGCCTGCACCTCGATGAACCCGGTCATCGCCCCAATGCGGCGGGCCGACTTTCCCGCCGGGTCCAACTCGATCACCGTGGACAGACAATCCTGCGCGATCAGGGCGTCGCGCATGCGGGCGTCGCCTTCACGGACACCCGCGCCCAGGATGGCCCAATCCTGCGACAGGCCCATCGCGAACAGATCATCCAGATAGACCGCCATATGGGCACGGTGAAAGTTGCCAAGGCCGATATGCACGATGCCGGGGCGCAGTTTGCTGCGGTCATAGGCGGGCAGCTGCACCGTTTGTGAAGGTGTGTTCATGTTCAGGCCATCCAGTTTCCGCCGTCGACCCCGAAGGTCTGGGCGACGATGTATTGCGCCTCATCCGTGGCGAGGAAAATCGCCATCCCGGTCAGATCGGCAGCGGTGCCCATGCGGCCAAAGGGCACGCCCGCGCCGACGATGCGTTTCTTCTCACCTAAGGGACGGTTTTCGAATTTGGCAAACAGCCCGTCGACATGGTCCCAATGTTCTCCGTCGACCACGCCGGGGGCAATGGCGTTGACGTTGATCTTGTGCTCGATCAACCCCAGACCCGCGCTTTGGGTCAGGCTGATCACGGCGGCCTTGGTGGCGCAATAGACGGCGACCAGACCTTCGCCGCGACGGCCCGCCTGTGACGCCATGTTGATGATGCGGCCACCCTGCCCGCGCGCGATCATGTGGCGCGCGGCGGCCTGGGTGCAGAACAGTGCCCCCGCCACGTTCACCGCAAACAGCTTGTCATAAGACGCGCGGGTGATGTCGGCGAAGGGCGCGGCATCGAACAAAGCGGCGTTGTTGATCAGGATGTCCAGCTTGCCCATCTGCGCGATGGCGCTGGCAAAACCGGCGTCGATGCTGGCCTGATCGGTCACATCCAGTTGCACCCCGATGGCCTTGGGGCCAAGCGCCGCCGCCGCCTTGGCCACTGCCGCCGCGTTGATATCGGCGAGGGCGACCGTGGCCCCCTCGGCGATATAGGCGCGGGCGAATTCATAGCCGATCCCGCGCGCGGCCCCGGTGATCAGGGCGGTTTTGCCTGCAAGTCTCATTTCAGTGCTTTCCCGTCCGGGCCAAAGCGGTGCAGCTTGTCCATCTGTGGTGCCAGCGCGATGCGGTCACCGTGACGGTGCTTGACCGCACCGTCGCCGCGCACATTGATGATGCCCACGCCGTCAATGTCGATCTTCAGGAAAGTGTCTGACCCCAGATGCTCTGACAGGCCGACGGTGCCCTGCCACGGGCCATTCTCGACAATGTCCAGATGTTCGGGGCGGATGCCGATGGTGGTGGCCTGGTATTTTGCCGCTTCGCTGCCTTCGACCAGATTCATCTTGGGGCTGCCGATGAAGCCCGCGACGAAGGTGTTCGTTGGATTGTTGTACAAATCCAGCGGGCTACCCACCTGTTCGATCCGGCCCGCATTCAGCACGACAATCTTGTCGGCCATGGTCATCGCCTCAACCTGATCATGGGTGACATAGATCATCGTGGTCTTCAGGGACTGATGCAGTTCGCTGATTTCCTGACGCATGTTCACCCGCAAAGCGGCATCAAGGTTCGACAGCGGTTCGTCGAACAGAAACGCCGCCGGTTCGCGCACGATGGCGCGGCCGATGGCCACACGCTGACGCTGACCGCCCGACAACTGCCCCGGCTTGCGGTCAAGATAGCTGCCCAGGTTCAGCACCTTGGCCGCGGCTTCGACTTTCTTGTTGGCCGCTTCGGGGCTCATCCCGGCCATTTTCAGCGGAAAGGCGATGTTCTTGCGCACGGTCATATGCGGGTAAAGCGCGTAGGACTGAAACACCATGGCAAGGCCACGCTTGGCGGGCGGCAGTGCGGTCGCATCCTTGCCGTCGATCGAGATGGTGCCGGATGTCGTATCCTCCAGCCCCGCGATCAGGCGCAGCAACGTGGATTTGCCGCAACCCGAGGGGCCGACGAACACGACAAACTCGCCGTTTTCGATGGACAGGTCCAGCGACGGGATCACATCAACCTCGCCGAAGGATTTGCGAACGGACGAAAGGGTTATCTTGCCCATGATTTACTACTTCCCTTATTTCACTGCGCCAAAGGTCAGGCCGCGGACAAGTTGTTTCTGGCTGAACCAGCCAACGATCAGGATCGGGGCGATGGCCATGGTGCTGGCCGCCGACAGTTTTGCGTAAAACAGGCCCTGCGGCGCCGAAAAGCTGGCGATGAAGGCCGACAGGGGGGCTGCATCAACCGTGGTCAGGGTGATGGTCCAGAATGCCTCGTTCCACGCCAGAATGATGTTGAGCAGCATGGTCGAGGCAATGCCGGGCACGGCCATCGGGGTAAGCACATAGAGGATTTCATTTTTCAGCGACGCCCCGTCCATCCGGGCGGCCTCGAGGATTTCACCGGGAATTTCCTTGAAATAGGTGTACAGCATCCAGACAATGATCGGCAGGTTCATCAGCATCAGCGCCATGATCAGGCCGGTGCGGGTGTCAAAGAACCCGGTCCACAGGAACAGCAGGTACATCGGGATCAGCACGCCGACCGCGGGCATCATCTTGGTCGACAGCATCCACATCAGCAGATCCTTGGTGCGTTTGCCCGGAACAAAGGCCATCGACCAGGCCGCCGGAATCGCAACCGCCAGCCCCAGCAGGGTTGATCCGATCGAGATCACCACCGAGTTCCAGAAGAACCGCGGATAATCCGACCGTGCCCAGACATCGGCATAGTTTTGCAACGTCCAGTCAGCGCCCAGAAACTCGGGCGGCGAGGCGACGGCGCTGGCCTCGGTCTTGAGGCTGGTCAGGATGGTCCACAGGACCGGAAAGAAGATCAGCAGACCCACGGCCCAAGCGGCCAGCGTGACGCCGATTTTGTAGTTGCGGGAAACAGCGCGTGCCATTGTGTGATCCTTTTCAGGCGTCTAGGTGCTTGCCGATACCGCGCATCAGAAAGATGGCAACGATATTGGCCAGGATTACGGCGATGATGCCTCCGGCAGCGGCGCGGCCAATGTCCTTGGCAATCAGCGCCTGCTTGTAGATCATGTAAGGCAGGGTCGTGGAGGACGAACCGGGTCCACCCTGGGTGGTGGTGAAGATTTCACCAAACACACCCAAGAGGAAAATCGTCTGGATCAGCACGACCACGGTGATAGATCGCGACAGGTGCGGCAGGATCATGTAGCGGAACCGCGAAAACGCCGACGCCCCGTCCATCTCGGCCGCTTCCAGTTGTTCGGACGACATGGATTGCAGCGCCGTCAGCAAGATCAGTGTGGCAAACGGCAACCACTCCCACGACACGATGAAGATGATCGACGCCATGGGGTAAGTTTCCAGATACAGCACCGGTTCCGATCCGATCCCCCGCGACACGGCTGCAAGCAAGCCGTTCTGCGGATGCATGAACAGGTTTTCCCAGATCGACGCGGCCACCGGCGGCATCACGAAGAACGGCGAGATCACCAGAATGCGCAGCGGCCCCTGCCCCCAGATCGGTTGGTCGATCAGCAGGGCGATCAGAACGCCCAGAACCACCGTGATCAGCAGAACGCCGCCGACCAGAAGCAAGGTGTTGGTGATGGCCATCCAGAAATCAGGCTGGTTCAGAAACCAGGTGTAGTTGTTGAACCCGACCCAGCCGGTGCGATCCGGTGACAGCAACCGGTAAAAGCGGAATGAGAAATAGATCGTCATCGCCAGCGGCACGATCATCCAGATGAACAGCAACACGACCGACGGCGACACCATCCAACGGGCAGAAGAGCGGGTGTTAAAGGTTGACATGGGCGCACTCCGATGAAGCAAAATAAATCTGGGGATGGCCCGGCGGCCGGTTGCCGGGGCGAAAGGCGTTGCGATAACGGGAAGACCGGCGAGGGGGTGGCGGGCCAACCTTTTGGGGGTCGGCCCGCCGGAACGGTCGCGGGGCCTTAGTTGTAGCCCGCAGCCTTCATCTCTTCAGCAACCAGGGTCTGAGCCTCGGCCAGCGCTTCGTCTGCGGTCTTCTGCCCGGCCAATGCCGCCGAGAAGATCTCGCCGACGCTGGTGGCAAAGCCTGCAAACTCGGGGATCGCCACGAACTGCACGCCGACATAAGGCACAGGCTTGACCGTCGGATTGGCCGGGTCTGCCGCGTTGATCGAATCGATGGTCATCTTGGCAAAAGGCAGTGCCGCGTATTCCGGGTTTGCATAGAGCGAGGTGCGCGTGCCCGGAGGAACATTGGCCCAGCCTTCTTTCGATGCCACAAGTGCCAGATAGTCCTTGTTCGTGGCCCAGTTGACGAAGGTTTTGGCCGCATCTTGTGCATCCGACGACGACGGGATGGCCAGCGACCAGGCCCAGAGCCAGTTGGCACGCTTGCCAAGTCCGGCATCGGGGGCCAGCGTGAAGCCAACCTTGTCGGCAAACTCGGACTGTTTGGGATCCGTCAGCGCACCAGCCGAAACGGTGGCGTCCATGCGGATTGCGCAGTTGCCTTGCAGCGACATGGTCAGGTTTTCGTTATAACCGTTGCCGCTGGCGCCGGGCGGGCCGTAGTTGGTCAACAGGTCCAGATAGTCGGTCAGCACCGCTTTCCATTCCGGGCTGTCGAATTGCGGGACCCAGTTCTCGTCAAACCAACGCGCGCCATACGAGTTTGCCATGGTTGTCAGGAACGCCATGTTCTCGCCCCAGCCGGCCTTGCCGCGCAGGCAGATGCCGTAAACGCCATTGGACGGGTCGTGCATGGCTTTGGCCGCGGCCTTGATGTCGTCCCAGGTCGGGCTGTCCGGAATGGTCACGCCGGCCTTTTCGGCCAGATCCTTGCGATAGTTCACAAAGGACGATTCGCCATAGAAGGGCGAGGCGTAGAGGTTGCCGTCAACGGTCAGGCCAGCCCGGATCGGCGGCAGCAGGTCATCTATGTCATAGTCTGCGGGCAGATCGTTCAACGACACCAGCCAGCCCAGTTTGGCCCAGATCGGAGTCTCTAGGGTGCCGATCGTGACCACGTCGTATTGACCGCCGCCGGCGGCGATGTCGGTGGTGACATTCTGGCGCAGGACGTTCTCCTCCAGCGTCACCCACTCAACCTTGATGTCGGGGTGCTTGGCGTAGAAATCGTCCATCAGGCCTTGCATGCGGATCATGTCACCGTTGTTCACGGTGGCCACGGTGATCGTGGTTTCGGCATTGGCGAGACCCGTCAGGGTAAGCAAAGCCGTCGCGCCAAGCAGCGCGCGAAGCGTCATATTCATTGGTATCCTCCCAGATCAGCGATTGAGCATTTCATCGCTTGCTGAGTAAATGCTCATAACTCGACGGCATCCGTCAAGCCCCCTTATCCGCCGCAGGTGCGAAGAAAACCGGCCGTCAGCGCACGGCCATCAGGGCGCGTGCGGTGGGTTCATCAGTCACCAAGCCGTTGATAATACGCGAGCTGAGCGCTGCAAAAATCGCCGGAACCTTGGATGCACCTGCAGCAATGCCAATCGACGGGCGATCAAGTTTTTGCGTGATCCGCACGCCACCGGTGCGGGTGTTGGTGCCAACGTCCAGATACATCCCCGCCGAATCAAACACCCAACCGGCGACTTCCCCGACCGCACCCGCCGCCTGCATCTCGTCCAGCTCACTGCGGGTGACAAATCCATCGGCCAGTAGCGGGGCGTCATTGCTCATCTGGCCAACACCCACAAAAATCACATCGGCGGTGCGGGCCAGTTCGATGACCTTTTTCACCGGACCCAGCGCGTGGAAGGCGGCGTTTTCCTGTGGGGTCGGGCTGATCACCGGCACCGGCATCGGGTAGTGCGGCGCGCGCACCTTGTCGGCGATCCGCATCACCACATCAAAGAAACTGGCCGAACCATCAGGGGCGATATTGCCGATTAGCGACACCAGCCGGTGCTGTTCGGCATCCATCGGCACCATCGCATCGACCATGCCACGCATCGCGCGCCCGGTGCCAAGCGCCACTGTCATCGGCTCGGACATCCGCAGAAACCGCTCCAGTTCTGCGGCAGCCGCAGGCGCAATCGCGCGCACACCGTCACCGCCCGGCCCAAGCCCCGGCGCCACCCGGCAGCGCGTCAGGTTGAACCGCGCCTTCAGGTCGGACTCCAGATCAAGGCAGGCCCCGATCGGGTGGTTCAGTCGCACATGGATCAACCCCTCGGTCATCGCGCGGCTGACCAGCCGCTGCGCACGTTGCCGCGACACCCCCAATTCGGTGGCGATCTGGTCCTGGGTCAGCCCACCGACATAGTAAAGCCAGCCCGCGCGGGCGGCCTCGTCGTTCAGGGTGGGTTCTGGATCGGTGCGGCTCATGTCTGGTCCTGTAACGCCGGGTCAATCTGAAAGAAATCGGCAAAGGATGCAAACCGTCTGTCAGCGCGGGCGTCATCGGGTTCGTCCAGCACCCGGTCTTTCAGATGGCTGCCGCCGGTGAAACGCCAAACCGGCATGCCTGCCGCCAGTGCCGCCCGCACCCCGGTCAGGCTGTCCTCGATCACCAGACAGCGCGCGGGGTCCGCCCCCATCTGCGCCGCGGCATGCAGAAACAGATCCGGCGCAGGCTTGCCACGCGCCACCATCGTCGAGGTGAACAGGCGCGGCCCCGCCAGATGCCCCAGCCCCACCAGAGCCAGCGATTTCGCCGCCCGCATCGGGCTGCTGGAGGTGGCGATGCAGAACGGCAGTTTCAGCCGCGCCAGCACCTCTGCCACATGCGGCATGATCCTGAGGTCTTGTTCAAACCGGGCCAGCAGGCGGGCGCGATACTCTTCCTCAAACTCTGGCGGCAGGATCAGGTTGAACTCGCGGCGGATGGTCTCCATCACCGTGGGGTAGCTGCGGCCCAGAAAGTGCCGGGCCACATAGGTCAGATCTATCTGCACGCCCAAAGCCGCCAACGCATCAATCAGCATCTGGGCCGAGATGATCTCAGAGTCGATCAGCACGCCGTCGCAATCAAAGATGATCAGATCATACATCAGAACAGCGCCGCCCGCCGGGCGGTGTCAATGCCCGCTACGATATGGCCCCGTGGTCTGGCGGTGGCCACCCCTTCCCACGCCATGATGCCAGTCACCACCGCCCTTTCAACGGCCTGCACTGCGACCGGATAGCGCGGGTCGATCTGCCCGCTGTCGCCGCCGCCGCCCGATCCTTCGGCCTGCGGACCCGCTGTTGCAGCATTCATCGCAACAATCGGGTGATCGGGTGTCACGGGCAGCGCTGTGATGTCGTTCAAAACCCCGTCACAGGTTTCTGCCACCACGGGCATGGCCCAGACGCGACTTCTGCGGAAGAACCTTGCGGAATGGCCGAACATCCCCTGTGTCGCGCCCTGATGCACCGCCCCCACCGCGCGGGTGTTGGTGCTGCAGACGGGACCGATCATATGGCCCGCATTGTCCATCCAATGGGGTCCCGCCATTTCGCCATTGCCGTTCCGTGCGTGGTGGCCGACCCAGACCGGCACCGGAAATCTGATATCTGTGCAGGGCAGACTGGCCGCGACGCCGGTGAACATCGCCCGCGCGGGGTCGGTCAACCTGTAAAACCCGACGCACCCCCCCGCCACAGCGGTGATGGCCTTCAGCGGCCCGGGGGGGCCGGGAAAGGGCAGGCCCAGATCAGGGGCGCGGGGTTTGGCGGGCGGCATCGGCGTGTCCTTTGCAAGGTTTCTCAAGGTCTGCCGATGCAAACGGTTCAAATCAAGGACAGTTTTCCAAGCCTGCGATATTTGCGGCCCGTTCGGGCGCGCCGGCACCTTCTGCCTACGCATGGCAAGGCGCGCATCTGCCCGTGTTGTCTCGCGCCTTGCCCAGGACTGGATCCGGGGTCTTTTGGCCATGGAATGCGACCCCGCACCAAGTCCCGGCAGCCGCAGGGCAAGGATCAAAGGGCAGTCGGCAGATCGGAAAAGCCAATGTCATCGCGGCCGATTGCCGTCTAACCTGCGCACAGGCATTAGGGGCGCATTGATGACAAGTTTGAACTGGAAAACCGCGGTTGAACTGGCAAAGGGCTACCGTTCAGGCAGCTTTTCACCGCTGCAGGTGCTGGCAGATTGTCTGGCTCAGGCGGATCGGCTGGAGCCCGCGCTGAATGCACTGGTGCTGGTGGACCGCGGCGGGGCTTTGGCGCAGGCAGAGGCCAGCGCGGCGCGCCACGCTGCAGGCAGGGCGCTTGGGCCTTTGGACGGTGTGCCGGTGCTGATCAAGGATATTTTGCTGACCAAGGGCCAACCCACCTTGCGCGGATCGTGGAGCGTGGATGCACAGGGGCCTTGGGATCATGATGCGCCCTCGGTGGCCCGGCTGCGCGAAGCGGGTGCGGTGCTGATGGCGCGGACGACGACGCCGGAAATTGGCTGGAAAGGCGTGACTGATTCGCCGCGCCACGGTATCACCCGCAACCCGTGGGATGTGACGAAGACGCCCGGTGGATCGTCGGGTGGAGCGGCGGCGGCCCTGGCTGCAGGCTATGCGCCCTTGGCTTTGGGCACCGATGGTGGCGGTTCGATCCGCATTCCCGCCAGCTTTGCCGGGGTTTACGGGCTGAAGCCCGCGTTTGGCCGGGTGCCTGCCTGGCCCCTGTCGCCGTTTGGCACCGTGGCGCATGTGGGGCCGATGGCGCGCACCGTGCAAGATGCCGCGCTGTTGCTGGAGGTGATCGCGCAAGGTGATGCGCGTGATTGGCACGCACTGGCACCTGCGGCACCCGGCGCGATGCTGCGCGGCCTTGGCGATGGCATCCAAGGCCTGCGCGTGGCCTATTCGCCGACACTGGGTTATGTGGATGTTGACCCGCAAGTGGCCGCAGCGGTGCGGCGCAGCGTCGATCTCATGGCCGATCTGGGTGCCAAGATCACCGAAGTGGACCCCGGCTTTGACGACCCGGCACGGGTGTTTCAGATCCTGTGGTGGTCGGGCGCGCGGCAGGCTTTGGGGCATTTGCCGCCATCTGCACGCGCCCGGATGGACCCCGCGCTGGCGCAGGTGCTGGAGGAAGCGAAGCAATTGACGCTGGACGATTACATGACCGCCCAAACCGCGCGTGGGGCACTGGGGGCCCGGATGCGGTTGTTCATGCAAAACCATGACCTGTTGGTGACCCCGACCATGCCGATGGCGGCCTTCGCCGCTGGCCAACTCGCGCCCGGCCCGGCAGGCCCGCAGGCTTGGGTGAACTGGACACCGTTCAGCTATCCCTTCAACCTCACCCAGCAACCTGCCGCCAGTCTCAACTGCGGTTTCACCGACACCGGGCTGCCGATCGGGTTGCAAATTGTGGGGCCAATGTTCGCCGACACAAGCGTCCTGCGCGCCAGCGCGGCGATGGAGACGGCGTTGGGATTGGGCCACCACCGGCCAAGGATGGCTTTGTGACGGTGAATGAGTAAAGGGGTTTGAAATGGACTCTACTTTGTGTTGCAATTTCAAGCGGCGGCTGAAGTGACAATGGGTCTGGTTGTTCGGCAAACAGTTCGAGACGGCCGTTGATTTAGCGGGTTGGCGTTTTTGCGAAGGCCCAAACCATGAGGTCATCGATCTGCGACTTGGGGTGGCTGTTGGTGACGGTCTCAATTGTGGCACGCAGATGGGCTTGTGGGTCGATGCCGGTCATTTTGCAGGTGTCGATCTGCGAGGCCATGCGGGCCCAGCTGCGGCAGCCCGCGTCATGGCCGGCGACGAGGGCGTTGTTGCGGTTCAGGGTGATCGGTCTGATGGTTTTTCGAAGGGATTGGTGTCCATCTCGACGTGGCCTGGGATGCCACCGCAAACTTTGCGGTGTGCGCAAGATCTGGCATGCTTTGCGGCGGCAATGTGAAGACGCCGCCAGATGCCCAGTGGAACGGCTGATGCGCGGCCTTGGGATCAAGGGGGTGGTTCGCGGCAAAAAAGTCATCACGACGAACCCCGACACATCTCGGCACTGACCTAACAACAAGGTGTATCGCCTGTACCAGGTGGATCGGCCAAACAAGCTGCGGGGCGAGCCGACGCTTGCGTCTCCGGCAAACCCGGAGCGGTTCAAACCAAAAAGCAAAGTGGCATAGGCTTGCATGAGGCGTGGTTTTCGTAGACACCACAGGGTGATGAAACCTTCGTCACGGGTGTATTCACGGCGCAAATGACAATGTTTGACACCAGGTCGCGCAGATTTGGACAGTGAACACCTTAAATTCCTCAAGATTGCACTCTAGCGGCGTGGCCCAAAGCGTATGACTTTTCAACTTCTGACCTATGCCACTTCGGACTTTGCCATGCAGGCACGCCATCTCGCGGACAGTGCGATGAACGCGGGTTTCGACAGTGCGGCTGTTTTCGGGCCGCAGGATATAGCAGGGACAGCGTTTTACGATCGGCATTCTGCCGTACTCAATGCCAAGCGAGGGGCAGGTTTCTGGCTCTGGAAGCCGTACCTGCTGCTTGAACAGGTGCGCCAACTAAGTCCCGGGGAATGCATCATGTACAGTGATGCGGGACGAACAAAGTATTATGCCTTTACGTCGCGCCCTCTTCGACTCGCGGCACGGATGACGGCAGAAGGTCAAGGCTACCTTCTTGGCTGCCCGGTCGGGCACCTGGGAACGATTGGTGCGTGGACCAAACGCGACTGTTTGCAGATTATGGGGGCGACTGATGGTCCGGTATTGGCAGCTCCTTTGCTCATGACTTGGAGCCTATGGACCAACACTCCGCAGGCGATCGCATTTCTTGAGGCTTGGCTGACCTATGCCAGCGATCCTCGCTGTCTGACCGATCGGCCGAACGAACTTGGCGAACCTGACTTTCCCGGTTTTCGAGAGCATCGGTTCGATCAGTCAATCATGTCGATCCTTGCATATCAAATGAACGCTCCGCGGTTTGATCCCGCTGGCAGCCTTGTTCAACGGATCATAGATCTTCGTCCCAACTCAGAACTGGGGCACACATTCTATAAACGCCCGCAAAACGCAGAGGATATGCAGTCAGGAATTGGCATCTTGATCTTGTTGCGAGAGTATCTGCGCTTACGCCGGTTTAGGACCTAGCCGGTGCGTCGCTTCATGGCTTTGATGTTGGGAAGTCGATTGCGACGCAACAGTGCTGCTGCTGCACTGCAAGCGGTGGTGGGGATGGTTGCGACTTTTGCAACTTACCGCCTCGTGATCGGGGCAGTAGGCCTTGAAGTCTTTGGCCTGTGGTCGGTCTTGCTGGCAGGAGCGGCCGTCGCCCGGATGGCCGACGTTAGTGGCGGCAGCGGACTTGCCCGCTTTGTCGCGGAATGTCTGGGCAAAGGGCGCAGCAACGAGGCAGTTGGTTTTGTCCACACCACGGTGTTGTCAACCATCGGGCTCATGTCAACGGGCTGCCTTGTGGTCTTGGCGGTGGCCCCACCATTGGTCCGGTACATCGGGCCCGGGATGTCGGATGCTGTCATCGCCTTGCTGCCAGTTGTCCTAGGAGTTTCGGTGCTTCTGCCTGCAGTTTCAGCGGTCCTGTGTGCTGCGATAGACGGGACGCTGCGCGCTGACCTGCGCGCGGCGCTGATGTCCGCCTCATACGGCGTTTTGTTCGCAACAAGTCTGGCGTTGGTTGGCATTCTGGGAATCCATGGTTTTGCGGTGGCGCTTGCGGCGCAGCATCTGTTTCTGATGATCGGCGCCTGGCTGGTGCTGCGTCGCCAGTTGCCTGATCTGGGTTGGTTTCCACGGCGCTGGTCTACTGCCGCCCTCCGCAAAAGCTTTGGCTTCGGCCTTCGCGTGCAGGCGACAACGCTGGCCAGCCTCTTGTCGGACCCGCTGGCACGACTGCTGATCGCGAACGAAGGTGGTGTGATTGCCGCAGGTGTTTACGACTTGGCATTGCGTCTCGTGCAACAGCTGCGCGGCCTGTTTGTTGCCGCAATGCAACCTTTGATGCCGCAGGTCGCAGCGCTTGCCGACAATCCCGAACAACGTGGCCATTTGATTGCCCGCGCGCTGAGGCTTGCAGCGCTGGCAAGTGTGGTTTTTGTGGCGCTTTCCATCGTCGCAGCACCACTTTACGCGCGTCTGATGCTCGGGTCCCCAGAGCCCGACCTCGTTCTCTATGCGGTCTTGCTGAGCGCTGGTTACGGGGCAAGCCTGATTGTCGTTCCGCTGTTCTTTGCCGCTTGGGGAAGGGGCATCACGCGGTGGAATCTGTCCTCGCAGTTCGTGACGGCGGGGTGTATCACCACGCTGGGGCCGCTGATCGCTGTCCATATGGGGGCAACCGGAATAGTCATTGGCCAGTTGGCCGGTCTGTTGGCGGGTGCCGCAGCAGTCGGCGTCGGCAACGCAAGGGCCCTGGACATCCAAACGCAGCTGCGCGGCAGCCTGCCTTTGATTTTGGCTTCTCTGATGGCAATTGCGACACTCATGGTGTTGGGTTTGTGGGGGGGTGCGCAATGGCACGGGTGATAAGGAATGGCGTCACAACGGGCGGGATTGTTCATGTCAGCACGACCTCCGGGCATCGCGCGGATTATCAGGCGCTGTTCGCCAGCCTGTTCGGTCTGGCTCCGTCGGTCGGGCGTGTTAGGTTTCGCACCCTTCCCTTGTTCGGCACGGCCAAGCGGCTGCTTTTTGCGACACTTGACGATGATCTGCCCGGCTTTGCCATGACAGCAATGTTGCGCAGCTGTTTGGGCCGCCCGACCGTCGGTGTGTTCCTGCGGCCGCAATCCTGTCTTGGAATTGGTCCGCGCGCGACGGTCAAACGGCTGATCTTTCGCACGCTGCGTCGGGTGCCGCACGTCAGCATTGTTTCAATCATTCCCTTTGCCTTCCTTCCGGGCAGCGAGCGTGTGGCAACCCACTGGATACACGACCCCCAGCTTTGGGATGATCTGGACCGGCCCGACCAAGCCTGCACCAAGACCGCGGCTGCGATCCGCCAGCTTGCTGCCGGGCGACCGGTTCTGGCTTTTCTGGGCCGGGTTTCGCCGATCAAGGGCTTTCACCAACTGGTCGCGGCGGTCAAAGCGCGGCCTGACCTGCTGCAGACCTATGCCATTCTGGTGGCGGGCGTGGTGGATCCGGCCTGCCGTGGGGCGGCGGCCGAGCTGTCCGCAAAAGGGGCGATCCTGTGGGACCGTCATCTGACCGAAGCCGAAATGGCAGCCGTTTATGCCGAAGCGAGTCTGATCTGGGCCTGCTATGACCCTGGCTATGATCAGGCCTCAGGCATTTTCGGTCGGGCGGTGCAGCGGGGGCGGACCGTCGTGATCCGCGACGGCGCGATGATCGGACGCTATGCCGATCTGCTGGGGCATCCCTGCCTGTCGCTGCCTGCAGACCCGGTTGAGGCGGCCCGGCGATTGACCGAGGCGGCGCGGCCCCACCGCTGCGAAACAGACCATACCGCGACCGGCTCGACACTGCACCTGTGGCGTCGGCAGAACATTGATACAATAGGGTCTCTGCTGTGATGGGTTTTCGCTCTTCGCATATCGCTGCAGTTTTAGTGGTGATGAGCCTTGCCGGATATCCACTCGTCGCAGGGATCGCCGCATTTCTGTCGATCCCCAGCACCCCAATTTCTATCACAATGCGTGGCCTTTTACTCGCGCTGTCGGTATTGTTAATCGCACTCAACCTGACGCGACTTCGCCGACCGGACGCAATGACAGTGCTTTTCCTTCTAACTTTAGGGTTTTATGGGGTTCGGTTGGTGGCAGAGACCGCATTCGACACTGAAGAATTGTCTCTGGCACCGTCACATTATTGGACTTGGTATCTGGGTGTAGTCTCTATTCCGGTATTCGTAATAGTTTTTGTCGGAAGACTCGATTTCCAATTTCTGCAAAGACTTGCCTTTGCCTTGTTTAGCGTGACCGCGGTTGTCGTTGCTTTGGGTGGATCAGTCGAGAAGGAATCTGGCGGGCAATTGATCGCAACTGGTCGGACTGCTCTAGAGACACTGAACCCAATTTCGCTCGGCAATGTCGGGTCATCACTTGCGCTTCTGAGCATCTGGAGCATGTTTGGTCAGACACGCATGCGCTTCTCGCGCAAACTTATTTTATCTGCAGCGCTTTTGCTAGGCTTGTTTCTGGTGTTCAGTTCTGCATCTCGTGGTCCGCTGGTCTCAACAGTATTGGCCGTGCTAGTAATGGGGTTCTCTATGCCAGGTCGCAGCCGCATCTGGTTCTTTCTCGGAGGCTCTTCACTTATAATACCAGCCTTCATATATCTTATTAGTATCGAGTCGACGCTGAATGTCAATTTCGTCGGTAGACTCAGTTCCTTGCAAACCAGTGAAGATATGTCCAATGTGATCCGTATAGATCTTTACACTATCGCATTTCGCCAAATTATGGATTATCCAATACTCGGCTCCAGCATCGAGATAGAGAAATACGCTTCATACCCACATAATTTTTATCTTGAGTATTTTATGGCCACCGGAATATTCGGCGGTCTCCTTTCCCTAGTCGTTATGCTTATTTTGGCGCTCCGTGCCGCGCGCCTTGTCAGGAACCGCGATATGAGCGGGGGCTTTGCCCTGCTATACATTCAAAGTTTTGTCGGAGCGCAGTTTTCTGGGTCGGTGTATACTAATTCAGCGTTTTGGATGACAGCCGCAGTTGTTCTAATAAACTCGGCACACAGGGTTATTACTCATCCAAACTGTGACTTGTCCAATTCGCAGGCTGATCGGTTGGGAACATCATGAACACAGGATCAGTCACGATGCGTGTTGCTCCAATCGCGATTTTTGCTTTTAACCGGCCAGATAACCTTACAGCTTTGCTCGAATCTCTTGAGCTTTGCCCCGAGTTTCCGAATAGCGATGTCTACTTTTTTATAGACGGGGCCCGTGACTCTGCCGATGCCGTTGGTTTGCAAGCAGTACGAAAGGTTATTTATGCTCGGAGACGACCTGGAGTCTACATCATTGAATCCGATACCAACAAAGGACTAAAGAGGTCCCTGGTTTCCGGAATTTCACAGGTTTTGAAAAGCCATGATTCAGTTATTGTTCTTGAGGATGATTTGGTCTTGGCGCCGGGTGCTTTAAAATATTTCAACGATGCGCTTCAGAAATATTCCGAAATAGATCGTGTTTGGAGTATTAGCGGCTACAATTATGATATTCGTCGGAGCAGCCCACGCACAGATGCCGTTTTCCTACCTTTTTGTCTCCCATGGGGATGGGCGACTTGGCGGCGGGCTTGGCTAAAGCATTCGGACAGTGATGGAAGCACATTCAGCCAGACAAATAGCGATTCTTTCAGACTAAGATTTGATGCTGGAGTTCGGGACTTTTCGGCTATTCTCAACTTAGATCGCAGCGGAGAGGTCAACAGCTGGTTCATAAACTGGTATTTGGAGATGTTTTTGCAAGGAGGAGTCGCACTGTTTCCACCAACATCTCTGGTTACAAACCAAGGAATGCGAGGCGGCACGCATGCAAATCGACTGAACCCTTACTACTTGCTAAAACCATCCAATCGCTTGCAAATTGGGCCTATTGAACTGCCAAATGAGATTCGCGTTGACTTTGCAGAGCTCGATCGAATTTCGAAGTCCTTTGACGCAAGAATACAAAGAGGAATTTCTGCGTTGGGCCGTGCTCGGCGTAAGCTCCGTCGACTACTGAAAGGATCAGATTAAGGTGAGTATAATGATAGCGCTCCAGTTCCTCTACAGAAAATTAAATCGATTGCTGTCAATCCGTAAAAATGTTCATGTGGGTCGGAATTTCGTAATAGGCGCAAGTGGCTTTGTCAGCGCTCCGGATCGGCTTGAAATTGGCGATGATGTCTCCATCGGGCGCAACTTCTGGATGGCATGTAACGGGTCTATTGGCAGTGGGACGTTGATTTCAAGTTACGTTGGGATACTGGGTCGGAGAGACCATGACATGTCAGCCATCGGCTTTCCAATCAGCCGAGCCCCTTGGTTGCATGGCAGTGAAGCACGCGCCCGTGTGGCAACCGACAGAGTTGACATAGAACAGGATGTTTGGATTGGATTTGGCGCAACTATACTGAGCGGCATTCGGATCGGACGCGGTTCGGTGGTCGCCGCAGGTGCTGTAGTTGTTCGAGATGTTAAACCGTATGAAATTGTTGGTTCGCCACCTGCTCGGCCCATCGGAATGCGATTCGACACTGCTGCGATAGCTCGTCATGAAGATGCACTTCTTCTATGGAAGGCACAGAACCAAAAACCAAAAAGCAAGAAGCCATGAAAATTTCTGTCATCACCGTCGCCTACAACGCTGACGCCACCATCGCCCGCACGATCGATTCTTTTCTTGCGCAGGACCATGCGGACCGCGAGATGATTGTGATTGACGGAGCCTCAACCGACTCCACCTGTGAAATTGTCCGGCAATATAACAGCCCCCTGATCCGCCTGATCAGCGAACCCGACAAGGGAATTTATGATGGCATGAACAAGGGTCTTGCGCTGATACAGGGTGATGCTTTTGGTTGCCTGAACGCCGACGATTGTTATCATTCGCCTTCGTCGTTAAGCAAGATTGCGGATGCTCTGAAAACTGCAGATATCGTGTCTGGGCGCCTGCACTTTGTGCGTGCTCATGATGGCTCAGCGCCTGCAAGGGTTTGGCAACCGACTGCCTTTCAAAAGGGTGCCTACCGGTGGGGGTTCACGTTACCACATCCCAGCACCTATGCACGCCATTCAGCAATCGAGCGTGTCGGTCAATTTTCAATCGACTACCGGACTGCAGGTGATTACGACTGGTTGATGAGGGCGCTTGAAACACATGGTTTGTCACATGTCGTCATCCAAGATGTGCTGGTAGACATGCTGATTGGTGGCCAAAGCACAGGCGGTATCAAGGCTGTGATCAACAACTCACATGAAATGCTTGCCATTCGACAAAGACGTCTTGGAGCCGGGGCAGTTGACCTGGCGCTTTTCTTCAACCTCTTCCGCAAAATGGGCCAGATTCTTGGCGCCCGACTATCGGTTTCGAAAAAGGATAACCTAGGATGAAAACAGCACTCATCACGGGAATTACCGGCCAGGACGGATCGTATCTGGCCGAACTCCTGCTCGACAAAGGCTATGAGGTGCATGGGATCAAGCGCCGGGCCTCATCGTTGAACACGCAGCGCATCGACCATGTTTATCAAGACCCTCATGCCCCCAATCCCATGCTGAAGTTGCATTATGGCGACCTTGCCGACAGTTCCAACTTGACCAGGATCTTGTCGCAAGTGCAGCCCGATGAGGTTTATAACCTTGGCGCGCAATCTCACGTGGCAGTCAGTTTCGAGGCCCCCGAATACACGGCCGATGTCGATGCCATGGGCACGTTGCGATTGTTGGAAGCCATCCGCTTTTTGGGGCTTGAGAAGAAAACTCGGTTTTACCAAGCCTCAACTTCAGAACTATACGGTCTTGTGCAAGAAACCCCGCAAACTGAGACAACGCCGTTTCATCCGCGCAGCCCCTATGCCGTGGCCAAAATGTATGCCTACTGGATTGCCGTGAATTACCGCGAAGCCTATGGAATTTACGCGTGCAATGGCATCTTGTTCAACCATGAAAGCCCGCGCCGGGGCGAAACTTTTGTGACCCGCAAGATTACCCGCGGGTTGGCCAATATCGCGCTGGGGCTTGAACAGTGTCTTTATATGGGCAACATCGACAGCCTGCGCGACTGGGGACACGCCAAGGACTACGTTCGGATGCAGTGGCTGATGCTGCAACAGGACAGCGCCGAGGACTATGTGATCGCCACCGGCAAGCAATATTCGGTGCGTGATTTCATAACTTGGTCGGCGGCAGAGTTGGGCCTTACTTTGTCGTTCGAAGGGACGGGCATCGAAGAGCATGCAGTTGTCATTGGCGTGACCGGCGACAAATCGCCTGCAGTTGCCTGCGGACAAGTGATCATGCGCATCGACCCGCGCTACTTCCGCCCCGCCGAGGTTGAAACTCTTTTGGGCGATCCCAGCAAAGCCAAACGACAACTGGGCTGGGAGCCGCTGATCACCGCGCAAGAGATGTGTGCCGAGATGGTTACAGCAGATTTGCAAATTGCACGTCGTCATACCCTGCTGATGGCGCATGGGCTGAACTTGCCAGTGTCATTGGAAAACTAGGAGGCCGCCGTGAAAACCTATCTTTCTGGTCATCGTGGCATGGTTGGCGGTGCGATCTTGCGCCGGCTGCAGGCGCGCGGCGATCAGGTCGTCACCCGCACCCATAGCGAGCTGGATCTGACCGATCAGGCGGCTGTGCGTGATTTTATGGCCACCGAGCGCCCTGACCGGGTGATTCTTGCTGCCGCCAAAGTAGGTGGCATTTTGGCCAACAACACTTATCCAGCCCAGTTCATCTATGAAAACCTGATGATCGAAGCGAATGTGATCCATCAGGCCTATCAGGCCGGGGTCCAGAAATTGCTGTTTCTGGGCTCATCCTGCATCTATCCGCGCGATGCCGCCCAGCCGATGGCCGAGGCCGCGTTACTGACTGGCGTATTGGAATCCACGAACGAACCCTATGCGATTGCCAAGATTGCGGGAATCAAGCTGTGCGAAAGCTATAACCGCCAGTACGGTACCGACTATCGATCGGTGATGCCAACCAATCTCTATGGCCCGGGTGACAATTTCCATCCGCAAAACAGCCATGTGCTGCCTGCGCTCATGCGCCGGTTTCATGAAGCTGTTGCGTCCAAGTCCGCTGAAGTGGTGATCTGGGGCACCGGCACCCCGATGCGCGAGTTTCTGCATGTCGATGACATGGCCGAAGCCAGCCTGTTCGTGATGGACCTTGATCCTGCCACCTACGCTGCCAACACCCAAGCCACGCTCAGCCACATCAACGTTGGCACCGGTCAGGATGTGACCATTGCCGAACTGGCTCGGATCATTGCAGAGGTTACCGGCTACAGAGGCAGCATTGCTTTTGATGCCAGCAAACCGGATGGCACCCCCCGCAAGTTGATGGATGTGTCCCGTCTTGCGGCGATAGGCTGGCAAGCCCAAACGGGTCTTCGCGATGGCATCGCCGAAACCTATCGCTGGTATCTGGCGCATGCCGCAGACTTGCGCGGCGCCTGACTTGGAACACACTAAATAGATGGACATCTATGACCCACCCCTTCATCTATCCCGTCATTCTATGTGGCGGCTCTGGCACCCGGCTGTGGCCGTTGTCGCGCAAAAGCTATCCCAAGCAGTTCGCCAGGCTGTTGGGCAAGGAAAGCCTGTTCCAATCTTCGGTGCGCCGGGTGGCAGCGCCAGGGTTTGCCGCCCCACTGGTGATCACAGGCGAGCTGTTCCGGTTCATTGTCACAGAGCAACTGGCACGGGTAGGGGTGGACGCATTGGCGCAGCTGATCGAACCGGAGGGACGCAACACCGCTCCCGCTGTGCTGGCCGCTGCTCTGTGGCTGGCGCAGCGCGATCCGGATGCGGTGATGCTGGTCACGCCATCGGATCATGTGATCCCGGATGCTGTGGCGTTTCGCGCGGCAGTGCAGGCAGCCCTGCCGCGCGCGATGGCCGGTGACTTGATCACCTTTGGCATCACGCCAGTGCGGGCGGAAACCGGCTATGGCTGGCTTGAACTTACCGACCGTGCCGATGCTGCTGCCAACTTGCCGCAACGCCTGGCGCGTTTTATCGAAAAGCCCGATCTGGGGCGGGCGCAGGCCATGCTGGCGGCGGGCAATTTTCTGTGGAATGCCGGGATTTTCCTGTTCACCGCCAGAACTGCTTTGGCGGCCTACCGTGCCCACGCTCCACAAATGATCAGTGCGGCAGAATCGGCGGTCAGCGCGGCCACGGCAGATCTGGGGTTCACCCGGTTGGCGGCTGGGCCTTGGGCGCAGTTGGACGATATCTCAATCGATTATGCGATCATGGAGCGTGCCAGCAATCTGGCGGTGATGCCCTTTGCCGCTGGCTGGTCTGATCTGGGCGGCTGGGATGCGGTCTGGCTGGAAAGCGGGCCGGATGGCGCGGGCAATGTCACCTCGGACCATGCCACGGCAATTGATTGCCGCGACACGCTGCTGCGGTCTGAAACGCCGGGGCTGGAACTGGTGGGCATCGGGCTGGACGATATCATCGCCGTGGCTATGAATGACGCCGTGCTGGTGGCCCGTAAATCCGACAGCCAGCGGGTCAAAGTGGCCGTCAGCGCCTTGCGGGCGCGCGGGGCCAAACAGGCCGAAGCCTTTCCGGTGGATCACCGCCCTTGGGGTTGGTTCGAAAGTCTGGTCATAGGCGAGCGGTTTCAGGTCAAACGCATTGTGGTGAATCCTGGTGCCGCACTGTCGTTGCAAAGCCATCATCACAGATCGGAACACTGGATCGTTGTACAGGGTACTGCTCAGGTCAACGTCAATCAGGACATTCGGCTGCTCAGCGAAAACCAGTCGGTCTACATTCCACTGGGGGCTGTTCACCGCTTGGAAAATCCCGGCAAAGTGCCGATGGTGCTGATCGAAGTGCAGACCGGCAGCTATCTGTGCGAAGATGACATAATGCGCTATGAAGACGTTTATGCACGCGCTTGAGACCGAGCAGAGAGAGTGGCCACTCTGGTTGCTGATGGGGGCTTCGGGCCGCATAGGGCGCATGCTGATGCGGCATTGGACGGGGGCACCGCCTGTGGGGCTGCACATTGTGCCTCAACATCGGGGGCCCGGTCCAGGTCTTGTCTGGGGACCTTTGGACGGGCCTGATCCACTTCTCGAACTGGCGCGGTCCAGAGGCGACATCGCCGGGCTGATTGTGCTTTCGGGTGTGACGCCTGCGCCGGGAGCGGATCTGGCAGGCAATGGCGCGCTGATACTGGCGTCGGTCACGGCGGCGCAGACGGCGGGCATAGGTCGGCTGTTGGTCGCCTCGTCCTCGGCGGTCTATGGCGGCGGCATGGGACTGCCGCTGGGCGAAGATGATCCAACGCTGCCGGTGAATGACTATGGCCGCGCCAAGCTGGTCGCCGAGGCAATCTGTGATCAGGCGCGGCAGACCGGGCTGGCGGTCACCGCGCTGCGTATCGGAAATGTCGCGGGGGCAGATGCATTGCTTGTCAATGCCTCACGGGCTCTTTACGCGGAAGGCGAAGCCAACGCGCTGCGGATCGACCGTTTCGCTGATGGCTGTGGACCGCTGCGCAGCTACATCGGTCCGGCCACACTGGCAGCGGTGCTGGAAACGCTTATGCGCCACTCAGATCCCCTTCCCGACTGTCTCAACATCGCAGCACCTGCCCCGGTGTCAATGGAAAGCCTGGCCACGGCGGCGGGAGCGCCGTGGCAGTTTGTGCCCGCTCCGCCGACTTCGTTTCAGCAGATTACGCTGAACTGCGGCCGACTGACCGCCTTGCACGCATTTCCTGCTGATGCGTCGGACCCGGCGGCCATGGTCACTGAATGGCAGCGCCTGAAGGACCCCGCATGACGCCGGCCAAGCGTATCTTTGATCTTGTGACGGCGATCTTGCTGTCGATGCTGCTGCTGCCGGTGGCGGCTGCAACTGCGCTGGCCATTCTGCTGCTGGACGGCGGGCCAGTGTTTTATCTCTCAGAGCGGATGAGGACCCCGGCCCAAGGCTTTCAATTGATCAAGTTCCGCACCATGAAGCCGACTGCCACCGACAGCGGCGTATCGGGCGGCGACAAATCGGCGCGCATCACCCGCACCGGGCCATTCCTACGCCGCAGCCGCCTGGACGAGGTGCCGCAGTTGTGGAACGTGCTGCGTGGCGATATCAGCTTTGTCGGGCCGCGCCCGCCGCTGCGGCAATATGTCGAGCGATTTCCCGATATCTACAACGCCGTGCTGCGGTCGCGCCCCGGCATCACCGGCCTCGCCTCGGTGTATTTCCATGCGCATGAAGAACATCTGCTGGCGCGCAGCCGCAGTGCTGCGGAAACCGACGCAATCTATTCCCGCGCCTGTGTGCCGCGCAAAGCCCGGCTGGACCTGATCTATCAGGCTCGCCGCAGCCTTTGTGTCGATATGTCGATCATGCTGAAGACTGTGTTTCGCCGGTTGAGGTGATTGTTGGCACTTGCCCATTCGGCCAAAAGCCCGCGAAGTTCCCTACCCGAGCGTCTGATTTCTTTCAAACAGCGAATGCCCTTGGGTAGTCCCCCCGTAGGTAAACGGCTGCACAAGTAGAATTTTCTCGGCAAGATGCATGAGGAAATTCTGAATGAAGACAAACAGATACACTGAGCCGCAGATCCTTGCAGTCCTTCGTCAGGCTGAAGGCAAGATGCCTGTGGCCGAGTTGTGCAGTGCGCATGGCATGACGCCATTGCCCGTCAATGGGTTGTCTTCAAACCATGAGAGCGAGCGCGCCATTCTACAAGTGGTGGGCGATGCATGGGGGCATGGTTGCGTCGATGATCGCCCAGATGATGGCCATTGAAGAAGAGAACCGGCGGCTGAAGTAGATGTTCGCCGCGCTGAGCATGCAAAATGAACTGCTCAAGGAGGATCTCGGAAAGGAATAGTTCGGCGATGGGGCGACCGCCCCTACCGCCACCACAGTGGGGAAGATATGGGTAGAGCCACCGGGGCGAGTCCGGTTCTGAAGGCCTGCGACGCTATAGACATTGGCCGTTTCGGGCTCGGCGCCCTCGCCTTCGGCGGTTTCGAGCTTGCGGGCACATCCGAGCCCGGGCGCGCGCCGATTCTTGCTGTGACGGTTGCGGTCCAACGCCCGGCGCTCGGACTTGGCGCCAGCGCAATTGCGGGTCTGGCCAGTCGGGCGCGGGTGACCGCGGCACTGGTGGCCGCGGCGGCAAAGTTGCAGGCCACCGGCATGGTGACCACAACTGCCGCCGACATTCTGGGTCTGAAACTTTGCGCTGGCGGTGGCAGCGATCCCCGCAGCCTGACGAAGCCCGGCAGCGGCACTGACGACAAGAGCCGGGACGCGTGAGCGCCGCTGTCGGCAGGCCAGTTCCTGGTCATGTGGGCAGGGGGGCCGCGCATGCCATCCAGCTACCACACTGGATTCAAGAGATGAATCCCTGACGAAATTTGTACAACAGAGCGCATCACAACCGGGTGCATTTTTTTTTGTCCTGGTTGAACCTTTTCCCAGGGGCAACTCGTTTCTAAGGCACTACCTCAACAAGGAGAACCAGACCCATGAAAAAGATTGCAATCATCACCGCTGCCCTTCTCATCACATCGACATCGGCCTTTGCAGGTCACCCGCAGGTCGGCGATGCGGCTCGCACGACGGACACCAACAAGTCCAGCAATGCTGCCGCTGGCTGGAGCAAGCTTTCCACCAATGCGTCCGACGGCACGGCGGCAGCGGCTGCAGACAAGCGTTAATGCGGGTTTGGTGACACGCGGTCGCAGCGCGCACTGAGCCAAGGAAGGCCCTGTCGCTCCGCAGGGCCTTCATTTTGCGACTTACCTCATGACTGTTGACGACGCAGTTGTTGCGGGAAATGGCATTGGCGTTCTTGGCCATCCGACCCGCCGCACAGATGTGGCGGTTTGCCCGAGCGCAGTCTTGTGTTGCAAAACCTCAGACAAGAACCAAATTTGTCAAAGGATTTCCAACGCCGATCATGGCCTACGCGCCCACATGACCTACGACACGAAAACCCATGCTCCAGCCAGTTTCAGGGATCTGTCGGCCATCGGCGCAGCCGCCTCACGCGCAAATTCCGACGGCGCGGTTGTTCGCATCGAACGGGGCCTCTAACAACTGCCTGACAGCAAACCGGATCTGCATTCTGCCCTGATCGAGATCGCCAAGCGCGTCAACGGTTACCGGCCCCAGTTCGCCGAGCAGCTGCACAACCTAAACACAATTTACGCGCGAAGAAGCCGCTTCGACATGATCCGCGACGCAAGCAAGATTGCGCACCAGCGCACCCAGCCGAACCGCCCGTGGAACCATGACGATCATAAAACGGTCCGGGGGACAGTTTTCCTGAGTTGCGGCCAGGTCGGGCGGATCCTTCGCATGTTATGCAGGCAAACCGATTCCCGGCAACGGAACCCCACAATCAAGGAAGCCACCGTGAAGGGATGCCGTTACGACAGCCACGAACAGCCGCGCCGACACCTCGATCTGTTCATCGACGCCGACAACCACGCCCGCAGGCCGAAGACCCTCCAAGGCCTCACGCCCAGGCCGTTAATCTGGAAGGACTGGCAGGCAAGATCGGACTTATTCTACGAAGAATCGTGCCACTTGACAGGGGGACCACACGCCTAATGTGCCGCGGTTGTCCATCTGGGTGCAGTCACGGTGTCAGGCCAAGCAGGCGCAAAACTTCGCGCGGGGCGGGTTTTCTCCAGATGATCTGGAAACTGTCCGCCACATTGTCGCGTGCCACTGGGACTCCGGGCAAGGCGATCCAGGCGGGGATGGTTCTGTTCAGCAAGGCAAGAACCGCGGTCTGGGCGGCAACAACGCCATGTTGAAAGGGTTGCTGTGCGGCGACGCTGACAATGGGCTTTCCCGCGGCCAGAGCGATGGCAACCTCTTCTCCCAGATCGACGGTCGCCAGCGCCAGCGAATGACCTGCGCGCTCCAGCCGTGTCGCCACCGTCAACGCAGGGGTGTCCCAGACCACGAAGAACCCGGCGATGCCCGGATGTTCCGCGATCATCCGCTCGGCCAGATCAGCTGCTTCGTCCATCATCCCGAACCGCAGGACATGCGGTTGCACGTCCGGCCGGTGCGCCTGCATCCAATTGGTGAATGCAATCTCGCGCTCGTTGGTGGCAAAGAAATCCGCGGCGAACCCAAGGACGCCCACCGCTGCACCTTGTGGCAGGTGCGGGGCAAGGCCGGCTGCGGCCATGTTGCCAAGTCCGAAATTGTCGGAGGACACCAACGAGATGTAATGCGATCCGGGCAGAAGCCCGGTTGGCACGTTTTCCAGAAGCACCAGCCGGATCCCGGCCGCAGCGACCCGTTTGAAGGCGGCCACGACCTGTTCGTTGGCGACGGGAATGGCCACAATCGCATCCGGTCGCGTCCCGATCAGGCGGTCAAGTTCAGCCACCTGCCGTTCTGCTGAAAACCCGCAATCGACCACCTCGGTGACGATGACGCCGCAGTCCCCGAAGGTCCCCAGCATCCCCGAAATCTGCAGCTTGGTCCAATCGCCATTCAACGTGTGCAGAACGATGGCCACCCGCCCGCCGGTCGCTTTGGCTGCGGCGCAATCCTCCGGCAGAAGGCTGACCCTTTCGGGTGGAGCGGCGCGTTCTCCGTGGGGGCCAAGCCCGAATATGGTCACGGTGATGACCTTTTCTGGTCTGAGGGCGGCGTGGCAGCCGCTTGCGGCAGTTCCGCCCGGTCTGCGTCCGCGCGCGCGGTGATGAATTCGGGATGCAGGGTCGGTTTGCCCTGAAGCACCCAGTCCTTGAGGAAGGCCGGTGCAAAGATCGCCTCGGACGCCACGCGGGCCGCGCCGACCAACCCCGCCGAACTGCCCATCTGCGAACGGATGATGCGCAGATCGCGTGTCACCAGCGGGTGGGACGCGCCATAGACCGCCTCACGGATCCCTGCCAGCAAGATGTCATTCGTCTGAACCAGCGTGCCCGACAGCACGATCAAATCGGGGTTCAGCGCATTGGTCAAAGTGGCCACAACCTGTCCGATCAGATGTCCCGATGTGGACAGGATCGCCACGGCGGCAGGATCGCCGATCTGTGCCGCTTGTGATACTTCGATAGAGGTGATCTCGCCGCCACGGCGCAAAAGATCGGCAAGAATTGGGCTTCGCCCGGAGTCTGCGGCGGCCCGACCCTCGCGCTGGATCATGTCGGATCCTGCCAACATGTCCAGCGGCCCGCTCACCCCGCCCGAGGTGACGGGAAGCGCCCCGATGAGGCCCGCAGCCCCCTGCGCGCCGCGATAAAGCTGCCCGTCACAGACAATTCCCGCCCCGATCCGGCGTCCGACCTTGATGAACAGCATCGAACGCAAGCCGAGCCCAGCCCCCGCGTGCAGTTCGCCCATGGTCATGGTTTCAACGCTGGATCGCAACCAGACCGGCACGCCGAACTGGCGGGTCAATGTCTCGACCAGCGGAAAATCCTCCCAGGCCGGCAGAACAGGAGGCGTGGCGGTCATGAAGGCACTGTCTCCGCCCGAGGGGACCGTGCCCGGCAGGGACAGAGATATGCCCCAGGGCGCGATTTGAGCGCCCTGACGTTCCAGACACCAGTGGAACAAGGCTGCCAGACGCCCGGCAAGCTGCGGCGCAGGATCCGTCAGGTCGGCTGCCTCGTGATGTTCGGTCAAGAGGTTGCCCGACAGGTCGGATACACCGACGCCGATGGCCGTCTGGTCCAGCGTCGCCACCAGAACCAGCCCCCGACGGGCCGAAAAGCGCACAAGCCGCGGCGCGCGACCGCCGGTTGCCAGCCCCAGTTCCGACTCGTCGACAAGTCCCAGATCCGAAAGCATCTGCAGCCGGTCCGCAATGACCGCCCGCCCCAACTCGCTTTCGCGCTCCAACGCCTGACGCGTCGTCGCGCGCTCGCTGCGGATCAGATTCAGGATTTCGACCAGAGAGGGCGCCGCTGTCTCGCTGGTGCGCGGACGACCCTTGCCGCGTGCGCGCGACGATTCGGCGGATTCGGCAGCATGCAGCGACAAAAGCGGCTCCTGTTCTCTGTGTTACACAGATAGTTGGGTGTCTTTGGTGGTTCAAGCAAATACTTATGCTGAAAATCAGCAAAAGAGTGATAACTTCAGCATAATTATAGTTGACCTACACTGATTCTGGGCGTATCGACATCACCACGGCTTGAGGAGGCCGCGAGGAGGATCGGTCAGGTGAACAAAGTTCCACCTGACACAAAGCGGGGGATCAACGATGGCAGCGTGGAAACTGGCGTATCACGCCAATTGCTGGGGGCAGCTTGGCGGCAATGCCGTGGGGGTCACCTCGATCACCGAACTCAGCTATCGCACCTTTGGCGCGATGGACCGTGCCTTTGCCGATATCGCGGCAGCGGGTTACGAGGGCGTCGAGGTGTTTGACGGCAACCTGCTGGACTACAGCGCCGCCCAAATGCGCAGCCTTTTGGCTGACAACGGACTTGCGTTGGTTGCCGCCTATGCCGGTGGGAACTTCATCTTTGACGACATCCTGCCCGAGGAATTGGCCCGGGTGACCCGTGCCGCCGACCGCGCCGCCGAACTGGGCGCGCCGCATCTGGTGGTGGGGGGCGGAGCCAAGCGCTTTGACGGGGTGCGCGAGGCGGATTACCATAAGTTGGGCGCGGCGTTGGACCGGGTCAAGACGATTGCCGATGCCCGGTCCTTGCGCGCGCATTACCACCCGCATCTTTCCACCATTGTCGAAGGCGCGGCAGAGGTCGCCAAGATCTTCGATCTGACCGCAATCGACTTTTGCCCCGACACGGCCCATCTGGCCGCTGCCGACGGCGATCCTGCGCAACTGATCCGCGATCATGCGCAGCGTATCTCGTATGTGCATCTGAAAGGGTTTCAGAAAGACCCCTTTGCGTTCACCCCGCTGGACCGGGGCGACGTGCCCACCGGCCCCATTCTGCAGGCCATGAAGGATGTGGGCTTTGCAGGCTGGGTCTGCACCGAACTTGACAGCTGGGCCGACCCTGCCGAAGGGGCCCGCATCAGCCACGCCTATCTGAACCGGGCCATGGCGGGTTGACCCGCAGGCCCATTGCCGGGGGCAACCCCACATCTTTTCCGGGAGGAAGAAGTTATGATTACCAGACGTGCTCTTATGGGCTCGGCCACCGCGCTTGCGCTGGTCTTGGGGCTGAACGTTCCCGCCTTTGCCGACCCTGATACCGCTTTGGCTGCGTTGCAGGAAACTGTCTTGTCCAAGGGCCCGAATGGCGAAGACCCCTCGGCCCCGTCCAGTGTCGTGCTGAGCGACGAGGAACTGGCCAAGATCAAGGAGATGGGCGCCACCGCCGCCATCGTCATGCATTACGGTGGCAATGACTGGTCCCGGGCGCAGATCAACGGGCTGCAGACGCAGTTCGCGGCGATGGGCATCGAGGTGATTGCGGTCACCGATGCGGGCTTCAAACCCGAAAAGCAGGTCAGCGACCTGGAAACCATCATGGCGCAGGCACCTGACGTGATCGTGTCGATCCCAACCGACCCCACCGCCACCGCCGCCGCCTACAGGGCCGCCGGTGAAGCAGGGGCAAAGTTCGTGTTCATGGACAACGTGCCTGCCGGTTTTGTGGCGGGGACGGACTATGTTTCGGTTGTATCGGCTGACAACTATGGCAACGGCGTCGCTTCGGCGCATCTGATGGCCAAGGCGCTGGGGCCGGATGGCGGTGATATCGGTCTGGTCTTTCATGCCGCCGATTTCTTCGTCACCAAACAGCGCTATGACGCCTTCAAGGCCACCATCGCCAGCGATTATCCGAACATCAAGATTGTGGATGAACAGGGGATCGGTGGGCCGGACTTTTCAGGTGACGCGGAAAAAGCCGCAGGGGCGATGCTGACGGCCAATCCGTCGATCAAGGGCATCTGGGCGGTTTGGGACGTGCCTGCCGAGGGCGTGATTGCCGCGGCACGCGCGGCGGGCCGCGATGATCTGATCATCACCACCGTGGACCTTGGCGAAAACGTGGCGATCAGCATGGCGCAGGGTGGCTTCATCAAAGGCCTTGGTGCGCAGCGTCCCTATGACGCCGGCGTGGTCGAGGCAAAGCTGGCGGGTTACGCGCTGTTGGGCAAAGAGGCCCCGGCCTTTGTTGCCTTGCCTGCGCTGCCGGTGGCCCAAGGCAACCTGTTGGAAGCCTGGACGCAGGTCTATTCCACCGAAGCGACCGACAACATCAAGTCGATGATGCAGTGATCCCATCGGCGCGGGGGCCATCCCCGCGCCAAACTCCACTTTCAGTGCGGCACTTGTTTGCCGCCTGCCCAAAGCCCCCCAAACACCCGGAGACCGAATATGACCAAAGTGATGAATGTCGCCATGATCGGTGGCGGGTTCATGGGCAAGGCGCATGCCATGGCCTATGCGTCGATGCCGATGTTCTTCTGGCCCGCCCCGGCCATTCCGCACCGCAAGGTGATCGTCGATGTCACCGATGGCTTGGCCGAAGAGGCGCGCCGCCGTTACGGC
The DNA here is from genome assembly GCA_031428215.1 of Paracoccaceae bacterium. Taxonomy (GTDB): domain Bacteria; phylum Pseudomonadota; class Alphaproteobacteria; order Rhodobacterales; family Rhodobacteraceae; genus Cypionkella. Next base: position 202,218 of record JANPOY010000109.1, read on the forward strand.
TTTGACGAGGCCAGCAGCGACTGGCGCACTGTGGTGAACCGCCCGGATATCGATGTGGTCGATATCTGCACCCCCAACAACGTCCATGCAGAGATTGCCATCGCGGCGGCGAAAGCGGGCAAGCACATCATCTGCGAAAAGCCGCTTGCACGCACCGTGGAAGAAGCCCGCGCAATGACCGATGCGGCAAAAGCGGCAGGCATCATCCACATGGTCGCCTTCAACTATCGCCGCACGCCTGCTGTGGCACTGGCAAAGAAATTCATCGACGAAGGCCGGATCGGCAAGATCCTCAACTTTCGCGGCACTTATCTGCAGGACTGGTCGGCGGATGAAAACGGCCCGTTGTCGTGGCGGTTTCAGAAAAAGATCGCGGGCTCTGGCACCGTGGGCGATATCGGCACGCATGTGGTAGACTTGGCGCATTACCTTGTCGGCCCCATCGCCGAAGTGATCGCGATGACCCACACCTATGTGAAAACGCGTCCAATGCAGCAGGGCGGGGTGGACAAGCTGGGCGCATCGGAAAAATCCGCCGGTGCCGAACGCGCAGAGGTGGATGTGGATGACGAGGTGATCTCGATGCTCCGCTTTGGCAACGGTGCTGTCGGCAGCCTTGAGGCCACCCGCAACGCCTGGGGCCGCAACAACTTCATCACGCTGGAAATTCACGGCACCAAAGGGTCGATCCATTTCAACTACGAACGCCGCGACGAGTTGCAGGTGATGTTTGCCGATGATCCGGCCGATGCGCGCGGCTTTCGCACCATCTATACGGGTCCGGCGCATCCCTATGGCGGCGGGTTGTGGCCGATTCCAGGTCTGGGCATCGGCTATTCCGAGACGAAGATCGTGGAGTGTTTCGATTTCTTCACCGCCATCGCGTCGGGCAAACAGCCCAGCCCGAATTTCGAGGACGGCTTGCTGACCGAACTGGTCGCTGACGCGATGCTGCGGTCGGGTGAAACCGGCAAGTGGGAAACGGTCGAATGACCGCGCCCGCCCCGAATGCCCAAACCGCCGTTCCCGCCGTCCGCATGGTGGGCATCTCCAAATCTTTTGGCGGCGTCCGCGCGCTGAACAATGTGGATCTGGAGGTCATGCCCGGCGAGGTTCATGCCTTGCTGGGTGGCAACGGGGCGGGAAAATCGACCATTCTGAAGGTGCTGAACGGGGTGCATAACCCCGATGAAGGCACGGTCGAGGTGGCAGGCCAAAGGCTTGCCGCCCCGACGCCCGAAGCCGCCCGCGCCGCCGGCGTGGCGATGAACTTTCAGGAAATGTCGCTGATCCCGACCCTGACCGTGGCGCAGAATGTGTTTCTGACGCGCGAGGCCCGCGATGCGCGCGGCCTGATCGACGACGCAGATTCAATTCGCCGCGCCGAGGCCATCTTCAAGATGCTGGAGGTCGAGGTGAACCCCCGCGCCCTGGTGGGCGACCTTGGCGCAGGCCAGAAGCAGTTGACCGAGATTGCCAAGGCCATCAGTCAGGACGCAAGGGTGCTGATCCTCGACGAGCCGTCGACAGCACTTGCGGTGTCCGATGTCGAACGGTTGTTCGTCTTTCTGCGCAAGTTGAAAGCAAAAGGTGTGGCGATCATCTATGTCAGCCACCGGATGGACGAAATCGCCCGCATCGCCGACCGCGCCACGATCCTGCGCGACGGGCAACATGTGATCACCGCACCCATGGCGGATCTGCCCATCGACACGATGATTGAACACATCGTCGGGAAACGCTCCAAGGGATTGGCGGACGTGGTGCGCGGCGGCACGTCGCAAGGCGAGGCCCTGCTGGAACTGCAAGGCGTGACCGGGCCGCACAAACCCGACAACGTCAGTTTCACCCTGCACCGGGGCGAGGTGCTTGGGCTTGCGGGGTTGCTTGGCTCGGGACGTTCGGCACTGGCGCGGGTGATTGCGGGGATCGAGCCTGCGGTGGCGGGTGAAATTCGCATCAAGGGCCAAGCGGTTCACATCCGCCGCCCCGCCGATGCGATTGCGTTGGGTGTCGCCCTGGTGCCCGAAGCCCGCGCAACCCAAGGCATCATTCCGGCCCACAGCGTTTCCGAGAATATGGTCATGGCGGTTCTGGGGCGGATCACGAAAAGCGGTCTGGTGGACAGCCCCCGCGCGACCGCGATCACCGACAGCATGATACAGCGCCTGTCGGTTAAGACGGCCAGCCGCGACCACGCGGTATCAACCCTGTCCGGTGGCAACCAGCAAAAGGTGGTGATCGGCAAGTGGCTGGCAACCGACCCCGATATTCTGATCCTGGATGAACCCACCGCCGGCATCGACATCGGGTCGAAATCCGAAATCATCCGGCTGGTGCGTGATCTTGCCATGTCGGGCAAAGGCGTTTTGGTGATCTCATCCGAACTCTCGGAATTGCTCACGGCTTGCGACCGCATTCTGGTCATGGCCGATGGCCGCGCGCATCAGATGCTGGCCCGTGCCGATCTGGACGATCCCGATGAGACCAACCCCGACCATGCCCTGCAAGCCGCCGAACGGCGTCTGCAGATTGAAATCCAAAAGGCCCTGACCGTGAAGGAGGCTTCCCATGGCTAAATCAATACCAGCGCCCGGCGGGGCCCTGTTTGCCAACTGGCGGCAGAACATCATCTACATTGGCTTTGTCGCGATCTTTCTGATCTTCGCGCTGACGCTGAGTGACAAGGGGTTCTTGAATCCCAACAACTTGCTCAACATCGTGCGGCAGACG
>JANPOY010000110.1:0-16001 GCA_031428215.1 Paracoccaceae bacterium
TCAGCGCCTCCAATGCCACGCGCGCCTTGAACGCCGCGTCATGGTTCCTGCGTTTCGACATGTCTGTTCTCCTCGTTCTTGGAGACCAGCAGACGTCAGACCGTAGCTGCCGTCACTGTCCGATTTTCGGGGGGTAGCTCAGTCTCTGTCTGACGCGCGGTTGTGGCGAGAGAACGGACAAAGTTTGTTCAGGCCACGCCCAGACGGCACTGCATGGCGAAATCGCGGGCGTCTTGGGGTGCTGTGCCCAAGCCTTGTGCCGCGTTTGGATCAAGCCCCGGAAAGTCGCGGCTGATCAGGTCGGACAGTCGCTGCCCGGTGGCAATCACTTCTTTGCACAGGTCCTTGATCCTTGACTGTGCTTCGCTGCGTGGCATCTGCCGCGCCAAGGCAAAGCTGTAGGCCTCGGCATGTATCAGACCGTTCCCATCTTCCATCCCGCTGGCCATCGCGGCGGGGTTGGGGGTGATACGCCCGGCCAGTTCGACGGCCAGTGTCAGCGCGCGTCCGGTCGAAAGGCAAAGTTGCGGCAGGCACAGCCATTCGGTGAACCAAGCCGTGCCATCGCGCTGCTGGCGGTGCAGGCCCGCGCCTTGCACCGCGGCTGCCAGCGGCACGACCTGCCGCGCCAGCGCAACCAGCACCGACGCACCGACCGGATTGTGCTTTTGCGGCATGGTTGACGAACCACCACCGCCCGCAATCGAAACCTCACCGATCCCCGATTGCGTCATCATGATCAGATCCTCGCCGATCCGGGCAAGCGAGGACACCACTCCCGCCATCCATGCCGCAAAAGCGCCCACGCCGTCGCGTTCGGCATGCCAGCTGTGGCCGGGATCGCGCAGACCAAGTGTCGCGGCAAGCGCCGCCCGCACCGCTGGCCCTTCGGGCCCCATGGCCGACAGGGTGCCAGCCGCCCCGCCCAGAGAGACCACAGCCATGCCGTCTGCGACTTCTGCCAGCCGCGCCCGGTGCCGCAGCAACGGCCGCCCCCAGCTTGCGACCACAGCGCCAAACGTCGTGGGAGTGGCGATCTGACCATAGGTCCGCGCGGCCATCGGCAAATCGGCATGTGCCGCCGCAAGCCCGCCCAGTGCTGCCAGAAGCTGCGCCAATCGGGTGTCCCACAGACCTGTCAACCGGCGCAGCCGCAGCGCCAGCGCGGTGTCGATGATGTCTTGCGACGTGGCTCCCCAGTGAACAAACTGCGCATGCGACGGTGCGGCCATCGACTTGCGAAACGCCGCCAGCATCGCAATGACCGGAACACCGTTCACCGCTGTTTCGGCGGCAAGGGCCGCAGGGTCAATCTGCACCTCTTGCGAGGCCCGGTCGATCGCAGCGGCAGCGTCTTTCGGGATCAGGCCCAGATCACCCTGCACGCGGGCCAAAGCGCCTTCGACCAACAGCATCGCGCGCAGCTCGGCGCTGTCGGTGAACAGCCGCGCAGTGTCGGGATCACCGAACAGGTCACGGTACAACAGGCTGTCGGCGGCGGCTGCGGGCATGGTGGGCCTTTGCTTGGCAATGGGTCGGAGGGTGCCTTTCGGTCTGCGCTGCAGAAGACCGCAGCGCAGACCTGTTGTCCAGCGCCCCCGGGGCCGATCAGCAAGCCCCAGCAGCGCCATTGCGGCCCGCCCTGACGGCGGAACGGTGGTTATGGTCGCGACAATGCCCGCGCCTTGGACGAAGGGTGTTGCTCTGCCGCGTCGGCAGGGGGCCTGTGATGGCCACGCAAGTGACGCAGGGTTGGGTCACGCACGCCTTACATATCAAAAAAGACGGTTTCGCCAACGCCCTGAAGCACGATGTCAAAGCGGTAGATGCCCGGACCGGTGCGTTTCGCAATCAAGGTCTGCACCCGGTCAAAAGGTTCAATCCGTGCCAGAACCGGACAAGTCGTATTGTCCTCATCCTCGAAATACATCCGGGTTTGCAGGCCCAGATTAACCCCGCGCGCCACGATCCACAGTGCGATGTGCGGGGCCATCATCCTGCCGTCGGGAAAGGGCACGCGGCCGGGCTTGATGGTGTCAAGCCGCCACGCGCCACTGTCAAGATCCGCCGCCAAGCGCGCCCAGCCAGTGACCGCAGGGTCGGCGCTTCCCCGGGGATCATGGCCGGGATAGAGTCCCGCGGCGTCGGCCTGCCAGCTTTCGATCAGGGCATCGCGCAGCACCATCCCCGCCCCGTCACGCAGGGTGCCGGTGATCGTAACCGGCGTGCCGCGCGCACCCGCACGGATGGGGGACAGGCCAAGATCGCTTGGATAGATGCCGTGAATGCCAACCGCGTTCGGTGTCAATCCGATATGCACATAGGGACCCGCTGTCTGCGACGGGCTTTCCTTGAGGGACCCAAGGTTCTGCATCACATCCCCTCTCTGCGGTTTTCAAAGAACGACTGCCGTCGCCCGCGCAGCACCACATCGAACTTGTAGGCAAGGCAGTCCATCGGGATCGCCCGGTTCATGTCCAACGGGGCCACCAGTGCGGCGATGGCCGTGTCACGCCCAAGCGTGTTCACGATGGGACAAAGCGGGATCAGCGGGTCGCCCTGAAAATACATCTGGGTGATCAGGCGCTGGCCAAAACCCGATCCAAAGACCGAAAAATGAATGTGCATTGGCCGCCAGCTGTTGACATGGTTGGGCCAGGGATAGGCGCCGGGGCGGATGGTCAGGAATTCATAGCTGCCATCGCCTGCGGTAATCATGCGCCCACAGCCGCCAAAGTTGGGATCCAGCGGCGCAGTATAGCCGTCTTTACGGTGCCGGTAGCGGCCGCCGGCATTGGCTTGCCAGACCTCCAGCAGCACACCCGGCACGCCGCGCCCGTTTTCGTCAAGCACACGGCCATGCACAATAATCCGCTCGCCAATCGCGGGCTGTCCGGTGAAATTCAGGATCAGATTGTTGTCGAGCGCACCCAAGATGCCATGGCCAAACACCGGTCCGGTTTCTTCGGTCAGCGTCGATCCCAGCGCCAACAACGGCTGCTGCGGCGCACGGGCCACCGAGGATTTATAACCCGGCGTCAGGGCGGACGGATGCCAGTCGCGGTCACGCGGCAGCAGCGGGCCGTTGTTGATATGGGAAGTCATCGGTCTGCCTCCATCTGCGCAAAGGTCTCGCGGGCGATCTTCACGGCATGATTGGCGCGCGGCACACCGGCATAAATGGCAACATGCAGCAGCGCCTCCATCACGTCATCGCGACTGGCCCCGGTGTTGACAGTGGCGCGGATATGCAGGGCAAGTTCGTGGTCGTTGCCAAGGCCCGCCAGCAGCGCAATGGTCAGCATCGAGCGTTCGCGCAGGCTGATGGTGTCACGCGACCAGACATGGCCCCAGGCGGCTTCGGTGATCAGGGACTGAAACGGCGCGTCCAGCGTGGTCTTGGCGGCCTCGGCCCGGTCAACATGGGCGTCACCCAGAACCTTGCGGCGGGTCTGCATGCCTTGGGCGTGGCGATCGGTCATCGGCAATGCTCCTGCAAGAACGGGGTCAAAAGCGCGGCATATGCCTGTGGCGTCTCGACGGGGGGCAAATGGCCTGCTTTGGGGATCATCTGAAAGACCGCGCCGGGGATCAGGGCTGCGGTGGCCTGCACCAGATCGGGCGGCGTCGCACCGTCATTTTCGCCCGCAATGACCAACGCGGGCAGGCGCAGTGCCGCCGTCTGCGCGGACAGATCGGCCTGCGCAATCGCAGTGCATGCGGCAATATAGCCCGTCACCGGCGTGCGCGTCAGCATATTGCGCCAGGGTTGAACCGCGGGCGAAGCGCGGAAATCGGGCGCAAACCAGCGGTCCATCACCGCATCCGCGATGGCGTCAATGCCACCCGTCTTTACTGCGGCAATGCGCGCGTTCCACGCCTCGGCTGTGCCGATCCGTGCCGCCGTATTCGACAGGACCAACGCGCGCACCAGATCGGGGCGCGCAGCCGCCACCTGTTGCGCAATCAATCCGCCAATGGACAGGCCAACGAACACCACCGGGCGCAGGGCCAGCGCCGCAATCAAAGCAATGGCATCTTGCGCCAGATCCGTGATGCCCGCCGCACCCCCCAGATCGGAAAGCCCGTGGCCACGTTTGTCATAGCGGATCACCCGGCATCCGGCGGGCAAAAGCGGCAGGATCGCGTCCCAAAGCCGCAGATCCGTCCCCAGAGAATTGGCAAACACCACCGCAGGCCCGTCCTGCCGCCCGGCCTGATAGTGCATGGCGCCCCAGGGGCGGATCAGAACCTGCATGGCTGTCTCATGTTTCTCATCAGTATCTTGGCACTGTGTCGGGTCGTAACGTGCGTTTCTGCGCCGCAATGCGGAACGGCGCATTCGGCGCACCATAACCACGATAATTGCCCTGCCGTTCGACTATCTCAAAAAAGAATCCATCCGCGCGGGGGACGGAATAAAACTGATAGAACGCGCCATCCGGTTCCTCATCATACATCACATTGGCTGCGCGCAGCCGGGCTGTCAAAGCTGGGTCAAGTCCAAAGCGCGCCTCGACATCGTCGTAGTAATTCTCGCCGATGCGCAGGATCGCAAAGCCCCGCGCCGCCAAAGCTGCGGCACTGGCAAAGATGTCGTCTGTTGCAAAGGCGATGTGCTGCACGGCCGATCCGAAACTGTCCTCGACAAAGCGGGCCGCCAGCGTCCGCCGCGCATCGGCCCCGTTCAGGGTCACGCGCAGTCCTCCCGTCTCGATCGCCTGACTGCGCACCAGTCCATCGGGGTCGATCACGTCCACCACCGGCGATTTCTGCGCATCAAAAATCGCGGTGTAATACAGCGACCAACTGAGCATTTCGCCATGCGCCATGGTCTGCCCGATGTGGTCCACCCTGGTCAGGCCACCACCGCGCGGAGCATCCTCGACCCGGAAATCCACCTCCCATATCCGTCCAAGATCCGATCCATGGTCCAGCAGGCGCACCATGCTGCCGCCGACACCGCGCATCGCGGGAATGGCCAGTTCGCCCGGCCTCGCTTCTTGCGCAAAGGCTTTGGCGCCAAGTGCTGTGGCGCGGGCAAAGGCTGCCTGCGCGTCGGGCACCAGCAGGCCGACTTCGCTGACCGTCGTGCCATGGCCGACAAAGGCGGTGCGGGCAAAACCTTCGGCCTCGGTGTTGACCAGCAGGCTGATCCCGCCTTGTCGCCACAGCGTGACCTGTTTTGACACATGGGTGCCAGCCCGGGTAAAGCCTGTTGCGGCAAGCAGGTTTTCCAGTGCCGGCGCCTCGACTGCGTCACTGACGAATTCAATGAATTCCACGCGTTCGACCGGGGCCGGAGGCGGAAAGGCGGGCAAATCAATGCGCAAGGCCGGTTCGGCGCGGCGCACCCGGTCCATCAGGCCGACCAGCGACCGATGGCCATCCAGCGCCACAAGACGGGGCACGCCTTGGCGGAACTGATCATTGAAAATCTCAAGGCTGAGCGGTCCGGCATAGCCCGTCGCCATCACCGCCCGCATGAACCCCACCACATCCAGATCGCCCTCGCCCGGCATGTTGCGGAAGTGGCGCGACCAATAGAGCAGGTCCATGTCGATGGCGGGGGCATCGGCCAGTTGGACGAAGAAAATCTTGTCGCCGGGAATGCGCCGGATGGTTTCAGGGTCGATCCGCCGCGCCAGCGTGTGAAAGCTGTCAAGGATCAGCCCGACATTCGGATGATCGGCACGGCGCACCACTTCCCAGGCGTCGCGGTGGTCGTTGGTGTGGCGGCCCCATGCCAGCGCCTCAAACCCGACCCGGACCCCACGCTGTGCGGCAATCTCGCCCAAGGCCCGGAAATCCTCGGCGGCACGATCAATGCCGCCCATCGCCTCCGGATGGCAGGTCGAGCAGACCAGCACCAGATCGGTGCCCAGTTCCAGCATCAGGTCGAACTTGCGTTCGGCGCGGGCAAAGGCGCGGGCGCGCAGCGGCTCTGGCAGGCTTTCGAAATCGCGGAACGGCTGGAACAGCGTGATCTCCAGCCCGTGATCGCGCACCATGCGGCCCACATCGCGCGGATTGCCGTCAAAGGCGATGAAATCCTGCTCAAAAATCTCGATCCCGTCAAAGCCTGCGGCGGCGATGGCGGCCAGCTTTTCGCGGAAATTGCCCGAGATGGACACCGTGGCAATCGAGGTCTTCATGTCATCCCCCTACCCTGTCAGTGTGGCGAAATGCGCCTGCATCCGGGCGCTGTCCGGTGCGCGCCCGGTGAACAGCGCAAACGCGCCCGCCGCCTGAAACACCGCCATGCCGCCCCCCGACAGCACGGCGCAGCCTTTGGCACGGGCGGCGGCCAGCAAAGCGGTTTCCATCGGGAAATAGATGATGTCTGCAACCCAATGGCGCGGCAGGATCAGGTCGGGGTCGATTGGCAATCCAGGATGTGCGTCCATCCCGATGGGGGTGGTGTTGATCAGCCCGTCGGCCAGCGCCATGATGTCTGCCGGATTGGTGGTCGCCGTGGCCACGCGGCGGCCCGCGCGGGTGTTCAGCGCCTCGGCCAACAATCCCGCCCGCGCGGTGTCGATGTCGCACACCGACAGATGCCCGATGCCCAGTTTGATCGCCGCATGGGCCACCGCCACACCCGCCCCGCCCGCACCAAGCTGCAGGACATGGCTGCAACTTGCTTTGGGCAGGCCTTGCCGAAAGCTTTCATAAAAACCGGACCAGTCGGTGTTGTGACCAACCCGGCGACCCCCGGCAAACACCACCGTATTGACGGCCCCCAAGGCACGGGCGTCGTCGGACAGATCGTCCAGCAGCGGGATCACCCGTTGCTTGCAAGGATGGGTGATGTTCAGGCCGGCAAAGCCTTGTCGCGCGGCCTCATCCAGTAGGTCGGGCAACGCCTCCGGCCCAAGACCGCGCGCCGTCAGGTCGATCAGGTCGTAGTGATAGTCCAGCCCATGCGCGGCACCTTCGGCCATATGCAGCGCCGGCGATTTCGATTGGCCGATGCCAGAGCCGATCAGACCCACCCGGATGACGTCAGTCAGCGATTTGCCGGGCAGTTGCATGTCAGGGTGCCGTCATTTCCAGCATGGCGCGGACTGCCGTGGCATAGCCGCGCGCGCCAAGTCCTGCGATCACCGCCGTGGCTGCAACCGACATCAGCGAGCGCTGATAAATCGCCTCGCGCCGGTGAATGTTCGAGATGTGCAACTCGATGATCGGGCCAGGAAACATCTTGAGCGCGTCCAGAATTGCGACGGAGGTAAAGCTGAAGGCGGCGGGGTTGATGATGATGCCTGTTGCCTTGGTGTCGATGGCCTTATGCACCCAGTCGATGATCTGATGCTCGGCATTCGACTGGCGGAACACGATCTTGGACCCCGCTGCAGCCGCCCGGCATGCCGCCTCGATCTCGGCCAGCGTGGTGTGGCCGTAAATCTCGGGCTCGCGCTTGCCCAGCCGGTTCAGGTTCGGGCCGTTCAGGATGTGGATGGTCATGTGCAACTCGGTTTCATGGGTCAGCCCTCATATCCCGCCAGACGCGGCAGCCAGAGCACAAGGTCGGGGAAGAAGGTGATCACCCCCAGACAGATGATCATCCAGAACAGAAACGGCAGGCAGTCCTTGACGATGGACCTGACCGGTGCGCCGGAAATGTTGGTCATGATGAACAAAAGCAAGCCGTAGGGCGGCGTCACCAGCCCCAGCATGATGTTCACCACCACGATCACCCCGAAATGCACAAGGTCGATGCCCAGCGCGTTGGCGGTCGGGATCAGCACCGGCACGATGATCAGCAGGATTGACGTGCCTTCCAACACGCAGCCCAGCAGCAAAAGCAGCGCATTCACCAGCAACAGGAATTCGATCTTCGACAGGTCCCAGCCGATCAGCACAACCCGCAACGAGTCCGGGATGTTCTCGACCGTCACGACATAGTTGAAGGCCAACGCCCCGCCGATCAGCATGCCGATGGAGGCCGAGGTCCGCGCAGATGTCAGCAGGGCCGCATAGGATTCGCGCCAGGACAGGCTGCGATAGAGCACGACCGACACCAGCACGGCATAAGCCGCTGCCAGTGCCGCCGCTTCGGTCGGGGTGGTGATGCCGGAATAGATGCAGCCCAGCAGGATCACCGGCATCATCAGCGTGGGAATCGCCCGCCAGGTGACCATCGGAATGTCACGCAGTGGCACCGGTTCCTCGACCGGAAAATTGTGCCGCCGGGCATCAAGATAGACCTGCAGCATCATCAGACCGGCCATCAGAAAGCCCGGCACCACTCCGGCGATGAACAGAAACCCGATAGAGGCATCGGACACCAGCGCATAGATGATCATCGGAATAGACGGCGGCAGGATCGGCCCGATGATCGAGGTCACCGCCGTCAGCGCCGCCGCATAGCTGGGCGTATAACGGTTGTCGCGCGTCATCATGCTTTGCATCATCCGGCCACTGCCGGCCGCATCGGCAATCGCCGACCCGGACATGCCGGCAAAGATGATGCTTTGCACCACATTGATCTGCGCCAGCCCGCCCCGGAACCGGCCGACCAGCACATTGCAGAACCGCAGCAGGCGCTCGGTCATCGACCCCGAATTCATGATCTCGGCTGCCAGAATAAACAGCGGTACGGCCAGGATCACATAGTTGACGTACATGCCGTTCAGAAACTGCTCGGCCACCGTGCCCATGTCGAGCCCGGCCAGGAACAGATACAATATGGTCGCGCACAGCATCGACAGGCCGATGGGCAGGCCCAGCAGCGCCAAAGCCGTCATCACGACAAGGGTGACAGAGAACGGACTGGCCAAATTCATACGCCCGAACTCGCCTTGGTGGGGTCATAGGCTTCGGGGGCGCGCCCAAAGATCGCGGCAAAGCCGATCCACAGATAACGAGCGATCATGGCCACCGCAAAGACGATATAGATCGCGAACAGCCAGTCGAAGCGGATATCGAGATAGGCGGTTTCCTGTACCTTCATGAACAGGATGTAATCAACGACGGCCGGCAGCGACATGCCAAACAGCACGACCAGCGCCACCGCCGTAATCAACGCCATGCCCCGCCGCGTCCGGTCGCGGACCGCGCCGTAGAACAAGTCGAACCGCATCTCGTCGGGCTCGCGCACCACGAAGGCGCTGCCAAACAACACCAGCCACAGCCACATGACGGTGCTCAGCTCGTTCATCCAGCCGGTCGGCAGGTTCAGCAGATAGCGCGACACGATCTGCAGCATGAAGGCCAGGAACATGATGGCCAGCATGGCCGCCGCGATGTTTTCGCAGCGGCGTCTGGCCCATTCGATTGCGTGGGACATGATGGCAGGTTCCCTCCTCGAAACCCGTTGGCAAACGGGCCGCCGCAATTTGTGCAGCGGCCCGGCGGATCAAAGCGCCGCGATCTTTTCCAGCATCCCCGCCGGCCAGTCCTTGGCCAGATCCGATGCCAGATAGGCCGCTTGCGCATGCTTGCGGAACGCCTCGACATCAGGCGCGTAGACTTGCAAGCCGCGCTCGACAAACGAAGCCGCCAACTCGGCTTCGCGTTTCAGATGTGCGTCGGTGCTTTGCGCGATGGCCGCATCGGCTGCGGTTTGAACGGTGGTCTGTTGTTCTGGGGTCAGTTTGTCCCAGACAGCTTTCGAAATCGTCAGAATGTCAAAGCCCACCAGATGCGATGTCAGAACGATCTGCTTCATCACCTCATAGAACTTCATGTTCTCGACGTTGGGCAGCGGGTTGTCCTGCCCGTCGATGGCGCCAGTCTGTAGCCCGGTATAAACCTCGGCATAGGCCATCGGCGTCGGGTTGGCCCCCAGCGACGACCCAAGGAACTGCCAGGCATCGCCTCCGGGCATCCGCAGCTTGATCCCGGCCATATCGGCGGGGGTTGCAATTTTTTTGTCGATGTTCAGCCCGACCTGACGGGTGCCAAAGAACGTCGGCCCCAGAATCTTGATGCCAAGCTGATCTTCGGCCAGCGCCTTCATTTCAGTCCCGGCGTCGCTGGCAAAGAAGGCGCGCAAATGGTTTGCATCCCGGAACAGGTAGGCCGAGGTCAGGATCGACCAGGCCGGAACCTGGGCAGAAATATCCTGCGGCGCGATGTTGCCCATTTCCAGATTGCCGCGCTGGATGGCGACCAGCTCGGTGCCCTGCTTGAACAGCACGCCGCCGTAGAAGCCTTCGAAAGCAAAATCGCTGCCAACTCCGGTGGCGAACGTCTTCATCATCTCAGCGCGAATGTCCTGCTCTGAAAAGACGGCGGAAAAGCGCAGCTGGATCGGTGCCTGTGCCTGCGCTGCGCGTGACAAAAACGGTGTGGCCAGCAGTGCTGCGCCGACGGCCATCACAGACCGCCGTGTCGGATTGAGTGTCATGTCTTCCTCCCTTTTGGTGCCAGACGGTGCGGGGTCTGTGCCCACACATGTCGTAACCATCAAAGAGTTGCACCCAACCCCTCAATAATCAACACATGATTCCATTTTCACATGATATTTTGCATTTCGTCATATGTTTCAGGTTTCTTCGGACACTCTTGCCGCCCTTGCTCTTTCATGCGAGATTTCGGGTGTTGCAAAGGAAAACCCATGCGTCCTGAAACGCTTCTCGGCGCGACTGCTGGCGAGCTGACCTATCGTCGCCTGCATGCCGATATAATTTTTGGCCGGTTGGCTCCGGGGCAGCGACTGCGACTGGAGCGGCTGCGAGACGACTATCAGACCAGCATCAGCACCCTGCGGGAGGTGTTGAACCGTCTGGCCTCGGAAGGGCTGATTCTGGTTGAAAGCCAGAGGGGGTTCGAAGTGGCCCCGGTGTCGGTGGACGATTTGCGGGACATCGCCGACATGCGCATCCTTCTGGAATGCGGCGCGATCCGGCAGTCGTTCGCCGCCGGTGATCTGGACTGGGAGGCGCAGGTGGTCGCGGCCCATCACAAACTGGGCCGGCTGGAATCACGGATGCTGACGGGTGACCGCAGCGGCACCGAGGCTTGGAAACAGTATGACCGCGGGTTTCATGTGGCGCTGATCTCTGCCTGCGGCTCACGCGAACTGCTGGCGACGCACGAGCGGATCTTTGACCGCTTCCTGCGCTATCAAGTGCTGTTGGTGATGTTCCGGGGCAAGGTGGCCGCCGATGAGCATCGCGCCTTGCTGAACGCCGCCCTGTCGCGGGATGCTGACACCGCCGAAGCGATCCTGACCCGCCACATCGCCGCCTGCATTGATTACACCGTCAGCAAGGGGCTGCTGCGATGACTGGGGCCACCGATATCGCTGAATCGATCGGCGATCTGACCTATCGCCAGCTGCGGGCCGATATCATCATGGGCCGGGCGCGGCCGGGGCAGAAATTGCGATTGGACGCGCTGAAGCTGACTTACAAGGCCAGCGTCGCTACGCTGCGCGAGGTGCTGAGCCGCCTGAGTTCCGAAGGCTTTGTCGTCGCCGAAAGCCAGCGTGGTTTTGACGTCTCGCCGATCTCGGTCGCCGAATTGCACGACATCGCGGCCTTGCGCTTGCTGCTGGAACAAAACGCCCTGAGCCGGTCCCTCGCAGCCGGAGATATCGAGTGGGAAGGCCGGATCATCGCCGCCCATCACCGGCTGGCCACGCACGAAACCGCTTTGGAGAACGGCACAGGCGGCAATGTCGACGCATGGCGGCAAAGCGACTGGGCGTTCCATCAGGCGCTGATATCTGCCTGCGGTTCGCGTGTGCTGATGCGCACGCATGCAGCCGTCTTCGATAAGTATCTGCGATACCAGATGATCGCGCTTGCCTTTCGCCCCGGTGCGTCGCGCTTGGAACACAAGGCGCTGCTGGAGGCCGCCCTTGCTCGCAACGCCGCGCAGGCGAATACCCTGTTGGCCGAACACATTCGCGCCGGTGTGGAACACGCGCTTAATATCGGCACATTGAATGCATAGTTGCCGTTGCGACACAATCCGCTGACCAACAGGTCGCCGGATGGGCTTTTTGGCGCAAGAGTGTCGTGGCCGGTCCGCGGCAACTGCAAATGGCCCGTATCTGAAAGTGGCCCATGCAAAGCCCCGCAGAGGCATCAGGCGATCCGGCCTGCCTTGGTCATCTGCGGCAGGCGGCGCCAACCGCCATGCCCTGACCCGATTCATCCTGCGCCGATAAGCGTGGCGCAGGATGAATAAATCCGTGAATGGGGCGCAACCGGGCAGGTCTCAGGCGGGCTATCAGTACACCAGCTTGAAATATTCCGCCTGGAAGTTGTTTTCCATGCCTGACCCGCAAAAGCCCATTTCCATGTTGCTTGTGCCGGAAATCGTCCCACCGGCGACGATGGCGGCACCTTGAATGCCATCGGCGTTGGCCGAAAACTGGATGTCATTTACCGCAAGCAACTGACCGCCATAGATCTGCAGATCGGCTGGGAAGGCCATGCTGCCGATGGTGATGATTTGCGCACCACCACCTGCGGCGCAGTTGTCGTTTTTCCCGACCTGCAGGCTTGAGGCAGAGGTCACGGATTGAGCAGAGTTTTCCGTCGTCGCCACGACCGTATCGGTCAGGATCACGCCCTGTTCAAATTTCACCTTGCAGTCAGTGATCAGCACAACCTTGTCCATGATCACATCCTGCTTGATGGTCATCGCGGCCCCGCCACGACAGGCGAAACGGTGGATGCGGCCGGGTTTCAGATGGATCTGCTCTACGTTTCGGTTGGTCAGGACCACAACGTCTGACGAGGTGATGTATTTGGGCATCTGCCGGCTGCCATAAACCGCAAGATCTGCGATCAACTCGTCGATCCGGCTGACGATGCGGATGTTCCACGACCCGGAGTGCAACGCATCGACCAGACCAACGTTGGACTCAAAGCCAGAATTGGGCAGATCGACCTGTGTTTTGTCGGGCATCGACACCACGGTCCCCGGTTCAAAATAGTTGTTCGAGTTCATCGAGACCTGGGCGTTGGAATGGACGCAGAAACCGTTCATGAAAGAGTTGTTGCTTTGCAGGTCGACTTGGTCTTCGGCGACAAAGCCCTCCCGCAGGCATGACGGGTAATAGGTGATGAAAATGGCCTCTGTTGTGATGTTCCATTCCCTGAAACCCACCAGTTTCAGCAGAAAGGTCGAAATCGCGTTGCCATTGTTGGCCTCTTGCCGGGTTTCCACCCGAACAGCATTGCGTTCTCCGGCAACCGGGGTGAACGTGCCGCTGGCCTGGTCATATTCGCCAAACTGCACGTCCGCATCCCGCAGCACAGTCCCGAAACGATCGACGGGCATGTTCTGCAGCGCAATATTGTGCGCCGCGAGAATGGAGTCACTTTCGGATTTTGTTTCGCGCGTCATCAAAGCCGCATGTGCGGCGGCGTCAGCGGCAATCTGCAGCTTGGTGCGGGCGGTCATCACGTTGCCCACATCGACGGCGTAACCACCGACAAACAGGCAGCAGACGATCAGGAACAAAATAAAGGCGGTCGTGGCACCGCGTTCGTCTTGCGCGAATGCGCGACCGTTGGGCATTTTGAAGGACTGCATATCAGCTCTCCGACAAATGCTGGGCAGAAACCACAACGTCAAATCCCGTAAAGCTGTCAACCAGACCGGTCACCGTGAAGTCGGTCACCGGGATCAGCACCGTGCTGCTGATGACCAATACTTTGCTGGCGATGTCGGGTTCGGTCACAGTCGTCTGCACTCTCGCCCGTGGCGCAATGCGCGCAATACCGGCCAGAATCATGTTCTGTGCTTCTTCAACAGACCTGACGCGGCCAATCGACATGGCGCGGTTGGCGTCCTGAACCACGCGCAGTACCTGTGCCTGGCCACCGAAAACCATCGCGGTGTCGGCGACAATTCCAAACAGCAAGATCATGACCGGCAGCAAGAGCACAAACTCTATGGTCGCCGTGCCATCATCCTTGCGGCGAAATGCTGCAAAGACTCTCGCAAGAACTCGGATTTTCGGTATGAATGACATGTGATACTCAATCCTGGAACTGTTGACGCCGCGCCGGGGTGGGGTGAAGTCGACGTGGCATCTCAACCCATTGGACAACATGCAGGCAGCATTGAGACCCAATTTGGGAAACATCGCGCCAATTGACATATTTTGAGAACAACAACCGGGTCAGAGGGGGTTTGGTTCACAAATGGAAACGCTGACGATGCAAAAGCCACAAACGCGCCGTCGGATGCGGGCAGATCTTGCCAGAATTTTGCGGTTGATTTCAGGGGCAGCGCAGCCTGTCTGGCACCCCAAGGCTTGAAACGCCGCAACAGAAAAGTCCTGCCCAGCATGGCCGCTGCAGCAAAAGAGCCAGACGTTGATCGGTCCAAATCCCCCGACCTCATGTCGCCACATTCCATGGAAGCCTGGTCTGCGGTAGAGTGGCTGACCAACGAAGACGACCGGTGCAGCGGATCTGTTCCATACAAAACCAGATGACAGGATGTGATGGCATGGACGACAAGATCAAAGTGGCCGGGCGCAAGGAAGTCTGGGATGAACGGCGCCTGCGCGTGGCAACTGACGCAGGCGGCATTGCATTGTGGTCCTGGAATGTCGACACCGACCAGATCACGATGGACAAGCGTGCGTTCGAGATCTGGGGCCTGCCGGTGACCCATGAGATTACCTTCGAAAAACTGTCGGCCTGTGTGCTTCCGGCCGACATCGACAAGGTCAAGGAGGCGTTCAACGCCACCCGGGACCTCAGCGGTCCTTACGAAACCGATTTTCGCATCCTGCACAGCGGCGAGGTGCGCTGGGTTTCAGCGCGCGGACGCGGAGATGATCAAGGCATCGTTGACCGGATCATGTATGGCGTGTTCCTTGATGTGTCGGGGCGCAAGCGGGCAGAGGAAAACTGGGAGATCGTGACCAACGAGATGCATCACCGCATCACGAACCTGTTCAGTCTTTCGTCGGCGCTGGCGTTGATCGCCTCAAGAAGCTCCAAGACGAAAGAGGCGATGCTGGCGGACCTGACGCAACGATTGCGCGGACTGGCTGCGGCGCACGATCTTATTTTGCCAGATTTCCGGGACCGGCAGCATGCCGTGAAACTGGGGGATCTGCTGAGGGTTCTGTTGAGACCCTATCTGACCGAATCGTCGCAGTCCGAAAACATCTCGATCTCGGCACCCGATATCATGGTGAGTGAAAGTGCGATCACCTCTGTCGCCATGCTCATCCACGAATTGGCCACGAACTCGGCAAAATATGGGGCGCTGTCGGCCGATACGGGACGGATCGTTCTGACCTGTCAGGAAAAAGACGGAGAGGTCGAGATGGTGTGGACAGAACGCGGGGGTCCGGAACCCGACGCATCGGCCCTGAAGGTCGGCTTCGGACGTCAGATGAAGGACCGCATCATAAAGCAACTCGGCGGTTCGATCACCCGCACCTGGACAAAAGAGGGGTTGATCCTTTCGATGCGCATCGACAAGGCGAGCCTTGGCGCATGAGTGCATTGCAGCGCGAGTCGGGCAAGATCCGATCGCGGACAGGGTCGTCCCATCTGCTTGCAAAGACTTCAAGCTGTGCAAAAAAAACACAGCGCATCCGGCCACCCGCGCTGCGTTTACCCTGACGTCACAGGCTGCGGCGATGCGGGCGGCATGGGACATCTGCCGCCCTTCCACCTCCGGAGAATGACGGCAGAGTGTATGTTTCCCGCGCCCGTCTTGACACCACCGGCAGTCAATCCCCCTCGACAAACACTTCCGCGCGCTTCTTGCGCACAGCGGGCATCAGCACCACCACCAGCACGATCAACGTCAACACCAGCAGTGTCGCACTGATTGGCCGCGTCAGAAATGTGGTGGGGTCGCCGCGTCCAAGGATCATCGCACGACGCAAGTTTTCTTCCAGCAACGGGCCAAGCACAAAACCGAGCAGAAGGGGTGCGGGTTCGCAGCGCAGCTTTAATAAAATATAGCCGAGCAGGCCGAAACCTGCGACGGCATACAGGTCATAGACGTTTGAGTTTACGGAATAAACGCCGATAGAGCAGAAGGCAATGATGATGGGAAAC
>JANPOY010000111.1:0-5189 GCA_031428215.1 Paracoccaceae bacterium
TCAGCGCCTCCAATGCCACGCGCGCCTTGAACGCCGCGTCATGGTTCCTGCGTTTCGACATGTCTGTTCTCCTCGTTCTTGGAGACCAGCAGACGTCAGACCGTAGCTGCCGTCACTGTCCGATTTTCGGGGGGTAGCTCACCTTTGCCCAGTTTAGGAGCGGCAGGTGAGCAGTCTACACGCTCAAGGTCAACAGATTTGATCGGCACTGTCGGGAGTATCAATCGGCCTTCATCACTTCGAGTTCATGGCCCATCACTGCCAAGATACGTTCCATGGTGTGGACGGTTGCCACCGCATCGCCGCGTGCGATCTCGACATATTCAGCCGCGATCTGGCCTTTGCTGGCGACGTGATCCACCACCGCCTTGCGTTGCGCCTCTAGACCGAGGCCGCTCTTGCCCTGGCGATCCGTGCTGACCCGAAGGTAGGTAACAAAGCCTAACTCACTCATCGCCGGTTGTCTCATTGTCTCTGTTTCCGGTTGCTTTGGCGAAGAGACTTTCAGTTATTGGATAAATAAAGCAATTAGGTATGACCATCGCAAATAACCAAAGCATCATTGATAAGAAGTGCATCGTCCCGACATCTCGCAGGCCAAATAGATCAAGCACCCAATTGGCGAATGGGACCCCCGCGTAAACAAATACAGCAACATTCACCGCCACGCCGGTTAACGCGAGCACTAGCGTTCCCAGCTTCTCGGCAAATGTCTCTTTTGGCCTTTGAACCTTCATTTCATCCACGCGAGGCGACGGCTACGCGATCGTAAAAACACCCTACGTCCGTAGCGTTCTTAACCGACATTCCCCAAGTGGTCGACGGCTTGACGGCAAGGTCGCCTGAATTTTCCCGCCGATCAAGTGTTTTTCGTCCCGAGCGGTGTCGGTGGTCGCTTGAGCGCCCGAATGTGGGCGGATCAAACCGCAAACCCACGTCATCCTGGCCCGGCAATCCCGTTTTTTCAGCGCGCGGAGAGACCTGTCGTGCCGCTTCGTTCAGTTTGGGTCAGGATCGCGGTCACGCGCATAGCGGCGGCGCACTTAATCGGCGGATCGCGGCGAGGATGGTGCGCACCATCAGGCCTGTGACCGCAACCGCTGTCTTTTGAGGTGGTGGCCGTAGATGATCGGCTTGGGCACGCCGCGCCTCCGGGCGTTTTTTCCGCGACCGCGAACACTGCTCGGGGCGAAAAAAGCTTGCTCAGCGGCGGATTCAGGCGATTATACCGTCAAGCGGCAGGCCACTTGGGGAATGTCGGAATAGATCGGAGATCAAATTATTGATGAACTTAGTTTGGGGTGGAAAGGGAAAATTTATTGATTTTTTGAGGATAATTTCACTTATGTATATTGGGATTTCTTTGGCGGCAACTTCGGTATCTGCTTTGGAATTCGAAGTTCACCAAAACAACGGCGAAGATCTCAATGCCATAATGGCGTCTGGCGAAATTTTAACAGGTGACTTGGCGATTCTAGAGTCAATCATTGAGTCTCTTCCAAAAAAGAAAAACACTGCTGTATATCTAAAAAGCCCAGGTGGAAGCCTCTATGAAGGCATGCGGATTGGATTGTTTTTTCGAAGTCACGGTGTTAAGGCAGTTGTTGAGGGTGGCGCTGACTGCGCTAGCGCTTGTGCGTTAGCTTTTCTTGGCGGAGCAGATAGAGCCGGAAATTCATGGAGGTCTAGTTCAACAAATAGCCGACTTGGATTTCACGCTTTTAGCTCTGATGGCTATATAGATCCAGATGAAGTTCAGGCAATTGTTGCCGACATCTTGACATACGCAGAGATGGTTGATGCACCACTGTACATCATTGTGCGCGCATTGGAAACGTCATCTCAAGAAATGTATTGGCTCGATAACTACGAAATTTGTGCACTTGGAGTAAAATTATGGAGCAACACGGAGGAAAAGTTTCTTTGCTAACTGTCGTGTGCCGGAAGATTCCACGGAAATCTTAAACCCGGCTTATTCACGGAAATCGGTAGGATTGGTTGCGTTCGTCTGAAAACGTTGTGGATTCAAGCTTCTAGACACAAACTGACGGCAGCATCGGACGCACGCATGGGTGTTACTTTACAGCGGGTCACGCCCAGTTTCAATCGTTCGCTTCGGATCGAGAGCAGGACCGATCGGCTGACCGGCATTGCCAAGGAGATCGAAGAACAACGACGGTCATAGGATCAAACTCACCGGAGAAAGCATGCGAAAAGCCGCCGCCCGCAACACAAGCCTTGACCTGTCAGCACAACCCTGACTCCTTGAAAACGTCGGTCAGATCATCTGCCCGCGATCCCGTGGAACGGCTGCCCGCGATGCCGTGGAATCGATGCCCATCTTCCGTGGAATGCGCACACCAGCGAGGACCGTGGCGTGATTTTGGCGGAGAACCGGCGTGGGGCGAGCCTGCGGGATGGTGGTTTTTGCGTGAACGCTCCACAAAACCTCTTTCTCTTTATTTATTATTCTAAATTAAAAAAGACTGGAGTATTGGAATATTATCTTATTATTGTTTGCTTTCTAAGGGTTAAACGTTCCAAGGGTGTTGGAACGTCGCTGGAACTTTGGAACTTTTTTCGCCCCGTCACCCCCAAACCCGCCTGTGCCATCGAAATCATTTGCCGTCTGGCGAAATCGTGCAATATTTTCCCCCACATCTATTTTCAGGGATCAAGCTATGAGCATGCCGACCGAGGGCTACAGTTGGATCATCGTTGAAACCTATGACGGTATCAAACCCGGAAAATCATCTCACACCCACGTCCGCCCCGTGGCTGGACAAGGCCTCGATACTAAGATGGATGTGGAGTGCAGCCGCGACATGCGCAAGAAACATCCGATCAAGACAAAGTTCAGAATATGGGCAAAGCTGACCGACCGTGAAGGCGGGAAGCCTTTCCTCTATAGCAACTACCAATGGCCTTACGAAGTGATCAAATAGCCCCCCAAACAAAGGAAGGCTTACATCATGCCACGGCGATACGACATCGGCTCACTATCACTCTCAAACCCTATCGCAGGATTAAAAAGTGAGTGGTTTCATGTATACGAGTATTTCGTCAACGCTGGCGTGCCTACCTCGCGCATGGCCGCAGATGGAAAAGAATTCTCAACGCGGGAAGAGGCAGAAGCTTGGATCGCTGAAAGCTCCGCTGATTAGAAAGCGACCTCTGTCCAGCCTCTAATAGCTATAACAGCTTGCCGTGTTCCCATACCGCGAACACCGCGTGTAAGTAGGTTGTGGCCTGTCGTACGCCTGTTTGATACCCGCTTGAATCTCAGCACCCCGCGCTGCATTGCTCTGCCTCTTGTCGCCAACTTCCTGTTGGATACATGCGGCCATTGCATCGGTGCCCCGCGTGTATCCGTAGGCCTCACATTGCTTGCCGTAGTGTTCCGCGATGACTTCCGGTGATGCTGTTTTCAGCCAGAACGGCGAACCCACCATACCCACCGCAGTTGTTCCGTTTGGATTCGTCGTACAGCTTGCCAGCCCCAGCACGATCACCGGAACGAGTAGCGCCGATACTGCTTTCATGAATAATCACTTTCCCCGATAATATGAGCCGACATTCCCCAAGTGGCCGACAGTTTGACGGCAGCTTCGCCTGAAGCTGGGCGCAGATCAAGCCTTTTTCGCCCCGAGCGGTCTCTGCGGTTGCGCAGACGCCCCGGATTGGTCGGAACGAGCCATGGCTCCGTGCCATGCTGTCCCGCCAGAGGTATTTTTCAGCGCGGCGGGCGGACCTGTCGTGCCGCTTTTGTTGAGTTTGAACCCGGATCGCAGTCACGCGGATAGCGGTGGCGCTCGAAGGCGGCGGATGGCGGCAAGGATGGCGCGCACCATTGCGCCGGTCACAGCGACCTCGGCCATCTGGAAGGTGATGGCGCGGGCGTGACGCACCACGCGGGCCCCGATCTTGATCAACTTGAGTTGCAGGCTCGTCAGCGACCAGTCGGCCATGGCCTCGGGCAGTTCGATGCAGCGCAGGAAGGTGGCCAGGTTGTAGGCCAGCGCATGCAGTTGCAGCCGCACCTCGTTGTCGCGGAACCGTTTGCAGGACAGGCGCGTCCAGCGGAAGGCATGCTTTCCCGCCTTGACATGCTGCCCGGCGGTGCCGCGCTGATTGTAGAAACGCACCACCCGGTCGGGCGCCATCGGCAGGTTGGTGACGATGAAGCCCAGGCGGGGGAACAACTCGCCCGGATGCCACTCGATCTTGGCGATCACCTGGCGTGTCCTGTCCCAGCTCTGGGCCTGGTAATGGAAATCTGCGTGTTCCACGCGATGATGGGCATCGATTCCACGGGATGATGGGCACTGATTCCACGCGAAGGTAGGCAGTTATTCCACGGGATCGTGGGCAGGTTTGACCGGCAATCAGAAAGCATAGGCTTTGGCTTTTGAAGCAGCCAGGAGCCACTATGCCCACCGAGAGATTGTCGATGCGCCGTATACGAGACCTTTTAAGATTGAAGTTCGTCCAGGAGATGAGCGACCGGGCTATTGCCGGGTCCCCCGGGCTTAGCAAGGGAACCGTCGGGAACTATCTGGTGCGGTTTAGCCAGGCTGGTTTGTCGTGGCCGCTGCCGCCGGAACTGGACGACGACAGCCTTGAGTTGCTGCTGTTTCCCCGTCCGACCCTGGCTTTGCGGTTGAACCGGCCTGTGCCGGATTGGGCGATGATGAGTTCGGCAAACAGCCGCGCTGGCGTGTAGCGCGTCCGCCAGCTCTGCCCCACGCTTGGTCAAACGGAATTCGCCTTTAAAGTGGCGCCCCAGGCGCAGGGAGATCAGAATTTGGTGCAGCACCTCTAGCGGCGGGAATTCGTACTCATTGATGACCTTGCTGAAGCGGAACATTTCTTCCGCGCTTTTTCCGGGCCACTCAAAATGCTCGACCGCCCAATGTACAAAGACGCGCTTGAAGGCCAGTGTCTTAGTCAGGCCGATGGCCCCGTGCTCCTGCGCATACCGAAGCGTCAGCAGCGCAGCCCGCAACAGCGGCGAACGTGCCAGGTCAGGATGGTCATTGGGGAGGGTGCTGAACCGCACCGGGTTTGTCGGAGGCTGAGTGACGTTAGTTACGCGGCCATGGCTTCAGTTTCCAGAGCGGCGTAGAAGTTTGCTTCGGCTTCGGCGGGCGGGATGTTTCCGATAGGCTCAAGCAGACGCCGGTTGTTGA
>JANPOY010000112.1:0-8746 GCA_031428215.1 Paracoccaceae bacterium
TCAGCGCCTCCAACGCCACACGCGCCTTGAATGCTGCGTCGTGGTTCCTGCGTTTCGACATCTCTGTTCTCCTCATACTTGGAGACCAGCAGACTTCAGATCGTAGCTTCCGTCACTGTCCGATTTTCGGGGGGTAGCTCACCCCGCGACCGACGATGCCCGTCGCCCTCTCATGGAGGCAACGTCAGCGATGGCTTCCTGAGCAAATATATCGCAGTGGGTGACATCTTCGTTTCATCGCGCCACTCGACTGGATCATCGCGAAAACCGAGCGGCTTGTGCAGTTTGGTAAGAACCAGGCCAGCGCGTTCGGCGGCTCCGATGTAATCCTCCTCCGACCAGAAATAGTCATGGAATACGACGTCAACGCCCTGGATCAGTAGTTTCACCGTGTCGCCGCTCTTGAGCGGCTTGTCGTTCTCTGGAAACGCGTATGACAGCGACACCCAGTTTCCTGCTGTCGCTTCTGTTGAGGAGGTCACGAAGATGATGACTCCATCTTTCCGAAGGACCCGCTTCATTTCCTTGAGAATGCGTTCGATCTCCTCGATTCGCGACACTTCAAGAAACACGAAGCTCGAAAAAATCAGATCGAACGTCGAGTCCTCAAAAGGGAGTAGCCCGCTGGGAATATGGTGATACTCCCCCGACCCGTCTTTGGATCGAGCTTGATCGAGCATATCCTTGCTCACGTCTACGCCGACGGCATTGAAGCCAAGGCGCTTCATGAATCGTGTTGAGCGCCCAGCGCCGCAGCCATAATCAAGCACGGATGCGACGGACCCTGCATATTCCCTGATCAGCATGGGTATGTCGCGAAATGCCAAGTATTGTGTACCTTGCATCTCGAGCCCGGCAAAGGCGCCGGCCTGCGTTTCGTAGTCGTGAGTCTTGATGCTCATCCAACCCTCCTCCGCAGGATGAAATGCGCCCGCTGATCTTAGGAGCCGACATTCCCCAAGTGGCCTGTCGCTTGACGTCAAGGCTACGTGACATCGCCCGCTGATCAAGTGTTTTTCGCCCCGTGCCGTGTCCACTTCCGCCAGACCTGCAGAAAGCTGACAGATCGGGCCGCGAAGCCGCAGCATCCAGGCCCGGCACCCATGATTTTCAGCGCGCCGGACAGACTTGTCCTGCCGCTTTCGTTCGCTCTCGGGCAGTTTTAGCGTCACGCGCATAGCGGTGGCGCTCGGAGACGACGGATCGCAGCAAGGATGGCCCTAACCATTGCGCCGGTCACCGCGACCTCGGCCAGTTGGAAGGTGATGGCGCGGGCATGACGCACCACTCGGGCCCCGATCTTGATCAGGTTAACCTGAAGGTTGGTCGAAGACCAACCGGCCATGGGGTATTAGGCCGAGCGTGTGGGATTGCCGCATTGGGTGAAGTTGTGCCTGGCCGCACCCTTGCCGTTAATCGAGGCGCAGGTGGTGAGGTCGTCTAGCCGTAGGCCGGATGATTCAAACCCCAAAAAAGGAGTGGATCGGGGGGCGAAGGGTTGGAATTCCCAAGGCTCCGCCAACTGCACACAATGACAATCAAATGTTTTTTCTATGATGGGTTGGTAGATTGGTATACCTAAAAAATTCTGACTTATTCAATTATTTCAAGGGCAAGTGGCGGATCGATAGGGATTCGAACCCTAGAGACGGTTCCCCGCCTACACACTTTCCAGGCGTGCGCCTTCGACCACTCGGCCACCGATCCGTGGAGCGCTGTCTAGCCTGCCTTCAGGGATGGGTGCAAGGGGGGAAAGCGGTGCAATGACGGGATTAGGGCGCTTTGCGTGCTGTTGCGCTGGACAGCCAGCGTTTGATCGCGCCACGCGTTCAGGCACTTGCGCCTTGTGGCGACCCGGTTCTGACCCGAATCTCTTTCTGCCGAAGGCGTGTTGCGTTCAAGCGGGTTCAGCCGGTTTCACGCAACATGCAACAGTCACCGGCCTTTCTGGTCTTGGGTTTCCTTCAATCTGAACCCGATAGATGGAAACCCTCTCTAATCAATCAGATGCAGGCTGACCCGGCGGTTCTGCTTGCCTTTTTTCTCAATCTTGCCGATGTCGACCCGGCCGATTTCAGCGGTGCGGGCGACATGGGTGCCGCCGCAGGGTTGCAGATCGACCTGATGGGCCTCGGTGCCGATGCGCACCAGCCGGATGCGGCCCTGACCCATTGGCGGATGCACCGACATGGTTTTCACCAGACCCGGATTGGCCAGCAATTCGGCGTCGGTGATCCAAATGTCGGTCACCGGCAGATCGCGCTCGATCATCAGGTTCAGCGCATGGGTCAGTGCTGCGATATCGTTGGGCGGATCGGGCATGTCGAAATCGAGCCGCCCCTTGTCGACCCCGATCTGTCCCCCCGTCACCGGCAAGGGGATCACCACCGACAGCAGATGCAGCGCGGTGTGCATCCGCATCAGCCGGTGGCGACGCGCCCAGTCCAGTCGCTGCAGGATCACGGTGCCGACCGACGGCAGCGCCAGTGGTTCGGCGGGCACCAGAGCGATCAGCCCGCCTTCAACCTTGACCGCCGTGGCAATGCCGATCTTGCCACCATCCCAAGCAATGACGCCATTGTCACCCGGTTGACCGCCGCCGGTGGCATAGAAGATGGAGGCGTCCACCACGATGCCGCCCTCGGGCGTGTGGCCCAGCACAACCGCCTGGGCTTCGCGCAGATAGGGGTCGTCGCGGAACAACAAAGTGGTGGTCATTCGGGAATATCCTTGGCGGACTTGCGGGGCTTGGCCTTGGGCTTTGGTGGGGCCAGCAGGTTTGCCACGGCCTCAAGATGCTGTTGTGCCTCGGCGGCGTCTTCGGCCTCAAGTGCCGCCGCGTCCGCCTCGCGCCGCAGGTGGTCGCGGTGCGCGTTGCTGAAGACAATCCCCTCGGCGGCAAAGCGGGCAGCAATCTGGTGGTTGATCTCCGACCGCACCGGCACCTGAAAATAGACATCGCGCAGGATCACCCGGATCTCGAAGTTCATCACCTCGGGGCCAAAGCTCATCAGGGCCACCACGGGCGCGGGGTTCAGCACCGCCAGGGGCTGCGCCTCGGCGATCTCACGCAGGATGGTTTCCACCCGGCGGCTGTCGGTGGTGAAAGGCACCGCCACCGGCACGATGATGCGGCCCGACCGGTTGAACCGCGTCCAGTTCGTCACCCGCCCCGAAATCAGATCCGAGTTCGGCACGATGACGTCAGAGCGGTCAAACGTCTGGATGCGGGTCGAGCGCACCGAGATGGATTTGACGATGCCAACCGTGGTGCCCACCTCGATCCAGTCGCCTTCGCTGACCGGCCGTTCGATCAGCAAAATGATGCCGGACACGAAATTCGATACGATGTTTTGCAAACCGAAACCGATGCCGACAGACAAGGCACCGGCAACGATGGCCAGACCCGACAGATCAATCCCCGCCGAATTGATGGCGATCAGCGCGGCCAGAAAGATCCCGACATAGCCCACGCCCGACACCGTGGCATTCTGGGCGCCCTGATCCAGACCGGTGCGCGGCAGGATCGACGATTTCAACGCGCCCTGAAACATCCGCGTCAGCGTATAGCCGATGCCAAAGACCACCGCGAAAAACAGAAAGTCGGTGGGTGAAATCCGGGCATTGCCCAGTTGAAACCCTTCGCGAAAGCGCGTCCACAATTCGGTCAGATCGGCGGTGCGGGCGCCCCAGATCAGTGCAAACAGCGGAATGGTTGCCAAAGTCAGGGCAAACCCGATCAGCACCGGCACCAAAGCATCTGCACTGTCCTGATCTTCATGTCGCATCACCATCGCATAGATGTCGCTGACCAGCCGTTGCAGCACCGCCAGCAAACCCACCAGACCCAGCGAGACGACCGCCGGAAACACCATGGCTTGCGCCGCCGAGATATAGCCCACCGCTGCCAATGTCGGGCCGATGATGCCCACCGCCATCGCGCCGCGCGCCAGAATGGACACCAGCCGGATGCCATAGCCTCGGCCATCCTCCTGGGCTTTTTCGGTGGCGACATGACGCGCCATGAACTGCCCCATCCGAAACAACAGCAAGCCGGCCAGCACGATGATCGGAAATGACAGCACCGCGATCGCGGTCTCGGACGCTGCCTGCTGATCCATGGCGATCTGGCGCAGGGTTTCCAGCGCCAGCAGCAGACCAAAGGCCCTGGACAAGAACCGCCCCTCGGCCCGGCGTTCACTGGTCAGATGCAGCGTTCCGTCTGCCCGTGCGCCTTGCGGAAACACCCGCCCGCCCAGCCACGCAGCGGCAAAATAGGTCAGGCCCATGCCCGTCAGGTTTTCGGCAATCCTCTGCCCCAAGACCCCCAACATGCCGGTCAGGACCAGCGCCAACGACAGCAGCGAGACCCCCAGCACCGGCACTGCAATCTGCCCGAGTGACGCCAGAAACGCCCAGATCCGCCGCCCCCGTGCCGAGGCCCGGTCCTGCATCCGGTTGGTCAGCCGGTTGATCCAGGGCCGCCCCCGCCACAAGATCCCGCCCGCCAACAGCAGCAAGCCCAAAACCATGGGAAGATTGTCGCCCAACGCGTTGCGGGCTTCGGGCTTGCGCCACATCGCCCGCGTTTCCGACCAGATCGTCACCGCCGTGCCAGACAGGCTGCGGATCGCTTCGGGCCAGTTGGCGGGATTGATCGGCATCGGCCAAAGTTGCAGCAGTTGATCGGTCTGGCGTTCACGCAGCACCCGGTCAATTTCGCGGATCAGGCCATCGGCGCGTTGATAGGCCTCTTCCGCTGCGATGCCAGGGGCCTGCAGGCGCACCAGTTGATCAGTCAACTCGCCCCGCCGCTTGGCGATCTCTTCGGCTTCGGCGGCGCCGCCTTCGGGGACCGGACCCAAAGCGGTGATTTGGGTGCGCAGCGTTGCAATCCGCGCCGAATTGGCGCTTTGCGCGCCAAGCAAGGCCTCGCGCCAATCCACCAGTTGCGCGCGCAAACGTTCCAGCGCCACGGACGCGCTGTTTGCATCCTCGATCGACCCTTCGGCCCGCAAGGCCATACGGTTCCAGGCGTCATAATCCAGGCTGGCGGGCTGTTCGGTGGTGACGACGGCGGCTGCGCCATTCACCGAAGTGAGGGGCGGATCCGCGGTGACCGGCGCGCCGTCTGCACCCAGCCTTGGCAGCAAAGCCCCGGTCGGATCGACTTGCCGCGTGGGCTCTGCGAGATCGGTTTGACCCGCAGCGCCCCCCGGCAGGGCCAGCAGCCAAAGCAGGATCAGGGCGCGCAGGCCCGGCCCAAACCCGGCAAAGCGGCCCGAATCTGCGGTCATGCGTCTTCAAACACCGCGGGGATCGCACGCGGGGCCCGGTCCAGCCAGGCGGGCACCGGCAACCCCTTTTCCTTCAGGAACGCAGGGTTATACAGTTTGGACTGATAGCGGTTGCCGTAGTCGCACAGGATGGTGACGATGGTGTGCCCCGGCCCCATTTCCCGCGCCATCCGGATCGCGCCCGCGATGTTGATACCGGATGAGCCGCCCAGACAGATGCCCTCTTCCTCCAGCATCTCGAACACCAAAGGCAGCGCTTCGGCATCCGGGACACGGAAGCTGTAATCGGGGGTGAAGCCTTCGAGGTTGGCGGTGATCCGCCCCTGCCCGATGCCCTCGGTGATCGAACTGCCCGGCGCATCCAACTGACCGGTGGTGTAGAACGCGTGGAGTGCTGCGCCTTCCGGGTCGGCCAGACCGACCTTGACGCCCTTGGGTTGCAATGCCAGACCGACGCCGGCCAAAGTCCCCCCCGAGCCGACAGAACAGATGAAGCCATCGACCTTGCCGCCGGTCTGATCCCAGATCTCGGGGCCCGTGGTTTCAAAATGGCTCAGACGGTTCGCCACATTGTCAAACTGATTGGCCCAGACCGCACCGTTGGGTTCGGTGCGCGCCAACGCCTCGGCCAGACGACCCGAATAGCGCACGTAATTGTTTGGGTTCTTGTAGGGCGCGGCCGGCACCTGCACCAGTTCCGCCCCCGCCAGACGCAGCATGTCCTTCTTTTCCTGAGATTGCGTCTCGGGAATGACGATCACGGTGCGAAACCCCATGCTGGCCCCCACCAAAGCCAACCCGATGCCAGTGTTGCCCGCCGTGCCCTCAACGATCGTTCCGCCGGGTTTCAGCGTGCCATCCGCCACTGCGGCCCGGATCATGTATAGGGCTGCACGGTCCTTGACCGATTGGCCGGGGTTCAGAAACTCGCATTTGCCAAGGATCGTGCATCCGGTCATTTCGGACGCGCGCTTGAGCTTCAAAAGCGGGGTGTTGCCGATGGTGTCGGCCAGATCACTGTGAATCCGCATGGGAGCCATCCTTGTTGCCAGTCCGCAAGGTGTAGGGGGCAAAGCAGCCAAACTCAAGCACCGGCAAGAGAAAAGGCGGCAATCACGCCAAAGCTTCCAGTCGTGCGGCGACCATCTCCTGCAATTGCCACAGATGCGGATCGTGAAGCCCGGCCTCGTGCAGCAAGGTCACGGTATTCAAGAGATATTCCGCCATGGTGCCTCTGGTGCCGACGGCCGAAGCCAGAACATCGGCAAGCTCTTCCAGTGGCGGCTCCGGGCTGTACATCGAAAAGCCGGGGTGGATGGCGAAAGCAATCGCTGGCACCTTTCCGGCCTCTGTTTCGGCCTCTACCCAAACCGGCGGGACCGGGGGTTCCTTCGACAAAAGATCGGTCAGAACCGCATGCATGTTTTCCGGCACCATACGCATGGCGAAGCCAAGGCATTCGCCACCGCGGTCCAGCGACATCATGCGCCCCGGCGCCGAGGGGCTGCCACGAAACCGCTTCGTTGGCCCCATGCAGAACGAGCGGCGCCAGCCCCGCACCAGCGCCTTGCGCCGTTCTGCCACCTCGAAACGCGGATTCCAGATCAGCGAGCCAATGGCGAAAACCCACAGTTCGTCCGGGCGTTCCAGCTCGGCCAAGATCTGTGTGGCAGTGTCCTTGTAAAACTCTGGATGCGGCGTTGAGGCCTGGATCGGTCCCTCTTCATCCACAGATTTCGGCAACCTGTCCACCAAGGCTTGGGTCAATCTCAGAGGCGTGGCCATTCCTGTACCCCCACAGGCGTGCAACTTTTCGAATATTAGCACCAGAGCGGTTGGTGACAAAATGAAAAGGGCGGCGGGTTGCCCCACCGCCCGGATCTGAACCCGCTGCGACTTCTCAGCCTGCAACCATCATGCCATCGGCCTTCAAGCCCGCATAGCATTCGTCCAGCGATGCCCTGGCCCGCGCAATCAGCACGTCGATTTCGTCCGGCGTGATCACCAAAGGCGGAGAAATGATCATCCGGTCGCCGACATGCCGCATGATCAGATTGTTGGCAAAACAACGCTCGCGGCAGCGATAGCCGACGGTGCCCTGATCACCCGCAAACTTCGCCCGCGTTTCCTTGTTCGGCGTCAGGGCCAGCGACCCCATCAGTCCGACCAATTGCGCATCGCCCACCATCGGGTGATCCATCAGTGCCGTCCAGCGTTCTTTCAGATAGGGGTGGGCCACATCGCGGACATGTTCGATGATGTGTTCTTCCTGCAGAATGCGCAGGTTTTCCAGCGCCACCGCCGCCGCCACCGGATGCCCGGAATAGGTGTAGCCATGGTTGAAATCGCCATGGCTGCCCAGCACCTCGGCCACCTCATCACAGACCACCGAGCCGCCAATCGGCTGATAGCCAGACGACAGACCCTTGGCGATGGTCATGATATGCGGCTTGATCCCGTAAGTCTGGCTGCCGAACCAGTTGCCGGTACGCCCGAACCCAGTGATCACCTCATCCGCGATCAGCAGAATGCCGTATTTGTCAACGATGCGCTGAATTTCCGGCCAATAGGTGCTGGGGGGCACGATCACCCCGCCCGCGCCCTGAATAGGCTCGCCGATGAAGGCCGCGACGTTTTCGACGCCCAGATCCTTGATCATCGTTTCAAGTTCCTGCGCGCGCATCAGACCGAAGGCCTCTGGCGTCATATCGCCGCCCTGCGCCCACCAGTTCGGCTCTCCGATATGCACGATACCGCCGATCTTGCCGCCATGGCCGTGGATGCCCGACATGCCGCCCAAAGACCCGCCGCCCATGGTAGAGCCGTGATAGCCATTGTGCCGCGCGATGATGATGCGCTTTTCGGACTGGCCCTTGATGTCCCAATAGCGCCGCACCATGCGGATGTTGGTGTCATTGGCCTCTGACCCAGAGCCTGCAAAGAACACATGGTTCAGATCGCCCGGTGCCAGTTCGGCAATCTTGGCGGCCAAAGCGATGGCTGGCACATGCGAGGTTTGGAAAAACGTATTGTAATAAGCCAGCTGATCCATCTGGCGTTTGGCCACCTCGCCCATTTCGGGGCGGCCGTAGCCGATGTTGACGCACCACAACCCGGCCATGCCGTCGATGATCTTGTGGCCTTCGCTGTCGGTCAGCCAGACGCCCTTGCCCTGCGTCATGATCCGCGCGCCCTTTTTCGCCAGCGCCGCATTCTCGGTGAACGGGTGCATGTGGTGGGCCGCATCCAGCGCCTGCAATGCGGCGGTCGGCATGTGGTTGGTGATCTTGTTCATCGGATGACCCCTGCGCATCTGGCGTTTGCAGCCGAATCCGGCATGCTTCGGGGGTAGGATATGATCAAACGATCCAGCATTCAAGAAATTTGATCAAATTACTTCACCCCACCCACAAAGCCCCATCACCCCACGCCGCCCCGGACTTGATCCG
>JANPOY010000113.1:0-20770 GCA_031428215.1 Paracoccaceae bacterium
CGCCACCGCCACACCCCGATCCGTCACCAGCCTTACCGCCTCGATCTTGAACTCGCGGCTGAACTTCCGTCTCGTCATATCCACTCTCCAGTTCCTTGGTCACGATCATATCTTCGTGTCCATAAAACCGGCAGCAGCTCAGCTTGCGGAATTCATCCGTTCTACCCGTTCCCATAGTTCATCTCTTTTGTTGCATGTTATACTACCAAATGACCGGCACCAAACCGCGACAAGACCATTGCAGACCTTGTCATGCGTCCACTCAATCGAAGTTGTTTGCGCCTTCAACCGCTGGCTGAACGGTATGCCCGCCATCCTGCGTAACGCGTGATGTCTTCGGCATCCTGAACGGCATGAGCTTCACACAGAAATCCGCTGACCGCGCTGCCATCGGCCAGTGTCAGCTTGCCGATGCCCAAGGGGGCGGGGATCCGCGCCACGAATGCGCCAAAGGCGGCGGCAGGCAGGGCCCAGATCTCGACCGCGATGCCAGGGCCGGTGAAGGTCGGATCGTGGATCAGGCCGGGTTTCGGGGGCACTGTCCCCGGCAAGGCGTAGAGGCGATAGCCGGGCGCGGTGGTCGTCTCGGCCAGTTTCACACCGCCGGGGCTGGTCAATTCGTGATTGAGCGGCATGCCGGTCAGATGCGCGCCGACCACGGCGATGGTAAGCCATCCCACAGGGATTTCGGGCAGGGGTGCAGGCGGTACGGAGACCGCGCGGTCGCGCCCCATGCCGCAGGCGGCGGCGGCGTGCATGGCACCCGCAAACGGGACAAGCGCATCATCGCTGAACGCAGGGCCGATCAGCGTCACGCCCGCAGGCAGACCCGAAGGGCCAAACCCGGCGGGCACAGCGATCGCAGAAAGGCCCATGAGGTTTGCGAAGTTGGTATACCGCCCGAACTGGCTGTTGCGTGCGATGGGGTCGGCCAGCATGTCAGCCACCGTGCACGTCGTGGGCGAAGTTGGCAGCATCAGCACGTCGACCGCCTCCCAGACCGGTGCGACCTGTTGTTTGATCGCATTGAGTTGATAAAGGCCTTTGAAGGCATCCACGCCAGTGTACTTCGCGGCACCTGCGATGATCTTGCGCACGGTTGGGTCAAGATCGGCTGCGTAGGTGGCGAAGAAGCCCTCCACCGCCGCCAGCCGTTCGGCCACCCAGGGGCCATCGTAGAGCAGCGCCGCTGCCTCGCGGAACGGGGCATAGTCGAAGGGCAGAATGGTGGCGCCAAGGGACTTGGCCCGTTCGATGGCAGCATCATACAGCGCCTCGACCTCGGCATTGCCGAAGAACGCACGTTCGGCCCCCTGCAACACGCCGATGCGCAGGCCCGGTGGCAAAGCGGTGGGCGTCGCGCGGCGCGAGAACGGATCGGCCGGGTCATGCCCCTCCATCACCCGGCGCACGGCGGCACCTTCGGCCACGCAGCCTGCAAAGACGGTCACAACATCGACCGACCGGCAGGCGGGCACCACGCCTGTGTTGGGCACAAGG
Source organism: Paracoccaceae bacterium (assembly GCA_031428215.1). Taxonomy (GTDB): domain Bacteria; phylum Pseudomonadota; class Alphaproteobacteria; order Rhodobacterales; family Rhodobacteraceae; genus Cypionkella. The sequence continues at coordinate 1,501 of JANPOY010000113.1, forward strand.
CCCGGCGTCGGCTTGATGCCGACAAGGTTGTTGAAGGCGGCCGGAACGCGGCCTGACCCGGCAGTATCGGTGCCAAGCGCAAAGCTGCACAGGCCGGCGGCGACAGCCACCGCCGAGCCTGACGATGACCCGCCCGAGACGTAGTCGGCATTGAACACCGAACGCGGCGCGCCATGCGGCGAGCGGGTGCCGTTCAGACCGGTGGCGAACTGGTCAAGGTTGGTCTTGCCGATGACGATGGCACCGGCGGCGCGCAGCCGCGTGATCAGCGTGGCGTCACGCTCGGGCGCATAGGCAAAGGCGGGGCAGGCGGCAGTGGTGGGCAGACCTGCCACGTCGATGTTATCCTTGGCCGCAAAAGGAATGCCCCAAAGCGGCAGATCACGCGGGCCTGCCATCACGGCGCGGGCGGCCTCGCGCAGCGCCTCGGCGGGCGTCTCGGTGATGAACACAGCGCGGTCGGCCAGTGCATCACGGCGGCGGATCACCTCTTCGACCACATCCAGCGGCGTGAGGCCGCCCGCATAGGCCGCCTGCAGGGCAGACATCGTCAGCATCGGGGGCAACATCATTCGCTCTCCATCACGGCCAAAATCTCGCCCGCGCGGACCGTCCGCCCGGGGCTGGTGTTCACACTGCGCAACCGGCCCGAGATCGGGGCCGTGACAGCGATTTCCATCTTCATCGATTCGATGATGGCGACCGTATCACCCGCCATCACCCGCGCACCGGGTTCGGCCAGAAACTTCCACAAGGACCCCGGCACCGGGCTTTCGACGCCGGTGCAGCCGGGCGGCAGATCGGTGGGGCTGCTGGCAGGCTGTTCAAACGCGGTAAAGCTGTCAAGCCCCGCCTCTTTCCAGCGCATCCGTTCAGCTTCGAACGCAGCCTGCTGGCGGGTCTTGGCGGCGGCGATGCCGGGGGCGTCACGCGCAAGTGCGGCCTCTTCAGCGGCCCAGTCGAACACGCTGTCTTCGATCCGCAAAGGATAGGCCCCATGTGGAAAAGCGGTGCGGGCTTCGGCCAGATCCTGAGGCGAGACGAGGTGAAAACGGATCTGATCGAAGAAATCCAGAAGCCACGGCCGGTCCTTGAAGGCAGGGGTGCGGGTCCAGGTGTTCCAGACCTGAATGGTCCGACCGAACAGCTGATAGCCCCCCGGCCCCTCCATCCCGTAGATGCACATGTAAGCCCCGCCGATGCCGACGGCGTTTTCGGGCGTCCAGGTGCGGGCGGGGTTGTACTTGGTGGTCACCAGCCGATGGCGCGGATCAACCGGGGTGGCGACAGGCGCGCCAAGGTAGACATCGCCCAGACCCAGCACCAGATAGCGCGCATCGGTGATGGTGCGCTGGACGTCTGACTCATCGGCCAGCCCATTGATCCGGCGGATGAATTCGATGTTCGATGGGCACCATGGCGCATCAGGGCGCACCAATTCCTGATACTTGCGCATGGCCAGCTCGGCCTGCGGGTCGTTCCATGACAAGGGCATGTGCACGATGCGGCTGGGCACCTTGACCGACCCAGCGGCAGGCAAGGCAGCCTCGATGCGTTGCAGTTCGCTGATCAGGTTGCGGCGTGACAGGCGCGCGGGATCGTAGTGGATCTGCAAGGACCGGATGCCGGGCGTGAGATCAATGACCGGCAGGCCAGATGCGGCAACGGCCTGCATCAGCAGATGCACCCGCAGGCGCAGCGTGATGTCCAGCGTCATCGCCCCGTATTCGACCAGAAGATTGGCATCGCCCTGCCGGCGATAGGCCACTGACACACCCTGCCCACCCTGCCAGACAACGGGCGACCCTGCGCCCAAATAGGCAGGTCCCGAGACCGGATCGGCGGGCCGCGCCACCGGGGCAAAGCGGACCGTGTCACCGGGGCGCAACTGCCCCAGTTTCCACAAGTCATCCGCCGCCACCACGCCGGGAGAGACAAAGCCACCAAGGCTGGGCCCGTCCGGGCCAAGCAGGATCGGCATGTCGCCGGTAAAGTCGATGGCGCCCACGGCATAGGCGTTGTCATGCAGGTTCGACGGGTGCAGCCCTGCCTCGCCACCATCGGCGCGCGCCCATTTCGGCGCAGGGCCGATCAGGCGCACGCCAGTGCGGTCAGAATTGAAATGCACCTCGTAGGGGGTGGAAAACAGCATCTCAACATCTTCGGGCGCAAAGAAGTCGGGCGCACCATGCGGGCCGTAGACCACTTCCAGCGTCCAGTCATGGGTCAGTGCTGCAGGTTCGATCGCGATTGGTGGTGTGACCGGGGCGCCGACCAGAGGCAGCAGATCCCCTGTCCGCAGCGTGCCCGTCGCATGCCCGCCAAAACCGCCCAACCCGAAGGTCGCGCGCGAGCCGAGGATTTCCGGCGCGGCAAAACCCCCGGCGACCGCCAGATAGGCGCGCATGCCCGCGCCTTCGATGGACCCAAGCGCCAACACGCCACCGGCAGGAACCTCGACCACCGGGCCGGCGACGGGCGCACCGTTCAAAATCATGCGCATCCGCGCCCCGGCAAGTGCCACCCGCGCGGGCGACAGGAACCGCAGGCTCGGCCCGGTCATCGTCAGTTCCAGAGCCGCCGTGTCAGGCGGATTGCCGACCAGCCGGTTGGCATTGCGGTGCCCGCGCGCGTCCATCGGCCCCGACGGTGGCACGCCGACATGCCACAGACCCAGCCGCCCGGGCAATTCCTGCAGACTGGATTGCGCGCCGGGGGACAGCACCTCGATGCCGTTTGGCGCAAAGGCAAAGCTGTTCAGTGCCGAGGTCGTCACGTCGCCTGCGGCAAACATGTCTGATGCAGCGATGGCCGACAAGTAGCCAAGGTTCGTGGCGATCCCAGCCACGCGACTGGCCGCAAGGGCGTCTTTCAGGGCGGTTATAGCGGCAGGGCGGTCGGCCCCATGCACGATGATCTTGGCCAACATGGGGTCGTAGTAGGGCTCGACCACCGTGCCTGTGGCGATCCAGCCATCGACCCGGACACCTTCCGAAAAGGCCACATCGGTCAGCCGCCCGGCCGAAGGGCGAAAGCCTGCATGCGGTTGTTCGGCGTAAAGCCGCGCCTCGATGGCGTGGCCTTGCGGCACGGGCAGAACCGCCGGGATCGGGTCCTCGCCTGCCGCCTGCCGCACCATCCATGCAACAAGGTCGATGCCCAGCACAGCCTCGGTCACCGGATGTTCGACTTGCAGGCGTGTGTTCACTTCCAGAAAGGCAAAGTCCTGGCGGTCGGGGTCGTAGATGAATTCCACAGTTCCGGCGGACGCATAGCTGACGCTGGAACAAAGCTTTTCCGCCGCCACAAGCAGCCGCTGTCGCACCGCGTCCGGCAGGTTCGGCGCGGGGGTTTCCTCGATCACCTTCTGGTTGCGGCGTTGCAAGGAACAGTCCCGTTCGCCCAAGGCCACGGCGCGGCCCTGACCGTTGCCAAAGACCTGCACTTCGACATGCCGCGCGCGGGCCACGAACCGTTCGAGGTACACCCGCGCATCGCCGAAACTGGCCTTCGCCGTGCGTTCCACACCGTCATAGGCGGCGCGCAGGGCGGGCTCGTCGTCACAGCGGCTCATCCCGATGCCACCACCGCCTGCGGTGGATTTCAGCATGACGGGGTAGCCCATCGCATTGGCCGCCGTCACTGCCGCCTCGACATCAGCCAAAAGCCCGGTGCCGGGCAACAGCGGCACGCCTGCCTTTTGCGCCAGATCGCGCGCGGTGTGCTTCAGGCCAAAGTCGCGCAGATGACGGGGGTGGGGCCCGATGAAGGTGATGCCTTCTGCCGCCAAAGCCTCGGCAAAAGCGGCGTTTTCGGACAGAAAGCCATAGCCGGGATGCACGGCCTCGGCCCCCGTCGCCTGCGCCGCCGCAATCACGGCGGCCACGTTCAGATAGCTTTCCGCCGCGGGCGCGGGGCCAAGCCGCACCGCATGATCGGCCAGCCGCACATGGGGGGCAAAGCGGTCGGCGTCGGAATAGACGGCGACCGGCGATATCCCCATGCTGCGCAGGGTGCGGATGATGCGCACCGCGATTTCACCGCGGTTTGCCACAAGGACGGTTTTGAACATGGTCCTAGTCCGATATCTCGACGCGGATCGGCGTCGGGTCAAAGCCGTTGCAGGGGTTGTTGATCTGCGGGCAGTTCGAGATGACGCAAAGCACGTCCATCTCCGCCAGCAGTTCCACATGGTCGCCGGGTGCGGAAATACCGTCGTCGATGGTCATCGACCCGTTCGGGCTGATCGGCACGTTCATGAAGAAATTGATGTTGGGCACGATGTCACGTTTCGTCATGCCGTGGCGCGACAGTTCGAGAATGAAATTCTCGCGGCAGGCATGCAGATGGCGCGTGCCCTCGCCAAAACGCACGGTGTTGCTTTCGCACGAACAACACCCCGCGCAGGTGTCGTGCCGGCCCGAAGTGTCTGCGGTGACGGTCAGCATTACCCGGCCCTCGGATGACATCACCTTTGTGCCTGTGGTGATGTAGGCAGCCCCTTGCGACTGCATCGTGTCCTGCGCCGAATAGCGTTCGCCGAAGTCGGCGGCGTTGTAAAAGATCGTATCAATGGCCTGCTGGCCATAGGCGTCGATGATGCGAATGGTCTGGCCTTTGCGCACAATGCCCGACCACGGCTTTTCTGCGGGAATATCGTGGGTTTGCATTACCTTAACCCCTTGCATTGTTTTCAAAGCCGCGCATGGCCTCGGCGGTCGCGGTGCGGCACAGGTCATCTGCGGCCACCGCTTGGGCGGCCTGCAGTGTGGCGGTCACCGGCGGCACGTCGCCTGTGGCGGGGTCCATCGGGTGGCGGGTGTTCGACAGCGCCAGAATCAGTGGCATCTCGGCGCGCAGGTCCACATAGTCCGCGCCTGACAGCAATGTGGCGTTCCAGACGAATCGCCCCGCCGCATCGACCCGCACAGGGGCAAAGAACGTCAACAGCATCGGCAGGTCGCGGCGGTCCAGCCCCAGTTTTGCCACCGCCAGCACCATGTTGTCGCGGGTATTGCGCTGCCTCGGTGTGCCCGCGCCTGTCGGGCCGGACCCGCCGGTCAGCACGTCATGGCCGCCGGAACTGTCTTCGGTGATCGACAGCATCACCCGGCCCATGTCGGAAAACAGCACCCGGCCTTTGCGCAGATCTGTCGTCCATTGCACCTTGACCGTATCGGGCAGGTTCAGCCGTTCGGAATGGTCCGGTGCGGCCCATGCCGCCAACGTCACGGAACTGCCAAGGGCGTGCGCCTGCAAGCGCAAGGTTTGGCCGGTCTGAAGCGCAAAGGTACTGTACCAGCCGCCCGGAATGATCTGTTCGCGCAGCACAGCCTTTGGCGCCGGTGCCGGGATCGGGCTGGGAGTTGGGGGCGATTTGGGCGTGAAGGTCAGGCCCCTGCGCTGGTGGTCTTCGTACCTCGCCCTGTCGGCGGCGATTGCTGCGGCCAGGCGAGGGGTGTGGGTCATCATGGATGGCGTCCTTGGTCGGGCCGGGTCGTCCCGGAATGGATGGCAAAGCGGGTCAGGTCGTCCTGACTGGCGGGGATATCGGCGTCGTAAATCGTTTGGCGGCCCGCCACGCGGGGGGGCCAGATGGCGATATCGTTGGTGACAGTGGCACCGTAACGCTCGCGTTCCTCGGGGCGGTTGCGCGGTCGGTCAAAGGCGATGACGCGGGTGGCCAGCGCAAACGCCTCGCGCAAATCATGGGTCACCATGACCACGGTCATCGCGTGTTCGTGCCACAGCCGGCGCATCAAGGCGTGAATTTCGGCACGGATGCCGGGATCAAGTGCGCCGAAGGGCTCATCGAGAAGCAAGAGCCTTGGCCGCATCATCAGCGTTTGCGCCAAGGCAAGCCGTTGTTGCATGCCGCCCGAAAGCTGGGCGGGATACTTGCCCTCTGCCCCCGCCAGCCCGACCTCGGCCAGCAGTGCTGCGGCCTTGTCTGCCAGGGCACGCCGTGCCGCCCCCCAGACCTGCCCGGTCAGTCGCGCGGACTGGAACTCTGGCCCCAGCATGACATTTTGCAGCGCGGTCAGGTGCGGAAAAACCGAATATCGCTGATAAACCACGCCGCGATCCGGTCCCGGCTCGGCCGGCAGGGGGATGCCATCCATCAAGATTGTGCCGCGTGTCGGACGTTCCTGCCCCAGCAGCATGCGCAAGAAAGTGGTCTTGCCGCAGCCCGACGGGCCGACCAGCGCCACAAAGGCGCGCGGCGCGATGGTCAGGTTCACGCCTTCAAGCACGATTTGAGGGCCGTATTCCTTCCACAGGTTCTGGATGGTCAGTGCTGTCATGGCTGCCCCTCGGGTTCGGCCCATGGATACAGGCGGCGGCGCATCATGCGCAGGCAAAGGTCCATCGCCACAGCCAGAAAGGTGATCCAGATGACATAAGGAAAGATGATGTCCATCGAGAGGTACCGTCGCACCAGAAAGATCCGGTAGCCAAGCCCGCCTTCGGCCGAAGTCGCCTCGGCCGCGATCAGGAACAGGAAGGCCGGGCCAAGCTGCAGTCGGAGGCTGTCGATCAGGCGCGGCATCACCTGCGGCAGCACCACGCGCCAGGCGATCAGCCAACTGGACGCAGAAAGCGTCTCCGCCTTGACGATCTGTTCGCGCGGCAATGCGGCGGCGGTCAGGGCAAGGTCGCGGGTCAGGATCGGGGCGACACCGATGACGATGAGCGCGATCTTTGACACCTCGCCCAGGCCCAAGGCGATGAACAGCACGGGCAGAAGCGCCAGCGGCGGCACCATCGACAGAAAGGCGACCATGGGCGCCAGCATCGCGCGGGCAACAGGCAGCACCCCATTCAGCAGACCCAGGACAAGTGCGATCAGCGTTGCAATTGCCAGCCCCGACCACAGGCGGATCAGGCTGGCGGCGGTGTCGGTCCACAACAGATAATCGCCCGTCCGCTTGTCGGGGGTAAAGGCCATCACCTCGACCATCCGCCCCATGGCGCCCAAAGAGGGCAACAGCTTGTCGCCCGGATTGTCGGCCAGGCGCAGCGCTGAGCCGATCAGATAGGCCAGCGCCAACAGCACAAATGGCAGAGCCGCCAACAAAAGCCGCCCCCCTTTGCCGGGATGAATGTTGATCAGCCGCATCGCGCTGTTACAGCGCGCCGTCGGCAGCCATCTGCATGTAATCAGCGCGATAGCGCAGCTTCACATTCGCAGCATCGCCCAGCACCGCGCCCCCCGGAAGCTCAATTCCGATGACATCGGCAGACGGCGCACCCGCCCCGAGCAAGCCCTTGTCGAACAGGAAGGTACGCACTTTGTCCATCGTCGCCGACAGGTCTGGCGAGGTGGTAAAGGCCACGGCATCGTCGGCCTTGTCAAACAGCTTGGTCGCGGCCATCTGCGCCTCGAACCCTGCCTGATCGGTGCCCGAAGCCGCCCCCATCGCCGCGCGTGCGGCAGCGCCTTCGGGCGTGTCCGAAACCATCAGGGCAGCGGTTTCATACCAGATGCCTGCCAGCGCCTTGCCGAAATCGGGGTTCTCGGCCAATGATGCGGTGGTGGCCACCATCAGGTCGATGATTTCGCCGGGGATTTGGGCGCTGTCGAACACCTTGGTCGCATCGGGCAAGATTTCAATCTCGGCCACCATCGGGTTCCAGGTGACCATCGCCTCGACATCCGCCGTCTGGAACGCCCCCACCATGTCCGGGTCGGCGGTGTTCACCACGGTCACATCCGCTTCGGAAAGCCCCACTGACTCCAGCGCCCGTGCCAGCAAGTAATGCGAGACGGAAAACTCCACGAGGTTCACGCGGCGCCCCGCGATATCGGCCAGCCCGCCCGCGCCCTTCAGGAACACCGCATCATTGCCCGCCGAAAAATCGCCCACGATGACCGCCGTGGTATCCACACCGCCCGCGGACGGGATCGACAGCGCGTCCATGTTCGTCACTGTCACGGCATCATATGCCCCGGCAGTGTACTGGTTCAGCGATTCCACATAGTCGTTGAACTGGGTGACCTCGATTGTCAGGCCATATTTGTCGGCCCATTTCTTGACGATCCCGGCATCGGCGGCATAGCCCCAGGGCATCCAGCCGACATAGATCGACCACGCCACCTTGAAATCGGTGCGGGCCTGCGCATGGGCGGGACGAACCATCGGCAGGGCGAGGGCGGCCACCCCGGCCAGAAGCAGTGCGCGACGAGAAAACATGGGTCTTCCTTTCCTGTTCATTTGGGAAGTGGACGACCCTTCGCCGCCAATCCCTTGGCTTGACGAGGTCTCCCGGGTTTTTGTCCCGCCGTGCGCCGCCGGGGATGTCTCTCCCGGTGGTGACAGCTCTCGGACCAGACACATCCCTTGATGCCGGAACCCTAGCCGTCTACTCACCTTCGAGAGTACCCGACAGTGGTAGCGTGGGAATGGATAGTGTGATGGGCGAAGGTCGGAAAAGCGTTTTCCGCCTAAAACATGGGCGATATTTCGGAATATTGCCTAAATAATGCACGTAAGAATGCGCATTCAGTTCGAGCTCAGCCGACTCACTTCATTGGCGCCAAAGCGGCAGCCGCGGCGTTCCAGCGCGCTTCGTGTGTGTCGATGATCCTCAGCATCCGGTCGTGGCCAAAGCCTGGGTCGTGGCCGCCATGACCCAGTGTCATCGGCAAGACGGGAAACTTGTCAAAGGTTTCGCGATAGGATGCCACGCTCATCCCCGGACAGTCACAGATCAGCGGGCCGTCATGGACCGCGTCCGCAACGAACAGAATGCCCGTTGAACGTTCGAAAAGCCCGATGCCGCCGGGTCAATGACCGGGCAGATGCCAGACCTCATGAAGATGATTGCCCAGATCGACGGTATCGCCCTCGGTCAGCAACCCGTCGTCGGGGCGCCGTGCAGGCGACAGGACGCATTGTCGTAACTTGCAACGGCCAGCGCCTCGATCAGCATTTCACCGATGGGCGGAAAGCCTGCACGCAGAAAGATCTGCTGCAAGCGTTCGGGCATGTTGCGTTTGAACAAGGTATGCAGTCCGGATGCCTGCGTCATGGCTGCGGCTTCTAGCGGGTGGACAAGCCGGGTGTCGAATTCCTGCACCGTACCGATATGGTCGAAATAGGTGTGGGGGGAAACGCAGATGATCGGTTTGGATGGATCGCACCGCAGCGTATCGAGAAAGGGCCGCAACGGCACGATCCCCATCCCGGGATAAAGGATCATGTCGGGGTCCCGCCCTTCGACCAGCCATATGTTGGCCTGCTCCAGCACATCGACATGCGGCTCGGCGATCAGGGTGGCGTCGGCATCAATGCGGCTGGCCTGATACCAGTGATCAGCACCTGGAAGGGGCAAGGCAGTCTTTTGCGAGGTCATTTTGGGGAAAGATGGGTAAGGCGGATGGCGCGTGTGTCGATTGTCCCGTGTAAATCCGGCAGGGTCAGTTTGGCGCGGCCATCGTCGCACGTCAAATCCGCTCGGCCTTCGCAGAAGGGGTGGATAGACAGGTCGGCAATGCCCGCCTTTCATCCCAATGCCCGATCACATAGACCGAGGCAAAGGCGGGTTCCGCGCCGGCAAGCGCAGCGTCGCTTTCGCGCAGTGAATAGCCCCTGGATTTGTAGATGCCTTGCTTGGTAAATTTGGAAGCAAGGAGGACGCGATGTCCACGAACAAATTCACAGAAGAGTTCAGGCGCGATGCTGTCGCGCAGGTCGCGGATCGGGGTTACGCGGTGCGCGAGGTGGCTGAGCGTTTGGGGATCAGCACCAAGTCGATCTACTCCTAAGGTGGCAGCCCAGCTGTCGTGGCCGACAATACCCTGAACCGGGAGTTCGATGTCGATGCCCCGGACCAGTTCTGGGGCGAGCCAAAGTCCGCCATTGGTTCGAGGACAAGGGCGCGCGACACCACCTACATCCGCACGCTTGAAGGGTTCTTGTATCTGGCGGTCGTAATTGACCTGTTTTCGCGGCGGGTGATCGCCCTGCGTGATTTGCACGCAAATCCCTTCCGGGTAACAGCTGGTCAATGCAGGGGCCGCACCTATACCGACCTACCGCTGCAAGCCCTGCTGATGGCCGTCTGGCGGCGCAAACCCAAAACCAAGGTCTATATGCATTCCGATCAGGGTTCCCAGCTCACCAGCTATGAGTGGCAGGAGTTTCTTGAACAGCACAACCTGGTTCCAAGCATGAGCCGCAAAGCGAACTGCTGGAACAATGCCGTGGTGGAGAGCTGCTTCAACCTGCTCAAATGCGACCGCATCCGGCGAAAGAAATACAAAACCCGCGAAGAGGCCCGCCAGGACGTGTTCGCCTTACGGCGATTGCAGGCAATCGCCTACCGGCCAATGGACTACATCGAGTTCTTCCACAACCCGCAGCGCAAACACGTTCGGAACGGCATGCTGTCACCGATCGCCTTCGAGCAGCAGCAGAAACTGAAACTGCAGGGCATCGGGCAAACCAGGGGCTATTCACACCACAGCGCGCCACTCGGCTTCAACATGGGCACCTCGGCGATGATTGCCAGGATGCCCCATAGCAACAGGTCGTGACCGCTCCAGGAGAAGGTGGTCGTGTGTTTGATCGCATTACCCCAACTCGCCGCGACTGGTCGTTCAAATAAAGACCACCGGACGCTCCCACTGGATCAGGACGACGCATCCGGGGCCGGACCAGACGCGGTGCTCTGACCCCGCCGGATTGAACACAAGCGCCCCGGCCGCATAGGTGCCATCATCGTCGCTTTGGCTGCCCGACAGCACAAGGATGGTCTCCAGCCCCAGATGCCGGTGACGGGGCACCGATGCGCCGGGAGCATAGCGCAGCAGCGCCACGTCGGGGCCACCCTGCCAAAGGTGGCAGATTTCAACCCCGTCGCGGAATGGCTCAAACGACATATCGGACCAGCCCTGCGGCAGCAATCCGGCGATGATCTTGAGGTCAGCCATGCAGGGCCTCCAGAATGGCATCGGTCGGTGCGGCCCAGCCGACGATGCCGCCCTGCGCCACGATCATCTCAATCGCGGCGGCCTTGAAATGGGGAAAATAGCTTTCGGTGGCGTCGGTCGCCAACAGCCCGTCATAGCCGCGGTCATTGGCCTCGCGCATGGTGGTCTGCACGCAAACCTCGGTCGTAACCCCCGCAAAAACAAGCTGTTGCAGGCCAAGGCGTTGCAGATGCGCCCCGAAATCGGTGCCGTAAAACGCGCCCTTGCCGGGCTTGTCGATCACCAGCTCGCCCGGCAGCGGCGCAAGGGCTGGGATGATATCCGCCCCCGGCTCGCCCGCAATCAGCACCCGCCCCATCGGGCCGGGATCCCCGATGCGCAGGGCTGGTGCGCCCCGGTCGCGCTTGGCAGGCAGCAGGTCAGACAGGTCGAGCCGGTGACATTCGCGGGTGTGAATAACCGGCAGGCCCGCGCCGCGAAAACCGTTCATCAGGCGCAGGGTCGTCGGGATGATCGTCTGCAACAGGCTGACATCATTGCCCAGAGACGCGCCGAAGCCGCCCGGTTCCACAAAATCGCGCTGCATGTCGATGACCACAAGGGCGATGGAGCGGCGTTCAAAGACAAAGTCAAACGGGCGCGCATGGATCAGGGGCATCAAGCGTGCCCCGCCATGTAATGGCCAATTTCCGCGACATTGGCGGTGGCAATCGGGGTTTCGAACGCGATATGGCCTTCGGACATCACGATGATCCGGTCCGACAGTTCCATGATCTCGTCCAGATCCTCGCTGATCAGCAGGATCGCCACGCCGCGGTTGCGCGCCTCGACCAGACGGTCGCGGATCGCGGCGACGGCGGCGAAATCCAGACCGAAACAGGGGTTGGAGACGATCAGCACCTCGACATCGCCGGTCAGCTCACGCGCCAGAACCGCGCGCTGCACATTGCCGCCGGACAAGGACGCAATCCGGGCGGCGGGGCTGGAGGTCTTGATGTTGAAGGCGGAAATCAGGGCTGTGGCATTGCGCGCGATGGCACCGTTGCTTTTCCAGAACGCCGGTTTTGTCCCGCCGTTTTCATCGAAACTGCGGAAGGCCAGATTTTCGGCCACCGACATCCGCGGGGCGCAGGCGTTGCGCAACGGCTCCTCGGGCAGGTAGCGCACCTTGTGCTGCTTGGCCTCGCTCCGGGTCGCGGTGTAGGGCGTGCCGTTCAGCAGCATGGAACCGCCCTGCAATCTCCGTTGTCCGGTCAGAATTTCCATCAACTCCATCTGGCCGTTGCCCGACACCCCCGCCACGCCCAGAATCTCGCCCGCCCGCAGCGACACCCCGTCGATGGCGATGGGTTTCAGGCCGGACCGGTCGGTCGCCCGCAATGCATCCAGCTTCAGCACGATATCGCCCGACGTCACCGCCCGCTGCCGGTCCGACGGCTTTGGGGCCTCGCCCATCATCATCTTGGCCATGTCGGCAGGGGTCAGGTCGGCCACGCGGCCGCCGCCCACATGCTTGCCACGCCTCAGCACGGTCAGATTGTCGGCAAAGGCGGTCACTTCGCGGAATTTGTGGGTGATCATCAGCACCGTCACCTCGCCCGCGCGGGTCAGCGCGCGAACATGGCCAAGCACCTCGTCGGCTTCGGCCGGGGTCAGCACCGATGTCGGCTCATCCAGGATCAGAAAGCGGTGGCCGAGATACAATTGCTTGAGGATTTCCAGCTTTTGCTTTTCGCCCGCCGCCAGCCGGTTCACCGGTTGATCGAGCGGCACCGCAAACGGCATCCGCGCCATGAAGGCATCAAGTGCGGCGCGTTCGGTCTTCCAGTTGATCACCGCAGGCGCATCGGCGCGGCTGATCACCAGATTTTCCGCCGCCGTCAGCGATGGCACAAGAGTAAAGTGCTGATACACCATGCCCAGCCGCAGCCCCTGGGCCACCTTGGGGTCGGTCATCTCGACCTCACGGCCCGCCACCAGAACCGTGCCCGCCGTGGCCTGATAAAACCCCATGATCGCCTTGACGATGGTGGATTTGCCCGCGCCATTTTCGCCCAGCAGCGCGTGAAAGGTGCCGGCCTCGATATTGATCGACACATTGTCCAGCGCGGTGAAATCGCCAAAGCGCATCGTCATGTTCAACGCCTCGACACTGATCGCGCCTTGCGGAGTCTGGTAATGATGGCTCATGGCAGCGCCGCCACCAGTGACGCGGAATCCGATACCGCGCCAAACACACCGCCCTGCATCAGCACCATCTTGATCGCCGCGTCATGGTTGCCACGGTCGGTTGCCCCGCAGCAATCGGTCAGCATGACGCATTCAAACCCCCGGTCATTCGCCTCGCGCATCGTGGTGTGCACGCAGACATCGGTGGTGATGCCGGTCAGGATGATGTTGGCGATGCCCTTGGTGCGCAGGATCAGCTCCAGATCGGTGGCGCAGAATGATCCCTTGCCGGGCTTGTCGATGATGATCTCTCCGGGCGCAGGGTAGAGGTCGGGGATGATATCCCACCCGGCCTCACCCCGGATCAGGATCCGCCCGCACGGCCCGGCATCGCCGATGCCCGCGCCGATCTGCTGCGAGCGCCAGCGTTTGTTGGGCGGCAGATCAGACAGGTCCGGCCGGTGGCCTTCACGGGTGTGGATGATGGTATAGCCCTTGGCCCGCATTGCGGCCAGCACCGCCTTGATCGGCCCGATTGGCGCGCGGGTCAGCGACAGGTCATAGCCCATCGCATCAACATAGCCGCCCTCGCCACAGAAATCGGTCTGCATGTCGATGATGATCAGCGCGGTATTGTCGGGGCGCAGATCACCGTTCCACGGCCAGGCATAGGGTTGGCTGGCAATTGTCGTCATGCGGCGGTCTCCTTTGGCGTGTCGCCATAGCGGCGGGTCGGGGCGGGAAAGCCGCAAGTGGTGCCATCGGTGATTTTCACGGTGTGTTCCCACGGCAGGCGATACCGGCCCGCAGCCAGATCGGTCATATAGGTATAGGGGCAATCCTGCGCGCCGCCCTTAACCGCGACATAGCCGCGATGGCCGAACTGGTAGGGGTTGTTTTCCACGCCCCAGCCCGCCCGCGCCTCACGCACCAGATCCGGGCGCACCTCGGCGGTGATGATCTCATCCACCCGGCCAGATGTTCCGTGCGCGATGATGCTGCCGTCAAAGTTGACGATCATCCCCTCGCCCATGCTGTCGAACGTGCCATCCGAGCCGCACATGCAGACATTGGCGGTCACCATCAGGTTGCAGAAACTGTTGGACTGGTTGGTGAAACGCCAGCTGTCGCGGATCGGGGCAGTGTAGCCCGCCGTGCGGATCATGATTTCCGCGCCTTTATAGGCTGCCTCGCGGGACATTTCGGGGAACATGCCGTCATGGCAGATGATCAGGCCGAGTTTCGCGCCCTTTGGCCCGTCACAGACCGGGATGCCGATGTTGCCCGGCTCCCACGGCTCGACCGGAACCCAAGGGTGCATCTTTCGGTAATACAGCCGCAGCTCGCCGTGGTCGTCGATGATCAGCCCGGTGTTAAAGGGATAACCGCCGGGATTATGCTCCATGATCGAAAAGCAGCCCCAGATCGTATTGTAGATGCATGCCTGTTTCAGCGCCGCAACCTCTGGCCCGTCCATCCGGCACATGATCGCGGGGTTGGTGTCCATCGACAAGCCGTGCAGCATGTATTCGGGGAACACTACCAGATCCATCGTGGCCAAGTTGCGCCGCGCCTTGGCAACCAGTTCCACCACCCGCGCAGTCTGTGCGGCAAGGTCCGCCGGGGTGATCACCAGAGGCAGCTTAAGCTGCACAAGGCCGATCACCACGCCATTTTCGGATTTGTTCAGGCCGCCCAGTCCGTTCATTGAATGCTCCTATTTGGTGATGCTCAGTTCGGCAGGTGCGCCCTGCATGGCCCGGTCGGGGGACGAGGTGGCGATCAGCAGGCCAAGGGTCAGCACATAGGGCGCGGCGAAAAACAGATAGTAACCTTCGGTCACGCCCACCGATTGCAGCGCCGGTCCCAAGGCCCCGGCGCCGCCGAACAACAGTGCCGCCCAAAAGCAGTTGATCGGGTTCCAGCGGGCGAAAATCACCAGCGCGACGGCCATCAGACCCTGACCCGAGGAGATGCCTTCATTCCAGCTGCCCGGATAATAAAGCGACAGATACGCCCCGCCGACGCCGGCCAAGGCACCGCCCGCCGCTGTGGCCAGCAGGCGCACCCGATCGGCGTTCAGGCCCATGGCGCGGGCCGCATCGGTGCTGTCGCCCACCACCCGGATCACCAGCCCGACACGGGTGGCGCGGAACATCCACCACAGCGCCACCGCCAGTGCAGCCCCCAGAAGGAACAGCACGTTGACCTGCAATGCCGCCTGCACCTGCGGAATGTCGGACCAGCCGCCAAAGGAAATGGCGGGCAGCTTCGGGGCGACCGGTTGAATATAGGGTTTGCCGAAAAAATAGGCGAGCCCGGTGCCCAGCAGCATCAGCGCGATGCCAATGGCGATATCGTTCACGCCTTTGAACTTGCAGATCCAGCCATGCATCAGACCGAACAGCATCCCCGCCAGCGCGGCCGCCGCCACGCCCAGAAACGGCGAGCCGGTCTCGAACGCCACAGCATAGCCGCTCATCGCGCCAAAGATCAGCGTGCCTTCCAGCCCCAGATTGATCCGGCCCGACCGTTCGGTCAGGCATTCCCCCAATGAGACAAACAGGAACGGCGTGGACACGCGGATCGCGCCGCCAAGGATCGCCAGCGGCACACCCCAGATGCCGATTTCCACCGGATCCATCAGCGCGTCCCCCAATAGGCGGGTGAAAAGATCTTGAAGCGGCCATAGGCGGCCTCGGACAGCAAGATCGCCACGAAAATCATGCCCTGAAACACCAGAATGGTCGCGTCGGGCAGGTCCATCCGGCGCTGGATCAACCCGCTCGATGCCGCAAATCCGCCAAGCAGGATGGCCACCGGAATGATCGCCAGCGGATTGTGCCGCGCCAGAAACGCCACCAGAATGCCGGTATAGCCATAACCTGCGATCAGCGAAGCATTGGCCGAACCATGCACCGCCGCCACTTCGAAAAAGCCCGCAAGCCCGGCGAAAGCGCCGCCAAGCGCGGTAAAGCCGATCACCAACCGCCCCACCGGCAGCCCCTGCACCTGTGCGGCGCGCAGGTTGTCACCGGCAATGCGGGCGGCGAAACCCAGCGTTGTCCGCTCGATCAACACCCAGCAGAAGACGCACATCAGGATGCCGACAACCACCCCCCAATGCGCCGAAATCATCGGCATATCCCCGATACGCAGGCTTTCGGCCAATGGCAGGGTTGATGGTTTGTTCAGACTGGCAGGGTCACGAAACGGGCCTTCGACCAGATGGTTGAACAGGGCGATTGCGATATAGGCCATCAGCAGCGAGGCGATGGTTTCATTCACCCCCCGCTTGATCCGCAGCGCGCCGACGGTGGCGATCCACGCCCCGCCAAGGGCCATCGCTGACACCAGCATCACGGCAAGGCCAATGGCTGCGGGCCAACCCGCCACCACCGTCCCGGCAACAGCGGCCGCTAACCCACCCAGCACAATCGCGCCCTCGCCGCCAATCACCACCAGCCCCAGCCGGGCTGGCAGCGCCACACACAGCGCCGCAAACAGCAGCGGCGACACTTGTGACAAGGTGTTCTGCCACGAGAACGCCGTGCTGAACCCTGCCGTCCAGACCAGCCCGAAAAACGCGACAGGCGATTTGCCGACCAACAGCAGAAACACACTGAACGCGACCGCTCCCGCCAGAAATGCTGCCAGCGGGATCACCACGCCTTCGGCCCGGGGCATCAGAACCGAAAGGATCGGCGCCCCGGACGGCATAGCGGCGGAAGAGGCCTGGTCGCTCATGCCTCAACTCGTGGAGCCAAGAACGCCGTCCACCAGATAACCCATGCTTTCGATCGAGACGTCGGTTTCGACCAGAGACACCCCGGCTGCCACCACCTCGGCCCCGGTGTTGTCTTTCAGCGGGCCTTTGTAGGCGGCAAACCCCCCGGCCATGATCTCGGCCTTGGTCGCCTCAAACTGGGCACGCCCGGCATCGGATACGGCAGGGCCAAGCGGCGACATCTTGATGAAGTTTTCAGCCAAACCGCCGCGCACGAAGTTTTCGATCGTGCCGCCGCCCTGCACGGTCGTGACCATGCCCGTGTAAACCCCGGCCCAGTTCCATTCTGCCCCGGTCAGATATTTGTCCCCCGCCAGCGAGGTCTGATCCGCGTGATAGCCGCAGACAAAAGACCCACGCCCGGCGGCGGTTTCGATCACGACTTTTGGCCCGTCCACATGACAGGTGATGACATCGCAGCCCGCATCACACAGCGCATTGGTTGCCTCGGCCTCTTTCACCGACATCGACCATTCGCCGGTAAAGATCACCTGACAGGTGATCGTCGGGTCCACCGACCGCGCCCCCAACAGGAACGAATTGATGTTGTTGATCACCTGTGGAATGGGTTTCGCCGCGACAAAGCCGATCTTCTTGGTGACGCTGGCATGACCGGCGGCAACACCGTTCAGATACTGGCCCATGCCGATGTAGCCGAAGTAAGAACCGATATTGGTCGGGTTCTCCGGTGTCCACATCCCACCGCAATGTTGGAAACGTACGTTGGAAAACTTGGGCGCCATCTCAAGGATATGGGGATTGAAATAGCCAAACGAGGTCGGAAAGATCAGCGTCGCTCCGTCAAAGTTGATCATCGATTCCATGGTGTTCTGCACATCGACGGATTCGGGGACGTTCTCTTCCTCCAGAACAGTCACGCCGGGCATCGCCTTGACGGCGGCTGCGCCTTCGGCATGGGCCTGATTGTAACCAAAGTCGTCCTTCGGGCCGACATAGATGAATCCCACGGTCAGCGGCGTCTGCGCCAGTGCCTGACCCACGCCCATAAGCCCGCCGATGGCCGAGGCCCCCGCCAGTGCGGCAGACGAGCCGAGGAACCGGCGGCGTGATAGTGATTTGAAATTGTTCAACTTTTCTCTCCTGTCAGCACCGCAGGACCGGGCCTTGCGCACGAATGTGCAGCCTGTCGCGTCCACCGGAAATTATCCATACCTTGCAGGCTAGGATATTTGATTGCATCTGACGTCTGCTATTTTTTCGCAAGAGCGGTTCATTTTTTGCAGCGGTCAGGCGCAATCTGCTTCAATTCATCGCTTCCAGCGCAAGACCAAGGCTTTGTGCGAACCGGGCCGAGGCAACAGGCAATGTTCGCCCACGCATCTGCCCAAGCAGGAGATTTCCAGCCGGAACATCCCGGATGGACAAGGGCCGGATCACCAGCCCCGATTGCGACAGCGGCCGCAGCCCGATTGGAATCTGAAACGCGATGGCGTTTTCGTGCAGCACATAATGACGCATGAAATCGAACGAATCCGATTCCACCACCGGCGTGATCGCCCGCGACCCCCGCGCCGCCGCCGCGTCCAGCAGATAGCGCACACCATACTGTCGGCTTGGCACCACATGCGGGTGATCCAGGCAGTCGCGCAACCGCAACTCTGACTGCCCGGCCAGCGGATGACTGTCGCGCATCAGCACATGGATGGTTTGCGGCACCGACATCAGCACCTCGAAATCCACCAGCAGCACCGGTTCAAACACCAGTGCGATGTCACTGCGAAAGGTGCTCAGATCCCGCTCCGCCGCCTCTCGGTCGCGGACATTCACCGAGAACGTCACGCCGGGGTGGCTTTGGCGATAGGCGGCAATCTGGACCGGCATGAAATACGGGATCAGCGCTTGCGAACAGGCGACCGAGACATGACCGCGCCTGATGCCTGTAAGGTCGGCTACCTGGCTTTGCACCCGCCGCAGGTCCGAGGACTGGGCGCGAAAATGCTGGATCAGCAACTCGCCCGCCGGGTTCAACCGCACGCCGCGGGGCAGCCGCTCGAAGATTTCCGAGCCGAATTCCTCCTCGAACCGCTGAATCCGCCGGTTCAGCGCCGAGGCGGTGATGTTCATGTCATCCGCCGCCTTGCGGATCGACCCGGCCCGCATCACCGCCTCGATATAGGCGAAATCCTGCAGATGCTTCATCGTACCCCCATCAGACCGCGCTCGCCCCATGCGGCGGTGCATTTTTTGCACCGCTTTTGTGAGTTCTTAGCATTTGCCTTGCGCGCTTTGAAGCGTGACCCTGCCAACGACAGATACCAGATCTCAAGAAATACGGAACGTGATCGCCATAGCCCTGACAAGCCGGGCCCTGCATGCCGCCTCTGGCGCCGTGATTGTGGAAGTGGATTTTGCACCGC
>JANPOY010000114.1:0-1812 GCA_031428215.1 Paracoccaceae bacterium
CCGTGAGACCATGGCCATGGTGCGGCAGGCGATCGATACCCGGCGGCTGCGGCTGGCCTATCAACCGGTGGTTATCGCCGCGGACCCGGCGAAAATAGGGTTTTACGAAGGGTTGATGCGGGTGCTTGACCCGACGGGGCGGGTTATTCCTGCCAAGGATTTCATGGGCGCCGTGGAAGACCATGAAATCGGACGCGAAATTGATTGCGCCGCACTGGCCATGGGGTTGCAGACGCTGCAGCAAAACCCGGGGCTGCGGATATCCATCAACATGTCGGCGCGGTCCATTGGCTATCCGCGCTGGATGCGCACGCTGCGGCGGGGGTTGAACGTGCTGCCATCGGTGGGCGACCGGCTGATTTTGGAAATCACCGAAAGCTCGGCCATGCAGGTGCCCGAGATTGTGATCGCGTTCATGCAAGATCTGCAGCGGGACGGAATATCCTTTGCGCTGGATGATTTTGGCGCGGGCCACACCGCGATCAGGTACTTCAAGGATTTCTTCTTTGATGTCCTGAAAATCGACGGGCAGTTTATTCGCAACATTCACCAAGACCCCGACAATCAGGCCCTGACGGCGGCGCTGATGGCAATCGGGCGGCATTTTGACATGTTCATCGTCGCCGAGTCGGTGGAAACGGTTGAAGACGCTGAATATTTGCGCAGCGTCGGGGTGGATTGCATGCAAGGCTATCTGTTCGGCGCGCCAACGGTGAACCCGGTATGGCTGCAAGGGGCCGCGCGAAAGACCGCCTGAACCGCCGTGCATAACGGGAATGTGAGCGGCAATCTTGCACTTGACCCCGCGTCCGGCTAGGCCATGGTGGCGTGTGGCGGGGCGGTCCGCCGTGCCCGGTTGGCATCAGGAGGGGATCATTATGACCAATGTCGTCATCGTTTCAGCGGGACGTACCGCTGTAGGCAGTTTCAACGGCGCTTTCGCCAATACTCCGGCCCATGACCTTGGGGCGGCGGTGATTTCGGCCGTGGTGGCCCGTGCGGGCATTGATGCCGCCGAAGTTGAAGAAACGATCCTCGGTCAAGTGTTGACAGCAGGTCAGGGCCAAAACCCCGCGCGTCAGGCGCATATCAAGGCAGGCTTGCCGAAAGAGGCAAGCGCGTGGTCGCTGAACCAGGTTTGTGGGTCGGGCCTGCGCGCCGTGGCGCTTGGCGCACAGCATGTGCAGCTTGGCGATGCGCGCATCATTGTGGCCGGTGGTCAGGAAAACATGTCGCTGTCGCCCCACGTCGCCCACTTGCGCGCCGGGCAAAAGATGGGCGATCTGAGCTTTATAGACAGCATGATCCGTGACGGGCTGTGGGATGCCTTCAACGGGTATCACATGGGGCAAACTGCCGAAAACGTCGCCAACCAGTGGCAGATTTCGCGCGAAGCACAGGATGCCTTCGCCGTGGCCAGCCAGAACAAGGCCGAAGCCGCGCAAAAAGCCGGGCGCTTTGTGGATGAAATCATTCCCTTTATCATCAAAACCCGCAAGGGCGATGTGACGGTCGATGCCGATGAATACATCCGCCACGGTGCCACGCTGGACAGCATGGCCAAACTGCGCCCGGCCTTTACCAAGGACGGCTCGGTCACGGCGGGCAACGCGTCGGGCCTGAACGATGGTGCCGCCGCCGATGCACAGGGTGGCCAAGCCCTTTTTTGCACCCCGGCGCCCCATCTCGAAGATCAGCGTGTTCAGAATGCGCGCGCCGGACGCCCCGATCGGGTGGCCGATGGCAATCGCCCCGCCGTTGACGTTCACCAGATCCGGGTTCCAGCCCATGTCTTTGTTCACAGCACAGGCC
>JANPOY010000115.1:0-84230 GCA_031428215.1 Paracoccaceae bacterium
AACAGATTGAAGGCCATCCGCCCCGGGGGGGGGTTGCCCCCCCCCCCGCGGGGGCACCCCCCCCAGGGGCGGATGGCCTTCAATCTGTTTCAGATTGAAGGCCATCCAAGACAAGTCCGGCCTGAGGATGTTGGGTGTTGCGCTCCGTCAACCGAGCCCGATGGAACGCAACAGGCTCTAACCGCGCCCCAGACGCCCACCATAGGCGTTCAAAACCACCGCCCCCAACAACACCGCCCCACCAATCAACGTGCCCCGTGACACCGTTTCCCCCAGCAGCGCCCAGACCCAGACCGGTGCCAGCAACACCTCGACCAGCGACAGCAACGTCGCCTGCGCCGCCGGAACCACCTTGCTGCCAAGGGTGAACAGCAGCATCCCGCCCGACAGCGTCACCGCCCCCATCGCCGCCGCAATCCCCGCCTCACGCGGCGATACCAGCAGATCCTGCCCCAGAACCGCCAGCGCCAGCGTGCCCGCGATCATCGAAAACACGCCGCCCAAGGCCACCGCGGGCAGCATGTTGGCCAGCTTCCCCCAGCGCAGCGTCACTGTGAACACCGCAAAACCCAGCGCCGAAATCAGCGCCGCGGCATTGCCATCCGCGGCCCCCCCCGCCATGCCGCCGCCCACCATCACCAGAATGCCGACCGCTGCCAGCACGATGGCAAACCACGTCAGCGCGCTGACATGTTCTCCCAACAAAACCCGCCCCAAAATCGCGGCAAAGAACGGTGATGCGGAAAACAGCAGCACCGCATTGGCAACGCTTGTGGCCTGAAACGCATAAATCGCGCCCGAAAACGCCATCACCAGACCGAAGCCGCCGAAAACCCCCGGCCAACCCACCGCCCGGATTTCCGCCACAACCCGGCCCCGCGACTGCACCGCGATCCACACCAACAGCACCGGCAACATCCCCACCGAGCGCCAGACCAAAATCGTCCAGGCCCCGGTGTCGGGGATCATGCGGATGACCAGCCCCTGCACCGACCACAGCACCCCGGCCAGCACGATAAGTACGGCCCCCGTCGCGTATTTCATGACCTGCCCCTGTTTTTGTCAGGCTGTGTCAGGGCTTGGTCAAAGACTGTCCCAATCCCGACGCAGGCTGCCGCCGCTGACGCAGGGCCAAAAATCTTCGAAGATTTTTACAAATTTTTTCGAAAAAATTTGAAGCCGCTGTTTCAATAGCCGCGCACTCGATCCACCAGATACAGCAACGGCTCCCTGGCCTCCCCGTGCCTTATGTTCTCGGCCAGCACCCGCGCCGCGCCGGTTGCACGGGTGTCTGCGGCGATATGCGGTGTCACCGTCACACTTGGGTGCGACCAGTACCGATGCCCGGCGGGCAAAGGCTCCACCCGGAACACATCCAGCGTCGCATGCCCGATCTGCCCTGCATCCAGCGCCGCCAACAACGCGTCATCGTCGATCAGCGCGCCGCGCCCGGGGTTCAGGATCACCGCCCCGCGCGGCAACATGGCCAATCGGCGCGCATCCAGCAGGTTTTCGGTGTCGGCGGTTTTGGGCAGCAGCGTCACCACGATCTCGGCCCGATGCAGTGCCTGTTCCAGCCCCGCCTCGCCATGTACACAGCGCACCCCGGCGACCGATTTGGCGGTGCGGCTCCACCCGGTCACCGGAAAATGCAGCGCCGCCAAACCTTTCGCACAAGCCGTCCCCAGCGCGCCCATGCCCAGCACCGACACCGGGCGTTCGCGCGCCAGCGGCGGACAGGTGGCGTCCCAGACCTGCCCCGGATTGACGATATGGCGGTCCATGCCCAGATGATGACGCAGGCAGTGGCCCACCACCCATTCCACCATGCCTTCGGTCAGGCCGGTGTCGACCATGCGGCACAAAGGCTGGGTCAGCGTGGCATTGCCCACGATCCGCTCCACCCCGGCCCACAGGCTCAGGACGGCTTTGGTGTTCACAAAGGGCGTGAAATCCTGCAACGGGGCCGACGGCGCGTAGATGATATAGTCCACGCTGTCTGGGTCCGAAGCTTCCGTCACCAGAACCGCCTCCACACCCGCGGCGCGCAGGGCGGCGGGCAAGATATCCTGATATTCGGGCCACAGCGCGGGGGCAGCGAAGAAAACGGTCACAGGCATCGGGCGCTCCGGTTTGTGCTGCAGAAAATTGCCGCACGGGCTGTGCGCAGGCTAGGCCGCCGGGCGGCGCCTTTCAAGCGGTCTAACCGCCGGCGCTGACCGCCGCATTCACCGCCAGGGCCAGAATGACCGTGTTGTAAAAGAACGACGCCACCGCATGCACCAGCACCACCTTGCGCAGCGCAGGCGTGGTGGTGACCACATCGGAAACCTGTGCCGTCATGCCGATGCCGAACGAGAAATACAGAAAATCCCAGGCCCCCGGTGCCGCACTGCCGGGAAAGGTCAACCCGCCCCGCGCTTCGTGGCCTTCCGGGCGATAGTAGAGATGGGCATAATGAAACCCGGCCAGCGTGTGTACCATCGCCCAACCCAAGGGCGCCGCCGCCAGGGCCAGCACCTGCGCCCAGATCGCCACCTTCGTTGCGCTCAGCATCAGCACTGTCGCGGTCAGGCTGACCGCCACCGACAAGATCGCCAGCGCCAGAATGAACCCCACCCCCTCATCCTCGGCTTCGGCATGCTGGCGCAGGTCGCTTGCGGGGGCGGTCTGGGCAAAATGCAGCATCAGACCCAGATAGATCACAAAGAACGCATTCACCCCCAACTGGGCGCGCAACGCCTGCGACAAGGGGGCAAGCTGCACGGCGGCGAACAGCGCGGCACCAAAGGCAAAGGCCAGCAGAAACCGCTTGTGGCGTTGCATCATGGTGGCCCCCTCATCGCGGCCGGTGGACAATGGCGCTTTGAACCAGCCCGAAGGACAGCAAAATCACCAAAGTCGCCGACCCGCCATAAGACAGCAGCGGCAGCGGCACGCCGACCACCGGGGCCATGCCCATCACCATCGACAGGTTCACCGCGATATAGAGGAAAAAGTTCACCGCCACCCCGATGATCAGCAACTGGCTGAAGCGGTCCTTGTTCTGCACCGCCGCGATCAGGCAAAACACCAGAACCAACGTGTACAGGATCAGCAACGAGAACGCGCCGACAAAACCAAACTCTTCACCCAGCGTGGTGAAGATGAAATCGGTGTGCTTTTCCGGCAGAAAGTTCAGCCGGCTTTGCGTGCCCTGCATGAAGCCCTTGCCCGCCCATCCGCCCGATCCCAGCGCAATCTTGGCCTGAATGATGTTGTACCCCGCGCCCAATGGATCGGCCGACGGGTCCAGAAACGTATCAATCCGGCGATACTGATAATCGTGCAGCAACTGCCACGGCGTGCCGCGTGACAAAAACACCGCGGCAACCGCCCCCCCGATCAGGCCGATCACCCCCGCGAAATACCACAGACTGACGCCCGCCGCGAACATCACCGCAGCACCCGCCACCAGCAGCATCACCGATGTGCCCAGGTTCGGCTGCATCAGCACCAGCACCGTCGGTGTCACGATCAGCACAACCGGCAAGATCACCCACAGCGGGCGCGAGACTTTCTTGTCGTCCAGCCAGTCGTAATAGGTGGCCAACATCATCACCATGGTGACCTTCATCAACTCGGACGGTTGCAGCCGCATGAAGCCAAGGTCGATCCAGCGCTGCGCCCCCATGCCGGATGTGCCAAAGAACTCGACGACCAGCAGCAGGATGAACGACACCGCATAAGCCATTCCCGAGGTGCTGCGCCAAAACCAGATCGGGACAAAAGCCACAAGGAACAGCAAGGCCAGGCCAAGACCAAAGCGTTTGATCTGTGGCAAGGCCCAGGTGTCAATATCACCACCCGCGATCGAGTAAAGCATCAGCCACCCGATGGCCGCCACAGCCGTCAGCACCAGGATCAGCGCCCAGTGGATGTAAAACACCTTGGCCAGACCAGCCGGGGCAGATTTCAGGCGATATTCCAGAAAGCTCATGGTGCGCCCCTATGCCTTGGTGGTGACGGGGCGCGACCCGTCCGGCAGTCGCAATTGCAGGGCGTTCAGCAGCGTTTCCATCCGGCCGCGCTGATCGGCGGGATAGGCGGTCAGCGCCGGCATGCCGTCTGACATCGCCCGCAAGATTGCATCGCGCGCAATCGGCGCTGCCACCGCAGAGCCGCCGCCGCCATGTTCCACCACCACCGACACCGCATAGCGCGGATTGTCGGCGGGTGCGAACCCCACGAACAGCGCATGGTCGCGTTGCTTCCACGGCAGCCGGTCGTTGGCCACAACGCCGCTGTCGCGCTCTGCCGAGGAAATGTTGCGCACCTGTGCGGTGCCGGTCTTGCCCGCCATCCGCATCGCATCGTCGGCAATGCGGGCCGACCGCGCTGTGCCGCGTTCACCGTTCATCACCTCGAACATGCCGCCCTGCACCGCGCGCAAGATCGACCCATCGACGCCCAAAGACTCTGCAGGCTCGATCTCTGCCTCGCGCCCGTTGACCGCCTTGATGATCCGCGGCTTGACCATGCTGCCGCTGGCAATCCGCGCCGTCATCACCGCCAGTTGCAACGGCGAGGTCAGCACAAAGCCCTGACCGATCGACGCGTTGATCGTATCGCCGATCACCCACTCGGCCTTCTGCTTTTCCAACTTCCAGGCCTTGTCGGGCATATTGCCCTCGGCAATCGCCGACATCGGCAGATCGTGGCGGATGCCAAGCCCCAGGCGGCGGCCCATCTCGGCGATCTTGTCGATGCCCACCTTTTGCGCGATCTCGTAATAATAGACGTCACAGCTTTCGGCCAAGGACTTTTGCAGGTTCACCGACCCGTGGCCGCCGGGTTTCCAGCAGTGAAACCTGCGCCCGCCGGCCTCAAGATAGCCGGGGCAGCGAAAGGTGGATTGCACGTCAATCACACCGGCATCCAGCGCCGCCAGCGCCGTCACCATCTTGAATGTTGATCCCGGCGGATAGGCCCCCTGCACCACCTTGTTGGCCAGGGGCCGGTGGTCATGCTCGGTCAGCAGGCTGTAGTCGGCTTGCGAAATGCCGCGCACGAACAGGTTCGGGTCAAACGACGGTGATGACACTGCCGCGATCAGATCGCCGTTGCGGACATCCATCACCACACAGGCCGCACTTTCCTCACCCAGACGCGCCTGCACGAAATTCTGCACATCGACGTCAATGGTCAGCATCAGATCACCGCCCGGCACGCCTTCAATCCGGTCCAGTTCCCGCATCACGCGGCCCACATGGTTGACCTCGATCCGCTTGGTGCCCGCCGATCCACGCAGCGATTCTTCCATCCATTTTTCGACACCGATCTTGCCGATCTGGAATTTCGGGATGCGCAGCAAAGGGTCCGGGTTTTCCAACGCCTCAAGATCTTTTTCCGACACCGGGCCGACATAGCCCACCACATGCGCCAGATCGAAATCGCGCGGGTAAACCCGGCTCAGGCCCACCTCTGGCGTCACTCCGGGCAAGGCAGGGCCGTTCACCGCGATCTTGGAAAAATCTTCCCAGTTCAGCCGGTCCGCCACCGTGATCGGCACGAACGGGCTGTTGCGCTCCAGCGCCTTGACCGCGTCATCCAGATCTTCGCTGGTCATCGGGATGATATGCGACAGCCGGTTCAGCACGCCTTCGACACCGCCCACACCTTCGGCGGCGGTTTCACGCGTGATCACAACGCGGTAATTCTGTTCGTTGCCCGCGATCATCTTGCCGTTGCGATCCTGAATAAGCCCACGTTCGGGCGGGATCAGCCGGATGTTGATGCGGTTTTCTTCGGCCAAAAGCCGGAATTGATCGGCCTGTTCGACGCCCAGATAGCGCATCCGCGCGCCCAAAGCCGTCACCATCGCCGCCATGCCCGCGCCCATCAACAGGGCGCGCCGGGTGACGCGCTTGGACGTGGCTTCGATGTCGCGGGGGGTGCGCCTCATGGGGTTTCCTTACATCCGCCGACCGTAAGCGTCGATTTCGCCCATCGCGGGCTTGTGCAGATCAAGCACGAAGCGCGACACCGCGACCACTGCTGGATAGAACACAATCGACCAGAACACCTGCACCATCGCAAACCCGAAGCCGGGCTGCGGCAACATCACGATGGCAAATGCGATGCGGTAAGACAGCAGAACGCCGACCATCAATCCTGCCACCAAAAGCCATTCCACGCCAAAGCTCAATTCACGAGTCAGTGCAACGCGGGCCCGCACGAATTCAGAGGCCAGAATGACCAGCGCTGTCCACAGCCCCGGAGGCCGCATCAGGATCATGTCCTCCAGCAGCACGATGACCGCGATCAGGATGGCGGGCAGATAATCCGGGCGCCGCATGGTCCAGGCAAAGACGATGCACAGCAAGATATCCGGGCCGGGCAAATCGCCCGCCGTTGACCCCAACGGCAGCAACCGCACGAACAGCAGCCCCAAAGCGATGGCCACAAACAGCAGCCGATGCAGCCAGACCGACTGGGTGGCCTCATCAATCATGGCTGCCCCGCTTCCGGCGCAGGCTCTGGCGTCACCGGCGGTTTGGGCGGGCCTTGCACCGGCGGCAAGGCAATCAGCGCGCCGGTGTCTGTGATCGGCACCAGTTCATGACTGCGCAACACCCGCAGAAACTCCAGCCGCTGATAATCAGCCGCCAGCAGCACCCGCAACCGGTTGTCGGTTTCCAGCACCACCGTGCCAATCAGCAATCCCGCCGGAAACACCCCGCCATCGCCCGAAGACACCACCCGGTCCCCCGCCTGCACCGCGTCGCTGTCTTCCAGAAACTCCAGCGGTGGCGTCGCCGAATTGTCGCCCGCAAGGATGGCCTTTTGTCCCGAAGGTTGCACCGTCACCGGCACCCGGCTGTTGCTGTCGGTCAGCAGGATCACGCGGGAGGTCTCACGCCCCACCCCCGAAATCCGCCCCACCAGCCCGATGCCGTCCATCGTGGCCCAGCCGTCACGGATGCCGTCGCGCGCGCCCACATTCAGCAGCACCGATTGGCGGAACGGGCTGCCAGAGTCGGCCAGCACCACCCCTGTCACATGCGTCAACCGCGGGTCCAGCCGCACCTTGTTCAGGTCCAGCAGCCGGGCGTTCTTCTGCTCCAGCTGCAGCGCCGCCTCTTTCCACGCCTTCATCTGGCGCAATTCCTCGCGCAATTGCTGGTTTTGCTCATAAAGCCGGGCGTAGGACTGGTAGTCGTCGACGATGCCGCTGCCCCAGGTCACCGGCGCCGCTGCCCAGCTGAACGACGGCACGAACCGGTCCACCAACGCCGAGCGGAACCGCTCCACCCGTGGGCTGTCGATGCGCCACAGGAAAAACAACCCCAACAGCCCCAACACCAAAAGCCCCACCAACACCCGGCGTAACGGGCGTGAGAATTCTTCGGGGTCGGTGCGATTTCTTGCCATAACAGGCCCGTTCTATCCGTTTGGCCCGAAAGCCACCCGATCAGCTGTCGTAATCTATGACATGGCGCAGTTGCTTTTCATACTCCAGCGCTTTGCCGGTGCCCAAGGCCACGCAGTTCAGCGGCTCATTCGCGACACTGATCGAAAGCCCGGTCTGCTCGCGCAAAGACAAGTCCAGATCGCCCAGCAGCGCCCCGCCCCCGGTCAGCATCACGCCGCGATCTACAATATCTGCGGCCAGATCCGGCGGCGTCGTCTCCAGCGCCTGCATCACCGCATCGCAAATCTGCTGCACCGGTTCGCTCAACGCCTCGGCCACCTGCGCCTGATTGATCTCGGTTTCCTTCGGCACACCGTTCAACAGGTCGCGCCCGCGAATGGTCATCGACGCCCCGCGCCCGTCATCGGGCATCCGCGCGGTGCCGATGCTGGTCTTGATGCGTTCCGCTGTCGACTCGCCGATCAGCAAGTTCTGATGGCGGCGCAGATAACTGATGATCGCCTCATCCATTCGGTCACCACCCACGCGGACAGAGCGCGCATAAACGATGTCACCCAAGGACAACACCGCCACCTCGGTGGTGCCGCCACCAATATCGACCACCATGTTCCCCGTAGGATCAGTGATCGGCATCCCCGCGCCAATCGCCGCCGCGATCGGTTCGGCAATCAGACCAGCCCGCCGCGCGCCCGCCGACAGCACCGATTGGCGGATCGCGCGCTTTTCCACCGGAGTCGCGCCATGCGGCACGCAAACGATGATCTTCGGCTTGGAAAATGTCGTGCGCTTGTGCACCTTGCGGATGAAATGCTTGATCATCTCTTCGGCGGCTTCAAAATCGGCAATCACCCCATCGCGCATCGGGCGGATCGCTTCGATCGACCCCGGCGTGCGGCCCAGCATCAACTTGGCATCCTCGCCCACCGCCAAAACCTGCTTTTTGCCATCCTTGGTGTGATAGGCCACCACGGAAGGCTCGTTCAGCACGATCCCCTTGCCCCGCACATAGACCAGCGTGTTGGCCGTGCCGAGGTCGATCGCCATGTCTGACGAAAACAGCGTTGATAGTATCGACATGCCCAGGGTGATCCTTGATCCGCAAAAAGAAAGAGCCCGCGACTCAAGTGAATAAGGCGGGCATCTTCATATAAGGATACCCCGAAGGCAGGGAAAGGCCCGAAGCCACCGCTCCGCGCCTTTCCGCCTTGTACGCCCGTGTTAGATTTAAGCTGCAGGTATGGCGAAAAAAGCGGAAGAGATCCGGCGTTTCTTGCGTATTTTCAACTAATGCGGGTAAAGCCGGGGCGCAGGATTGCGGTCGGGCACAAAAAAATAGCAGCCGGTTTGCCGGTTCATACGTGATTCCCCCCGCAGCGGATCAGGCCTGCACCGCCCGCGAGGACGTTGCGGGGGCGGGCAAAATCGGTCATCCTTCCGCCAATGTCAGGGGATGCGTCATGTTCAATCTCGGCAATCGGGTGGCTTTGGTCACCGGCGCGGGCAGCGAAGGCGGCATCGGGTTCTCCATTGCAACAGCGCTGGTGGCGGCGGGGGCAAGGGTGTGCATCACGGCGACCACAACGCGCATCCACGACCGCGCACGGTCTTTGGGCTGCCTGTCCCATATCGCTGATCTGACCGATCCGCCGCAGGTGGCCGGGTTGTTCGCGGCGGTGGCCGATCGACTTGGCCCGGTGGAAATCCTGGTGAACAACGCCGGCATGGTGCAAAGCGGCAAGCAGGTGCAGCGGGTCCGATTGGGCGGGCTGTCAGACGCCGATTTTGCGCATCACATGGCGCTGAACGTCGGCGTGACCTTTCATTGCATCCGTGCGGCGTTGCCCGCGATGCAGGCGGCGGGCTATGGCCGCATCGTCAACATCGCCTCGGTCACCGGGCCGATGGTGACGATTGACGGATCATCTGGGTATGCCACCGCCAAGGCCGCGATCACCGGCATGACACGGTCTGTGGCGCTGGAATATGGCCGCAAGGGCATCACCTGCAACGCGGTTCTGCCCGGCTGGATCGAAACGGCCTCGTCCAGTGCATCTGAACTCCGCGCAGGCCGTGCGACGCCCGCCGGGCGACCCGGCACCCCCGCAGAGGTCGCGGCCTGCGCGCTGTTTCTGGCATCGGACGCCGCAGCCTATGTCAACGGCGCCATGCTGGTGGTGGATGGCGGCAACACCTTGACAGAGATGAAAGGCGGCGATTAAGTTCCACGCCGCCCCGGACCTGATCCGGGGCCTTTGCCGATCACCATGAGGCCCCGGATCAGGTCCGGCGCGGCGCGGAGTGGGTAACGCGGACTGCCACCGAACACCCCCGGCCGACATCGTAGGGTGCGTGGTTCCACGCAAAGCGCGGGTTCACGCTCCACGCGCCCAAACGCTGACAAACCCTCAATCCCACCACCGCAATCATTTGATAAAAAAAGGCCCCAATCCGGGACCTTTCCTTGCCGCCCAAACGCCGGGGGCCAAACCGCCTCAGTGATCCTTGTAATGCACCGATTTCATATCACTGTCCGGTGCCGATTTCGTCCGCCGCACGATCAGCTTGTTCAGCGCATTGATATAGGCCTTTGTGCTGGCCACGATCGTGTCGGTATCCGCCGAAGACCCGTTCACGATCCGCCCGTCCTCTTGCAGCCGCACCGAAACCGTTGCCTGCGCGTCGGTGCCCTCTGTCACCGCATGGACCTGATAAATCTCCAGCTGCGCCTGATGCGGGAACAGCATTTTCACGCAGTTGAACGCGGCATCCACCGGCCCATCGCCGGTGGCATCGATGTGGTGATCCACCCCGTCCACCGACAACACCATATCCGCCTCTTGCGGCCCCTCGGTGCCACAGACCACCCGCAGCTTTTTCAACTGCAGGAATTCATGGGCATCATTGGTCTGCTCATCCGACACCAGCGCGATCAGGTCTTCGTCGTAAACCTCTTTCTTGCGGTCGGCCAAAGCCTTGAAGCGCACGAAAACGTCGTTGAGCTGGTTCTCGGCCAACTCTTCAATCCCCAGTTCTTTCAGCTTCGCGCGCAACGCCGCCCGGCCCGAATGTTTGCCCATGGCGATGTTGTGCGCCGAGAGGCCGATGTCGGCGGGGCGCATGATCTCAAAGGTCTCGACGTTTTTCAGCACGCCGTCCTGATGAATGCCGGATTCGTGCAGGAAGGCGTTCTTGCCGACGATGGCCTTGTTGAACTGAACCGCAAAGCCGGAAACGCTGGCCACCCGCCGCGACAGGTTCATGATCTTGGTGGTGTCGATCTGGGTGCGGTAGGGCATGATGTCATTGCGCACCTTCATCGCCATCACGACCTCTTCCAAGGCCGTGTTGCCCGCGCGTTCGCCCAAGCCGTTGATCGTGCATTCGATTTGCCGCGCGCCGGCATCCACGGCGGCCAAAGAGTTTGCCGTCGCCATGCCCAGATCATTGTGGCAATGGGTTGCAAAGATCACCTGATCCGCGCCCGGCACGCGGGCCAGCAACATGGCGATCAACGCGGCACTTTCGCGCGGCGCGGTATAGCCCACGGTGTCGGGGATGTTGATCGTGGTCGCGCCCGCCTTGATGGCGATTTCCACGGTGCGGCACAGATAGTCATGCTCGGTCCGCGTCGCATCCATCGCCGACCACTGCACATTGTCGCACAGATTGCGGGCATGGGTGACAGTGTCATGGATGCGCTGCGCCATCTCGTCCATGGTCAGGTTCGGAATCGCGCGGTGCAAGGGCGAAGTGCCGATGAAGGTGTGGATGCGCGGCGAGGGCGCATATTTCACCGCCTCCCAGCAGCGATCAATGTCTTTGTAATTGGCGCGGGCCAGACCGCAGATGGTGGAGTTTTTGGCGCGTTTCGAGATTTCCGAAACCGCGTTGAAATCGCCCTCGGAGGCGATGGGAAACCCGGCCTCGATCACATCGACGCCCATTTCGTCCAACAGGCTGGCAATCTCCAGCTTTTCCTCATGCGTCATCGTGGCGCCGGGGGATTGTTCACCGTCGCGCAAAGTGGTGTCAAAAATGATCACATGGGGTT
The DNA here is from genome assembly GCA_031428215.1 of Paracoccaceae bacterium. Taxonomy (GTDB): domain Bacteria; phylum Pseudomonadota; class Alphaproteobacteria; order Rhodobacterales; family Rhodobacteraceae; genus Cypionkella. Next base: position 11,466 of record JANPOY010000115.1, read on the forward strand.
GGGTTTGCGCCTTGGCGGCGCGGGGCCGCGAGGATGTGTCGGTCATAATGCTATTCCTTGGAGTTTTGCTGCTTTCCCTTGGGCGCTGATCCGGTCTGAGCGGTCGCGCCCCAAGGAACGCTCAGAAGCGGGTAAGAAGAAGCAGCCCACGGGGGGAGACCGCGCATACGCAGGCCATCGCAAGGGGTGCGATGCTGGCTGTAGCGATGATGGTTTCCTGTGTCATGGCGGTGACTATACGGGCGATTCCTTGGAAGGGAAGGGGGGCTGCGAAAAAAGGGCCGCTTTCGGGTGGCATCGAGCCACCCGAAAGCGGGCTGTCGCGGATCGGGTTTGCGGCGGGGTGCTGGGTGCTGGGAAGGCCCCCAGGCTCACCGGAATTCCTGGATTCCGGTTTGAGTATTTTCAAAACAGCAATGGCCGGGGCGGGATTTGCGGCTAGCTATGTCGCAAATGGAGGAGTTGGCATGCGGTCATTGGTGGTTGGGGCCTCGGGCGGGATCGGGGCGGCTTTGGTCAGCGCGCTGGCGGTGCGGGGGGAGGTTGTGGGGCTGTCGCGGTCGGTGGACGGGCTGGATGTGACCGATGAGGCGTCGGTGGCCCGGGTGATGGGCGGGCTTGTTGGGACGTTCGATCTTGTGGTGGTGGCGACCGGGGCTTTGGGCGGCGCGGGCGGGCGACCGGAGAAGACGCTGAAGGCCTTGGACGCGGCAGGGATTGCCGGGCAGTTTGCGGTCAATGCAATTGGTCCGGCTTTGGTGGTGAAGCATGCGTTGCGGTTGCTGCCGCGCGACCGGGTGGCGCGTCTGGGCGTGCTTTCGGCGCGGGTGGGGTCGATTGGCGACAATGGGCTTGGCGGCTGGTATTCCTACCGCGCCTCGAAGGCGGCGTTGAACCAGTTGATCCATACCGCGGCGATAGAGGTGGCGCGCTCTCATCCTTTGGCGGTGCTGGCCTGTCTGCATCCGGGGACGGTGGCGACCGCGTTTACCGAAGGCTATGGCCATGACAAGGTGACGCCGGATGTGGCGGCGGGGCATCTGCTGGCGGTGCTGGACGCATTGACCCCGGCACAGTCGGGCGGGTTTTTCGATTGGGCGGGCGAGGTGATTGCATGGTGAAGCCTCGCCTGATCCTTGTGCTGGGGGATCAGCTGTCGCCGGACATGGCGGCTTTGCGGGCCGCTGATCCGGCGCTCGACGTGGTGGTGATGGCCGAGGTGATGGCCGAGGGCACATCGGTGCCGCATCATCCGCAAAAGATCGTGCTGATCCTGACCGCGATGCGCAAGTTTGCGGCGCAGTTGCGCAGCGATGGCTGGCGCGTTGCCTATTCCGTGCTGGACGACCCCGCCAACAGCCAGAACATCCCCGGCGAGGTGCTGCGCCGGGCAGCGGAATTTGGCGCGGACTGCGTGATCACCACCCGCTGCGGCGAGCATCGCTTGCAGGCGCTGCTGGACGATCTGCCGTTGCCTGTGACCACGCTGCCGGATGATCGGTTCCTGTGTTCTCAGGCCGAATTCACCGCTTGGGCCACAGATCGCAAACAGCTGCGGATGGAGTATTTTTACCGCGACATGCGCCGCAAGACCGGGTTGCTGATGCAGGGAGACAAGCCCGTGGGCGGGCAGTGGAATTTTGACCACGACAACCGCAAACCTGCCAAACGCGACCTGTTCCGCCCGCGCCCGCCGCGCTTTGCCCCGGACGGCGAGACGCGGGCGGTGCTGGAGATGGTCACCCACCGTTTTCAGCATTTCGGCACCCCCGCGCCTTTCCATTGGGCCACCGATCGCGCGCAGGCCTTGCAAGTGCTGGACCATTTCATCGCCCATAGCCTGCGGTCCTTTGGTGATGAGCAGGACGCCATGCTGCGTGATGATCCGACGCTGTCGCATGCGCTGATCTCGCCCTATCTGAACCTTGGATTGCTGGGGCCGCTGGAGGTGTGCCAGCGTGCCGAAGCCGCCTATCACGCCGGGGCAGCGCCGTTGAACGCGGTGGAGGGGTTTATCCGCCAGATCATCGGCTGGCGCGAATTCGTGCGCGGCATCTGGGCGATGCAGGGGCCAGACTATACCGCGCGTAATGTGTTGGGGCATGCCGCCGCCCTGCCGCCCCTGTATTGGGGGGCGCCGACGCGGATGGCCTGCCTGTCGCATGCCGTGGCCCAGACCCGCGACATCGGCTATGCGCATCACATCCAGCGCCTGATGGTGACGGGGAATTTCGCGCTGTTGGCAGGGGTGGACCCGAGCCTTGTGCATGAATGGTATCTGGCGGTCTATGTCGATGCGTTTGAGTGGGTCGAGGCTCCGAATGTGATCGGGATGAGCCAGTTTGCCGATGGCGGCGTGGTGGGATCTAAGCCCTATGTCTCGTCGGGGGCCTATATTGACCGGATGTCGGATTATTGCGGCACCTGCGCCTATAAGGTGAAAGAGAAATCGGGTCCGGCGGCCTGTCCGTTCAACCTGCTCTACTGGGATTTCCTGATGCGGCACCGGGAGCGGTTTGTGGGCAACCCCCGCATGGCGCAGATGTACCGGGTCTGGGACAAGATGGACGCTGCACATCGCGCGGCGGTATTAGCCGATGCGGCGGGGTTTCTGACGCGGTTGCGATCAGGGCAGATGGTCTAGAGGCCGGGTAAGGGGTGGCCTTTCAACCCGCGCCGCGCCGGACTTGACCCGGGGCCTCTGCCGGCGGGATGGCGGCCCCGGATCAAGTCCGGGGCGGCGGGGTGCTTGGGGGTTCGGGCGGTCTGCGCTGGGTCAGTGCAACATTGCCTGTCAGCCTTGCGATCGGGCCTGCCACCGCCGGGGGCTGTCTGCCCCCGCACCCCCGAGGATATTTGTGCAGAGAGGATGGCCGTAAGTCGAGAGCGGGCGTCTTTCCATCTGGATAAGATTGAAGGACACCGAAGAAAAGCACTGCCTCTACATGTTGCGTGTCGCGTTCCACCGGCTGAACGCAACATGGTCTAAGGCGCGGCGGTGGGTGTCTCGGGGGCGGCATCTGCGGCGGCGGCGCCGGGCAGGGGGCCGGTCAGGATGCCCGCTTGCCAGATACCCACAGACACTTCGCCACCCTTGTAGGTCAGCTTGCCCGCACCATCGCGTTTGCCTTTCACAAAGCTGCCTTCATAGATGTCGCCAGACGGATAGGTCGCCTGGCCGAGGCCCTGCATCTCGCCCGCCAGCCAGTCGCCGGTATAACGAAAACCGTCGGGTTGGATCAACTCGCCCTTGCCGTGGCGCTGACCGGCCTTGAAATTGCCTTTGTACAGGGTGCCATCGGCCCAGGTCGCGGTGCCCTGGCCGTCGCGCTGGCCGGATTTCCAAGCGCCTTCATAGCGATAGCCATCGGCGTAGGTCATGACACCGATGCCATCCGGCAGGCCCGCCACCACCGCTCCGTCATAAGCCGCACCGTTGGCATAGCCGATGCGGCCGCGCCCGGTCATGGCACCGGCGGTCCATTGTCCGTCATAGGACCCGCCGTCGGGATAGGTGATCTTTCCCGCGCCATCCGGCAGATCCGCCTGAAAGCTGCCCTCATAGACCGAGCCATCCGCATATTGCATCCGGCCCTTGCCCTGCATCCGCCCGCCGACCCAGGCGCCGGTGTAGGTGCTGCCGTCCTTGGCGGTGAAGGTGCCCAAACCCGCGCGCTTGTCCGCCTGAAAGCCGCCCTGATAGCGGTCGCCATTGGCATAGCGCACCGCGCCCTCACCCTGTCGCAGACCTTCGACAAACGGTCCCTCGTAGACATCGCCGTTCGGCTGCGTCAGCTTGCCCACGCCGTTGATCTGACCCGCGGCCCAATCACCGACATAGGTCAGCCCATCCGGCATGGTCAGCGTGCCTTTGCCCGCCCGCGCGCCCTGCACCAGATTGCCATCATAGACTGCGCCGTCCGGATAGGTGATCTTGCCCGCGCCATCCTTTTGCCCCGCCGCCCATTGTCCGTCATAGCGATAGCCGGTGGCATCCGAAATAACCCCCTGGCCGTGATGCTTGCCGTCCAGAAACGCGCCCTTGTAGGTCAGGCCATTGGCATAAACCGCAACGCCCATGCCGGTGATCTTGCCCGCCAGCCAATCGCCCTCATAGGTGCCGCCATCGGCATAGGTGATCTTGCCCTTGCCCTCTGGCTGACCCTTCACAAAAGACCCTTCATAGACCGAGCCATTGGGATAGCGCGCGACGCCAGCGCCCCGAATTTCCCCGGCCACCCAGGCGCCGGTGTATTCATAGCCATTGGTCAGCCGATAGGTCCCAAGGCCATCCTGCAACCCGGCCTTGAAGGTGCCCTCATAAACCGAACCATCTTCATACTGTTTGGTGATCACCTCACCCTCGGCTTGCGCCATGACGGCACCCGCCTGCAGCAGCATCACCACCACCGCCCCGATCCGCATCATTCCGGCCTGCCGCATCTTTTGTCACCCGATTGTCCAAAGGCCACCCTAGCCGCCCCGCACCCAACCTGACAAGTCGCAGGTCGGGCTTTGGCTTTCCCTTGCCGGTGAACCTGCTAGAACCTAGAAAACACCTAACCGGAGCCGCCCTATGGCCGATCGCTTTCGCCTGACCCTTGCGCAACTGAACCCGACTCTGGGGGCGATTGCGGCCAATGCTGCGCTTGCACTGGACGCTTGGCAGCAGGGCCGTGCGGCGGGCGCGCAGATGGTGGCGCTGCCCGAGATGTTCATCACCGGCTATCAGACGCAGGATCTGGTGCAAAAGCCGGCGTTCACCCGGCACGCGATGCAGGCGATTGCCGATCTGGCGGTGCTGATCACCGATGGCCCTGCCATGGGCATCGGCGGGCCACATCTGAAGGACGGCCTGCTTTACAACGCGTTCTACGTGCTGCAAGGCGGCAAGATCGCCGCCACCATCCTGAAGCATGATTTGCCCAATGATGGCGTTTTTGACGAAAAGCGCATCTTTGCTGCGGCCCCACCGCAGGGCCCCTACCGGATTGGTCCGCTGCGCATCGGCTCTCCGATCTGTGAGGACGCGTGGCACTCCGAGGTCTGCGAAACGCTGGCCGAATCCGGCGCGCAGATCTTGCTGATCCCGAACGGGTCGCCCTATCATCGTGGCAAGCCCGCCGTGCGCACCAATCTGATGGTGGCGCGGGTGGTGGAAACCGGGCTGCCGTTGGTGTACCTCAACATGATCGGCGGGCAGGATGATCAGGTCTTTGACGGCGCGTCCTTTGTGCTGAACCCCGGCGGCGCGCTGATGGCGCAACTGCCGCAGTTTGACGCCTGCATAGCGCATGTTGATTTTGAGGAAACCCCCGACGGCTGGCGTGCTTTGCCCGGGATGATGGCGTCGCTGCCGCGCGCGGTCGAGGCGGACTATCACGCCATGGTGCTGTCCTTGAAGGATTATCTGGCCAAGACCGGATTCCAAAAGGTGTTGCTGGGCCTGTCGGGCGGCATCGACAGCGCCATTGTGGCCACCATCGCCGCCGACGCGATTGGCCCCCGGAACGTCCGCTGCGTGATGCTGCCGTCGCGCTATACCTCGCAGCATTCGCTCGACGATGCTGCGCAGGTGGCACATGCGCTGGGCTGCCGGTTGGACACGGTGTCCATATCTGGCCCGCAGGACGCGGTGGGAGACGCCTTGGCAGAGCTGTTTGCAGGCACGGAACCGGGGCTGACCGAGGAAAACATCCAGAGCCGGTTGCGCGGGTTGATGCTGATGGCGATGTCAAACAAGTTTGGCGAGATGCTGCTGACCACCGGCAACAAATCCGAAGTGGCGGTGGGCTATTGCACCATCTACGGCGATATGAATGGTGGTTATAACCCGCTGAAAGATCTGTACAAGACGCGGGTTTTCGACACCTGCCGCTGGCGGAATGAGAACCACCGCGAATGGATGCTTGCCCCCGCAGGCGAAGTGATCCCGCCGCGCGTGATCGACAAACCGCCCAGTGCGGAACTGCGCCCCGATCAGCGCGACGATGACAGTCTGCCGCCCTATCCGGTGCTGGATGCCATTCTGGACGGGCTGGTCGATCAGGATCTGTCGGTGGCCGAACTGGTGGCCCAAGGCTTTGACCGCGCCACCGTGAAAAAAGTTGAACAACTGATTTACATCAGTGAATACAAACGCTTTCAGGCTGCACCGGGCACGCGGCTGACGCGGCGGGCGTTTTGGGCGGACCGGCGCTATCCGGTGGCCAACCGCTGGCGGGATGAGGGTTAGGCCAGACAGCAGCAAATTCTGGATGCATGGTTAACGCGGCGCGCGTCCGGACAGAAAACGGACGCATGCCGGACAGAAAACGGACGCAAAAAATACGCTCAAGATCCAACCAGACAAAAGATTAACCCAGCGTCCGCAATGGGTTAGACCGCGCTCACCACGCACTGTGGCAAAAGCCGCATGACATCCGCCGCCCGGCACAGCTGCGTCGCATCCGTCATCACGGCCGCAGAGGCAGCGGCGGAACCCAATGCCAGCGCCTCGGCCGACGATTGCCCGCGCGCCAAGCCCAGAACAAAGCCCGCGACAAAGCTGTCACCGGCGCCGACCTTGCTTTTGACCTCCACTTTCGCGGCGGTCACGAACAGGCGCTGATCGGCCTCGGCCAGCACAGACCCATCGGCACCGCGTGCCACGATCACCCGCGTCGCCACCCCGCGCTTTACCAAATCTTGCGCGAAATCAGCGCTTTGCGCGCGGGTGGTCAAAGAATGCCCCGCCATTTCCTCGGCCTCTTCGCCGTCCATCCGCAACACATGAAGACCTGGTATCGGATGGCTGACCGCTTGACGCAGCGCCGGGCCAGAGGTGTCCAGCACCACATGCAGCCCCGGCATCGACCGCGCCAGACGGGCCGGGAAATCCACCGGAACCCCCGGCGGCTGGCTGCCAGAGATCACCCCCAACGCCCCCGCCCGCGCCGAGGCGCGCAGCAGCAGGAACACGCGTTCCTGATCGGCGTCACGCCACAGGGGGCCGGGCAGCATGAAGCGGAACTGCTGGCCGGTGTCGGCCGCCGTCACGGTCAGGCTTTGCCGGGTTTCACCGGGGGCGGTAAGTGCCAGAAAAGGCACGCCTTCTTGTCGGATCAGCCCCGCCAGGCGATCCCCGGTCAACCCGCCCAAAGCCACCAGCGCCAGGCTTTCGCCGCCCAAGGCCGACACCGCGCGGCTGACGTTCAAGCCGCCACCGCCCGGGTCCAGCAGGGGTTCGCTGCAGCGCAGTTTCTGGTCTGGCACCAGGGATGGCACTTCGGTTGACATATCCAGCGCCGGGTTCAGCGTCAGCGTCAGAATGGGGCTTTGCCCGGCGTTGGACATATCATCTTACCTTATGAAGAACCTGTTATTCCACGATCTCGATCGTGTTTTCAAACGTCCCGGTCTTTTCGGAATTCTTGTCCCGCAAGGTGGTTTGCAGCACATAGCGTCCGGCGCCGATGCCATCCAGATTGTAGGTCAGGTTGGCCTGAAACTCCCGGTTCTTATAGCGCGATTCAAGTGCCACTTCGGTCAGGTTCGGGATTTCGCCCAGCACTTCGCCGGCCTCGGTGATCACCTTGAGATCAACGATAAAAGCCATGGAATTCAAGCCCTCACTCGGGGTGCCATAGCCAAAGCCGAAAGGTTCGGCATAGATGATGATCGGTTCACCCAGCTTGTATTTCTCATCCGCGCGCGGATTGTAGATGCCATAGCCAGAGGCCGGTTCTGCCACCAGCACCACGTTGCGAAAGCCGATGGCGGTGGAGGCATCCCAGATCTGTCCGTAAAGATCGTCTGAAGCGGTCGCGGCGCCGATCATGTCATCGGCTGCGATCATCGCTTCGATTTCAGCGGCCTTGTCGGCAATGGGGCCCGCGAAAACCGGATGGCCCATAACAAGGCCGGCACACACTGCAAAACTGTTGAAAATATACGACTTTTTGGTCATTTGACCTGCTCCTGCGAAAATATGGCACCCCTGCAGTTTGCAAGGGTGCCACATGATACGGTGAAGCACAGGGGCGCGCCAAGCGGGAAGATCATAAAACCTTACCGCCTGGGAACGGGTTCAGCCGTTCAGCAGCATCTGATAGCTGGCCGGGACATAGCGGAAGCCGGAACCTGCGGTTTCTACATAGCCCAGCGCCGGGAAAGGCATGTGATAGCCGATGAAGGGGATTTTGTCGGCGGCCAACATACCAAACAGCGATTTGCGCACGGCGGCGGCGGCGGCCTTGTCGGCGTCAAAGCGCACTTCCCAATCCGGGTGGGCCAGCGACCAGATGTAGTGGTTGGCTGTATCGGCGGTCAGGGCCAGACGCTGACCGTTGCTTTCGATCATATAGGTCATGTGGCCGGGGCTGTGGCCAAAGGCCGCCATGGCGGTGATGCCAGACGCCACTGATCCACCGTCATCGACAAAGCTGATCTTGTCATTGAAGGGTTTGACATTCTTGTCAAATCCCTCATTGGCGGCAGAAGCCCAATGGTTGTGCTCGACCGCTCCGGTGACATAGCGGGCATTGGCAAAGGTGGGCGCGTCGCCCGTCATCATGCCACCGATGTGGTCGCCGTGCATGTGGGTCAACACCACCACGTCCACCTGATCCGGACTGACGCCCGCGGCAGCCATTGCTGCGCCGGTGCCTTCGGCGTTCAAACCGGTATCAAAGAGAATGATCTCGGTGCCGGTGTTGATCAGGGTGGGTGTGAAGAAATTCTGGGTCTTGTCCGCTGGAATGAAAGCAGCGGCAGAGACCGCGGCAAATTCCTCGGCACTTGCGTTCAACCCGAAAGTTTCCTGCGGCTTGTCCGAGGCGCGGGTGCCAGCGAGCAGCGCCGTCACCTCAAACCCGCCCAGTTTGAAGCGGTTGTAGGGGGCAAACGCCGAACCTTGCAGGGGGGCTGCAGCTTGTGCGGGTGTGGCGGTAAGGCTGGGCAAGAAGGGCAAGGCGGCTCCTGCAATCAGGGCGTGACGGCGTGAAATTTTCGGGGTCGTCATGGGATGTCCTCTGCTAATTTGGCTGCGCAGATGATAGCGCGCATTGGTTATGCGACCATTCACGAGCCTGTCAGAGGCGGTGCAATTCCGCACAACCCTTGTGTGATTATTCCCACCATTGATCGACGCCGGCAATGTCATCATCCGACCAGCCGAAGTGATGTGCCAACTCATGCACCAGAACATGCGCCACCAGATCGCCCAGATCCACATCGCCGCGCTCGATCCATTCATCGAGGATCGGGCGGCGGAACAGCCAGATCAGATCGGGGTGAAGCGGTTGATCTGACGATGATTTCTCGGTCAGGGGTGTGCCTTCATAAAGGCCGGTCAGATCGAACGGGCTGTCGCATCCCATGGCCGCAATCACCTCATCGGCCGCAAAATCCTCAATCCGCAGCACGACGTTGCGTGCAGCGGCGGCAAAAGGCGCGGGCAATCGGTCGATGGCGGCCAGGGCCATGGACTCGATCAAAGCGGCGTCGGGGGCGTGGTGGGCTGCTGTCATGCTGTGAACTTAGGCAGGATTGCAGGCCGGGGAAAGAGCGCGGGCGGCAACTGGACAATTCCGCCCCCATATGACAGGCAGGCAGGGTTGCAGGAGAGCCAGCCGATGACCGCCAAACCCACCGTAACCCGCTTTGCCCCGTCGCCCACCGGATATATCCATGTGGGCAATCTGCGCACCGCGTTGATGAATTATCTGATCACCCGCAAGGCCGGGGGGACATTCATTCTGCGTCTGGATGACACCGATCAGGAAAGGTCCAAGCAGGAATACATCGACGGGCTGTTGTCTGATCTGGACTGGCTGGGGCTGCATTGGGACCGCGTCGAACAGCAATCGCTGCGCTTTGACCGCTACCGCGAGGCGGCGGATCAGCTGCGCGCGGCGGGGCGGTTCTATGAATGCTTCGAGTCGCCGGTCGAACTGGATCTGAAGCGCAAAAAGCAGCTGAACATGCACAAACCGCCGGTCTATGACCGCAGCTCCTTGCGGCTGACCGAGGATGAAAAATCCGCGATGCGGGCCGAGGGGCGGGCGGGTTACTGGCGCTTCCGGCTGGATATCGAGCGGATCGAATGGGTGGATGGCATCATCGGGCCGATCTCGATTGATGCGGGGTCGGTCAGTGATCCGGTGCTGATCAAGGCCGATGGGCAGATCTTGTATACCTTTGCATCGTCGGTGGATGATGTCGATATGGGCGTCACCAACATCGTGCGTGGTGCGGATCATGTGACCAACACCGCGACGCAGATTCAGATCATGAAGGCGCTGGGCGGGGTGCCGCCGCAGTTTGCCCACCACAGCCTGCTGACGGGGCCGGGGGGCGAGGAATTGTCCAAACGGCTGGGCACGCTGTCCTTGCGTGATCTGCGGGCGCGGGGGGTGGAGCCGATGGCTTTGCTGTCGCTGATGGCGCGGTTGGGGTCGTCGAAGCCGGTGGAACTCGCCACGTCGATGCAAGACCTGATCGACGGCTTTGACGTCGGCAGCTTTGGCGCGGCGCCCACCAAGTTTGACGCCGAAGACCTGTTTCCGCTGACCCGCGCGCATGTGCAGTCGCTGCCTTTGGCGAATGTGGCGGCGAAGATTGCCGAACTGGGGGTGCCTGAGGACAAGGCCGCGGCGTTCTGGAATGTCGCCAAGGCCAACATCACGGTGCTGGCGGATCTGGAAGGCTGGTGGGCGCTGTTCCGCGATGGCGCCACGCCTTTGGTCGATGATGAGGACCGCGACTTTGTCGCGCAAGCCTTTGATTTGCTGCCTGAAGGTCCGTGGACCCATGCGACCTGGGGTGAGTGGACGACAGCGGTGAAAGAGGCGACGGGGCGCAAGGGCAAGACCCTGTTCCGCCCCCTGCGCCGCGCCATCACCGGCTTGGATGCCGGGCCAGAGATGGCGGATGTGATGCCCCTGTTGCAAAAGCGCCCGCAGCTTTGAGCGGCGCAGGGGGGCTGTCTGCCCCCCACGACCCTGCGGGTCTCCCCCCGAGGATATTTTCACAGAGAGGATGACCGGGGCGGGTTTCCGGCGGGTATGATATGGTAGAAGCAGTGCGGCAGGCGAAATTTGTTGAGGGCAATCTGTTCCGTCATATCGCGGTGGTGTCGCTGACATCCTCGGTCGGGTTGATGGCGATCTTTGCGGTCGATCTGGTGAACATGGTGTTCATTGCGATGTTGCAGCAGGCCGAGATCACGGCGGCCATCGGCTATGCGGGCGCGATCTTGTTCTTCACCACATCCTTCGGAATCGGGCTTTCAATTGCGGTTTCGGCTTTGGTGGCGCGGGCGGTGGGGCAGCGCGATCTGGTGATGGCGCGCGAGAAGGCGACCAATGGGCTGATTTTGGGCATCGGCCTTGGCATCGTGTTTTCGGCGGTGGTGTTCGTGTTTTTGCCGCAGATTGTCAGTCTGCTGGGGGCCACGGGGCGCACGCATGATCTGACTGTGCATTTCCTGCGCATCGTGACGCCAGCGCAGCCATTTCTGATGGTGGGGATGATCGGCGGCGCGATCCTGCGCAGCCATGGTGACGCCAAAAAGGCGATGGCGGCGACGATCTGGGGCGCGGTGGCCAATGCCATACTGGACCCGATCCTGATCTTTGGCTTTGATCTGGACCTGACCGGAGCGGCGATTGCGTCCGTGGTGTCGCGGGTGGTGATCGCGGGCATGGCATTGCTGCCGGTGATCAAGCATTACGGCGGCTTTGACCGGCCAACGCGGGCGGGGTTGCTGGCCGATCTGCCGGTGGTGTTTGCGATTGCCGGGCCGGCGATCTTGACCCAGGTTGCGACGCCTATCGGGCAGGCCTTTGTTACCCGCATGGTGTCGGGTTTTGGTGAGGCGGCGGTGGCGGGGATGGCGATTTCGGGGCGGCTGACCCCGGTGGCTTTGGGGGTGATCTTTGCACTGTCAGGGGCGATTGGCCCGATCATCGGGCAGAACTATGGCGCGGGGCGGATGGACCGGGTGCGCCGGGCGTTTCTGGATGGGCTTTTGTTCACCGCAATTGTGATTGTGCTGGTGACGGTGGTGCTGTTCGTCCTGCGCGCGCCGATTGCCGATTTGTTCCATGCGCAGGGGCTGACCCGCGATCTGGTCTATCTGTTCTGCGGACCGCTGTGCCTCTTGTTCTTCTTCAACGGCGCGATTTTCGTGGCCAATGCAGCCTGCAACAATCTGGGCAATCCTTTCACCTCGACCCTGATCAACTGGGGCCGCCACACCATCGGCACCGTGCCGTTTGCATGGTGGATGGGAAATTACTGGGGCGCGCAAGGGGTGCTGATCGGGCAGGCGGTGGGGGGCATTTTCTTTGGCCTGCTGGCGGTCTGGTTGGCGTTGCGGATGATTGATGCCACGCCTGCGCGGCCTTGACGGCATACTGTCGTATTCTTTTCACTTGCCAGCGGCGCCTGTGCCGGGCTAGCTAAGGGCGTCAAGATCGGGAGAATCCAGTCGGAAACTTCTGGTGCCGAAGGAGCAACCGCCCCGGTAAACTCTCAGGCCAACGGACCGTCTTGACTACGGACTCTGGAGAGTGGTGCGCAGGCATCCGCCGAAGGGATAACGATCTCAGGCGCCCCGGTGGGGTATGGACAGAGGGGGCATCGTGGGGTGGGGATTGGCCCGCCTGATCGGTGTCGGCATGTCTGACCGGCAGTTATGGGGGCGGCCTTGGCCGAAGATCTACAGCGTTTGGTCCTGCACGACCTGCATGTCGCCTTGGGCGGCAAGATGGTGCCGTTTGCGGGCTATGAGATGCCGGTGCAATATCCGGCCGGGGTGATGAAAGAGCATCTGCACACCCGCAGTGCCGCCGGGTTGTTCGACGTCAGCCATATGGGGCAAGTGATCTTGCAGCCCAAGGCCAGTTATGAGGCGCTGGCTTTGGCGCTGGAAGCCCTGATGCCGGTGGATGTGCTGGCGGTGGTGCCCGGTCAGCAGCGCTACGGCCTGCTCACCAATGAAACCGGGGGGATACTGGACGATCTGATGTTCGCCAACCGCGGCGATCACATCCTTGTCGTGGTGAATGCGGCGTGTAAAGCCGCCGATATTGCCCATATGACGGCGCATTTGTCGGACGTGGCGCAGGTGATCCCGGTGACGGACCGGGGGTTGCTGGCCTTGCAGGGGCCGCAGGCGGAACAGGCCTTGGCGCGGCTGGTGCCGGGGGTGGCTGCGATGCGGTTCATGGATGTGGCGGTGCTGCCTTGGGGCGGGGTCGATCTGTGGATTTCACGCTCGGGCTATACCGGCGAGGACGGGTATGAGATTTCGGTGCCGCATGCACAGGCCTTGGACCTTGCACAGGCGCTGCTGGATCAGCCCGAGGTGATGCCGATCGGTCTGGGCGCGCGGGACTCACTGCGGCTGGAGGCGGGGCTGTGCCTTTACGGCCATGACATCGACACCACCACCAGCCCGGTGGAGGCGGGGCTGACATGGGCGATCCAGAAGGCCCGCAAACCGGGCGGCGCGCGCGCGGGCGGTTTCCCCGGTGACACCCGCATTCTGCATGAACTGACGCATGGCCCCGAACGCCTGCGCGTCGGCCTGCGCCCCGCTGGTCGTGCGCCGATGCGGGAAGGCACAGCACTGTTTGACACCGATGCCACCCCGATTGGCACCGTGACTTCGGGCGGTTTTGGCCCTTCCGTCGAAGCCCCGGTTGCCATGGGCTATGTTGCCGTGAATTATGCCACCATCGGCCACGCGATTGAGGGCGAGGTGCGCGGCAAGCGCCTGCCCCTGACCGTGGCCGCGATGCCGTTTCACCCCACAACCTACAAACGCTGAGGACTGACGATGAAATATACCAAAGATCATGAATGGTTGCGCGTTGAGGGCGATCTGGTGGTGGTCGGCATCACCGAACATGCGGCCACGGCGCTGGGCGATGTGGTGTTTGTCGAACTGCCCGAGGTGGAAACCGTGGTGGCCGAGGGCGACGAGGTTTGCGTCATCGAAAGCGTCAAGGCCGCTTCGGATATTCTGGCCCCGCTTGACGGTGAGATTGTCGAAGTGAATGACAAGTTGGTCGACAATCCCAGTCTGGTCAACGCAGATCCGACCGGAGCGGCCTGGTTCTTCAAGATGCGGCTGGACGATCTGTCGGTGTTGGACGCGATGATGGACGAAGACGAATACAACGACTTGATCGGCTGATTTGCGCGCTGGCCCCCGGTTTTCGGGGTGCCCGCGCCGTAATTCCTGCGAAAATTCCGGCCTCCGATGCACGGGGGTTGGGTCTTGCATTCCAAAGGCAACGCCATGACCTTCACCCCCATTGACTACGATCCTTATGATTTCGCCAATCGCCGCCACATCGGGCCCTCGCCGTCGGAAATGGCCGACATGCTGGCGGCAGTGGGCGTTGGTAGCCTGGATGAATTGATCGACCAGACCGTCCCTGCGTCCATCCGCCAAAGCATTCCCCTTGGTTGGTCGCCTTTGTCGGAACATGACCTGCTGGCGCGGATGCGGGCGGTGGCGGGGCGCAACAAGGTGATGACCAGCCTGATCGGGCAGGGCTATTACGGCACGGTGACGCCCCCGGCCATCCAGCGGAATATCTTGGAGAATCCGGCGTGGTACACCGCCTACACGCCCTATCAGCCTGAAATCGCGCAGGGGCGACTTGAGGCTTTGCTCAACTATCAGACCATGGTGGCCGATCTGACCGGGCTGCCCTTTGCCAATGCCAGCCTGCTCGATGAGGCGACGGCGGCGGCCGAAGCGATGACTATGGCGGAACGGGTGGCGAAGTCGAAGGCGCGGACGTTCTTTGTCGATGAGCATTGCCACCCGCAGACGATTGGGGTGATCCAGACCCGCGCGCAGGCCTTGGGCATTGCGGTGATCGTGGGCGACCCGGACACCCTTGATCCGAAAGCGGTTTTTGGCGCGATCTTTCAGTATCCGGGCACCTGGGGCCATGTGCGCGACCTGACACCGTGGATTGAGGCGCTGCACGCGGCCAAGGCTGTGGCCGTTGTGGCGACCGATCTTTTGGCGCTGTGTATGCTGCGCGAACCGGGTGCGATGGGGGCGGATATTGCCGTCGGGTCCAGCCAGCGCTTTGGCGTGCCGATGGGGTATGGCGGGCCACATGCGGCATTCTTCGCCTGCAAGGATGAGCATAAACGCCAGATGCCAGGGCGGATTGTCGGGGTGTCGATCGACAGCCATGGCAACAAGGCCTACCGCTTGGCGCTGCAGACCCGCGAGCAGCATATCCGGCGTGAGAAGGCCACCAGCAACGTCTGCACCGCGCAGGCGCTGCTGGCGGTGATGGCCAGCATGTATGCGGTCTTCCATGGCCCGCGCGGGTTGCGGGCGATTTCTGAACGGGTTCACGGGCTTACCGTGCGTCTGGCCAAGGCACTGCGCGATGCGGGCGCGACCCTGCCGCAAAAGCAGTTCTTTGACACCATCACGGTGGATGTGGGCGTGGGCCAAGCCGGCATTCTGGCGGCGGCGCGGCTGGAGGGGTTGAACTTTCGCAAGGTGGGCCGTGATCACGTCGGGATTTCGCTGGATGAAACCAGCAATGAAGACGTGCTGCGCCGGGAGCTGCGGGCCTTTGGCATTGCCGATGCGCCGCCCGCGCGTGCCGAGTTGGGCTTTGATCCGGCGATGCTGCGGCAGACCGATTATCTGACCCATCCGGTGTTCCACATGAACCGGGCGGAGTCGGAGATGATGCGCTATATGCGCCGTTTGTCGGACCGCGATCTGGCCTTGGACCGGGCGATGATCCCCTTGGGGTCTTGCACGATGAAGTTGAACGCGGCCGCCGAGATGATGCCGATCACCTGGCCGGAATTTGGCTCTTTGCACCCGTTTATCCCAGCGGATCAAGCGCTTGGCTACCGCGAGGCGATTGAGGATCTGTCGGACAAGCTGTGCGAGATCACCGGCTATGATGCGTTCTCGATGCAGCCGAATTCGGGTGCGCAGGGGGAATATGCGGGGCTGTTGACCATTGCCGCCTATCACCGCTCGCGCGGGCAGGGCGGGCGCAACATCTGTCTGATCCCGGTGTCGGCGCATGGCACCAACCCGGCATCGGCGCAGATGGCGGGGATGGAGGTTGTGGTCGTCAAGGGCATGCCGAACGGCGATGTGGATATGGAGGATTTCCACGCCAAGGCGGTGGCGGCGGGGGATCGGTTGGCGGCCTGCATGGTCACCTATCCCTCTACCCATGGTGTTTTTGAAGAGACCATCCGCGACATCTGCCGGATTACCCATGACTTCGGCGGGCAGGTCTATCTGGACGGCGCCAATATGAACGCGCTGGTGGGGTTGGTGAAGCCGGGGGAAATTGGCTCGGACGTCAGCCATTTGAACCTGCACAAGACCTTTGCCATCCCGCATGGCGGCGGTGGGCCGGGGATGGGGCCGATTGGCGTGAAAGCGCATCTTGCGCCCTTCCTGCCGGGGCATTCGGAAACCGGGGGCGTTGAAGGGCCGGTGTCGGCTGCCCCTTTCGGATCAGCCTCTATCCTGCTGATATCATGGGCCTATTGTCTGTTGATGGGCGGAGAAGGCATCACGCAGGCCACCCGCGTGGCGATCCTGAACGCCAATTACATCGCGGCGCGGCTGGTGGGGTCTTATCCGATCCTGTTCATGGGCAACAAGGGCCGGGTCGCGCATGAGTGCATCCTGGACACCCGCCCCTTTGCCGAGGTGGGCGTGACGGTGGATGATATTGCCAAGCGCTTGATTGACAACGGTTTTCACGCGCCCACGATGTCTTGGCCGGTGTCTGGCACGCTGATGGTGGAGCCGACGGAATCCGAAACCAAGGCCGAGATCGACCGCTTCATCACAGCGCTTCTGGCGATCCGGGCGGAAATCCGCGCCGTTGAAAATGGCGAAATCTCCAGCGAAGACAGTCCCTTGCGGCACGCGCCCCATACGGTCGAAGATCTGGTGGCCGACTGGACCCGCAAGTACCCGCGCGAGCAGGGCTGTTTCCCGCCCGGTGCGTTCCGCGTTGACAAGTACTGGCCGCCGATTGGCCGGGTGGACAACGTCTATGGCGACCGCAATCTGATTTGCACCTGTCCGCCGCTGGAAAGCTATCTGGCGGCGGAATAGATCCGGTTTGCAAGGCGTTGACAGCAGGGGGGCTGGGCCGATAGGTCTGGCCCCCATGTCATTGTCGCCGCCAAAATCCACCTTCGCCGCCGGTCTGATCACCGCCTTTCCCATCGCTTTGGGCTATTTGCCAATTTCGTTTTCGTTTGGGGTGGCGGCGACTCGGGCGGGTCTGTCTGGGATCGAAGCATTTGGTCTGTCGCTGATCATATATGCCGGGGCGGCGCAGTTTCTGGCGCTGGCACTGATCACCGGTGGCGCGCCGGTGTTGGTGGCGGCCTTTACGTTGGTGGCGATGAATGTGCGGCATGTGCTCTATGGTCCGGCGCTGATCAAGCGGGCGGGGCCGGGGGCGCGGTTGCGGCACGCCTGGGCCTGGGCGTTTGGGTTGACGGATGAGGTGTTTGGTGCCGCGCTGGGGGCTTTGGCGCGGGGGCGGGTGCGTTTTTCCGAGCCGTTCATGTTCGGGCTGGGCATCGCGGCCTATGGGTCTTGGCTGTTGGGCACGGCGCTGGGGGCCTTTGCCGGCGGGACGGCGTTGCAGGATTGGCCGGTGCTGGATGCGGCTTTGGGCTTCATGTTGCCGGCGCTGTTTCTGGCGCTGTTGCTGTCGATCCTATCGCGTCTGCAGCTGCCGGTGATCGCAGTGGCGGCTACGGCGACTGTGGTGATGACTGTGCTGTGGTCGGGCACGGCGGGGATATTGGCCGGAATGATTGCGGGGGCGGTGGCGGGGTTGCTGCGCAAGGTGCCGCATGCGGGTTGAGATTTTGACGCTGGCGCTGATCGTCGGGGCGTTCACCTGGGGGTTCCGGTTTTTCCCGACCAAGCTGGACCTGTCCAGCATGGCTCCGGACGGCTGGCTGGCACGGTTTCTGGCGGCGACTGGCCCTGCGGCAATTGCGACGTTGTTTGTGGCTTCGGTGCTGCCGATGGTGCGCGTCGGTTTGCCGGGGCCTTTGGTGCTGGGCATTGTGGCGGTGCTGGCGGTTTTTGCAGCAACGCGGTCGGTGGTGGGGGCCACGCTGGCCGGTTCGGCGGGCTACGGGTTGGCTGTCTGGCTTGAACAGGGCGGCTTTGCTTATATATATGCGTTTGTCGGAATGTGAGGCTGCGATGGCCGAGGCTTTGAAACTGTGCTGTGCCACTTGTGGTCAGATGAACCGGGTGCCATTGGCCAAGCTGGCCGATACGCCGAAATGCGGCTCTTGCGGCGATCCTTTGGCCGATGGCCGGGTGATGGACTTTGACGCAAACGTGCATGACCGCGCCACGCGGGGCGATGAGATGCCGCTGCTGGTCGATTACTGGGCGCCGTGGTGCGGGCCTTGCCGGGCGATGGCCCCGGAGTTTGTCAAGGCGGCCAAAGCTTTGGCAGGGCGCGCGCGGTTGGCGAAGCTGAACACCGAAGACAATCCGGCGATTTCCGCCCGTGCGCGCATTCAAGGCATTCCGGCCTTGGTCCTGTATCGCAGCGGTCGCGAGGTGGCGCGACTGGCGGGGGCGCGGCCGGCTGGAGAGATTGTCGCCTTTGTGCAGGGTCATTTGGCCTGACTTGACCCAAGGCTTGCTGGGTCTTGAGTGACCGGATGTGCGCCATGGCGCAGGGGCAGGGGCAGGACCAACTGAATCATCAGCAATTGCAAAGCTTTGGGCGGGCATGCTCAAGCGTGGCTGACGCAGGGGTGGTCGTGGCCTGTCCGCCTCGCGTCTGGGTTTGATTGCCAGGCGCAAAGATCCGGCGTGGCCCGCTTTGCCACCCGTTTCAAAGCGCAACAGGTGATCGTCCGATGTCCGGACAAAAGCGGCGCAGAGAGTCGCTCTGAAAGCGGTTTGGAGGCTGCGGCTGGGTTTGATTGATCAGAACAAGTGATCAATTATCTGCAAAGCAATGAACTGATTGCAAGTTTTCCGGCCGCAGGTCCCTGCAAACATTGCTGCAACTGCGAAGGTGCCATCTGCGACCGACTGGGGCGCTGCGCAGAAATCCTGGCAGTGTCTGATCAACTGTACAACAGATTTGAAAGCGCTTTGAGGCGAGAATCGTTGACAATTATCAGCTGTTCGCGCTAAACGGTCCCCAAATGCTTCGGGAGGCCTTTTCGCGAGAAAGGGAAAATGGGGCGTTTTGTGACAGGGACGCGCCGATAAGGCGCATAAAAATCAACAGGGAGGAAGACCATGTCCTTTGGATTCAAAGGCCGTGCTTTGCGGTCAGCGGCAATTGTGGCGATTGTCAGTGCTTTGGGCACGCCGGTGATGGCGGACGAAGTGTTCTACGTATCGGGTGCAGTCGGCAATGCTGTCGAAAACTTCAAAACTCTGGTCAAGCCGTGGGAAGAAGCCACTGGCCACACCGTCACCATGGTGCCGATGCCCGCATCGACCAGCGACCAGTTCGCGCAGTACCGTCTGTGGTTGGCCGCTGGCACCGTTGACATTGACCTCTATCAGACCGACGTGATCTGGGCTCCGCAGTTGGCCGATCACTTTGTTGATCTGACCGAAATCGCCAAGGATCTGGCCCCGACGCATTTCCCGTCGATCATCCAATCGCAGACCGTTGGCGGCAAGCTGGTTGCGCTGCCGATCTTCACCGATGCGCCGGCGCTGTATTATCGCAAGGATCTGCTGGAAAAGTATGGCGTCGCCGTGCCGAAAACCTGGGCTGATCTCACCGTGGCCGCACAGACCGTGCAGGATGGCGAGCGCGCCGCTGGCAAGGCGGATTTCCACGGCTTCGTCTGGCAGGGCAACGCCTATGAAGGTCTGACCTGCAACGCGCTGGAGTGGGTGAAGTCGTTCGGTGGCGGTCAGATCGTCGAAGCCGATGGCACGATCTCGATCAACAATCCGAAGGCTGTGGCGGCACTTGAGGCAGCCAAGGGTTGGGTTGGCACGATTTCACCGGGCGGCGTTCTTGCCTATCAGGAAGAAGAAGCCCGTGGCGTCTGGCAAACTGGCAATGCCGCTTTCATGCGCAACTGGCCCTATGCTTATGGCTTGGGCAACGGCGCTGACTCGGCTGTGAAAGACCTGTTCGGTGTAACCACTCTGCCGGTTGGCGCAGAAGGCGACACCTCGGCTGCCACGCTGGGTGGCTGGAACGTGGCCGTGTCGAAGTACTCGGCCCATCAGGAAGCGGCTGTGTCGCTGGCAATGTATCTGGCTGGCCCAGAGGCGCAAAAACAGCGCGCGATTGCGGAATCGAACCTGCCGACGATCGTGGCATTGTATGACGATGCAGACATCGCCGCCGCACAGCCGATCATTCCGCAGTGGAAAGAAGTCTTCCTGAACGCCGTTCCGCGTCCGTCGGCTCCGACCCTTGGCAAGTACAACGAGGTTTCCTCGAAGTTCTGGTCAGCGGTTCACCAGACCCTGTCGGGCAATGGCACCGCTGCCGAAAACCTGGAATTGCTCGAAGCCGATCTGACAGAGCTGAAGGGCGACGCCTGGTAATCCTCCCGGCCCGCTAACACGCCTTGAAAAGGGGCGGCGGGGGGATTTGCACGCAAATCCTGCACCCCGTCGCCCCTTTTATATTTTCGGTCCCGGAGGGGGGGCCGTCCAAAGGGGGGATATCATGACAATTGCGACTTCTGTCGCCGGACGGAACAGTGGCAAAAGCCTGCAGCAGCAGCGCCAGGCCGCCGCGTTCTGGTTTCTGGCGCCCATGCTTTTGGCGCTGTTTTGCGTCGCGGCCTGGCCATTGCTGCGCACCATCTGGTTTTCGTTCACCGACACATCGCTGAACGATCTTTATGGCGGCAAGTGGATCGGCTTTGACAACTATTTGCGGGTCAGCACGCTGGCCTCGGGCAAGGTGATTTATCGCGGCACTCTGGTAGATCCGGCGTGGTGGAACGCGGTGTGGAACACGGTGAAATTCTCGGTGGTTTCGGTGATCTGCGAAACCGTGCTGGGCCTGATCGTGGCTCTGGTGCTGAACGCCGAATTCAAGGGCCGCGGCATCGTGCGTGCGGCCATCCTGATCCCGTGGGCGATCCCGACCATCGTGTCGGCCAAAATGTGGTCCTGGATGCTGAACGACCAATACGGCATCATCAACGACATCGGCATGAAGCTGGGGCTGCTGACCGAAAAAGTGGCATGGACCGCCAGCACCGACACCGCAATGTACGCCGTGCTGATGGTGGATATCTGGAAAACCACACCGTTCATGGCGCTGTTGTGCCTTGCCGGTCTGCAGATGGTGCCGCGCGATATCTATGAGGCGGCCAAGATCGACGGCATTCATCCGGTGAAGGTGTTCTTCAAGATCACCCTGCCGCTGATCCGCCCGGCGCTGATGGTGGCGGTGATTTTCCGCATGCTGGACGCGCTGCGGGTGTTCGACCTGATCTATGTTTTGACTCCAAACTCGGCTGCGACCAAAACCATGTCGGTGATCAGCCGTGAAAACCTGATTGATTTCGACAAATTCGCCTATGGCTCGGCGCAATCGACACTTTTGTTCGCCATTCTGGCGGTCTTCGTGTCGCTGTACATCTGGCTTGGCAAAGTGGACCTGAGCGGGGAGAGCGGCAAATGACCAACAGAAAGCTGCTGAACAACATTGCCTTTTACGCGCTGGTTGTGGTGATCGTGGTGTTCTCGGTGTTCCCGTTTTACTACGCGATTGTCACCTCTTTCGCCACGGGTACCGCGTTGTTTGAGATCAACTATTGGCCCAAACACTTCGATACCGCCAACTACGAATCCGTTTTGGGCGGGCGTACCTTTCCGCGCAATATCCTGAACTCGGTCTTCATCGCGTCAACCACGGTGATCTTCGCGCTGTTTCTGGCGGTCACGGCATCCTACGCCTTGGCGCGGGTGCGGTTCCGCGGGCGTGGCTTGCTGTTGATGACCATCCTTGCGGTGTCGATGTTCCCGCAAATCGCCGTGTTGGCCGGGTTGTTCGAGCTGATCAAATTCCTGGGCATCTTCAACACGCCCTGGGCGCTGATCCTGTCTTACACCATCTTCACCTTGCCGTTCACGGTCTGGGTGCTGACCACCTTCATGCGCGATCTTCCGGTCGAGATTGAAGAGGCGGCGATTGTCGATGGTGCGACGCCTTGGGTCGTGATCACCAAAGTGTTCCTGCCGCTGTTGTGGCCGGCACTGGTGACCACCGGCCTTCTGGCCTTTATCGGCGCGTGGAATGAATTCCTGTTCGCGCTGACCTTCACCTCGCAAGAAGTCACCCGGACGACTCCGGTGGCGATTGCGATGCTGTCGGGGGCATCGACGCAGGAAATTCCGTGGGGTCCCATCATGGCGGCTTCGGTCATTGTGACCGTTCCGTTGATCGTCCTCGTTCTCATCTTCCAACGCAAGATCGTGGCGGGTTTGACCGCTGGCGGCGTGAAGGGCTAAGCAAATGGCAAAAATCGAACTTAAAAACGTCAAGAAGTCCTACGGCGCGGTCGACGTGATCAAGGGCATCGACCTGACCATCGAAAAGGGCGAATTCATGGTGTTTGTCGGGCCTTCGGGCTGCGGCAAATCCACCCTGCTGCGCCTGATTTCGGGTCTGGAAGAAATCAGCAGCGGCGACATGATGTTTGACGCCGAACGCGTCAACAACGTGCTGCCGTCGCAGCGTGGCATCGCTATGGTGTTCCAAAGCTATGCTTTGTACCCGCACATGACGGTATACGACAACATGGCCTTCGGGATGAAACTGGCCAAGGCCAGCCCCGAGGCGATGAAAAAGCGGGTGATGGAGGCAGCAAAACTGCTGCAGATTGATCACTTGCTGGACCGTCTGCCCAAGCAGTTGTCGGGCGGTCAGCGTCAGCGCGTGGCCATCGGCCGTGCCATTGTGCGCGATCCGCGGGTGTTCCTGTTTGACGAACCTTTGTCCAACCTTGACGCCGCCCTGCGGGTGCAGACCCGGCTTGAGATTGCGAAACTGCATCACTCGATGTCGGACGTCACCATGATCTATGTGACCCATGATCAGGTTGAGGCGATGACTTTGGCCGACCGTATCGCTGTGTTGCGCGATGGCAAACTGGAGCAGGTCGGCACCCCTGCAGAGCTGTATGAACGCCCGAACTCGATCTTCGTGGCGGGCTTCATCGGCAGCCCGAAGATGAACTTCCTGACCGGCAAGTTTGCCTCGGATCACGGCTGCGCCACGCTGGGCATCCGGTCTGAACACATTGATGTGGTGGATGGTGGTGGCATGTGGTCGGGCGAGGTTGTCCATGCCGAAGATTTGGGCAGCGACAACTACCTGTTCGTTGAGGTCGGCAGTGACGAGCCACTGATCGTGCGCCAGGAAGGCAAGTTGACACGCCGTGTGGGCGATATTGTGTCGCTGTCACCCAAGGCCGGGCAGATCCACAAATTCGACGCGAACGGCACGCCGATCCGTTGATTTGAAAACGAAATCCCGTCGCGCCCTGGACCGGGGCGCGACATTTATTACAGGAGCATGCCATGAGCATCCGCGTCACCGTTTGGGGCGAGAACGTCCACGAGCAGAAGAACAAAGTGGTTTCCGGGATTTACCCGCTGACCATGCACGGCACCATTGCCAAGGCGCTGAACGCAGCGGGGCATGATGCGACCACCGTCACCTTGCAGGACGCCGAACACGGGCTGACCAAGGAAAAGCTGGCGGCGACTGACGTGCTGGTCTGGTGGGGCCACGCGGCACATGGCGATGTCGATGACGCCATAGTCGAGCGGGTCTGCGATGCGGTCTGGGGCGGTATGGGGATGATTTTCCTGCACTCGGCGCATTTTGCCAAACCCTTCAAGCGCCTGATGGGCGCGCCCTGCAACCTGTCCTGGCGCGAAGCTGGGGAGCGCGAGCGTCTGTGGGTGACGTCACGTCAGCACCCGATTGCCGCCGGTCTGCCGGACCATTTCGAACTGGAATACGAAGAGATGTACGGCGAGCCATTTGGCGTGCCGGAACCGCTGGAAACCGTGTTCATTTCTTGGTTTGCGGGTGGAGAGGTGTTCCGCTCGGGTCTGACCTACAAGCGCGGCGCGGGGAATATCTTCTATTTCCGTCCCGGCCATGAAACCTATCCGACCTATCACGACGCCAATGTGCAGCGGGTGATTTCCAACGCGGTGTCCTGGGCCTACAACCCCAACGCCCGCATCCTGAACCCGAACCACGCGCCGAACACGCCGGTCCATCAGGCGCTGGAGCCGATTGAGGAACGCGGCCCGCGTCTGCACCACGATGGCGAAGAAGGGTATCGGTGATGTCGAAACCCGTTCGCGTATTGATCCTTGGCACCGGCGGCATGGCGAACAACCATGCCGACAGCTTCAAGGCGATTGACGGCGTCACGCTGGTCGGTGGCATCGACACCCGCCCCGAGCAGTTGCAGGCGTTTCAGGAGCGGCATGGCATCGCGCACGGCTTTGCTTCGATTGGCGAGGCGATTGCCTGGGGTGAATTCGATGCGGTGACCAATGTCACCCCCGATGCCGCGCATTTTTCCACCACCATGCCGTTCCTCGCGGCAGGCAAGCATGTGCTGTGCGAAAAGCCCTTGGCGACGAATGAGGCCGACGCCGATGCGATGGTTGCGGCTGCCCAAAAGGCGGGCGTTGTGAATATGGTCAACCTGTCCTATCGCAACGTGGCCGCGCTGCAAAAGGCCGCCGCCATGGTGCGGGAAGGGGCCATCGGCACCGTCCGGCATTTTGAGGCGTCCTATCTGCAAAGCTGGCTGACGCAATCCGCCTGGGGGCATTGGGACAAGGAAAGCCAGTGGCTGTGGCGTTTGTCCACCAAGCACGGCTCCAAGGGCGTGTTGGGCGATGTGGGCATCCACATTCTTGATTTCGCAACCTTCATCGCCGGGCAATCGGCGACCGAGGTGTCGTGCCGCCTGGCCACCTTCCACAAGGCACCCGGCGATCAGATTGGCGAATACCCGCTGGACGCCAACGACTCTGCGACCATGCAGGTGGTGCTGGAAAACGGCGCTTTGGGTACGGTTGCGGCCACGCGTTTTGCCTCTGGGCATCTGAACGACCTGCGCTTGCGGATCTACGGCGACAAAGGTGGTCTAGAGGTGTGTTGGGAGAAAAACATCAGCACCCTGCGCGCCTGTCTGGAGCCGAACCTGCAATCGGGCGAATGGCATGACATCGAGGCCCCGGTTCTGGCCACGATTTATGAGCGGTTCATCGCGGCCATTCGCGGGACGGGCGCCGCCGACCCCGATTTCGCGCGCGGCGCTGCGTTGCAACGCCTGCTGGACCGGGCCGAGCAATCGGCAGGTCAGGGCGGGCTGAGCCTGAAAGTCTGACACCCTCCGGGGCGGCACTGGTCGCCCCGGTCAAATTTTCTTTCTTGATGCGGATCAAAGCGGCGCGCAACTGCAGCCGCTATGCAAAGGCGAACCTGCGGCTGGAGGCCCAAGATGCGCCTGGCGATGATCCTGTTTTCCATCATTTCCACAATGCTGATGGGGGTGGGGGTGATCATCGCCCTGACCACCAGAAATGATACCCTGACGCCCATTCTGATCGCGGCGGCGATTGGATTGGTGCTGGCGCTGCCCGTCTCGTGGATTGTTGCAAAACAGTTGGAATAACCGCTGTACGGCGCGACGGAATGCGGCACATCTGGCGTATAAGTGCAAAGACACGTCAGTAGGAGGCATCATGGCCGCGCTTAAAGGGTACTCGTTTACACAAATTTGTCTGCATTGGATTGTCGCCGTGCTGATCCTATTTCAGCTGATGTTCGGCGGCGAAATGGGCACGGCATGGCGGGCGGTTTCGCAGGGCACAGAGCCTGTGATGTCCAGCATGGTCTGGGCGCATATCCTTATCGGTATCGCGGTGCTGGCGCTGGTGGCGTGGCGGATCGCGCTGCGGTTCAGGCGCGGGGTGCCGCCGGTGCCGCACAGTGACAGTGTGCTGATGGTCAAGGCGGCGGAATGGGGGCATTTGGCGATTTACGCAGTGATGATCTTTGCGCCGGTGTCGGGCCTGATGGCATGGTTTGGCGGCATTGACACTGCGGCAGAGCTGCATGAGCTTGCCAAGCCCGCCTTGATTGTGTTGATCGCGGGGCATGTGGTGGCAGCGCTTTATCATCAGTTCAGGCTGAAGGACGGGTTGCTGCTGCGGATGAAGCGGCCCTTGGATTGAGGATTGCTGCCGGAATTTTCAAAAATTCCGGACCGATTTTTTGGAAAAAATCGACGCGGTCAGGCGTTCAGGAAAACTTGCACGGTTTCTTCAAATTCGCGCGGGCGGTCGGCGTGCAGCCAGTGGCCCGCCCCCGGCAGTTTGGCAAACCGCGCCTTGGGAAACAGGGCGCGGATGCTGTCACGGTGTTCGGGTTTGACATAGGGCGATTCTGACCCGGTCAGGAACAGCGTTGGATGGTCGAACTGCCCGTCGGTTCCCGGCCAGCCGACAATTTTCGGCATCTCTGCTTCCAGCACATCAAGGTTCAGGCGCCATTGCGGCGGGATGGTCTTCAAGTCCAGCGATTGCAGAAAAAACGCGCGCAGGGCCGGGTCGGCGATGGTGTTGGACAGGCGGCGGTCGGCTTCGGCCCGGCTGGGCGTGCCCGTCAGATCAAGGTCACGCATGGCGTGGATATGGCCGGATTGGTCGTGGCTATAGGACACCGGGGCGATATCGGCCACCACAAGGCGGCGGACCATGTTGCCATGGGTCAGCGCCAGCTGCATTGACGCCTTGCCGCCCATGGAATGGCCCAGCAGATCGACCCGGCCGCCAAGGTCTGCGATCACCTGTGCCAGATCGGCGGCCATATCGGCATAGCTGTGGCTGTCCCGGCGCGGGCTGTGGCCGTGGTTGCGCAGATCCACCGTGATCACATCGCGCTTGTCGGCCAGATGCCGGGCGATGACGCCCCAATTGCGGCCCGAACCGAACAGGCCGTGGACGATCAACAGCGGCACTGCAGGGTTGGGCGCGCCGTCAGCGGCAATATCAGGGGTTGTGGCGGGGTACAGTGTTGTTGCAAGCATAGGCGAGACCTTAGCGCTTCTGTGTCCTATGGGCCAGAGCGGTTGAAGCCGCAACAGGGCGGTGCCAAGATCTGGCCAAATCAGGGGGGAAGCCTATGAGCGCAATCACGATCCAGCAGATGGCCGACCGGGTGGCGGGACTGATGGAAGAACGGCTGCGGGTGCGCGGGACAGGGCTGGCCGAAAAGCTGCGCAAGGGCGGGCAGTTGTTGCCGCGCCGTGTGCGCAATCAGGCTGACTTTCTGGCGCAGTCGGCCGCGCTGGCGCAAAACCCCAAGTTGATGCTGCAACTGGATCAGGCCGCAGTGGCGCAGGCCTATGATGTCTGTGTCAAGCATTTGGGCGGGGTCAACGCCTGGGAACGACGCAAGGGGGCGATCATGGGATTTGCCGCCTCGATTGCTGCTTCACTGATTGTGATCGGGGCTTTGGTGGTGCTGGTGCTGCGCTGGCGCGGGTTCGTTTAGGGCGGTTTCCTTCAATCTGGTTCCGATTGAAAGTCGCCAGACCAGACGGGCCGGTGACTGTTGCGCGTTGCGATCAACTGGCTGAACGCGATGGCACGCAACACGCCCCGCAGGCAAAGACCAGCGGGGCAGTTGTCACCAGAAACCGGCTTGGGATCACAGCCCCGGATAGATCGGGAAGCGCAGGCACAGCGCCTCGACGCGGGCCTTGACCGCGGCCTCAACCGCCGCGTTGCCGTCTTCGCCATGGGCGGCCAGACCGTCGACCACTTCGACAATCCAGTCGCCGATCAGGCGGAATTCATCCGTGCCGAACCCGCGCGTCGTACCTGCCGGCGTGCCCAGACGAATACCACTGGTGATGGTCGGCTTTTCGGTATCAAACGGGATGCCGTTCTTGTTGCAGGTGATATGGGCGCGGCCCAAAGCCTTTTCGGTGGCATTGCCCTTGACGCCCTTGGGGCGTAGATCGACCAGCATCAGATGGGTGTCGGTGCCGCTTGTCACGGTGCCAAGCCCGCCCCTCATCAACTGATCGGCCAGCGCCTGCGCGTTGGCAATCACCTGCGCCTGGTAGGTCTTGAATTCGGGACGCAGCGCCTCGCCGAAAGCCACGGCTTTGGCGGCGATGACATGCATCAGCGGGCCACCCTGGATGCCCGGGAAAATCGCCGAGTTGAATTTCTTCGACAATGCCTCGTCATTGGTCAGGATCATGCCGCCGCGCGGGCCGCGCAGAGTTTTGTGGGTGGTCGTGGTCGCCACATGCGCATGCGGGAAGGGTGACGGATACAGGCCCGCAGCCACAAGCCCGGCGAAATGGGCCATGTCGACCAGAAGGTAGGCACCCACCGAATCCGCAATCTCGCGCATTTTCGCAAAGTCGATGATGCGCGGAATGGCCGAACCACCGGCGATGATCATCTTGGGCTGATGTTCGGTCGCCAGCGCCTGCACCTGATCATAGTCCAGAGTCAAATCCTGCGCGCGCACGCCGTATTGCACGGCCTTGAACCATTTGCCCGACTGGTTCGGGGCCGCGCCATGGGTCAAATGGCCGCCTGCGTCCAAAGACATCCCCAGAATCGTGTCGCCGGGCTTGATCAGCGCCTGAAACACGCCCTGGTTGGCTTGGGAGCCCGAGTTCGGTTGCACATTGGCATAGGTCACGCCGAACAATTCGCAGGCGCGGCTGATGGCCAGATTTTCGGCCATGTCCACAAACTGACAGCCGCCGTAATACCGCTTGCCCGGATAACCTTCGGCATATTTGTTCGTCATGACAGAGCCTTGCGCCTCCATCACCGCACGGCTGACGATGTTTTCCGACGCGATCAACTCGATTTCATGGCGCTGACGGCCCAGTTCCAAGGTGATCGAGCCGAACAATTCCGGATCGCGGGAGGCAAGGCTTTCGGTGAAAAAGCCGGTATCGCGGGGCGTGGCGGTCATGGGCGTCTCCTATGGGGGCGGACAGCAGGGCTTGGCGGCTATTTAGGGCAAGGAATGCGTCGGGGAAAGGTCGGAAAACGACGCGTATGGTGACCAGTGCGAAATGCCTGCGCTTATCGGAAACCTGCGCTGCCGATTGAAAACATGGGTAAGGGCTTGAGTTTGCCCGAAAGGCCCGCCAAGACTGGCAGGCAGCATGGGGGATTTCAGGTGCCGTTCCATCGGATCGCGTTCAAGGCCAGCCCGTCCGCCGCCGCCCAAGAGGCCTTTGCCGAATTGACGGCACGGCATGGCCAGCACGATACCGCAGCGGCCGATGTGGTGGTGGCTTTGGGGGGGGATGGGTTCATGCTGCAAACCCTGCATGAGGTCCAGACGCTTGACCTGCCGGTTTACGGGATGAATTGCGGCACAGTCGGCTTTTTGATGAATATCTTTTCCGTGGATGATCTGTCTGCCCGGCTGATCGCGGCGGAAGAGGCGGTGATCAACCCACTTGCGATGCGCGCGGTGTCGGCGGATGGCGCGGTGACGGAAAGTCTGGCGATCAACGAGGTGTCATTGTTGCGAGCGGGTCCACAGGCGGCCAAACTGCGCATATCGGTGGACGGCAAGGTGCGGCTGCAAGAACTGGTTTGCGATGGCGCGTTGGTGGCGACGCCCGCCGGATCGACCGCCTATAATTATTCGGCGCATGGTCCGATTTTGCCAATCGGGTCGGATGTGCTGGCGCTGACACCGATGGCGGCGTTTCGGCCCCGGCGCTGGCGGGGGGCGCTGTTGCCGAAGTCGGTGGTGGTGCGGTTTGATGTGCTGGAACCCGACAAGCGCCCGGTGCGCGCCGACGCTGACAGCCGCCCGGTGCTGGATGTGGTGATGGTGGAAATCCGGTCAGAACCAAAGATCCGGCATCGCATCCTGTTCGATCCGGGGCATGGTCTGGAAGAACGGCTGATCGTCGAGCAATTCGCCTGAAGCGGCCCCGTTTTTACCCGGAAAACCGGGCGAAATCTTTGAAGACTGCGCCTACCCCTTCGCCCAACCTTCGATCTTGCGATAAAGCGTGGAAGGCGACAGTTCCAGCACCCGCGCGGCCTTGGGGACGGATCCGCCGTGCCGTGCCAAAGTGGCTTCGATCACCAAACGCTCCACCTGCGCAAGCGGGCGATCCAGCAGGCTTTCCAGATCGGCTTTGCTGTCGTTGATCCGTGGTTCCAGTGGCACGTCGGCCAGTCGGTCCTCGGCTTGCAGATACAGGTTTTCGGGCAGCATGTCCGGGGTGACAGCGCCGCCTTCGTGCAGCACCACGATATTGCGAATGACGTTGAGCACCTGCCGCACATTGCCCGGCCAAGGCAGACGGCGGAACAGATCCCGCACGACCGGGTCCAGGCGTTCGAATTCCTTGCCCTCTTCCTGCGCAAAGCGTGCCAGGGCGGCTTCGGCAATTTCGATGACGTCCTCAGTGCGATCCCGCAGCGGCGGCATGTGGATGGGCACCACGAACAGCCGGTAGAACAGGTCCTCGCGAAACTGGCCGCGCCGCACCGCGTCCATCGGGTCGCGGTTGGTGGCGCAGACGATGCGCACATTCACCTTGCGCGGGCGGGTGGCCCCCACCGGCACCACGGTTGAGGTTTGCAAGAACCGCAGCAGCTTGGTCTGCAGTGCCGGGGCCATTTCGCAAATTTCGTCCAGAAACAGCGTGCCGCCATCCGCCGCCGCCGCCGCACCCGGCTTGTCGGAAATTGCGCCGGTGAAGCTGCCCTTCATATGGCCGAACACTTCGGATTCCAGCAGGTCTTGCGGGATTGCCCCACAGTTCAGCGCAATGAAAGGCCCATTGGCGCGGGGCGAATTGCCATGCACCGCCAGCGCGCACAGCTCTTTGCCGGTGCCGCTTTCGCCGGTGATGAACACGGTGGCCATCGAGCGCGCAACCGAGGTGATCATGCTGTGGATGCGCTGCATGGCGTCAGAACTGCCGATGAACGTGGTGTTGTTCAAAGCCGGGACAGGTGGCGGCGCCCCCGCCTGCGCTGGTGCCCCTGCCTGCGCCAAGGTCGGCGCGCGCGCAGGGTTGCGCTTGGGTGCCGCGCCGCCTGCGTTGGTCACAGCGTTCAAAAAGCGCGTTTCGTCAAAGGGTTTGACCAGAAATTCATGCGCGCCGGCCCGCATCGCCTCGACCGCCTTGTTGATCGAGCCATGCGCGGTCATCACGATGACCTTGGTGTCCGGACGCAGTTGCAAGAAGTCCTGCATCAGGTCAAGACCGTCGCGATCGGGCAGAACAATATCCAACACCACCAGCCGGGGATTGGCGTTTTGAAAGGCCGACATGCCTTCGGCGGCCGAGGTGGCGGTGATCACCTGATGCCCGGCGGTGGCAAGCACAGACCGGTACAGCAGCAACAGCGACGGGGTGTCTTCGATCAACAGGATGGGCGAGCGGGTGTTGGCGGCGGTCATGGGTTTGCCTCGGCGGTGCCGGTCTTGGCCGCGATGTATTGGATCATGCGGCGCAAGGCCGCAAGTGTGTGCTGGCACAGCGGCTGCAGCGCGCCCGGCGGGCGGACATCCTGATGGGCGATGGTGTTCAACTCTTGCGCCAGACATTGCAGCTTTTGGGCACCGAGGGTTCCGGCCAGCGCCATCAGCACATGGGTCTGGGCGCGGATGCCCGCCCAATCGGGACCGTCTTGCGCCAGGGTCAGGCGGTGTTCCGCGCGGCGCAGATCCTCCAGCATGCGCCGCAGCAATTCTGCAGCGGTCAGCGGGCCCGCCATGATCAGAAGTCGATCAAACTGCACCGGGTCGATGTCAGGCAGTGCCGTTGCGGCCAAAGCCGTTGTCACAGCCACACCCAGCGTGCCCGGGCACAGGATGGGTTTGACCAGGGTGATCTGCGCGCCCGCTGCCAGTATGGCCGCGTGTTGCACGGCGTCTGTATGCGCAGTCACTGCCAGGATCGGCAGAAAAGACAAAGGCCCTGTCACGCCGCGCAGGTGCTTTATTAGATCCAGACCCGACATGCGGGGCATTTCAATATCAACCACCAGCAGGTCAAATCTTTCCCGCTCCAGTCGTCCGACGGCTTCGACGCCGTCTGTTGCAACCGCGACTTCTGCCCCCATTTGACCCAGAAATTGCTGCAAAATCAGACGGTTTGTCGCAGAGTCGTCAGCCACAAGAATCCGGCAGTGGCTGAGGTCCGGTGTGGCCAGTGCGGCGGCACCCGGCTGGTCAAAGAGGTCGGGCAGGGGCAGATCGACCGCAACTTCTGCGCCGCCTTTGGGACGGTTGCGCGCGGTGAGGCTGCCACCGGCGCGGCTCACCATGTCGTTCACAATGTGCAGCCCCAGACCGCTGCCGGGCTTGGTCGCATTTTCAGGACGGTTGTGGACGTGAAACAGCCGGGGCAGCGCGTTTTCTGGAAAACCCGGGCCTTCATCCGTGACGCGAATAGCCAGCCTGCCAGCCGACTGGCTGATCCGACAGGTGACGGTGCCTGTGGCGGCAAATTTCATCGCATTGCCCAACAGGTTCGACAGCACCCGTTCCAACAGGGCCGCATCCATGCGCAATTGCGGCGGCAGATCATCTGCCTCAAGCAGAAACGACAGGCCAGTGTCACCGGCCCGCCCTTGCCAGCGCAACCGGATGCTGTCCAGCAGGCGCTCGGTTTGCAGGGGACCCTGTGCCGGGGCCTCTGCGGCCGTTTCCCCCAGCATGATCGCCAAGGCCTGCTCCAGCAGCAGCGACAGCGCTTCGCCCGCCGCACTGGTCCGGGCGATTTTCAGCCGGTTGCCGACATCCAGTCTTGTGACATCAACCAGCCGCAGACCACCGATCACCTCTGACAGCGCCGCGCGCAGATCATGTCCCAGCAATGAAAAATCCGGAGCGTCACGCGGGACCAACACCGTGGATGCATCAGCGTCGCCAATGCGGGCTGCGACGGGCGAGGTCATGCCTGATTTCCGCACCCGAAAGGCGGCGTGCAAGCGGGGTCAAGGGCGGATGAAACAGGGCAGGTCATGCAAAATGAGGTTACGCAACATGGCGGCGATGTCCAGCCGCCATGTTGATTGCAAGCCGGTCAAACCTTGGCATAGCCCAAGGTTTGCAGCGCTGCCGTGATCTCATCCAGGATTGCCGGATCGTCGATTGTGGCGGGCATTTTCCAGGCGGTGCCATCGGCAATCTTCACCATGGTGCCGCGCAAAATCTTGCCGGACCGGGTTTTCGGAAGCCGGTCCACCACCACCGCGCGCTTGAAATCGGCGACGGGTCCGATTTTCTCACGCATCAGCTTGACGCATTCGGCCACCACATCAGCGGCTTGCCGGTTGACGCCCTTGTTCAGGCACAAAAAGCCAACCGGGCTTTGGCCTTTCAGCGCGTCGGCCACCCCGATCACGGCGCATTCGGCGACGTCCTTGTGGCCCGCCAGAACCTCTTCCATCGCGCCGGTCGACAAGCGGTGCCCCGCGACGTTGATCACGTCATCGGTACGCGCCATGATGTAAAGATACCCGTCCGCGTCGACATAGCCCGCATCGCCAGTTTCATAAAAACCCGGAAAATGATGCAGATAGCTTTTCTTGAAGCGGTCATCGGCATTCCAGAGCGTGGGCAAGGTGCCCGGCGGCAGCGGCAGTTTGATCGCAATCGCGCCCAATTGGTCGGCGGCGACGGGGTGGCCCCCTTCATCCAGGATCTGCACCTCATAGCCGGGCATGGCGACAGACGGCGAGCCGATCTTCACCGGCAGGGCTTCGATCCCCATCGGGTTGGCGGCGATGGCCCAGCCGGTTTCGGTCTGCCACCAGTGATCTATCACCGGCACGTTCAAATGCCGCTGCGCCCACAGGATGGTGTCGGGGTCGGCCCGTTCGCCCGCCAGATACAGGGCTTTCAAGTGCTTCATCGCGTGGTCTTTGACCAACAGGCCCTCGGGATCGTCGCGCTTGATCGCGCGCAGGGCGGTGGGGGCGGTGAAGAAGGATTTCACCTTGTTCTCGGCAATCACCCTCCAGAAGGTGCCCGCATCGGGGGTTCCCACCGGCTTGCCCTCGAACACGATTGTCGTGCAGCCCGCGATCAGCGGCGCGTAGCAGATATAGCTGTGACCGACGACCCAGCCGACATCACTTGCGGCCCAGAACACATCGCCCGGCCCGCAATCGTAGATGGCTTTCATGGTCCAGTTCAGCGCCACCAGATGGCCCGCGGTAGGGCGCACGACGCCCTTGGGTGCGCCAGTGGTGCCGGATGTGTAAAGGATATAGGCCGGATGATCGCCCGACACCGGCACGCAGTCGGCTGGTTTCACGCCATACTGGAAGGTGTGCCATGCAAAATCGCGACCGGGGGTCAGATTGGCAACCTCTTGTTCGCGCTGCAAGATCACACAAAAGCTGGGCTTGTGGGTGGCCATGGTGATGGCGGCGTCCAACAGTGGTTTGTAGTGCACCACACGCGACGGCTCGATGCCACAGCTGGCGGCGATGATCGCCTTGGGGGTGCAATCGTCGATCCGCACTGCCAGTTCATTGGCCGCGAAGCCACCAAACACCACCGAATGGATCGCCCCCAGACGGGCGCAGGCCAGCATCGCCTCCAGCGCTTCGGGGACCATCGGCATGTAGATGATGACGCGGTCGCCCTTGCCGACGCCCTTGTCGCGCAGCGCGCCCGCTAGGCTGGCCACCCGGGTTTGCAATTCCTTGTAGGTGATTCCTTTGCGCAAACGTGTCACCGGGCTTTCATGGATGATCGCCAGTTGGTTGCCGCGCCCGGCCTCGACATGCCGGTCCACCGCGTTCCAGCAGGTGTTGACCATGGCATCGGTGTACCATTCATAAAGCGGCGCGCGGCTGTCGTTCAGCGCGCGGCTGGGTGGCGTGACCCAATCAATGCCTTGCGCGGCCTCCATCCAGAACCGTTCCGGGTCTGCTTTCCAGCCAGCGTAAACCTCACGGTAGCCCATGGTTTGCCTCCTCCAAAGCTTTGGACCCCTTATGCGGCTGGGGCTGAGTCGCGCAATGATGTTACGATCCTGCGCAGGGACCTGCGACAATAAGTTTGCAGAAACGTGGCAGAAAGGACGGCAAATTTTTGCAAACTTGCTGCGTTTATGTAGGTTTCATTGAAACAAACTCAAGTTTGCAAACCCGTCGGGACGGGTTTGCGAAGTCTTTCTATCCGTAATGCGCCACAGGCGTGCCTGCCAGCGCCGAGATGTTCAACAACCCCCGCGCGGTGATCGAGGGCGTCACGATATGGGCACGGTTGCCCATGCCCATCAGGATCGGACCAACCTCCAACCCCCCGGCCTTGAGTTTCAGCATATTGCGGGCAGTGTTGGCGGCATCGGTATAGGCGAAGACCAGAATGTTTGCCGCCCCGTGCAGGCGCGAACCGGGGAAAATGCGGGCGCGCAGTTCTGGGTCAAGGGCCGCGTCGGCGCTCATTTCGCCTTCATACTCGATGTCGCATTCGCGGGCGTCAAGGATCTCCAACGCGGCGCGCATGCGTCTCCCCGAGTCGCTGTCCAGATTGCCAAAGTTGGAATGGCTGCACAGCGCCACCTTGGGGGCGACGCCAAAGCGGCGGGCGTGACGGGCGGCCCCGATGATGGTTTGCGCGATCTGCTCGGGCGTCGGGATCGGGTTGACCTGAGTGTCGGCCACAAACAGCGGGCCATCCTCAAGGATCATCAGCGACAGTGCCCCCTGTGGATGCAGACCACCGCGCGCCAGAATCTGGCGGACATAGCCCAGATGCCACAGATATTGCCCGAAGGTGCCGCAGATCATGCTGTCGGCATCGCCGCGATGCACGGCGATGGCGGCAATGGCAGTCGAGTTGGTGCGCATCACCGCACGCGCAATATCTGGAGTAACACCTTGGCGGGCCATCAATTCATGGTAGGATCCCCAGTAGTCGCGATAGCGGTGGTCGCTTTCGGGGTTGATGATTTCAAAGTCCTTGTCGGGGCGGATCGGCAGGCCCGCGCGCTCGCAGCGGGT
Organism: Paracoccaceae bacterium; assembly: GCA_031428215.1. Classification (GTDB taxonomy): domain Bacteria; phylum Pseudomonadota; class Alphaproteobacteria; order Rhodobacterales; family Rhodobacteraceae; genus Cypionkella. The sequence continues at coordinate 47,548 of JANPOY010000115.1, forward strand.
GGCGATGACCTCGGGGCGGCCGATCAGGATTGGTTTATCCGTCATTTCCTCCAGCATGGCGTTGGCGGCGCGCAGCACGCGTTCATCTTCGCCTTCCGCAAAGATGATGCGGCGGGTGGCTTGGGCTGCGGCCTCGAACACCGGGCGCATGATCAGCGCGGATTTGAACACTGACCCGTTCAGCTTTTCGCGGTAGGCGTCCATATCGGCAATCGGACGGGTGGCAACCCCGGTTTCCATCGCGGCACGGGCCACAGCACTGGCGACCACGCCGATCAGGCGCGGGTCGAAAGGTTTCGGGATGAGATAATCCGCGCCAAAGGTCAGTTGCTCGCCCTTGTAGGCGGCGGCGGCCTCGGCGCTGGTGGTGGCGCGGGCAAGCGCGGCGATACCGTCAATGCAGGCCAGCTCCATCTCGGCGTTGATGGTGGTGGCCCCGACGTCCAGCGCACCACGAAAGATGAAGGGAAAACACAGCACGTTGTTGACCTGATTGGGAAAATCGCTGCGCCCTGTGGCCATGATGGCATCGGGGGCCACGGCCAGAACTTCGGACGGAAGGATTTCCGGGTTGGGGTTGGCAAGGGCGAAGACAATCGGGCGGCTGGCCATTCTGGCGACCATGTCTGCGGTCAGAACGCCGGGACCGGACAGCCCCAGAAACAGATCTGCGCCGGTGATCACATCGGCCACAGTTGCGGGCGTGGTGCCTTGGGCAAAAGCCGCCTTTTGCGCCGAGGTTTCCGAGGGCCGACTGTGGTAAACCAACCCGTCTATGTCACAAAGCCAGACGTTTTCGCGTTTGACCCCCAGTTTCAGCAGCATGTTCAGGCAGGCAATGCCCGCCGCCCCGCCGCCGGTGGAGACAACCTTGATATCAGCGAAACTCTTGCCCGCCACATGCAGCGCGTTGGTGGCAGCGGCCCCCACCACAATCGCCGTGCCGTGTTGATCGTCGTGGAACACCGGGATCTTCATCCGCTCGCGGCAGATTTGTTCAACGATGAAACATTCCGGCGCTTTGATGTCTTCCAGATTGATCGCACCAAAGGTCGGCTCCAGCGCGCAGACGATATCGGCCAGTTTGTAGGGGTCGGGTTCATTCAATTCGATGTCGAAACAGTCGATGTTGGCGAATTTCTTGAACAGGACCGCCTTGCCCTCCATCACCGGCTTCGATGCCAAAGCGCCAATGTTTCCAAGGCCCAAGACAGCGGTGCCGTTGGTCACAACCCCCACCAGATTGCCGCGCGAGGTGTAGCGCGAGGCGGTGGCGGGATCGGCCTTGATCTCAAGACAGGCTTCGGCCACGCCGGGCGAATAGGCGCGGGCAAGGTCGCGGCCATTGGCCAGCGGCTTGGTCGCGCGGATTTCCAGCTTTCCCGGTTTCGGAAATTCGTGATAATCCAGCGCCGCCTGCCGGGTGTTGTCGTTGCGTGCCTCGTCCATAAGCCCCTCCGGCAATATTTGGTTTAGCCTTAAACCATCTTGGGGATTGCGCCAACTGCGGGTTTTCCCAATGTCTTTTCGGCCCTGCTTGCAAATCAGGCAACCGCACAGCAGTCTTGCCGAAAAATTGGGGGAATGCCATGGCCCAGACCATCGCCGAGATTTTGTTGCCAACAACCGACTTGCGCGGAGATTTGCCGTTTTTTACCAAAGGCTTGGGGATGCGGCTGGACATGATTTATCCGGCGGACAATCCGGCCGTGGCGGTGTTGTCGGGCCATGGGCTGCGGTTGCGGCTGGATGCGGGCCATGTGGCCGCAGCGGGGCATCTGCGGATTTTGACCGATGGCGATGCGCCGCCGCGTGGGTTGCAAACCGCCCCCGGTGGCACGGTGGTGGAGGTGGACGAATTGAACCCAGCCCTGATCCTGCCTGCAACCGCGCATGCCTTTGTGGTGCGGCGGTTGGCGGATCAGGCGCCTTGGGTGATTGGCCGCGCCGGGATGGAATACCGCGATCTGATCCCGACACGGCTGGGCGGGGCGATGATAGCCAGTCACATCCGCGTGCCCGATGGCCCGGTGCCGGACATGGTGCATTTCCATAAGGTCGGGTTTCAGCTGATCTTCTGCGTCGCGGGCTGGGTGGATGTTCTGTATGAAGATCAAGGGGATATCCTGCGTATTCAGGCCGGAGACTGTTTTATCCAGCCGCCCGGTATCCGTCACAAGGTGCTGCATTCCGAAGGCGTGCAGGTGGTGGAAATCGGGGTTCCGGCCGAGCATGTCACCGAGATCGACCATGAGATGACGCTGCCAACCGCTGCGTTTCGCCCGGAACGGGAATGGGACGGTCAACGCTTTGTTCACAACATCGGGTCGACGGGCGCCTTTGCGCCGTTCCGCATTCCGGGGTTCGAAGCGCGCGACACCACGATCAACGCCAACACCAAGGGGGTTGCGTCGGTGATGGTGGCGCGGCCGATGGGGATGGCGCCCTGGACCCGGCACGCGGGGGATATCCTGTTCAGTTTCGTGATGGCCGGAGAGATGACGTTGGAGGGCGAGGGCAAGGAACCGTACCGCCTGTCGCCGGGCGACGCCTTTGTGATCCCGCCGGGGCTGGCGACGCGCTATGCGGAGTGTTCGGCGGATCTGTTGCTGATGGAAGTGTCTTTGCCGGGGAACCCCGCGACCCTGGTCATGTAGGTCTGTTGCAGTGGTGCCGGGGGCCAGCCCCCGGACCCCCGGGATATTTAGAGACAGATGAAACGCAAATTTTAGTCAAATTGGAGCGGTTGCGCGGTGCTTGCGCTTTGGGCACGGGCGCATCACACTTATGAACCGGATGGTCAAAAACGTGAGGCTGTGATGAACTTGCTGCAAGCGGCGACCGAAGTGCGTCTGCGCGCCTATGCGCCTTATTCGAAATTTCTGGTGGGGGCGGCGATCCTGTCAGTTGAAGGCCGGGTGCATCAGGGCTGCAATGTTGAGAATGTCGCCTATCCCGAAGGCACTTGCGCCGAGGCCGGGGCGATTGCGGCGATGATTGCGGCGGGGGACAGCCGGATTGCCGAGATTTTCGTGATCGCGGACAGCCCCGAGCCGGTGCCGTGCTGTGGTGGCTGTCGACAGAAGATTGCCGAGTTCGCGGCGCAGGATGTGCGCGTGACGCTGTGTACCACTGACGGCAAGCAGCGGTCGTTGACGGTGGCGGAACTGCTGCCCGGCGTGTTCACCGCCGCCCATATGGACAAGGCGTGATGGACGCCCGCGCCATCATCGTCAAGCTGCGCGAGGGAGAGGTGCCGAGCGCCGCGGAATTGCAATGGTTTGCGCGCGGACTGGCCGATGGTGCGGTTTCGGATGCGCAAGCCGGGGCGTTCGCGATGGCGGTGCAGCTGAAAGGGTTGGGTGAGGCGGGGCGGGTGGCTTTGAGCTGTGCGATGCGGGACAGCGGCCATGTGCTGCAGTGGGATATGCCCGGCCCGGTCTTGGACAAACACTCCACAGGCGGGATCGGCGATTGCGTGTCGCTGATGCTGGCCCCGGCTTTGGCCGCATGTGGCGCCTATGTGCCGATGATTTCGGGGCGGGGCCTGGGGCACACTGGCGGCACGCTGGACAAGCTGGAGGCGATACCGGGGTTCAAGACCGGTTTGAGCGAGGATCAGTTGCGGGCGCAATTGAAGGCAACGCGCTGTGCCATCGTGTCGGCTTCGTCAGAAATAGCCCCCGCCGACCGGCGCTTGTACGCGGTGCGCGATGTGACGGGGACGGTCGAATCGATGGATCTGATCACCGCCTCAATCTTGTCGAAAAAGCTGGCGGCGGGTCTGGAAGCGCTTGTTCTGGATGTGAAATGTGGCTCTGGCGCGTTCATGAAAACGCTGGCCGATGCCGAGGCTTTGGCGCGGACTTTGGTTGGGGCGGCGCAGGGGGCGGGCTGCATGACCACCGCCTTGATCACCGATATGTCGCAGCCTTTGGCCACGGCGGCGGGCAATGCGCTGGAAGTGATCGAGGTGATGGAGACGTTGACCGGCACTTCGGTGAACGCGGCCCTGTGGGACATCACCATGGCGCTGGGCGGTGAGGCTTTGGCGCTCGGCGGGCTGGCGGCGGATGCCGCTGATGGGGCCGGGCGGATCGAGCAGGCGCTGGAATCGGGGGCGGCGGCGGAGTGGTTTGGCCGCATGGTGGCGGCGCAGGGCGGTCCGCTTGATTTTGTGGAGCGCTGGCCAGACCGCTTGCCTGCGGCGACGGTGATCCGTGAGGTGCCCAGTTTGAGGCCGGGATTTGTGCAAACCATTGACGGGCAGATGCTGGGGCTGGCGGTTGTGGGGCTGGGCGGCGGGCGGCAGCGCGAGGGCGACCGCGTGAACCCTTCGGTCGGGTTGTCCGATCTGGCAGGGATTGGCGAGGATATTGGCGCGGGCGATCCGCTGTGCATGGTGCATGCGGCGACGGAAAGCATGGCGGATCAGGCTGTTGCAGCGGTGCAGGCGGCCTATGTGATGGCGGCCGTGGCCCCGCCGGATCCGGATTTGATCATCAAGAGGATTGCCTGAATGGCACGCGCGTTTTTGGTGGTGATGGATTCGGTGGGTATTGGCGGCGCGCCGGATGCGGCGGCGTTCGGCGACGCGGGGGCGAATACCTTGGGCCATATCGCGCAGGCCTGTGCCGGGGGTCTTGCCGATCAGGGCCGCGCGGGGCCGTTGCGGGTGCCGCATTTGGACGGGCTGGGGCTGGGGGCGGCGGTTTTGCTGGCGTCAGGATTGACCGTGCCGGGGTTGGGGGCTGTGCCCTCGGGGCGCTGGGGGGCGGCGACGGAAGTGTCGCGCGGCAAGGACACGCCTTCGGGGCATTGGGAATTGGCGGGGGTGCCGGTGCCCTGGGACTGGACCTATTTCCCCGACACTGTGCCGGCGTTTTCGGATGATCTGGTGGCGCTGGTCTGTCGGTTGGCGGGAACCACGGGGATTTTGGGCAATTGTCATGCCTCTGGCGTGCCGATCATCGCGCAGCACTGCGCCGAACATCTGCGCACGGGTTGGCCGATTTGCTACACCTCGGCGGATTCTGTGTTCCAGATTGCCGCGCATGAAGAGGCCTTCGGGTTGGAGCGGTTGTTGAAGCTCTGTCAGGATCTGGCCCCATATCTGCATGGCCTGAAGGTGGGCCGGGTGATTGCGCGACCGTTCACAGGCGGGCCGGGGGCGTTCCGGCGCACCGCCAACCGCCATGACTACGCGATGGACCCGCCGGGGCCGACCTTGCTGGATTGGGTGGCGGGGGCGGGGCGCAACACCCATGCGATTGGCAAGATTGGTGATATCTTCTCGATGAAGGGCGTCGGGCGGTTGTGGAAGGGCAAATGCGACGCTGATCTTTTCGATCATCTGGACCGCTTGCTGGCCGAGGCTGAAGAAGGTTCCTTGACCTTTGCCAACTTTGTCGAGTTTGACAGCCTGTACGGCCATCCCCGCGATGTGCCGGGTTATGCGCGGGCTTTGGAGTGGTTTGACGGGCGCGTGGGGGCGTTGCTGGCGCGGATCAGGCCGGGCGATCTGGTGATCTTCACCGCCGATCATGGCAATGACCCGACGTTTCGCGGTACGGAACATACGCGCGAACGGGTGCCGGTTTTGTGCGCGGGCGTGGGGGTGGGGGCTTTGGGCCTGTGCGGGTTTGTCGATGTGGCGGCGAGTGTGGCGGCGCATCTGGGGGTTGCGGGGCAGGGTTTGGGGCGGTCGTTTCTATGATTGACTGCCGGGGCTTTGCCCCGGACCCCAGGATATTTGGGCAGAGAGGATGGAAAATTTGAATCAAATGCCGAAGGTTGAGTTGCACTTGCATCTGGAGGGTGGGGCGCCGCCCGGCTTTATCCGGGGGCTGGCGCAGGAAAAGAAGCTCGATATCTCGGGGATATTCAATGAGGATGGCAGTTATCGGTTTACGGACTTCTGGAATTTTCTGAAGGTTTATGAGGCGGCTTGCACCACCTTGCAGCGGCCCGAGGATTTCTACCGGCTGACGCTGGCGGTGCTGGAGCAAAGTGCGGCCAGTGGTGTGGTGTATTCGGAAACCTTCCTGTCGCCCGATTTTTGTGGTGGGCGCGATCTGGGCGCTTGGCGGGAATATCTGCATGCCATTCAAGAGGCGGCGGCCAAGGCCGAGGCGGATTTTGGCATCACTCTGCGCGGGATTGTCACCTGTATCCGGCATTTCGGTCCAGAAAAGGCGCGGCAGACCGTGCGGTGTGCGGCTGAGACGGCGGGCGGTTTCATCACCGGGTTTGGCATTGCCGGGGATGAGCGGTCAGGTCAGTTGAAGGATTTTCTGTGGTCCTTTGACGCCGCGCGCGAGGCGGGGTTGCGGATCACGGCGCATGCGGGCGAGTGGAACGGCCCGGATGAGGTGCGCGCGGCGCTGAACGATCTGGGCGCGGAACGCATCGGCCACGGGGTGCGCGCGATTGAGGATATGGCGCTGGTGGAGGAAATCGCCGAACGCGGCGTGGTGCTGGAGGTCTGTCCGGGATCGAATGTCGCGCTGGGTATTTACCCGGATTTCCGCGCCCATCCGATTGGCGAGATGTTCAACCGGGGCGTCAAGGTGACAATCAGCACCGACGACCCACCGTTTTTCCACACCACCATGGCGCGGGAATATGAGATGCTGCACCGTGCCTTTGACTGGGACGAGGGGGTTTTCCAGAAGATCGCCCGCAGCTCGCTTGACGCGGCTTTTTGTGACGCCGATACCAAGACCCGAATTCTGAATCTGCTGGAGTAGGCCATGCTGGATCATCTGACCGTCGTTGCGCACCCTTTGGTGCAGCACAAGCTGACTCTGATGCGCGAAAAGGACACCTCGACCGCCAGTTTTCGCAAACTGCTGCGCGAGATCAGCCTGCTGCTGGCCTATGAGGTGACGCGCGAATTGCCAATGACCACCAAGCGGATTGAGACGCCGATAGAGCCGATGGACGCGCCGACGATTGATGGCAAGAAACTGGCGCTGATTTCGATTCTGCGGGCGGGCAACGGACTGTTGGATGGAATCCTGGAATTGATCCCGGCGGCGCGGGTGGGCTTTGTCGGATTGTACCGCGATCCGGAAACACTGCAACCGGTGCAATACTACTGCAAACTGCCCGACCATCTGGAGGAGAGGATTTCAATCGTGGTCGATCCGATGCTGGCCACCGGGAATTCATCCGTGGCAGCGATTGCGCTTTTGAAACAATCAGGTGCGAAGAACATCCGGTTTTTGTGCCTGCTGGCCGCGCCTGAGGGCATTGCCCGCATGAAAGAGGCCCATCCGGATGTTCCAATCGTCACAGCGGCAGTAGACAGCCATCTGAACGACCATGGATATATCGTTCCGGGGCTAGGGGATGCGGGCGATCGCATGTTTGGCACTAAATAAAGGCCTGACCCCTTTACTCGGAAACAATCCTGACGCATTCTGGCCGCAAAGCTACTCGGGGGTAGTCTATGCGGTTGAAAGTTTTATCGGTCGTCGTGTTTGCGGCGATTGTGGGTTCCTACAGTGTGAATGCGCAGACTGTTGCCCAAATCGGCGGTCCCGCCGAAAATCCGCCTGCCGGATTCACCGGGCAGCAATATGTCGACAGCCGTGGCTGCGTCTTCTTGAAGGCCGGTTATGGCGGGCGGGCGACATGGGTGCCTCGGGTCAGCAGCAATCGCAAGGCGCTGTGCGGCTTTCCGCCAACCGGAACCATTCGCGCACCCATCGAAATGGCGGATGACATGCCCGCGGTGGCGCCAGGTGACAAAGCTCCGGCGGTGATGGCCGAAGTGGCCCCTGTGGCACGGCCCGCTGCCAAGGCACCGATGGCAACGATTGCCAGCCTGCCGCAAGCTCGCCCGGTGTTCGTGGCGCCGGTCGTTGTGGCCAAGACTGCACCCATGGTGCAAGCCGCCCCAAGTCCTTTGTATGAAGTGGCTTCCGGCAATGGCGTGCCGCAGGGCAAGATTGGCTGCTACAGCTCGGCTCCGGTGGCGCAACGGGTGACGCTGCGCAACGGTGGCACGGCGGTGGTTTGCACCCGCGGTGACGGCACCCTGGAGGGTTGGCGTCCGCCGATATATGCTGACGGATCACGGGTTGGGGCGTCGTTGGATATCCCGCAGGTCGTCGCCTCTGGACCGACCGGGCACGGCAGAGCCGCGACCCAAGACCATGCCGCCGCACCTGCCCCCGCAATGCCGCGCGGCTACAGGGCCGCATGGACCGATGACCGGCTGAACCCGCACCGGGGCCGTGGCACCGCCGAAGGCCAGGCCGCGCAAGACCAGATCTGGACCCAAGAGGTTCCGGCGCAACTGGTGACCAACAAGGCCACGAAGAAAATGGGCAAGACGGTCAGCGTCGCGACCCGCAACGCGCCGACGGAACCGGTGCAACCGCGCGCAAAGTCCGGCGGCAGGGTTTGGCTGCAGGTTGGCACCTTTGGCGTGCCCGCCAATGCCAGCGGTGCTGCGCAGCGGTTGCAGGCACTGGGCCTTCCGGTGGCAAAAAGCAAATTGAATAAGGGCGGCAAGGCGCTGGAGATTGTTCTGGCGGGGCCGTTTGGATCGGCGGCGGATGCGCAAGCAGCCCTGTCGATGGCCCGCAATGCAGGGTTTGGCGACGCCTTCCTGCGCTGATCGGGTGATACGTCCCTTGGCCCTCCGGTTCTGCCGGGGGGCTTTTTCATGCGCGGTGTCGCGTGACAAAACGGCAAGCCGCCGGCAACAGTCACCGGCCCATCTGGTCTTGGGTTTCTTTCAAGCTGAATCAGATGGCAAAAAGCCCGCTCTAAAAGCAAATGGCCTGCAACTCCAGCCAACCGGCATCGTCCAGCACCGACGGATTGGACCCGGCCGGCAAGGGGTCGGCCTCTATCAACGGCAGCGTCGACTCGCCCGACGGGTCCAAGGCATAAGCATAGGGTGAGGCCGCAATACCCGCTGCCTTGAACCCGGCCAGCAGGGGCTCGTTGGCAAGGGCAAGCGGGGTCTGCGCCAACAGGCTTTGACCATAGCCCTGCAGCGCTTCGGCAGGCAAGGCGCCGCTGGCCAGCAGTTGCACGCTCGCCCATAGGCCCGCGTGCTGCAGCAGAACGCGGGTTGGATCCTGGATCTGCGCGCGCTGGCGTTCCGCCAGAATATAGCCCGCGATGGCATCCGGGCCATCCGCCTGTTCGAGCAACTGCGCAGGCAGTGCCACGATGTCCCCCGTCAGTGCCAGGGGCTGCAGCAAGCCGTCCCGCAGGATCACCACCGTCGGCGGCACCGCAGGGTCCAGCCGCCTTGCCAGCGCCTCGGCGGCGGCCAGCCCCGGTTTGCTGGCACAGGGGGAGCCGGTCAGTTTGGTCAGGTCTGACAAAGTCATGGCACCCAGATCGGCGCGGGTGGCCGGGGGCAACATGGCGGCGGTGTAGGTCACCAGTTTGCCCGGCAGCCAGAACACTGCCAGCGCCGCCGCCATCACCAGGCCACCGCCGAAGATCGCCCCGCGCAGCCGACCCTTGCGCGGACGGCGGCGTTCCAGCGCACCGCGCACGGTTTCCAGGGCTGCGATCATCTCTGGGTCGTCAATCTCGACTGTTTCGGTGCCATCATCGCCGGGTCCGAACAGCGCGGGAAACCCACCGGTGTTCAGCCGCGCCAGAGCGGGCAAAGACCATTGCGCCAAAGCCATCTCGGTCTTGGGATCGGACAGGATCAGCGTGGCATCACGCAGGCCAACCACCACCTCGCGCAGTTGCGCTTCGGGGTGGTCGCGCCACAGGCCAGAGCTTTCCAGCCGTTGATATTTCTTGAGCGCGGTCATTGCGCGGCGGTGGCCCCTTGGTTGCTGGTCAAAGGTTAGCCGATGGTCACGGCGTTCACAATGCGGAGGCGGTCACCGCCTGAGATCAGGTTGTGGCCATCTTTGCCAAGCAAACCTGAAGCAATTCACTTTGGCCCCGCGCCGACCGGGCCAAAAACAGCTGCCGGGAAGGTCGGCAACCAAAAACCTGCGCGAGATGCGCCGCTTGTCCTTCAGATGTCGTTTTTCAGCGCGATATTCAACCGCTCTCGCGGTTCCTTGGCTGCACATCATCCAGGATCACACAATGGCAACGCCCCCGGACAAAACCTTGCAAGCGGCGGGGCTTATCCTGATTTACGCGGTGATCATCGGCTATACCGACAACTATGTGCGGGTGATCGCCGCCGAGGCCGGGCTGTGGCAATTCCACTTTACCCGCACGGCCATGGCAATGGTTTTGCTGGGCCTGTTGGCGGTGCCGTTGGGGCTGCGGTTGCGCCCTGTCGATCTGCGGGCGGTGATGGCGCGGTCAACCATTCACGGGTTGGCGATGGTGATCTATTTTGGCGCGCTGGCGTTTCTGCCGGTGGCTTTGGTGGCGGCTGGGCTGTTCACCGCGCCGATTTTCGTGCTGCTGATCTCGCGCCTTGCTTACAGCGAGCAGATCGGGCCGTTCCGGATTGTCGCGGTGGTGCTGGGCTTTGCAGGCGTGGTCTTGGTGCTGGGGCCAGAGGCCATGTCGGGCGCGTCGCTGCCTGCGCTGCTGCCAGTGATCGCGGGCGCGATGTATGCGATGGGCAACATCGCCACCCGCAAATGGTGCCCGCAGGAAAGCGCGGAAACCCTGTTGGCCGGGTTCTTCATCGCCCTTGGGGTGATCGGCGCGGTGGGTATGGCAGTGCTGACCCTGATGCCGGTTGCGGTGCCTGCCGGACCGGATGGTTTCTTGCAGCGCGGCCCGGTCTGGCCGACGACCGGCTTCTGGTTCTGGACATTCATACAGGCGGCCGGATCGCTTCTGGGCGTCGGCATGATGGTGCGGGCCTATCAGCTGGCCGATGCCACACGGGTTTCGGTGTTTGAATACGTGATCCTGCCCGCATCGGCCTTTTGGGCATGGGTGATCTGGGGCGAAACCCTGAGTGGCATGGCGGTGCTGGGCATGGCGATGATCGTCGCGGCCGGCCTGATGATTGCCCTGCGGGCGCGCGCGGCGGCCTAGTCGCCCACCGCCTGACGCCAGTGCCTGCGGCACAGCGAGACATAGGTTTCGTTGCCACCGATCTGCACCTGCTCTCCTTCGCGCAGCGCCCGGCCATCGGGACCGCGCCGGATCACCATGCTGGCCTTCTTGCCGCAGTGACAAATGGTACGCACTTCGCGCATCTCATCCGCCCAGGCCAGCAGGGCCGCAGAGCCGGGAAACAGATTGCCCTGAAAATCCACCCGCAAGCCATAACACATCACCGGCACACCCAGATCATCAACCGTACGCGCCAGTTGCCATACCTGCGCTTTGGTCAGGAATTGCGACTCGTCAATGAAAACGCAGGCAATCTTGCCAAGCTCAAACCGCAATTTCAACTTTTCGAACATATCCTCGTTTGGGGCAAAGGTGTCGGCAGGCTCGGTGATACCAATGCGAGACGCGATGCGCCCTTCACCGGCGCGGTTGTCAAACTGCGCTGTGATCAGATAGGTGTCCATCCCGCCCTCACGATAGTTGTGTGAGGCCTGCAGCAGCGAAGTCGACTTCCCCGCGTTCATGGTCGAATAGTGGAAATAAAGTTTTGCCATGAGACTGATTTATCCCAAGGCAGGGCCGCGCCGCAAGACTGTCAAAGCAACAGCAGGCGCAGGTCAAAATTCAGGGCAGCTGGCCCACAGCTGGCCGTCAGTGCCACCCAAGCCCGAAACAACATCCTGATAAATCACATAAATTTATGGGCCCGCCGCGCGACCTTAGAAAACCAAAGCCGCCCCGGACGGGACAAAAGCACGGCGGACCCCCACCCAAACCGGCGCTGGGGACGCCGACCACTCACTACGCTTCCGGTTGCCCGGCACACCTTTATCAATGACAAAGAGTTGCGAGCGCATTAATGGGAAAAGGAGAAATGAATTCCCCGCGTGCGAAAATGCGGCAATCGGAGGCGCATCATGAGTATCGAGAGCTATCTCAAGAAACACACCGAGGCCCTTGTCAAAGACGTCGGGATCGAAGCGGCTTGTACCTTGACGGGAAAATCCAAGGCCACTTTGGGCCGATATTACTCTGACTCTGACGAACATAACGACCGTTTCATGCCTATTGACGTGGTGGCGCAATTGGAGGCCGGGTCGCGGTTTCCGCATGTGACTGCCGCTTTGGCCGATCTGCGCGGCATCACGATGTCTTATGATCATGAAAAGCGGAATGCCGAATCCAAGGGCGTCAATCAGGACGTGGTGGCATTGGCGCAGCGGTTCGCCTTGCTGATGTCTGAATACAATATGGCGATTGGTGACGGAGTGATTTCGAACAACGAAGCCAAGCGGATGCTGCGGGAAACCTTGGCCATTCAACAGGTTCTGCTGGATATGAAGCTCAATCTCGAAGACGAGGTCAGCTAAGACGCTGTCTTGGACCGATGAAAAGCGCCCGGACCGAACCGGGCGCTTTTGATATTGGGGACGCTTTAGCGCGGGCTGCGGGCAGCGGTGCGCGGCTTTGGGGCACCATCGGCGCGGCGTGGGGCAAAGCTGCCGCCTGCCGGTTTCGGCTTGGCCATGGGTTTCGCGCCGGGTTTGCCGGGCGCCGCACGTTGAATGGGCTGCGAACCTGCCTTTTGACCGCCACGTCCCTGCGCCGGACGTTGGCCACGGTTCTGGCCTGCCTTCGGGGCCGCGGCCACAATGTCAGCAGCCCAAGGTGCGCCACCCAGTACCGGGATCTGCTTTTTCAGCAGCTTTTCAATGGCTTGCAATTCACCCATCTCTGCCGGGGCACAGAAGGAAATCGACGTGCCTTCCTTGCCCGCCCGCGCCGTACGGCCAATGCGATGGACATAGTTTTCCGGCACGTTCGGCATGTCGAAATTGTAGACATAGCGCACACCCGGAATATCAATCCCGCGCGAAGCCACATCGGTGGCGACCAGAACGTCGAGTTCAGCCTTGCGGAACTCTGTCAGGGTGCGGTCGCGCTGGCTTTGGCTCTTGTTGCCGTGGATGGAGCCGGCCTTGAAGCCCCAGGCGACCAGCAATTTCATAAGTTTTTCTGAACCGTGCTTGGTGCGCCCAAAAACCAGCGCCTGTTCGCCCGGATGCTTTAACAGGTACTCTTTCAGCACCGTGGCCTTGTCGCCGGTGGGCAGGTAATGCACCCCCTGATCAATCCGCTCGACCGGTTTGCCCGGGGGGGCAACCTGCACTTTGATCGGGTTTTGCAGGTAGGTTGCGGCCAGTTCCTCAATATCCTTCGGCATGGTGGCCGAGAACAGAAGTGTCTGACGCTTCAAGGGGATATGCTTGGCAATCTTGCGCAACGAATGGATGAAACCCATATCGAGCATGTGGTCGGCCTCGTCCAGCACAAGGTAACCGGTGGCGTGCAGCGACACATCGCCGCGCTCTAACAGGTCAATCAGACGGCCGGGGGTGGCGACAAGGATGTCCGCGCCGCGCTTCAGCCGTTCGGCTTGCTTGAACAGCGATGCACCGCCGACAACCATGGCAACCTTGACCGAGGTGCCTTTGGTGAAAACCTCAAGGTTATCAGCGATTTGCGCGACCAACTCGCGGGTGGGTGCCAGGATCAGTGCGCGCACGGTTTTCGGCGCGGGCGGGTGGCCCAGATCCAGGATGCGGTGCAGCAGCGGCAGGCCAAAAGCAGCGGTCTTGCCGGTGCCGGTCTGCGCCAGACCCATCAGATCCTTGCCCGCCATGATGTGCGGTATCGCCTGCACCTGAATCGGCGACGGCATCTTCAGCGTGGTTTTTTCGAGTGCTTTCAATATGGTGGCAGAAAGCCCCAGATCGGCGAACGTGGTGGTCATATCAGTCTTTCCGGCAGCCAACAGCCGCCTTCCACCCCCGGATGGGGGCGGCAGTGGGAAGCGACGGCCCCTCGCACCGAGCCCTTGCCCAATGCCGTGACGATCGCGGAACCCCTGCGTGCGGTGGGAACCAGTCTCGGGGCCTTACACATGCTCACGCGGCACGGGCACTCCGATGCGAGGCCAATGCGGGTTTTTGGCGGGAAAGTCAAGTGGGAGGCCGGCGGGTGTTGTCTGTCCCGCCTGCGTCCGTTTTGCGTCCCTACGCAGCGCGCGGTGCCAATGTGAGGTTTCAGCCTTTCGGCGGCGCAGGCCTGTGGCCTTGGGCGCGGCTCTTCTGATCGGTATGGCAAGCGCAGGGCAATCACTTGCACTGCGTTAAGCATGATGAAACTTCGTCGCAAGATCGGCATGAAAAAACCGGCCCGCTGCAAGGCGGCCCGGTTTTCAGCAGATCCAGCCAGTTACAGCGCTTTGGCCTGACGCTTGCGCAGACGCAAGGCACCAATACCCGCGAGGCCCGTCAGCAACAACGGCAGGCCTGCCGGCAGCGGGACCGGCGCGATATCAAGCTTGTTCAACGCCCAGGATTCATCGTTCAGACCCTGGCCGTCAGTCGCGGTTGGCGATGTGAAGAGGACACTGAACACGTTTGCGCCATCCAGCAGGGTTGCGAGGCCTGAGACAGTGGTGACGCCACCGCTAAAATAGCCGCCCGGATTGGTCACGGTGTTCCATGTCCAGTCGTTGATGTTGGTTGTCACGACATTGTCGCCGCCGCCGCTCATGCTGAAAGAGCCTGCGAAGACTTCGACCCCGTTCAACAAGATGGTGAACAGATCGTAGTAACCATTTTGGCCATCGATGCTGTTGGCACCAAAGAGATCGAACGAAATGCTATTCGTTCCCCCGGTTGCCAAGAAATTGTAATCGAACTGACCAACACCGTTATACTTGCCGTTGAAGTCTGTGGCACCGTCATCGTGGACGACTGCGGCGGCGGCTACACCCGCCGATAGTGCGGCTACAACTGCTGCGACCGCTCCTGATTTCACTAAACGCTTCATGGTTGACCTCTACTCTACATACATAAAAATGCGACGAATCACGCGAAACGAAACGCCTGCGAACCATAGCAGAAACGGTCAAAATTATGGCGCGATTTTGGCTTAAGTATTTGGAAACACTATTTCCTGTACTGGGGTGTTGCGGTTGCGTCACCCCTGCAGTGTGCGCACCCCATAGCCTTCGCCCCGGGCTTTCATCGCCTCGACCACCGCAATACTCGCTGCTGCGGTGGTGAAATACGGGATCTTGTCCATCAGCGCCACGCGGCGGATGTCGCGGCTGTCACTGACGGCCTGCGTGCCTTCGGTGGTGTTCATCACCATGGCGATATCGTTGTTTTTCAGTCGGTCCACGATGTTCGGGCGGCCTTCGTAAACCTTGTTCACCAGCGTCGCCGGAACCCCGACCGACACCAGCCAGGCGGCGGTGCCCTTCGTGGCGACGACCTCAAATCCCATCGCGACAAGATCGGTCATGGCGGCGGCGAACGCAGGGGTCTTGTCCATGTCCTTGATCGACACGAAGGCGCGTCCAGCCTCGGGCAGGATCACGCCCGCGCCCATTTGCGCCTTCAGGAACGCCAACGCGAAGGTGCGGTCCCAGCCCATCACCTCACCAGTGGAGCGCATTTCTGGCCCCAGAACCGGGTCCACACCTGGGAAGCGGGCGAAGGGCAGGACGGCTTCTTTCACGCTGAACCAAGGCGTGATCGGATCGGCCAGGGTGAAGGCATCGGCCAAGGGCAGCGGCGTGTCGGGGCCAACGCCAGCCGGGTAGGCGGCGCGCATCGGGAAGTTTGACATCGGCTCGCCAGCCATCAGACGGGCGGCGATGGCGGCGATGGCAGAATCGGTGGCTTTGGCGACGAAGGGCACGGTGCGCGAGGCCCGCGGGTTGACCTCTAGCACATAGATCACGTCGTCTTTGATCGCGAATTGCACGTTCATCAGGCCGACGACATTCAGGGCCAGCGCCATCCTGACGGTTTGGGCTTTCAACTCGGCAATGGTTTCCGGCGTCAGCGAATGCGGCGGCAGACAGCAGGCCGAATCACCCGAATGCACGCCCGCCTCTTCGATATGTTCCATGATTCCAGCGACATGCACGGATTTACCGTCGCTTAACGCATCTACGTCAACCTCAATGGCACCGGACAGATAGCTGTCGAGCAGAACCGGGCTGTCGCCGGAAACCTGCACGGCGGTGCGGATATAGCGTTCAAGCTGGGCGTCGTCGCGGATGATCTCCATCGCGCGGCCACCCAAAACGAAGGAGGGGCGGATGACCAGCGGATAACCGACATCTTTGGCCACGGCAAAAGCCTCGTCACGGCTGCGCGCGGTGCCGTTGTGCGGCTGTTTCAGGTTTAGCTTGTGCAGCAGTTGCTGGAACCGCTCACGGTCTTCGGCAAGGTCGATGGCGTCGGGCGTGGTGCCAAGGATCGGGATGCCTTCGGCGTGCAGGGCGTTGGCCAGTTTCAGCGGGGTTTGACCGCCGAATTGCACGATCACACCGTGCAGGGTGCCGTTTTCCTGCTCAACCCGCAGGATTTCCAGCACATGCTCCAGCGTCAGCGGTTCAAAATACAAACGGTCAGAGGTGTCGTAATCGGTCGAAACCGTCTCGGGATTGCAGTTGACCATGATGGTTTCATAACCCGCCGCCGTCAGCGCATAGCAGGCGTGGCAGCAGCAATAGTCGAACTCGATGCCTTGGCCGATGCGGTTGGGGCCACCGCCAAGGATGACGACCTTTTTGGCGTTCGAAGGCCGGGCTTCGCATTCCACGTCGCCCATCGCGGGGGCCTCGTAGGTCGAATACATATAGGGGGTCTGCGCCTCAAACTCGGCGGCGCAGGTGTCGATGCGTTTGAAGACGGCGACCACGCCCAAACGCACGCGGGCGCGGCGGATTTGCGCCTCATCCCGCCCCGTCAGGGTGGCAAGGCGGGCATCGGTGAAGCCCATCATCTTCAGACGACGGATGCCAGCGGCGTCCAGTGGCAGGCCGTCGTGACGCACCTGCGCCTCGACGTCGATGATTTCGCGGATGCGGGCGAGGAACCACGGATCGAACGAGGTGATCGCGTTGATTTCGTCATTCGAAAGCCCGTGGCGCATGGCTTGGGCTATGACGCGCAACCGGTCCGGCGTGGCTTTGGACAGGGCGTGGGTGATGGCGGCGCGGTCGGGTGCGCCTTCGATGGCAATCTCGTCAAACCCCGACAAGCCGGTTTCCAGACTGGCCAGCGCCTTTTGCATCGACTCGTGGATGGTGCGGCCAATGGCCATCACTTCGCCCACCGATTTCATCGCGGTGGTCAGGTTCGGCTCGGACCCCGGGAATTTCTCAAACGCGAAGCGCGGGATTTTGGTGACAACATAGTCGATCGAGGGTTCAAAAGACGCCGGGGTGACCTTGGTGATGTCATTGTCCAATTCGTCTAGCGTGTAACCGACCGCCAGTTTGGCCGCGACTTTGGCAATCGGGAAACCCGTGGCTTTGGACGCCAAAGCAGAGGACCGCGACACGCGCGGGTTCATCTCGATCACCACCATGCGGCCGTCGGCAGGGTTGATCGCCCATTGCACGTTCGATCCGCCGGTTTCGACGCCGATTTCACGCAGCACGGCAATCGAGCCGTTGCGCATGATCTGATATTCCTTGTCGGTCAGGGTCAGCGCCGGGGCGACGGTGATGGAATCGCCGGTATGCACGCCCATCGGGTCGATGTTTTCAATCGCGCAGATGATGATGGCGTTGTCGGCGGTGTCGCGGACCACCTCCATCTCGAACTCTTTCCAGCCAAGCAGGGATTCGTCGACAAGGATCTGTGCCATCGGGCTGGCTTCAAGCCCGCTGCGGCAGATCGCTTCAAAGTCGTCGCGGTTGTAGGCAACGCCGCCGCCGGTGCCGCCAAGGGTGAAGGCGGGGCGGATGATTGCAGGCAGGCCCACATATTCGATGGCGGCAATCGCCTCGGCCACACCGGCGGAAATGTCGTATTTGCCGTTGGGCAGTTTCGGAGCGGCGATGATGGTGGCCTTGGGGTTTTCAAGGCCGATGCGGTCCATCGCCTCACGGAACAGCTTGCGATCTTCAGCCATTTCTATGGCGTGGCGTTTGGCCCCGATCAGTTCGACGTTGAATTTGTCCAACACCCCCATGTCGGCCAAGGCCAGAGCGGTGTTCAACCCGGTTTGCCCGCCCATGGTGGGCAGAAGCGCGTCGGGGCGTTCTTTTTCGATAATCTTGGCGACGACTTCGGGGGTGATCGGCTCGATATAGGTGGCATCCGCCAGCCCCGGATCAGTCATGATGGTGGCCGGGTTGGAGTTGACCAGGATCACCCGGTAGCCCTCTTCGCGCAGGGCCTTGCAGGCTTGCGCGCCCGAGTAGTCGAACTCGCAGGCCTGACCGATGACGATGGGGCCTGCGCCGATGATCATGATGGATTTGATATCGGTTCTTTTTGGCATAGCGGCCCCCATAGCGCAAAACTTTGCGGGTTATAGTCGCCGCGCGCCGGGGCGCAAGGGGCGTCAAGGCGGATTTGGCCGAAAGGCTGCGCAGACGGCCGACCACGGCCCGGGTGGCGGGCCGTGGCGCTGTTCGGATCTTAGCGGGTCGCGCCCAAAATCAAGGGTTCGGCCTTGCCCAGCGACTGATCAAAGCTGATCTCTCCGACGTCCACCGCGGCCTGGCCATCGCGTTTGAGCGTGACCTTGGCCCGGTGGTTGCGCACCTCATGGAGAACCGCGTCATAGCTCAGCGCCAGCGGGAACATGAGTGCGTCCGCGACCCGTGGCGCAGTCAGATCAATCACGATCACATCATACCGGCCAAGGTCTTCATGATGGGCGCCCACGTTGCGGGCACCCGTCAGGCGCAGTGTTATGGGTTGCGGCGACACCGGATCAAGGCTCAGATGCTCTGCCAAATACCGCGCAAGGGTGTCGGACAGACCCAAAGCCAAAGGGCCTTCAGCCGGATTTTCACCCAGTTCAGCCATCGCGGGCAGGGCAAGCTGCAACTCATCGCGGGGCACGGTGATGGTCAGGTCCACGGTGGTTTCGCCCGCCACGATATGGATCGTCGTTCCGGGCAAAGGATGTGCCAGCAAGGACAGCGGCGACAGGGCGACAAGCACCGCCATCGCCGCGCCCAGCAAGGGGCGCTGCGCGAGGTTGGGCACGGTTCAGCCCTTGCTGCCGCCATAGTCGGTGGTCTTGTCACGCCAGACCGAATGCGGGTGGATGCCGTCAACCGTACGGCTGGTTTGCAGCGAAAATTCGATCCAGACCGAAGGACCGTCGATGCGCACATAGTTAGTTGCGGCGTCCACCGCGGGGCTTCCCACCAGCCCGATGAACGTGTCGGGCAGGTCCGCTTTGTATCTGGCCATGATCGCATCCGCGCCGCTGGCGTTGATGTCGCGCACATAGGTTTCGATTGCGGCCAGAACCAACGCCTGTTGCGCCTCTGACAGATCGCCCACGCGCAGACCCTCTTGCACAGTGGGGATCGCATCATCTTTTTGCGGGCCAGCCACGATATCGGAATAGGTGCCTGCCAGCGTGGCGCGGGCCAATTCATCAGGCGAAAGCGCCGCGAACATCGCGGCAAAGGCCGCTTGCTCTTGCAGCATCGGCGCGTTTTCGCGGCCATTTTGGGAGAACGCCGTGAAGGGTTCAACGCCGCGGAAGGATGGTGTGGCCCCGGCAAGGACACCGTCGGTGTAGGTGTTGGTCAGCGCAAAATGATGGCCGCCGAAGTACAACTGCCAAGTGCCGGTGGCGGCGGGGGTGCCCAAAAACGCGATGTGATAGTTGGACGAGCTGAACCCGGCCGCAGACGACACGCCTGCCAGGAAATCATCGGCATTCAGCACCTGCACCAATTCATCATAGCCTTCATTGCTGGACAGGCTGGCGGCATCCATCAGGATCAACTTGATCAACCCGCGTTGTTCCGGCGTGAAATCGCCCAAGGTCGGGCCGATCCGGTCCGCATATCCGACGGGGGGGAAGTTGCTCCACTTCTTGGCTTCGTCCAATGAGTAAGGCCGCTGCAGTTCGGCCAGAACCTCGGGTGCAAGGCCGGTTTTCAACTGATCCATCAGGCAGACCATGCGGATGGTGCTGGCCACATCGCCGCAAGTGGTCGCTGGTGCAACACTGGCCTCAAGATCCACGTTGACGCTGGCATAGCGGGTCAGATCCACGCCGCCGAGGCCCAGCACCTGTCCAAAACCAAGATACCCAACTCCGCCCAAAATCAGCGCAGCCGCGCCCATGCTCAACAATGTCATTTGCTTCATGCTACTTTTCCCATCACTACAAAGGCAACTGTTTGCTCTTCTACTGGCCTTGAACGGGGCAGTCGACGGGTTCCGTCGCGCTGTCGTGATCAAAAATCGGACTGACGCAGAAAATATTCATTCAGTCTTCACAGCTTCAGGCCAAAGCGGGGACCGATCCACAGCATCAGCCCATAAAGCACGACGGTCAGGGTGCAGCCTGTCATCAGGGTCGGCCAAAACCCCCAGCCGTTCCACATCCCGGGTGTCGCGCGACAGCCAGATCATGCCAAGGAGCGACACCAGCGGCAGCCAGGCGATGAATGCGCCGATGCCTGCATAGCGCCGCCCAACCTCAGGGGCCAGGGCGATCAGCAGGCCCGAGACGGCAGCTTTCAGCGCAAGGTAAGTCTTGGGATATCCAAATGCAAAGGCAGCCAGAGCGTCTGGCTGCCTTTGGGTCTTGTCAACCGGGTGTCAGGCTTTTTGGCCCACGGCAGCCTCGGCGGCGGCGATGGCCGCTTTGCGGGCGGCGATGCGGTCGCCCGTCGGTGGCCCTTCAAAGCGGCGGTTTTCCACCGCAACCCAAAGCACCAGCGCCAAGGCAATGAAGCCCAGAACCACGTAAAGCACACGCCCGTTTGGCGGGGCGACAGCGATGAACAGGATCACCGCCATGCCGACGACCGACAGCAAGGTGACCAGCTTGTAAAGGCCCGCAGACATCGCCCAGGGGCCGGGGGTCGGCCATTTGGCGGTGCCATAGGCAAACAGACCCGCCACCAGCGGAATGGTGAAGGACAGGAACAGGAACACCAGCGTCGAGTTGACCACGATCACATAGATCGAGGTGCCCGCGATCTTGATCGTCATCGCCAGCACCACATAGAGGATGCACAGCACCGCCGCCGTCCAGATTGCATTCACCGGCGTGCGGTATTTCGGCGACACGCTGGCCAGGGCCTTGGACCCGACCGGCATGCCATCATCGCGGGAAAACGCGAACAGCATCCGCGAGGCCGAGGTGACAGTGGCCAGACCGCACAGAAACTGCGCAATCAGGATACCAACATACAGTACGAGTTTCAGGCCAGCGGGCATGATGGCATCCATGGTGCCAAAGAACATCCCGAAGCCTTGCTTGGCGGCCACGTCCATATCCGGAATGGCCAGCGTGATGGCGCAAACCATGATCCAACCAACCAGCGAAGACCAGAACACCGCATTCACGATGCCCTTTGGCACCGAAGTGGCGGCATTCTTGGTTTCCTCAGAGGTATGGGCCGAAGCGTCATAGCCGGTGATGGTGTAAACCGGCAGCAACAGGCACAGAAGGAACAGATAACCCATGTTGTCCGATTGCGGGAACGTGCCGTTGCCCGCGTCACCCGAATAGTTGGTGAAGGTCCACAGACGCGAAATGTCGATGGCGGGTGCGTAGATCAGGCAGGCCACCACCAGAACCGCCGTGGCGGCGAAAATGATGTAGCCTGAAATGTCCGTCAGGAAGGTGGTCACCTTGATGCCGACATGGTTGAACACCGCCTGAATGATGGTGATGATCGCCACGAAGGCCACGATCTCCATATCCGACGAAGGCCAGGGCGTGACGGCCCCGTCCGCACCGGTGGTGCCGAACAGCGCGCCAAAGGTGCCTTGGAAGAAATAGGCCGTGCCGATGTTGATGGCACCCAGAACGGTGATCAGGCCCAGCAGGTTCAGCCAAGCCGTCAGCCAGCCCCAGAACCGGCCGCCCAGGATGGACGCCCAGTGATAAAGCCCGCCCGCCGTGGGGAAGGCCGATGCGATTTGCGCCATGGCCAGTGCAAACATGCCTGACAACAGGCAGCCGACGATCCAGCCAATACCAGCGCCCGCGCCGCCGACCGAGGCGATCGCCTGGGCGAAAGAGTTGATCCCGCCCGACAAAATACAAATGATCGAAAACGAGATCGCGAAGTTTGAGAATTTCGACATAGAGCGTGAAAGCTCTTGGGCATAGCCCATGCCATGCAGGACTTTCATGTCCTCATGGGCAGCTTTATCGGTGTAGTCATCCGATGCCATTGCATTTCCCTCCGAACCGTTGGTTGG
Source organism: Paracoccaceae bacterium (assembly GCA_031428215.1). Classification (GTDB taxonomy): domain Bacteria; phylum Pseudomonadota; class Alphaproteobacteria; order Rhodobacterales; family Rhodobacteraceae; genus Cypionkella. The sequence goes on from JANPOY010000115.1 coordinate 69,825, forward strand.
TCGTTGTTTTTGATGCCAAGTGTGACGCCTGGCAGAGCGACGTTTTGCCGTCCCCAACGGCATGGAACCGCTAATTTTACAGTCTGGCAAGCACTGAATAGATAATTACAGAAATCCCGGTATTGCGCCCAAATTGCGGGCGGTTTTGATGGATTTGGTCGCATTTTGCAGGCGGTGCGGCGGGATGGCTCTGGCAGGACGGGGGCGAAGGCCCTAGGTGGTTGATGAGAACAGCGGGGAATGATGGCGTGATCCTGTGCGAAGATGGACCGGGTGGGCGGCCTGTGCTGTTTGACGGCGCAGAGCGGCTGATCGTGGCCCGCAGCGCCGAGCAGCTTGCCCCGGCCCTGACCGCGCTGGACGCCGCACGCACGGCGGGCAAGTGGGTGGCAGGCTATCTGTCTTATGAGGCGGGCTATGCGTTCGAGCCGCGCCTAGCGCCCCTGATGCCGGCGACAGCGGCGACGCCCCTGCTGGCCTTTGGCATCTATGACGGCCCGCAGGACGCGGGCACCGTGCAGGCGCAAGCCGTCGCGGCGGCTCAGGGGGTGGCGATCACTGCGCCAGAGCCCCTGATCAGCCGGGCCGACTATGGTGCCGCGATGGCGGTGGTGATGGACTACATCAGCGCGGGCGATTGTTATCAGATCAACCTGACCTTTCCGATGCGCGCGCGGCTGACCGGATCGGCTCTGGGGCTTTACGGTGCGCTGCGGGCGCGTCAGGTGGTGGGGCATGGGGCCTTTGTCGATCTGGGCGTGGGGCCGGTTCTGGTGTCACGCTCGCCCGAACTTTTCGTCGCACTGGATGCCGCCGGGCGGATCGAGGCGCGGCCGATGAAGGGCACAGCACCCCGCGATGCCGACCCGGTGCGGGATGCAGAACTGGCCGAGGAATTGCGGGCAAGCGCCAAAGGGCAGGCGGAAAACCTGATGATCGTGGATTTGCTGCGCAATGATATTTCGCGGGTGGCGCGCGTCGGATCCGTCAAGGTGCCGAAACTGTTCGCGGTGGAAAGCTTTGCAACCTTGCATCAGATGGTCAGCACGGTGGTGGGGCAACTGGTTGAGGCCCCCCGCATGGCAGGGGTGATGGCGGCGCTGTTTCCCTGCGGCTCGATCACCGGCGCACCGAAGATCCGGGCCATGGAGATCATTCGGGCAGTGGAACCACAGGCGCGTGGGGCCTATTGTGGCGCGATCGGCTGGATGGCGCCGGATGGGGCGGCGTCATTTTCGGTGGCGATCCGCACCTTGTCGGTGACGGGGCAGGATGTGGTGCTGAATGTGGGCGGTGGCGTGGTGCAAGACAGCACGGCGGATGGCGAATGGGAGGAGGCGCTGTGGAAAGCGCGTTACGTGCAGGGGCTGGTGCGCCGGGGCTCTGCCTGATCGAGACGATGCGGCTGCTGCCAAATGGCGATGTGCCGCGTCTGGGGCTGCATGCGGCAAGGATGGCGCGGGGGGCCAAGGCGCTGGGCTGGGGGTTTGATCCGGCGGGCTTTACCTTGGCGGTTGCGGGCTGCGACCCGGCTGCGGGGGGGCGGCTGCGGCTGACGTTGTCGGCGGGCGGCTTTGCTGTGACGCAGACGGCTTTGCCTGAAACACGGGCGCAATGGCGGCTGGGGTTGGCTTCGGTGCGGCTGGCGTCGGCTGATCCGTGGCTGGGGGTGAAATCCAGCAACCGCGCAGGCTATGACGCGGCGCGCGCCGGGATGGCCGCCGGGTTGGACGAGGTGATCTTGCTGAACGAACGCGGCGAGGTTTGCGACGGCTCGATCACCACGCTGTTCTTTGACCGTGGCCAAGGTCTGCACACGCCGCCCCTGTCTTGCGGTCTGCTGCCCGGCGTGTTGCGCGCCGAGATGGCTGTGCCAGAAGCCGTGCTGTTGGCCGATGACTTGCCCCGGGTGGCGCTCTGGGTGGGAAATTCCTTGCGCGGCCTGATCCCCGCCCGTTGGGTGATCTAGCAGAGCGCGTCCCGCGCGTTGCCTTGTCTCGGGGAGGCGGGACTGCGCCCGCACCCCTCGGGTGGGCTGCTGCGTTTGTTCTGGCGCAACCCTCCCCGCCAGAGGCACCCTGCGCAGATGTCGGATGCCTCCGGCGGGGATATTTAGAGGACAGATGAAATCGGCTTGGGCTTGACTTCACCCCAATCGCGGGGTGTATCGGGCCAAATCGTTCAGCCTCGTTGAAGGGGAAGTCTATGCACGCCTATCGCAGCCACACTTGCGCCCAATTGAACACCGCCCATGTGGGCATGGAGGTGCGTCTTGCCGGGTGGGTGCACCGGGTGCGCGACCATGGCGGGGTGTTGTTCATTGACCTGCGCGACCATTACGGCATCACCCAGGTCATCGCTGACAGCGACAGCCCGGCCTTTGCCGCCATGGATGCGGTGCGGGCCGAGTGGGTGGTGCAGATTGACGGACGAGTGAAGGGGCGCGATGCGTCACTGGTGAATCCCAAGTTGCCGACGGGCGAGATCGAGGTCTATGCGACCGGTCTGACCGTTCTGGGTGAGGCTGCCGAATTGCCGATGCCGGTGTTTGGCGATGTGGAATACCCCGAAGAAACCCGGCTGAGCTACCGCTTTCTGGACCTGCGCCGCGAGAAGCTGCACCGTAACATGATGCTGCGCTCGAACGTGGTGCGGTCGATGCGCAAGCGGATGTGGGATCAGGGCTTCAACGAATTCCAGACCCCGATCATCACGGCGTCTTCGCCCGAAGGCGCGCGGGATTTTCTGGTGCCGTCGCGGCTGCATCCGGGCAAGTTCTACGCGCTGCCGCAGGCACCGCAACAGTTCAAGCAGTTGATCATGGTGGCGGGATTTGACCGCTATTTCCAGATTGCGCCGTGTTTCCGCGATGAAGACCCGCGCGCGGATCGTTCGCCCACTGACTTCTATCAGCTTGATATTGAGATGAGTTTTGTCGAGCAGGAAGATGTTTTCGCCGCTGTGCAGCCGGTTATTCAGGGCATCTTTGAAGAATTCGCGCCCGAGAAGAAGACCTATTCCGACTGGACCAGGATCGCCTATCGGGATTCGTTGAAGTGGTATGGCAGCGACAAGCCCGATCTGCGCAACCCGATCAGGATGCAGGATGTGAGCGTACATTTCGCAGGCTCCGGCTTTGCGATCTTTGCGAAGTTGTTGGAAGTTGAGGGCAACGAGGTGCGGGCCATTCCGGCACCGACGGGCGGGTCGCGCAAGTTCTGTGACCGGATGAACGCCTTTGCCCAGAAGGAAGGTATGCCGGGGATGGGGTATATCTTCTGGCAAGCCGAGGGATTCCCTAAGGAAATGGTGGTTCCTGTTTCAGGAGACGCCGCCGTAGACAAAGAAACGATTACGCGTTTTAAAAACGCGCAGAATATTGCGCGTGATTACAATGAAGCTGTGCGTAACGGAGAGCATCCCTCCCTTCCTGAGCCTATTGGCAACTATGAGTTCTCTACTCAGACGGTAGGTTTTGGCCCACTTGCAAACAACATCGGCCCAGAACGCACTGAATCAATTCGTCAACAGCTCGGCTTAAATGCTGGCGACGCTGCGTTTTTCCTTGGCGGCAAGCCCGAGACGTTCGAAGCCGTCGCGGGCCGGGCGCGCAACGAAATTGGCCGCGAACTGGGCCTGACCGAGCAGAATTGCTTCAAATTCGCCTGGATCGTCGATTTCCCGATGTATGAGAAGACCGACGAGGGCAAGATTGACTTCAGCCACAACCCGTTCTCGATGCCGCAAGGCGGGCTGGAGGCGTTGAACGGCGATCCGTTGAATGTCTATGCCTATCAATATGATCTGGCCTGCAATGGCTATGAACTCATCAGTGGCGGCATCCGCAACCACAAGCCCGAGATCATGTTCAAGGCGTTCGAGCTGGCGGGTTATCCGAACTCCGAAGTCGAAAAGCGCTTTGGCGGCATGGTCAAGGCGTTCAAATATGGCGCACCCCCGCATGGCGGCTGTGCGGCGGGGATCGACCGGATCGTGATGCTTTTGGCAGACGAGGCCAACATCCGCGAGGTGATCATGTTCCCGATGAACCAGCGCGCCGAAGATCTGCTGATGGGCGCGCCGTCCGAGCCGCTGAACGCGCAGCTGCGCGATTTGAACCTGCGCGTGGTGCCGAAAGAGTGACGCTATACGCCGCCTCGGTCCCGGTGTTCCTGCACTATCTGGGGCAGGCGCGGGGGTGGGCGGCGCGTGGTGATCTGGCGGCCACGCTTGGCGATGGCTTTCCCGCAGGGCAGCAACTGGCCACGGCTGCGGGGTTTGCCTTGCGCGTGGCCTACCCGTTGGCGGGGCGCGCGGTGCCGGATTTGCCCGATGGTCTGGCGGTTCTGGCGCGGATGGATGCGGTGGCGGCGGCTTTGCACGCCCTGTCAGAGGATGAGTTTGACGGGGCGGCGGCGCGGATGATCCGGCATCGGGCAGGGTTTGCAGACCTGACCCAGACCGGCGGCGATTTCCTGTATCTTTACGGCCTGCCGAATTTTTTCTTTCATCTCACCATGGCTTATGCGGCCATGAAGGTGGCAGGTCTGCCCTTGGGCAAAACCGATTTCGACGGCTTTCACCACTACCCGCCGGGGTTTTCCTTTGCCGTCGGGCGGTAAACCGCCGCTTTGCCACGCAGCGCGCGTGAAAATCCTGACGCATGCGCCTATCTTGGCGCAAAGGAGATGCGCATGACCGCGACCCGTACGCTTGCCGCGATCCGTTTTGGCTATGGTCTGCCGCTGCCCGATGGCGCGCCTGATACGGCACAGGCGATGCTGGCGGCTTTGGCGGGGCCGGATCTGGCGGCGCAACGCTGGCCGATTGACGGACTGGCGGTGATCCAGCCCAAATTGGCGGAGTTGCGCGGCATGAAGGGGGCGGGCAAAACCGATCCCGCGTTGAAGCCACGTCATGACCAGCTGACGGTCGAAGTGGTGGCGGCGGTGGAACAGTCCGAACGCATGACCTTCGTGAGGGCGCTTTCGGCGGCGGATGGCCTGCGTGAGCGCTTGGTGGCGTTCTGGGCCGATCATTTCACGGTTGTGTCAAAGTCGATGTCGGACGGGATGATGCCCTTCGCGCTGACCGAGGATGTGATCCGGCCGCGTCTGACCGGGCGGTTTTCCGATATGCTGACCGAGGCTACCTTGCATCCGGCCATGCTGATCTATCTGGATCAGGTGCAGTCGACTGGTCCGAATTCCTTCATGGGGCTGCGCAAAGAGCAGGGATTGAACGAAAATCTGGCGCGCGAACTGATCGAGTTGCACGCGATGGGCGCGGGCGCTGGTTATGCTCAGGCTGACGTGCGCGCATTGGCCGAACTGCTGACCGGCGTCACTTACGATCCGCGCCGGGGCATGTGGTTTGAACCAAGGCGGGCCGAGCCGGGGGCGGAAACCGTGCTGGGGCAAACCTATGACGGCGAGGGGCTGGAGCCGATCCGCCGCGCCTTGGGCAATATTGCGCGCAGGCCGGAAACCGCAGCCCATATTGCGCGCAAACTGGCGGTGCACTTTGTCTCCGATACCCCCGATCCGGATCTGGTGGCTGCGCTGGAGGCCACGTTTCTGGCATCGGAGGGCGATCTGATGGCCGTCTACACGGCGCTGCTGCTGCACCCCGCGGCCTGGCAAGAGGCGGCGGAAAAAATCCGGCAACCCTTTGATTTCATGATCGCTGCGCTGCGCGCGATGGATCTGACCGCAGAGCGGTTTCTGGCGTTGAAGCGCGGCCAATTCCGCCAACAGGTGCTGCGCGGCATGACGGGCATGGGGCAAGCCTGGCGGCGGCCACCCGGGCCTGATGGCTGGGCCGAAGCGGCGGATGCGTGGATTTCGCCGCAGTTGCTTGCGGCGCGGATCACCTGGGCGATGCAGGCCCCGCAACGGCTGATCCGGCCGATGCCCGATCCGGTGGCTTTCGCCCGGACCTGTCTGGGTGACCGCGCCTCCGAGCGGTTGCTGTGGGCCGTGGCACGGGCCGAAAACCGGACCGAGGGCGTGGGATTGGTGTTGGCTTCGGCCGAGTTTAACCGCAGATAGGGGGCGGATATGGACAGACGGCATTTTCTGCGCGGGCTGGCGGCGCTGGGCTGTTCGGCTGCGGCGCATCCGTTGATGACAACGGTGACCTTTGCCTCCGGGGCCGGACCGCTGGGCGATCACCGTCTGATCGTGATGATTTTGCGCGGCGCGATGGATGGCCTTGACGCGGTGCAGCCGCAGGGAGATGCCGGCTATGCGGCGCTGCGACCGACACTGATGCAGGCGGATGCCGTTGATCTGGATGGGTTTTTCCGATTGAACGCCGGATTGGGCGGCCTGCTGCCGCTGTGGAATGCCGGGCAGCTGGCCTTTGTGCAGGCGGTGGCCACGCCATACCGCGACAAGCGCAGCCATTTTGCCGGGCAGGATATGCTGGAGGCCGGGACGGGCCTGGACGTGGCACCGGAGCGTGCGCGCGATGGCTGGTTGAACCGGATGCTGCAGGTGGTGCCGGGGCTGACCGCGGATACCGCCTATGCCATTGGCCGCGATGCTTTGGCGGTTCTGGCCGGGCCCGCACAGGTGCGCAACTGGGCCCCCGAGGCGGTTTTGAACCTGTCGCCGCAGGCGCGATTGCTGTTTGAGCAGATCTACCACGACGATCCGCTGTTTCAGGCGGCAGCACTTGAGGCGATGGAACTGGCGGAATCGGGCGTGCTGGGGACCGGCATGAAGCCCGAGCCGCAGGTCGGCGTGCGGTTGGATGATGTCGAACGGCTGGTCGATTATGCCGCGGGGCGGCTGCGCGGTGAGGCCCGGATCGCGGCGTTTTCGCTGTCGGGGTGGGACACGCACCGCGGGCAGGCGGGCGGTATGATCAAGGCTTTGGCGCGGCTGCAACACGCGATCTTGCGGCTGCAATCGGGGGTGGGTCCGGATGTCTGGGGCCAGACCACCCTGCTTGCGATGACCGAATTTGGCCGCACGGCGCGCGAAAATGGCACCGGTGGCACCGATCACGGCACCGGCGGCACCATGATTGTGGCCGGGGGGGCGGTGCGCGGCGGGCAGATGTTCGGGCGCTGGCCGGGATTGGCCGAGTCTGATCTCTATCAGGGGCGGGATCTGATGCCGACGTCGGATGTGCGGGCCTGGGCTGCAATGGCGATGCAGGGCTTGTACGGTCTGGACCGCGCGGTGCTGGAAGCTGCGGTGTTTCCGGGTCTGCGGATGGAGGGGCTGCCGAACCGGGGCCTGATCCTGTAACGCTTTGACGTTGCGTATTTTGTGGCGTGCGCCATAGTGGGGGCTGATTTTCAGGGGGTTGTCGTGGCGGATCGTTTGGGGGATGTCGTAACGAGTTGGACCGCTGTGGCGCGTCCGGCTGGGGCGCTGCTGGACGGTTCTGTGGTTCGGCTGGAACCGATGGATCCTGACGCCCATGCTGCCGATTTGCACCGCGCCTTTTCGGGACACGAGGCGTTGTGGGATTACATGCCGTACGGGCCGTTCACCTCGGCTGCGGGCTATCATCGCTGGGCCAAAGAGACGGCCTCGGGGGTTGATCCCTATTTTTACGTTTTGCGCGACAAGGCCACCGGGCATTGCGGCGGCGTGGCAAGCTATCTGCGTATCATGCCCGAGCATTGCTCGATCGAGGTCGGGCATATCTGCCTTGCGCCCGAGATTCAGCGCGGGCGGGCCGCGACAGAGGCGATGTTTCTGATGATGGACTGGGCCTTTTCTGCCGGGTATCGGCGCTATGAATGGAAATGCAACGCGCTGAACATGCCGTCGCGGCGGGCGGCACAGCGTTTGGGGTTCAGCTTTGAGGGCATTTTCCGTCAGCACATGGTGGTGAAGGGGCGCAACCGCGATACGGCGTGGTTTGCCATCATTGATCAGGAATGGCCTGCGCTGCGCGAGGCCTATCTGGCATGGTTGTCAGCGGCGAATTTTGACGCCAAGGGGCGGCAGCGCGAGCGTTTGTCTGATCTGACACGGCTGGTGCGGGCGGGGTCTGATCCGGCGCTGTAGGTCGGGTTTCTGCTAGGGTTGCAGAGCAAAGGCCGCGTAGTCGGACAGCCTGTCTTTGATCAAAGCGCGCAGCTGGGGCAAGTCCGTTTCATTCTGGCCAGCGTTTTCGGCGGCTTTGGCCAAACCGGTGTCATGGGCATGATGTGCCAATCCGGCAAGGAATCCCGTGATATAACGGCGGCTGGCAGCATCTTGCGCGCCGGACAGGGCCAGATCAGCCTGCATCAGATCGTCGTGCAGCGCCAGTGGGTCGGGGCAGATCAGGTCATTGGCGGGGATGACACCGGCATGACCGAGCAAATGCCGCAAGATGCTGGCACAAAATTTTGGCAAGCTTTCCAGGGGTTTGTCCAGAAACCCATCCGCCCCCGATGCCAGCGCCGACATGCGCCCGTTGGTGTGGCCCGATGTGCCAAGGATCAGACCGGGCCGGGCGCTGGACAGCACCAGATCGCGGATCAACACCTCACCGCGACCATCGGGCAAGCCCAGATCGATGATCACCACATCGGGGCGGTAAACGCGCAGATGCGCGCGGGCGGCACGCAGGGTATCGGCGCGGCGCAAGCGGGCCCCGGCGCGATGACACATCAACCGCAACGCCTCGCACGCATAGCGGCTGTCTTCGACCGCAAGGACCGTCAACCCGTGCAAGGGCAAGGCCTGACCAAAGCCGGGCACAGCAAATCCCTGTGGCAAGGGCGGGCCGAGCGGGTTGGGCCGAAGGCTGGGCATGGCGGCACCTGTGTTGGGACGGTTCAGTCCGTTGCAGGATGCGGCCAGAACATGAAGACCCCGTTAAGACCGCTTGCCATGGTCTGCATTTTTAACCGGGGGCCGAAATTATCCGGGGGCCGAAGGGTGCGGCGTGCAGGCCACTTGCCGCGCGCAGATTTGCCACCCATAAGGCTGCTGAAGTCTTGCCAGGGAGCCTTGCCATGATTGGCCGTCTGAACCATGTCGCGATTGCCGTGCCGGATCTGGCCGCCGCCGCCGACCAATACCGCAACACCCTGGGTGCCAAAGTATATCCGCCGCAAGATGAGCCGGATCATGGCGTGACGGTGGTGTTCATCGAACTGGCGAACACCAAGATCGAACTGTTGTATCCTTTGGGTGCGAACAGCCCGATTCAGGGCTTTCTGGACAAGAACCCCTCCGGCGGCATTCACCATATCTGCTATGAGGTGGATGACATATCGGCCGCGCGTGACCATCTGATTGCCAGCGGCGCGCGGGTTCTGGGCACGGGCGCGCCGAAAATCGGGGCGCATGGCAAGCCGGTCTTGTTCCTGCATCCCAAGGATTTCAACGGCTGCCTGATCGAGTTGGAGCAAGTATGACCATCACCGCCGCGCTCGTGCTGTTTTCCGTGACCTGGTTCATGGTGTTTTTCTGTGTGCTGCCGCTGCGGTTTCGCAGTCAGGCCGAGGAAGGCGTGATTGTGCCGGGCACCCCCGCCTCGGCCCCAGCGGATGCGATGATCAAGCGCAAGGCACAGATCACCACGTTGGTGGCTTTGATTGTGTTTGTGGCACTTTATCTGCTGATCACCTCGGGCTGGTTCGGCATTGATGATCTGGATGTGTTCGGCATTCTGGCGCGCGCCCCGAAGAGTTAAACGCTGTGGCGTCTGCGCCGTGGTGTACATGAAAGGCGCGTGTTCTGGCCAAGATGAAGCGCAATTTTAGTCAAGATTGATTGGCTTCAACGCGGCGTGGTCGGACTATCACTGCGCCGGGGTCCGGTGACAAGCGACTGAAACATATGGGTGAAGGTGGCGACGCCCAGGACCGGTATGATCAGGTTGATCAAGGGGATCGACAGCGGGGCTGCCATCAGGGTGCCCGCCAGCCAGACCTTGCCCCAATGTCGTTTGCGCAGGGCTTTGGCCGCCGGGCGTCCGATGCGGCGGGTGGCGACCAGGGTGAAATACTCACGCCCCAGCAGCATCCCGTTGATTGCCCAGAACACCAGCGGAATGAACGGCCTGGCAAAGGCGTAAAAGAACAGTGCCACCACGTTCAGCGCGATCAGTAGGCCCATGAAATTGGCGGTGTCGATCAGGCTGTCGGACAATTTCGCGCACGGCACCGGGGGCAGCTGCGGGTAGTGGCGATCTTCAACCGCCGCGGCGACATCCTCTAGAAACAGGCCGGAAAACACCGATGCCACCGGGACCATCAAAAACACCGACAGGCCCAGCATCAGCAGAAACGACCCCCAGGACAACAGGGTGTCGATGCCACCCACCGGGCCGATATAGGGGATTTCGACCGAGTTCGGGATGAAGGTTTCCAGCACCCACAGAAAGGCCGCATAAATTCCGGTGAGCAGGGCAATCGACAGGATGATGCCCCAAACCATCACCCGCAAGAAGCGCCCGTCGCTGATCTGGGCCAGCGCCTTGCCGAAGGATGCGAAAATCATGCGCCGGCCCAGGTGATCAGGCGGTCGAGGTCAGGGCGCGCGCGGTCCTGGCCTGGGCTGCCGGGCGTGCCGATGTGGATGATGCCCGCCACGGTTTCGGTAGCGGTGCAGTCGAAAGCCGCAGCGGCAAACGCGGCGTCATGCGACGGCCAGCCCGAAAGCCAGTTCGCGCCCCATCCGGCTGCCGTGGCTGCGTTGAGGATGCCAAGGCACAGCGCGCCTGCCGACAGCAACTGCTCTACAGGCGGCACCTTGTCGGACGGTTTGGGGGAGGCAATGACCACCACGGCCAGCTGGCCCAGATCGAACTGGCCCCGGGCCTTGGCAATCTTGTCAGGTGCGGCCCCGACGCTGACGGCATGTGCTTCGGCAAGCGCGGCCAGGCGCGGCATCGCGGCGGGTTCCAGCACCACCAGCCGCCACGGCTCCAGCTTGCCATGATCGGGCACGCGGGTCGCGGCGGTCAGGATAAGGCGCAACTGGTCGCGGTTTGGCACCGGGCCTGCGAACAGTTTCGCAGGGTAAGAAGTGCGGTGCAGCAGGAAATCGAAAGCGGCGGGGTTTGGGGCGGGCATGGGCGACTCCTTGTGTCGCCATGGGTGGCGGGGATTGCTCGGGGCGTCAAGGGTGGGCGGCACGCGGTCCGCTTGTGGCAGACAGGGCGGCAGGTCGGGATGCATCTTGCGCAAGAGCCAAGGATCAGATCAGGCGCTGGTGGGGGCAGAGTTTCACGGCCGTGTGCCTCCGCCCGCTGCGCGACAGCATCGCGCCGGTGCGGGGTGTCAGCAAGGTTGCTGTGACTGTGGCGGTCGAGGCAGCCGTGCCACCGCCGCAGAGCGACCGCGGCTTTGGCGCATGTCCGGGGCGCATGGCAGAAACCCGATCGCGCCTGCCGTGCTGCGCGATATCGCGCGGCAAGGTGCCTCGGCCGGATTGGGCCTTGCCTGGTGCGCGCTGGATCAACTTTTCTTGCCTGCAATCCGGTAACTGCCCTCTGGCAAATCCAGCGCGGCCGCCAGATCTGCCAGCTGTGCCATCGACAAGGTGATCGACACCGGCTCGTCCATGCGCGGATCAAACTGTCGCAGCACCACGCAATCCTCGAACGCCTCAATCGTGATGTCTTCTTGCAACGCAGCTGTGGTGACGCCCTCATCGACCAGTGTGATCACTGTGGCGTCGAAATCGTGCTCGATGGTGAACATGGGGGCGCTCCTATGGACCGTGGGCGACAGGGTGGTTGCCTGTGATGATGCAGCAGAGGGCGGGCTTCTGACAGCGGCATTTGTGCCATGTGTAGGGACGGATGCGGGAATTTCGGCCTTTTGCAAAAAGGGCTGGGGTGTGCCGCTTGGTGGGCCGCATGCCGCGCATGTGTTCGCCGGGGGGCTGTGCGATGCTGTGCAGATTTGCTACCACTCGGCGCAGCCGACCTTTCGGCGTTGGGCAAATCTGAGGTAGACGATGCGGATTTTGGCGATGATGGCGGTGATTGGATTGGCAGGCTGCGTGGCGCCTGCGCCCTATGCGCCGCAACCCTTGCCGGATCCGGGACCGGTTCCCGTGGTGCAATCTGATGCAGGGCCGTTGCCGCCCGCCCAAGCCGCGCGCAATTTTCTGACTGTGGTGCCAAGGGTTGAATCCGTGGCCGAGGCCTATTGCCGCGACATGGGCCGTGTGGCGAATTGCGACTTTCGCATCGTGATCGACGACCGACCCGGTCAGCCCGCCAATGCCTTTCAGACCGTGGACAATCAGGGCCGTCCTATCCTTGCGTTTTCGCTGGCGTTGATTGCCGATGCCCGCAACATGGATGAAATCGCCTTTGTTCTGGGCCATGAGGCCGCGCATCACATCGCAGGCCATTTGCCGAAAACCGAGCAATCTGCGGTCACCGGCGCCATTCTGGCCGGGGTACTGGCGGCGGCCACGGGCATGGATCAGGTCGGCATCGAACAGGCGCAACAGATCGGCGCCGGAGTGGGCGCGCGCAGCTATTCCAAGGAATTTGAACTGCAGGCTGATGCGATGGGCACAGAAATTGCGTTTCACGCGGGCTATGATCCGCTGCGGGGGGCGGCGTTCTTTGACCGGCTTCCAGACCCGGGCGATCGGTTTCTGGGCAGCCATCCCGGCAATGCACAGCGCAAGGCGACCGTGCAGCGGGTGATGGCAGACCTGCGCTGATCCGTGTCAAAGCGGCGCGGGTCGTTTGGGTGAACCTGAGGGCTGCGTAGGTCAAGGTTTGGCTTGGCCGGGCGGAACGGCCAAGCCAGTGCAGACCTGAAACAGCAACACCGCCACCGATCCCTGTACTTCCTTCTGGCCAAACGGTGACGGCCTGGGCCTTGGGCGGTGACTGCCCGAACTAGTCCGAAATTGCAGGCTTGCGGCCCTGACAGCTTTGTGCGGAGACAAAGCCCGGCTATGAGTGGTGAATGTTGCAGATGCTGGATGTCTTGCGCGACCGTGGGTCACGCTATGCCGTGTCGGGCGGGCTTGTGCAGGGCCGCGCCGGGGCAGAGGCGTTTCTGGCAGATCTGAAGCGGGCCAAGAAATTTGCCAAAGCCACCCACAACAGCTGGGCGGTGGTGCTGCCCGATGGTCCGGTAAAAGGCGACGACGGTGAGTCGGGGGCCGGAGCGGTCATTCTGAAAATGCTGGAACGTGAAGGCCTGCGCGACCATATCATTGTGGTGACGCGCTGGTATGGCGGCGTGCATCTGGGCGGTGATCGTTTTGCCCATGTGGTGACGGCGGTGCGGACCTATCTGGCCGCCTTGGGATAGGCATCCGATCCGGGGTGCGGTATGTGTGGCAAAAGCCGGGGGGCGGTAGGATGGGCGTCTTGAAATCGGAAGTGCAGCGGATCGCCAACACGGTCCGGTGGTCGTGGCAGGGCTGGCGTGCTGCCTGGGCCAGCGAAAAATCGCTGCGCCAGTGGAGCGTGGTCAACATCGGCTCGGCGGTGCTGGCCTTTGCGATTGAGATGACGCCGGGCGAGCGGGCGTTGATCCTGGCGCTGGGCCTGCTGGTGCTGGCGGCAGAACTGTTGAACACCGCAATCGAGGAAGTGGTGGATTATGTCTCGACAGCTCAGGATCCGCGCGCGGGCAAGGCCAAGGACTGCGGCTCGGCCATGGTGGCGGTGACGGCTTTGGCGGGCGGCGTGGCTTGGGTGGTGGTTCTGATCGGGTGAGGGCTGCCTTTATGGCGGCGGGGGCCTGTGCGGCCCCCACACCCCCGCAGGATATTTGGGCAGAGAGGATGCAAATTTTTTAGACAGATTTTAGCGGTTCTGGCGTTTCAGATGGGCCCGGTAGAGCGCGGGTGCCAGAATGTGGTCGTAAATGGCGGCTGTGGCCGGACGGATCAGCGGCAACCCCGCAAGCCAGGCCGCAAAGCGCCAGCGCGGCATGGTGGACCAAAGCGCGCGAAAGGCGGGCATGCCGGACAACAGCGCGCCCTTGTGGATGACGTGCAGCCGCTGCGCGGCCTGATCCGCCGTCATCCCCCATTCGGCGGCGCGGGACAGGTCTTCGAACCGCACCGGCAGACCACCTGCGCGCACGCGTTTGGCATAGGCTTCGATTTCAAACCGGCAGACCGGGCAGGTTTCGTTGTAAAGGACGCGGGTGTCATCGGTCATGGGGGGAGTATCGCGACTTTGTTGTAAGAGAGCGGGTGGGAGCGGTGTCACAGGGGATAGGGTCAAAGAGGGCTGAGTTCGTGGGGCAATATATCCGAGGCGCATAAGTGTGGTACTTCAAGCTATAAGTAGTTGTCGACATGTCTCTTACACGATCTAGGCTCAGGACCCACTAAATCGCTTGCGGGACCGGAGTATCACTGATTCACTGGCTGCACCGAAGGAGGTGCTGCCATGACCGACCTGTTCCTGTTGACCGAAGATCAGATGGTGCGGATTTCGCCCTTCTTCCCGTTG
>JANPOY010000116.1:0-3266 GCA_031428215.1 Paracoccaceae bacterium
TGCTGCATGTTCAGGCCCACCCCATTCCGGCAGCGTATGAGATTGCGCTGCCATGCCGATATCAAGATCGGCGCGAGAATCTGTGCGCCGATTGCTAAATGATAACAGAGGCTTAAGTGGGCAATCTTGAAGAGGCAACCACGTGGTGTTCAGCCGTTTCGATGCTGGTCTCCTGTAGCGCTCAGCGCGTCACGCTCGAAGGCTTCGACGTCTTCGATCCTGTAGATCACACGACCACCGATTTTCAGGAACCGGGGTCCGTCCCCGATCCAACGCCACCGCTCGAGGGTCCTCGGGCTGATTTTCCAACGTGCTGCCAACTCCGTCTGATTCAAACAAGTTTCTCGCATCTTCGACTCCTTTCGCGCGCCCCACATGGTCGCAGAAGAACGAAGGCGTCAGAGAAAATGATATGCAAGTCAGATAGTTACCGGTCTAGTGGTGGGTTCTGCCTGTTTGATCGGGCTCAGAGAAGGTTCGACGGCAGTCCCGTTCCCTCCGCCACTTGCCCTTGTGAAAGCATTTTTTCCGATCGGTCTGTGGCCGGATTTTTCCGTTGTTTTCGAGGGTTATGCGGTTGGGGCTGAGCACCGGCGCGAGGAGGCCCGGAAGTGTTCTCTCGAGGCCGATATTCTCCGGACCTGTTGCCTGCGCCATTTTGGTGAACTTCTACCAAGCCATTGAAATAGCGTTGGTTAATCACCCACCAGCCGAACACTTCGATTTCAAGGACACGTTTCGAGAAGGTACAGAAATCGAACCTATGTTTGGGTGGCGAAATGATTGGGCAGTGCGTTCGGTATTCTATTGGAACTTGTGCAATGTTGCGCCCGGCGATCTGACGATCCGTTGGACAAGGCGGTCCCGCGCGCTGGTGGCTGATGCCTGGGAGCGGTCGAAGTGCCGGTGGCCGAGGATCTGGAAAGCTTCGACGTCCATATCACTGGCCCGAGTTTGATGATCGGCAGACAGGTCGATATGGCTGAGGCTCGGAAATGGAGGGAGGAGTGCCGTCTCACCCTCGATGCGCAACTGGGCGTGATCCGCGAAGTCATGGGGCGAAGAGCGGTCGTTCACTGTCCGCTCTTCGCGTCAGCGTCGCATCATCAATGCCGATACTCGTGCGATGGGACGTTGGACGTTCCACTTTTCTCAGTTCATGACGTCGGCAAGACGAATTGGCCCTCCCGACTTGGCTGAAAGGGTTGCGGCTTCGGCCATAGCCAAGGCGGCGATGCCATCAGATAGGGTCACGGGAAGGGAAGTTCCGTTGGTCACCGCTGTCACGAAGGCTGCCCATTCGGCGGCATAGGCGGGCATGTAGCGTTCAAGGAAAAAGTAGGTGGGCTTCGCGCTGGTTACGCCTGCGGTCGTTGATTTGACCAGCGTGTTTTCCAGCATGTTCTGCGCCTGCAACAAGCCCTCGGACCCCAGCAGTTCAATCCGTTGATCATAGCCATAAACCGCTCGGCGGCTGTTCTTGATGACCGCGATGCGACCGTCGGCATAGGTCAGCGTGACGACAGCGGTATCGACATCGCCCGCCGCGCCAATCGCCGGATCGACGATGCTGGAACCCACAGCGGACACCATGGCCGGGGCCGCGCCCATGATGAAATTGGCCATGTCAAAATCGTGGATCATCATGTCGCGGAACAGCCCGCCAGACACCTTGATATAAGACACCGGCGGCGGGGCGGGGTCGAACGAGGTAATCGACAGCAACTCGGCTTTGCCGATCTCGCCCGCATCAAGCGCTGCTTTCAGGGCGGCAAAATTCGGGTCAAAGCGGCGGTTGAAGCCGATCATCACCGGGCTTTTCCCGACCGACTTCTGGCAGGCCTGCGCACGGGCCAGAGACAGATCGACAGGTTTTTCACAAAGCACGGCTTTGCCTGCCGCCGTGGCGCGTTCGATCAGGTCAGAGTGGGTGTCGGTCGAGGTGGCAATCAGCACGGCATTGATCGTCGGATCGGCGAGAATGGCGTCCGTCGGGCGCACCTCGGCCCGATAGGCCGCGGCCAGTTTGGATGCGGCGTCTGCGTTGATGTCGGACACTGCGACCAGGCGCGAGCCGGGATTGGTGGAGATTGCCGTGGCATGGACGCCCGCGATACGGCCTGCGCCAAGTAGAGCTACGTTCAGCATGATATGTCCTTGAAGTTAGAGGCCCAGATCGGCCTTGAAGCTGTTAAATTCGGCGTCTGCCATGGCGACGTTGTGATGGGGTTCGGGGTATTGGCCAGCGTTCACGTCTGCAATGAACTCGGCAAAAGCCGCCACACGTTCGGCCTGCAGGCGGGCATATTCGGCGGCAAAGTTGCGATAGGTTCTGGCGTGGCGCGGGCGGTGGCCATCGGTGCAGCCCAAAACATCCTCGGCGAAAAGATACTGCGCGTCGGCACCGGGACCTGCACCCATGCCGA
Organism: Paracoccaceae bacterium; assembly: GCA_031428215.1. GTDB lineage: Bacteria > Pseudomonadota > Alphaproteobacteria > Rhodobacterales > Rhodobacteraceae > Cypionkella. The sequence continues at coordinate 2,427 of JANPOY010000116.1, forward strand.
GCATGATCATCGGAGTATTGGCGCTGATAAGGGCGCCCAGACGGTCAGGCACCACCTCCAGTTCCGCGCCAAAGCAACCGATGGTTTCCAGCTGTTTGACGTGGTCCCAGACAGCGCGCGCTTCTGTGGCGGTCTTACCCACCGCGCGCCAGCCGGTCCAAGTGATGTAAGACGGGATCAAGCCAACATGGGCGACCACCGGCATGTGGTTGTCACACATCGCTTTTTGGATATCCAAGGACGCGGCGCAGTAAAAACAATCGCCCCCCATCGCGGTAAACTTGAAGGCCGCGCGCAGATAATCTTCCGCCGTCGCCAGCCCGCCGTAAGGGCCGAAAGGCAGACCGACCTGCACGAAACACGTGCCCGCCGCCTCGCGCATTTCGGGCGTAAAGAAGCGGCTTTCGATCGACAGCATGTGAATGCCCGCCGCATCGGCAGCGGCGGCTTCCTCCAGCGTGGTGACATAGAGCATCGAGATTTTCTGACCGCGTGCCTTCATAGCGCGCATGTCGTGGACGGTCGGGCGGTTGGCTTTGTGGACCATGATTACACCGTGAACGCAGAACGGAACGCCTGCAAAGCGGCTTCCTCATCGCCAGCAGCGAATGATTCCAGACCGACGGGGCCGGAATAGCCTTTCGCCTTCATCGCCTTTGCAACACCGTGAAAGTTGATCTCGCCGGTCCCCGGCTCGTTGCGGCCCGGATTGTCGGCAACCTGCACCTCACCTATCCACGGCAGGCACTTTTCGACCCAGCGCACCAGATCACCCTCGCCGATCTGAGTATGATAGAGGTCAAGGTTGATGCGCAGTTCCGGGCGGTTGACCGACGACAC
>JANPOY010000117.1:0-1917 GCA_031428215.1 Paracoccaceae bacterium
GCCCCCGGGCAGTTGGCATCGCATTATGCGCCCGGCGCAGCCGTGCGTCTGGGCGCCGCCTTTGGGAACCCCGGCGAGGTTTACCTCGGCTTCGGCCCCGGTCCCGCCGATCTGAACCTGTCGGCCAAAGGCGATCTCGTCGAGGCCGCCGCAAACCTGTTTCACATGCTGCGTGAAGCCGACGTCAAAGCCGGACCGCAAGGCAAGATCGCCATCGCCCCGATCCCCGAAACGGGCCTCGGTCGCGCCATCAACGACCGTCTGCGCCGTGCTGCTGCCCCCCGAACCTAGGGGTTGGTTTCATCTTGGCCAAAATATCCCCGCCGGAGGCCCTGTCTGACGCCAAGCGGCCCTTCGCCGCGCAGGCGTCTCAAAAGACCGCGCGGCACGCGCTCAACCGGATCACGTTATGTGAACAAGCGCAGGCATCAGCCCTTCTATCCGCACCTCACAGCTTTGCCCGCACCCAATCGGTCCCACCCCGGCAGGCGTTCCGGTGAAGATCAGATCGCCGGGGCACAAAGCCACAAGCCGCGACAGATGCGCGATGATCGCCGGCACAGGCCAGATCATCTCGGCCAGATCGGCGTCCTGGGTGACCACTCCATCGACAAGGCACTGAATGCGGCCCAAAGGCGCGCCCATCGCCACGGGCCGAATCGAGCCCACCACAGCGGATTGATCAAACCCCTTCGCCATATCCCAAGGCCTGCGCGCCGCTTTGGCGACGGCTTGCACATCGCGGCGGGTCAGGTCGTTTCCGGCGCCGTAGCCCCAGATCAGCGTCTGAGCCTCGGCTTCGGTCACATCCGCGCCGCCCGCGCCCAAGGCCACCACAAGTTCGGCCTCGTGGTGATAATCGGCGGTGGCGGTCGGGTAGGGGATTGTAGCGCCGCTGTCCACCAGTGCATCGGCGGGTTTGGTGAAAAAGAACGGCGGCTCTGCGGTCGGGTCATGCCCCATTTCGCGGGCATGTTCGGCATAGTTGCGTCCCACGCAAAAGATGCGGCGGACCGGGAATCTGTCGGCTATGCCTTCAACGGCGACAGAAGGGCTGGGAGGGGGTGGAAAGACAAACCCCGCCATCATGGACCCATCGTGAAGCACTGCACGCCACGGGCCTGCAGACGGCGGCAGGCCAGATCGGCTTCTTCCTGACCCAGTCCCAGGAAGTTTGCGTCATAGCCACCGCTTTTCTGCACGATCTTGCGCAGGCTGGTGGCCAGAGTGGCGCTTTCCACCAGCTGAGTCTTCAGCAGCACCCGCTCTGCTTCGCCATGGCTGTTGAAACGGCCGACATTGATGCCCCAATGCTTGCTGCCCGAGGTGGACACGCGCGTCACCACCTCGGCCACGTCGCTGGCGGCTTCGGCTTCGGCAATCAGCACATCATCATAGATCGGCGCTTTGCGTTTGGGCGGGCGCGGGGTGGACACCAGCTTGACCGCCTGCGTGTTGGCCGCAGCCGCTGTCACCGAAAGCACCGGAGTCTGGGGTTCCATGGCGGCCAACAGTTCGCCCTGCTGGGACGAAAGCGTTTCGATATCCGTCGGTTGCTGACCAGAATCTGCCAACTCGACAGCTTGGGCGTCCAGCGAATCCGGCGCGGGCTCTTCGCCCGTCGCTTCGGCCAGCGCGCCCGCAATACCATCGGCCATGGCTGCCACCGCCTCTTCCGTTGCATCGGCGGTCTGCACCGCGTCGGTGTCAACCGGGCGCAGCACCGGGCGGGGCGAGGATTTCATCGACATCACCACCCGCAGCGTCTTGGCTGATCCACCTTCGACTTCGGGCAGCGCGTCGACTTCGTCCGCTGCGGCAATCATCTCATCATCGGCATTTTGATACTGTGGTGTGGCGGGCGGTGCCTCGTTGGCATTGCGCGGGGCTTTTTTGAAGCCCAGATCCAGCAGGTCG
>JANPOY010000118.1:0-1699 GCA_031428215.1 Paracoccaceae bacterium
GTCTTTTCCTGCAAGGGTGTTCCCGAAGGCAATTCGCCCGCCAGAATCATGCCGCGCAGCCGATCATGAACCGACTGGCCCAAGGTCTGCACATTGGTCTGATCCTGGGTCATGCCCGCCCCTTATCTGCTGGTAAAAGTGATGGCAGTGATCACAATATCGGGCAATCTTGAACAAGAAAAGCCAGACGTGACTTTAGTTGCCGCCAAGTGTATACTCTCGGTATCCAATAGCAAGATGTATGCAGAACTCCGGGAAGGTCGAACCGATGCATGACGTGCTGATCGAAGGTGGACTTGTGGTCACCGCCACCGAGACCAGGTCTGTGGATGTGGCGATATCGGGCGGCAGAATCGCCGCGATGGGTACCGGGCTTGGCCCGGCCACAACAGTCATCGATGCGCGGGGTCGGCTGGTGATGCCCGGTGGCGTGGACACCCATTGCCATGTCGAGCAGATTTCCGGCGCCGGATTGATGAATGCCGATACTTTTGAATCAGCGACACGATCGGCTTTGCACGGGGGCACCACCACCATCGTATCATTCGCCGCCCAGCATCCCGGTAAGCGGCTGAGGCAGGTGGTTGACGACTATCAGGCACTCGCCAACAAGGGTGCGTTGATCGACCACGCGTTTCACATGATAGTGTCGGATGTCTCCGGCGAAAATTTGAGCCGCGACTTGCCGGAATTGATGGCGGAGGGGCATCGGTCAATCAAGATATTCACTACGTATGACAAGGTGCGCCTTGCCGATGAGTCCATACTGGATGTTCTGTGGGCCGCACGTTCCGAAGGCGCGCTGGTGTGCTTTCACGCCGAGAACGATGGCCTGATCCGCTGGATGACACGACGCCTGCTGGACAGTAGCCGCAGCGCCGCGCGGTTCCACCCGCTGTCGCACCCCCGCGCGGCTGAGGTCGAAGCCCTGAACCGCATGTGTGTCTTTGCCGAATTCACCGGCCAACCCATCATGCTGTTCCACATCTCGACCCGAGAGGGGGTAGGCATCGTACAGGCGGCGCAAGAGCGCGGCGTTGCCGTGGTGGCCGAGACGTGCCCACATTACCTGTTCATGACGGGCGATCAGTTGAACCTGCCCGGTCAAGCCGCCGCTGGCCTGATGTGCAGCCCGCCCCAACGTACGCCCGACGATCAGGTGGCCCTTTGGGACGGGCTGGCCGGAGGCACGTTGCAGGTGGTCTCCTCCGACCACGCGCCCTACCGTTTGGATGGGTCGGGAAAGTTCGCTTACGGCCCGGATGCGCCGTTCAACCGTATCGCCAACGGTATGCCCGGGCTTGAGCTGCGTCTGCCGCTCATGTTCGACGCCATGGTCAGCAAGGGTCGGCTTGGCGCGCAAAAGTTCGTTGAACTGACGGCGACGGCACCTGCCGAAATCTTCGGCCTGACCGACAAGGGCAAACTCGAAGTCGGTGCCGATGCCGACGTGGCAATCTGGAACGCCGAGCAGAGCGTTACGTTCGGTGCAAATGACCTGCACGATGCGACGGGGTACAACCCCTACACCGGTCGTACCGTAACAGGATGGCCCGAAACCGTTCTTTCCCGTGGCGAGGTGATGATATCAAAGGGCCAGGAATTTGGTGTCGCGGGACGGGGCAAGCGTGTCCCCATGGCACAATCTGCCGCGATGCAGTCGACCCCGTCCCCAGAGGCCGCCCACCTCGATTTTCTC
>JANPOY010000119.1:0-18434 GCA_031428215.1 Paracoccaceae bacterium
ATGGATGAATACAACTATGCCACCCGGGCATGGGAAAGGTTCATCCGCCGCATACAGGACAGCGCCCTGCCCGAAGAGGGGGCTGCATGATCCGGTCATCCAACCCCTTTGCCCAAGAACCAAGGTATGAGCTGATCACCCGCGTCTTGCGCCGGAACATTCAGGGCGGCGATCTGCCCGAGGGGCTGGTGCTGCTGGAAGGCCCGATTGCCGCCGTGATGCAAACCAGCCGCGTGCCGGTACAGGCGGCCCTGCGCCACCTGATGAGCGAAGGGCTTGTTCACCGGTTCGAAGGGCGCGGCTATCTTGTCGGCCCAGAGGGCCGGGGCATCGTTCCATTGCGCCGTGACATCAGCGAGTTCACGCTGGATATCCCCGATGCGGTGGACGATGCGCTGCAAACTCGTGGCACATGGCGCCATGTCTATGAAGAGGTCGAGGAACAGGTGGCCTCGTGCCAGATCTTTGGTGAATTCCGCATCGTGGAAACGGAACTGTCCGAATATCTGGGCGTCAGCCGCACCGTGGCGCGCGATGTGCTGGCCCGTTTGCAGGAACGCGGGTTGATTCGCAAAAGCCCCGCCTCCCACTGGATCGCCGGGCCTCTGACCGCACGCACTGTTCGGGAAAAGCTGGAACTGCGCGGAATCATCGAACCTGCCGCTTTGCGCATGTCGGCCCCATTTATCCGTTATGCCGAAGTTGAGCATCTTTTGGAAAAGATCGATTCTGGTGGTACAATGTCCTCAGAATCGTTGAGCGATGCTTTGGTAGAATTGTGTATCTCGCAGGCACCAAACACGACCCTTGTTGAGATGATACGCAGCAACCGACTGCTGCTGTCATCTGTAAATCGCGCGTTGACGTCCTTGGGTCTGCCGAATGACGAGGCGGCCATCGACCAGTACCGTACGCTTTTTGATCTGATCGCACGACACCCTATTGATTCTGCTGCAGAATATCTAAGGGACCATGTGGAAATCATAGCCAGACGCAATCTTGCCCGAATGAAGATTGTCGCCGTGATCCGTGAGACAGGGGCTTTCGCGCCCTACTTGGTTCTGCAATAATTTAAACTATGTATACACGGTTCATTTTAATGTCAGGCATCGCATAGCCCGCTGACGAGATTATGTGCTCACACGCAACGAAGGTGTGAAATTCAGGCAGAAAAAGAAACTTAATGACTTGTTGACAGTGTGAGAAAATAGCCATGTTATACGAAGTACAGTTTCACGGTCGGCTTGCTCTGTTCGGGTTTCACGTTACGTCCTCCCGCGCCAGCCCCTGACCCTTGAAACCGACGAAAGGCGTGGGTGCGCCTTTCGCTTGGCCCAAAATGAGGTGGTGGTGGAAAAGGCAGTATTTCGTCTGGACGGTGTGACAAAGCGTTATGGCGACCTTGTAGCCTTGGACGCCGTTTCGCTGGACGTCGGGGTGAATGAGTATGTCTCGTTTCTCGGGCCGTCAGGGTCGGGCAAAACCACGCTGCTGCGGGTTATTGCCGGTTTCGAAACGCCTGACAAAGGCCGGGTCTTTTTTGAGGGCCGCGATATCACCCACACGCCCGCGCATGAACGCGGCATCGGGTTCGTGTTCCAGAATTTTGCGTTGTTCCCGCACCTGACGGTGATCAAGAACGTGGGCTTTGGCCTCAGCTACGGCAAATCGCCCCTGCCTGCCGCCGAGGTGGACCGCCGCGCGCGTGAGGTGATCGGGATGGTCGGCCTGTCGGGGATGGAGGATCGCGGGGTCGATCAAATCTCGGGCGGGCAGCGACAGCGTGTGGCTTTGGCGCGCACGCTGGCGATGCAGCCCAAGCTGGTCTTGCTGGATGAACCCTTGGGCGCGCTGGATGCCAATCTTCGGGGCCGGATGCGCAACGAATTGCGCGCCATCCGTGAACGGCTGGGCGTGACCTTCCTGCATGTGACCGGCAGCGAGAACGAGGCGCTGGCCATGGGGGACCGCGTGGTTGTTCTGGACCGGGGCCAAGTGATCCAGACGGGCGCTGCGGATGATGTCTATGACGCGCCAGCCTCGCCCGACGTGGCTCATTTCCTGAACAGGTTCAATTTGTTTGACGGCACCTTGTCCGGGGGTCGTTTCACCGGGCCGTTCGGCACCGTCGCTGCCCCCGCAGCGCGTAAGTCAGACCGGGATATTTATGCGGTGCGCTACGACAGGATGCAGGTAAAGCCCGCGACTGCCGCCACGGACGGACCGGCGTTGAAAGCCACTTTTGTGGCATCGGAATACCTCGGTTCGTCGATCATGAATTTCTTTGATGCCGATGGTCTTGTCATCGAGACAGAGCATCACCTGAGCCTTGGCGCCCCCGAAACCTATGCGCCAAAGCAAGACTACCTGCTGACCTGGAACCATGACCAGGCCATCGTTTTTGGCCGGGAGGCGCGCTGATGTCTGACTTAACCATATCAGTGCCGCGCAAGGATACCACGACACGGTGGCTGCTGTTGCCTGGCATCATCTGGATGGGGCTGTTCCTGATCACGCCGATCCTGATGATCGTCTATGTGTCGTTCTGGACGCAGACCACCTTCAACATCTCGTCTGACCCGACGCTGGCCAGTTGGAAGCAGTTCTTCGCCTCTGACACGTATATAGACTCATTGTGGACGACGGTACGTATTTGGCTGATCGTTCTGGCGATGACCTTTATTGTTGGCTACCCCACGGCGCTGTTTGTGGGCTTGCTGGTCAAAAGCAAGACGCTCTCCACGGTTCTTCTAGTCGTTTGCGTAATTCCATTCTGGACGTCGTTCCTGATCCGGGTGCTGGCATGGCGGCCCATGCTGGGCAAAGAGGGCGCGATCAACATCATCTTGATGAAATTCGGCATCATCCAACAACCGATTGAGGTGCTGCTGTTTACTGAGCTGTCCGTCGTCATCGGCATGACGCAGATCTATTGCGTGTTCATGGTGGGCCCGATCGCCTTCATGCTGGCGCGCATTGATCGCAACATCATAGAGGCTGCGCGGGATCTGGGTGCAGGGTTCGGGAGGATCTTCTGGAAGATCATCTTCCCGCTGTCGCTGCCCGGCGTGGTGGTCGGCGCGATTTTTGTCAGCGTGATGGTGCTGGGAGAATTCGCAACCTCCGGTGCCTTGTCGGGCCGCAAGGTGAATCTGCTTGGCAATATCATCGTGACGCAGGTCGGCTCGCTGAAATGGGCCACGGCTTCGGTTGTGGGCGTGATCCTGACGGTGGTGATGGGCATCGTGATCGCGGGCTTTTTGCGCATCGTCGATCTGAAGCGGGAGTTGTAAGCGATGGAATCCCGTATCCTCAAACCCATTCTGGCGGTCTATGTCGCGGCGTTCTTGTTGTTTCTCTACGGGCCGTTTGTGGTTCTGACGATCATCTCGTTCCAGCAGGGACCAGAGGGTGGACCGCAGTTCCCAATCCTTGAATGGTCTACCTACTGGTACAAGCACATCTTCGGCCTGACCCCGCCGTCGCGCATCGCACCATTGCCGGTGGGCGAGGCGCTGGTGCGCTCGCTCATCCTTGCCTTCATGACGATGGTTACCTCAACCGTGCTGGGCGTCATGGCCGCGCAGGCGTTTCGCAAGCGGTTCCGGGGCGCCAGCGTGGTGTTCTATTTGATCGTGCTGGGTATGATGGTGCCGGGTGTTCTGACCGGTCTTGGCACCGCCCTTCTGGCCAACAACATCATCGGGATCGAGCGTCACTGGTACACCACCGCCTTTGCAACCCATGTGGTCTACACCTTCCCGTTCGCCTTTCTGGTGATGCTGGCCATCCAGAACCGTTTTGATGCCTCGGTCGAAGAGGCGGCATGGTCTTTGGGAGTAAGCCCCTGGACCACCTTTCGCCGCGTGACCTTCCCCTTGATCTTTCCGGGTGTGCTCTCGGCGATGCTGTTTGCCTTCACCCTGAGCCTTGATGAATTTCCGCGCACCCTGTTTGCGTCCGGGCGGGATCAGACTCTCCCGCTCGCGATCTACGGCACGTTCTCGGTGGAAATTCACCCCAATATCTTTGCCTTCGGGGTGCTGACCACGCTGTTTTCCTTTGCGCTGCTGTCGGTCTACGGAATTTTGATGGGCTTGTCCGTGCGCCGTGCTCGCAAGATGGCCATGCAAGAGGACATCACATGAACGTCGCAATTGTCACCGGGGCGGGTTCGGGGATTGGCCGCGCCATCGCCATGCAATTGGCAGCGGATGGTTACAAGGTGCTGGTCAATGACTTCCGCGCGGATGCGGCCGCGGCTGTGGCAAAGGTAATTGGCGGCGTCGCCCATGCCGGCGATGTGTCGGACGAAGGCGACGTGGCGGCCATGGTTGCTTTGGCCGAGGCCGTGCTTGGCCCTGTGACCCATCTGGTCAACAATGCGGGTCATGTGCATCAGGGCCGGTTCACCGATCTGACCGTGCAGGACTTTGACCGCATGATCGCCGTGCATCTGCGCGGAACCTTCCTGTGCACCCATGCCGTGCTGAAGGGCATGCTGGCGCGCAAGGCGGGGGTGATTGTGAACATTGCCTCGCAACTGGGCCAGATTGGCGGCGTCGAGCTGGTGCATTATTCCGCCGCCAAGGCGGGCATCATCGGGTTGACCAAGGCTCTTGCGCGCGAAGTGTCCGCACAGGGCGTGAGAGTGAATGCTGTGGCACCGGGGCCGATCAACACGCCGCTTGTGCGCAGTCTGTCTGCGGACTGGCAACGCGCAAAGGCCGCGGAATTGCCTCTTGGCCGTTTTGGCGAACCCGAAGAAGTGGCCGCCACCGTTGCCTTCCTGTGCTCACCCGCCGCGTCCTTGTTCGTCGGCCAGACGCTGGGCCCGAATTCCGGAGATGTGATGCTATGACCGAAATCACCCTTATCACCGGCGCAGGTATCGGCATCGGACGCGCCACCGCCTTGGCCTTTGCCCATGCGGGCAGCCATGTTGTCGTGACCGATGTGCTGGAGGCGGAGGGCAATGCCGTTGTCGCCGAAATCAAGGCCGCAGGCGGCAGCGCCGAATTCATGTTTCTCGACGTGCGGTCCACTGAAGGGGCAAACGCCGTGGTTGCTGCCGTTGAGGCAAAGCATGGCAAGATTGATACCATTGTGGCCAATGCAGGCATCGCGCACCGCGTTCCCCTGTCGCAGATGACCGATGAAAAATGGGACCTCACCCTTGATATCGACCTGAAAGGCATCTTTCGGGTCGTGCGCCCCGCTCTTGCCGGCATGAAGGCGCGCAGGTCGGGTGCGATTGTCGCCCTGTCGTCGATCATGGGTGCCGCCTATGGCTGGGACGAACATGTGCATTATTCTGCAGCCAAAACCGGGGTGGTCGGCCTGGTGCGCGGGCTGGGCGTCGAACTGGCGCGCGATGGTATCCGGGTCAATGGCGTTGCCCCGGGCTATATCCGCACGGCACAGCTTTTGTCCAAAGAACACTCTGTCGGGCCGGACGCCGACAAATGTGGTGAATACATCCCCATGGGGCGCATCGGCGAGCCTGAAGATATCGCTGACGTGATCCTGTTTTTGGCATCCAATGGCGCGAGATACATGACCGGGCAGGTCGTGGTCGTGGACGGAGGACTGCTTGTCGGGCGCTACTGACCCGGCAGCACAAGAAGACGACCGAACCAAACAAAGACCACAGGAGGTATACGAATGAACGAAATGTCCCTTTCCAGACGGAAGTTCCTGCAAACCACCGCAGGATCTATGGCACTGGCCGCGGGCGGCATGCCTTTTCTTGGGGCGCAACAGGCCTTCGCGGCTGATCTTGCGTCTCAGGAATTGCGCACTGTCGGCCTGTCGGTGACCGTGCAGGAACGCATCCTGAACGAATTTCAGGCCGCGTCCGGTGTCAAGGCAGTGTCGGGCAAGGCCGACATTTTCCCGAACACCCAGACGGAACTGTTGTCCGGTTCCACCGCCTATGACTGCTGGGAAACCATCGGGGAACGTCTGCCCTCCATCGTGCAGACCGGCCTTGTATCGCCCATTCCAACGGCAAACCTGACCAACTGGACAGGCGTTGGCGAAAGCTTCCTCAAGCCGTCGGACAAGTGGGAAGCCCGCGCGCAAATCGTTGGTCAGATCTGGACCGATGAATCGCAGACGGCCCTGAACATGGTTCCGACTGTCTATAACTTTGACTCGATCGGGTATCGCCCCGATTTGGTTGATGCGGAAGAAGCCTCGAACTGGTCGGCGCTGTTTGACCCCAAGTTCAAGGGCAAGACCGGCCTGAACGTCGACCCGCTGATCGCCTTTGGTCAGGCCGTCATGGCGATGAACGAGCTGGGCCTGCTTGAGGTGAAGAACCCCGGTAACCCGGATGCGGCGGCGATTGAAGAGGCCGCCAAGTTCCTGATTGCCAAGAAGAAAGAGGGCCAGTTCCGTGCCCTTTGGGGTGATTTCGGTGAACTGGTGAACCTTCTGGCCTCGGGCGAGATGATCATTGCTGACGCTTGGCAGCCCGCCGTCATGGCCGTCAAGGCGCAGGGTGTGCAATGTTCCTATGCCACCATGAAGGCTGGCTATCGTGGCTGGGCCATCGGGGTTTCGGCCCTGAAATCCTCGCCAAATCTTGATGCTGTCACCGCCTATGCAGATTACTGGCTGTCGGGCGGACCGGCAGTTGCCGTGTCTGAACAGGGCTACTATTCGCCCAACGACAAGGTCAAGGCTGTCATGGCCCCGGATAAATACGCCTTCTGGTATGAGGGCGCACCATGGGTTGGCGCAGAAGATCGCGGCATCAAGGAAGGCGATCTGCGCGATGGCGGCAGCCTTGCCACGCGCGCAGCAAACGTCGCTTACTGGCACCAGTGGCCGGATGAGTATGACCTGCTGATCCAGAAATGGGACGAATTCCTTTCGGCCTGATCTGCAGGAGAACGGGTCGGGGCATAATGCCCCGACCCGCCAATGCGCGCCCATCTCGACCAGAATGCAAGGATGTCCCCCCGTGACCTATGACCTGCAACTTTCGCATATCGGCAAGGTTTACGATAACGGCACCCCGGCTGTGATCGACTTTAACCTTGACGTGGACAAAGGTGAGTTCATCGCCTTTCTTGGCCCGTCTGGCTGCGGCAAGACCACCACCCTGCGCATGATTGCGGGGTTCGAGACGATCACCTCGGGCGATCTGATGATCCGTGGCAAGCGGATCAATGATCTGGCGCCGGAACAGCGCCCGACCTCGATGATCTTTCAGAATTACGCTTTGTTCCCACATATGACCGTGCGGCAGAACGTGCATTTCGGGCTGGAGGTGAAAAAAACACCGCTGGCCGAGGCCAACCGCAAGGTGGACCGCATCCTTGACAAGCTGGGCCTGACCGAAGTTGCGGATGTGCGACCGACGCGTTTGTCGGGGGGGCAGCGTCAGCGCATCGCGCTTGCCCGGTCCTTGGTGGTAGAGCCTGACATTTTGCTGCTGGATGAGCCCCTTGGCGCATTGGACGCAAACCTGCGCAAAAGCATTCAGAACGAATTGAAACTGCTGCAACGTGATCTGGGGATCACCTTTGTCTTCGTAACCCACGCTCAATCCGAGGCGCTGGCCCTGTCTGACCGGATCGTGGTGATGAATGCGGGCCGCGTGGAACAGATCAGCCCGCCGCGCGAATTGTACACCCGCCCGTCCAGCCTTTTTGTTGCCCGGTTCATCGGGGCCAACACGCTGATTTCCGGCAAGGTCCGCGCAAGCGTGGATGGCAAGGTTCAGGTAGACTCGGCTTTTGGCTCGCTGTCTGCGGTGCAGTATGGTGCGCCCGTTGGTGCCGGGGCTGCGGTATCGATCGTGCTGCCCGCCGAGGCGATCAATGTGCTGCCCGGCACGATGACCGAGGCCGAGGCCCGCGCCCGGCATGGTGCCAATGTCATTCCCTGCCAGATCAACCGTTTGCAACTGGTGGGTCACATCATGCAGATCGCGCTCACTCTGCCCAACGGTGACGCGGTCAGTCTGGAGGGCCATGTTGACAAGTACCGTGGCCTGTTGGTGGCGGGACAGGCGGGCTTTGTCGCTTGGGCCGCCGAAGATGCTACTCTGATTGCGGAATAGGGACCGGGGATGACTATTGGCTCCGTCAAGGATCTGGCATTGGACCTGCGGATAGGTCGCCGCGATCCTGTTGATCTGCTGGCTGAAGTGTTTGATCGCATCACGGCGCATGATGATCCGGCCCTGTTCATCCGCACCCTTCGCCCCCGGGCTGAGGCGGAAGCGCGCGCGGCGCGCGAACGCCTCCGCGCGGGCAACCCGGCCAGCGGCGTGGACGGCGTGCCCATGGCGTGGAAAGACCTTTTCGATCTAAAGGGGTCGGTGACCACGGCGGGGTCGGCAGTTCTGCGAGATGCGGCCCCTGCAGCACAGGATGCTGCCCTTGTGACCGCGGCCCTGCGGGCGGGGATGGTCAGCGTCGGCGCGGTCAACATGACCGAGTTTGCTTATTCCGGCATTGGGTTGAACCCGCATTACGGCACCCCCCGTAACCCGCGTGACCCGGTGGTCGCCCGGTCGCCCGGCGGTTCGTCATCGGGCAGTGGGGCCGTGGTGGCGGCGGGTATTGTACCTGTATCCATCGGCACGGATACGGGCGGCTCCATTCGCATTCCGGCAGCGTTCAACGGGGTGGTGGGATATAAGACTTCGGTCGGGCATTATCCGATGGGCGGGGTTTTTCCGCTGTCGCGCAGTCTTGATACGCTTGGTCCCTTGGCCCAGACGGTCGAAGACTGCGTGTTGACCGACGCTGCCCTGCGCGGGTTGCAGGCGCCCACCGTCGCGGCGGCCCCGGTCGCCTCGCTGGATTTCGTGATCCCCGACACGCATATGATGGATGACCTCAGCCCCGCCGTTGCTGCCAATTTTGACGCGGCGGTGGCGCGTCTGGCGGCGGCTGGCGCGCGGGTGCGCCACCTTGCCATGCCCGACCTGCGCGCTGTGGCCGATCTGATGGGCCGCTATGGCCCCCTGACCTCGGCCGAGGCGATGGACGTGCACCGCGAACGCCTTGCAAGCCCCGACGCCGACAGGATCGACCCCCGCGTCGTGCGGCGTATCCGCATGGCTGATGGGATGACCGCGGTTGATCTGATCCGGCTGTATCAGGGGCGGCGCGAGTGGATCCCACGCATCACGGCGCAACTGGGCGATGCCATCCTGATCTGCCCGACCACACCCTCTGTGGCGATGCCTATTGCCCCGCTGGAGGTGGACACCGAGGTGTTTTTCCACCACAACTTTCGCACGTTGCGCAACACCGCCATTGGCAATTTTCTGGATTGGTGCGGCATCTCCCTTCCCAACGGTCAGGACAGTGATGGCATGCCGACCGGATTCATGATGTGCGCGCCACATGGGCATGACCACAGGGTGCTGGCGGCAGGACTGGCTATTGAAACCCTGGTGCGTGGGTAGCTGCGCCCCAACCTATTCGTCACAACAGGAGGATGAAGAAAATGGCTAAGAAAATAATGTGCGCCTTCGGTACCGATATCGACTCGGTCGCCGGATGGATCGGCTCATATGGCGGTGGCGACAGTCCGTCCGACATTCAGCGTGGGATCTTTGCATCCGAAGTGGGCGTGCCGCGCCTGCTGCGCCTGTTCAAGAAATATGACCTGAAAACCACCTTCTTCATTCCCGGCCACAGCCTTGAAACCTTTCCCAAGGAAATGGAGATGATCGTCAAGGATGGGCACGAAATCGGGGCGCATGGCTATTTGCACGAAAATCCCATCGCGATGACCCCAAGTCAGGAAGAGGATGTTCTGGTCAAGTCGATCGAACTGATCAAGAATCTGACCGGGGCCGCACCGCGCGGCTATGTGGCACCGTGGTGGGAAATGTCGGCCAACACCGCCGCGCTGCTGCTGAAGCATGGCTTTACCTATGATCACAGCCAAGGCTACCGCGATTTCCAGCCCTTCTATGCCAAGGTCGGCGACAGCTGGAACACCATCGACTATTCGAAGACCGCCAAGGAATGGATGCACCCCCTCAAGCATGGCAAGGAAATCGACCTCGTCGATATCGCCGCCAACTGGTATGTCGATGACCTGCCGCCGATGATGTTCATGAAGAAGGCCCCGAACAGCCATGGCTTCGTAAACCCACGCGACATCGAAGAGATGTGGCGCGATCAGTTCGACTGGGTCTACCGCGAGATGGATTACGCTGTGTTCGCCTTTACCATCCACCCCGATGTGGCCGGGCGTCCGCAGGTTCTTTTGATGCTGGAACGTCTGATCGAATACATCAACAAGCATGCAGGCGTCGAATGGGCCCCGTTTGAGGATATCTGCAACGATTTCCGTAAACGCTATCCCTTTGCTGGCACAGCCCGCCCGGAAGTGATCTGAACGGATTGGCCGGGGCGGCGCGGGCTGCCCCGGCCCCATCAAGGGGGCAATCCCATGTGCAACGCCTGCGGCAACCCTGCCGTTCCGGGCCATTGGACGGATGCCGGGGCCGCCACCCCCGGCGACCGCCTGCGCGCGCGGTTTCACCGCGTGGGTGTTCTGAACATTATTCTGCGGCCCTATGGCCTGACGGCACATGATGGCGGGGTGGTGCCGGGTATTCAGCTGTCGACGTTGTTCGGTGCCTCGGTCATGGTGCAAAATCTGGCCGAGGTCTGGTCCGAGGCGGAACGCCTGATTGGTCGCCCGATTGATCCCTTGGATGCGCGGTATCTGGATGCGGTCTGACGACGGACGGCTGCGGTTGACAGTGCTGGGCGGCTATCTGGGGTCTGGCAAAACGACATGGCTGCGCCATCAGTTGCATGCAGGCAGTTTTGGCCCGCATGTTCATGTCATCGTGAACGAGGCGGCCGAAACCCCGGTGGATGATGCGCTGTTGGGGCAGGTTACGCTGCTGGCGGGGGGGTGCTGCTGCTGTGTCGGGCAAGGGGCGCTGATTGCGGCGCTGCGCCGGATTTGTGACACCCGCAGCCAAATGGGCGCGGCGCGAATGGACGCGATCGTGCTGGAGACAAGTGGGCTGGCCGATCCGGGGGCGATTGTGGCCGCCATTCAGGGCGATCCGGTTTTGGTGAACCACATCCTTCTTGCGGAAACCTTGGTCGCGGTGGATGCGCTGCATGCGGTATCGCAACTGACGACAGAGCCTTTGGGGCGGCGGCAGGTGGGCGCGGCGGATCGGCTGATCCTGACCAAGACCGACGCCTGCGCGCCCGCTGATCTGGCAGCGCTGCGCGCAACGCTGGCCGCGCTGAACCCGGGGGCAAAGGTGACAGCAGCCATCTTGGGTGAAACCGTGACCTTGCCCGCCTTGCCGCCGGGCACCAAAGCGGCAATCCTACCCCCCTTGTCCGATGAAGATGGCCGCGGCCCCATCCTGCCCACACAAGTGCAGGTTGGCCCGGATATCGACTGGTCGGCCTTTGCCCTGTGGCTGTCGGCCCTGCTGCATGCGCGCGGCGATGATCTGGTCCGGGTAAAAGGGGTGATCCGCACACCGGCAGGCCGGTTGTTGTTGCAAACCGTGCGCCGTGTGGTTCAATCGCCCGAGATTTTGCCCGATCAGCCGGATCAGGGGCAGGATAACCGCATCGTCTTTATCGGGCGGGGCTATCGCCCTGTTGATCTGGGGCGGTCCCTGCACCAGTTTCTGGGCCGTCCGCAGCCCGCCTCTTCAGGTTAGGAACCCTGCCATGTCCTGCACCATTCGCCCTTTGCGCAGCACGGATGAGGCCGATTGGCGCCGGCTGTGGACGGGCTATCTGGCGTTTTACAACACAACCGTGCCCGAGGCGGTTTATGCCTCCACCTTCGCGCGGCTGCTGGGCGACGACCCGCGCGATTTTACCTGTCTGGTTGCCGAACAGGATGGAAAGGTCATCGGCTTGACCCACTACCTGTCGCACCGCCACGCGTGGAAGGTGGAAGAGGTGATCTATCTGCAGGACCTGTATGTGGACCCCGAGGTGCGCGGCACCGGGGCAGGGCGCGCGCTGATCGAGGCGGTTTATGCCGTGGCAGATGCGGCGGGCACTCCTGCGGTCTACTGGTTGACCCAGGATTTCAACACTCAGGCGCGGCAGTTGTATGATCGCATCGCGGCTGTCACGCCCTTTATCCGTTACAATCTCAAGCTTTAGGTGCGGGCCTTGCGGTAGCTGTCTTTCAGGGCGATCAAGTCGCCGTCAAACCGAAAGATGTCGCAGCCATGCACGTCCACGGTTTTGCCCGCCCTGTCCGTCCCGATGAATCGCCATTCCGACAGGCCCGTGTCTCCTGCCACATGATGGCTGTCTGCCGTCCAGGCGGCATGCGGAAACGTTTCGAACATCGCGGAATAGGACGCCCGTACGGCATCGCGGCCGATGTGCCGCGTGCCTTCAGCCTGCCCCCCGGCCGAGGAGTGGAAGGCGCAGTCAGCCGCCATGCAGGCCATCAGCCCCTCAACATCGCGCGCGTTCCATGCCGCCATGAAACGCACCAGAACGTCGCGGCGACGGTGGGCCACGGCGTCATCGACAACCTCAACCTCCAGAAAAGCCATAGGCGCACCGGTGGCGTTGATCACATTATGCGACACGCCCACGCGGCGCGAATAGGGGATGCCTTGGGTCAAGGGGGCCTCGCGCCGAAGGCCACCCGGTTCTTCCAGACCCAGCACACCATCGGTCAGTGGAACGATCACATAGTCATGGCCATGCACATGCCAACCCGTTTCCGCCCCAGTGGCAAATCGCCATTCGGTGACCTTGAACCGCGCGTCGTCGATATGCACCACGGGGTCTGCTATGGGTGTGGTCATGGGGCATTCTCCTGCAACGGGGTGGGGGCGGGGTGGCGCCAGATCTGCATCGGACCAAGACGGACATGGGTAAAGTCGCCGTCATGCCAGCAGCCCATCCGTTCGGCCAAACGCAGGGACCGGGTATTTTCAGGATCAATCAGGCTGATCGCGGTGGGCCAGTTCAGCGTGCCATAGGCATGACGGCGGGCGGCAAAGGCGGCTTCCAGCGCAATGCCGCGCCCTTCTGCGGGGCCCATCAACACCCAACCCACCTCCGGCTCTGGCCAGCCTTCGGGGTGCCACAGACCCACATGCCCACAAAACGCGCCTGTCGCCTTTTCCTCAACCGCCCAAAAACCAAAGCCGCGCAGGGCCCAATGGCCCAGATGCGCGGCCAGACCTCGCCACGCCAGTTCCCGCGGCATGGGCCCGCCAATGAACCGGGATCTGGGGGTGGCATAGAAGGCTGCGAAATCGTCAAAATCTGACTGCCGATACTCGCGCAAGATCAGACGTTCGGTTTCAAGCTGTGGAATGGTGATCGAAAAAGAGGACATCTGCCGCCACGCTGGTGCTTAGCAAACCAAATTTTAGCGGTGTCCCCTGCATCGGACAAGAGCCAATTGAACCGATGGAGGCGCAGACGATGACCGCCACCCACCACGATGCGGCCGAGACGCTTAAGGCAAAGCCGCCCACCCGGCGGGCTGGAACGAAGCAAGCCATGCTGATCGAGATGCTGCAGGCACCCACCGGCAGGACGATGGAAAAGATCATCTCTGCGACGGGGTGGCAGGCCCACAGCGCCCGTGGTGCCATGTCTGGGGCGCTGGGCAAGAAGCTCGGGCTGATTGTAACCTCGGCCAGAGAAGCGGACAGGGGGCGGGTGTACCGCATCGAGCAGCCAACACCTTGACGTGGCTTGCTGGCTGGTCAGCTTAGCAGACGGTAATGAACTTCGGTTGGTGTGCAGGCGGCGCCGTTGATAGGGATCATGTCCTGAGGGCACGTTGACATGACCACGATGCAATCAAGGACCGTACGCAGTGTCACGTGATCCCCGGGCTTGCTGAGAGGCTCTCTCTAGGTGATCTTGCCATCAGGGCCGACCGGAATGTTCATCCACAGGTTCAGGGGGGCAGGGCAATCAACTGCCCGCAGATCAAGCTGCGCCAGAGCGGCCCGCAGGCTGTCGGTGCAGTTGTCATGGTACTGCGTGCAGCCCAATGCGGCATAGCGATGTACGTCGCAGGCCGCGATGACCGTGTCATGACGGCCAGGTGATGTATCTTCTTCCAGGATTAGGATCGGCCGACGCCGGTTTGTCGTCAGCCCGTCACCCTTGTCGAGGAATATCCCTTGAAGCGTGGCGTGCAGGTGCTCCATCGACATGAACTCAGACATGTCATCGGCATTGAAGCACCGGGTGTCGACAACCTGCTGACCATGCGTGTTAATGATCTGGATTGCCTGGCCCTTCGCCAGCAGCACCGCGCGGCCCCGTCGAGCGGGGACAGTGTGAAGGTTTGTCGTCATGGTCTGGTTCCTCAGCTGCTCGGGGAGGTCGCGCGTCCGTCCTGCAAACAAAGGTGTCATTGGTGGAGGCGGCGAGGTCAAGGCAGATAACTTTCGCGCGCGTCTGGCAGGCGCCTGGACTCAGGTTATAGGGCGGCTCCCACAGCCACATGCCGTCTCCAAAAGGCACGCCATACGTCTGAGCGCCCTGGCTTCAGCAAGGTGGATTCCGGCTCAGGTGGCTTCCGAAAGGTGGGTTCCCTGGCTTCCACAAAAGAATCCAGCTTGGCCAGATCGTGATTTCGTAAGTCATTGATAAAGCTTCGCTTTATCTGATATCACACAGCAAGTGGATTCCAAGTGGATTCCCCGGTGAAAGTGCCTGTCGCTAGCGAAATGCCGCGCTGCGCCCCCCGCATACAAACAGGGCCGGGGAGGAACCATCCCAGGGGGGCTAACCAGAGCCGTGCTCCTGCGGCACGGATGGCGGCGCGGATTGCCGGGGCCTTGTGGCTGCCGAGGTTGTCGAGGATCACGAGGTCGCCGGGGTGCAGGGTCGGAACCAGAACCTTTTCGACATAGGTGTGGAATATCTCCGCATTGATCGGGCCGTCGAAGACCCAGGGCGCTTCGATCCGGTCATGGCGCAGGGCCGCGAGGAAGGCCATGGTATTCCAGTGCCCGAACGGGGCCTTGGCCTTCACACGGTCGCCGCGTCTGCCCCAGCCACGCAGCGGGGACATATTGGTTTTCGTCCATGTTTCGTCAATGAAGACAAGGCGCTGAGGGTTAATCAGACCCTGATACCGCTGCCAGCGTTCGCGCCTGCGTGCCACATCGGCCCGGTCCTGTTCACTGGCCAGCACGCTTTTTTTGAAGCTGAGGCCCGCCCCGCGCAGATAGCGCCAGACCGTATCGTGCGAGACCTGCACCCCTTTCGCCAGCAACTCGTCCCGCAAGGCGAACAACGTCACCTCAGAGCATTCCTGCACCCGCGCCATCAGCCAGTCGTGGTGCGGTGCCAGAACAGGTTTGCGATGCCCGCCTGTCCGGCCCGGAACCACCGCGCCGGTCCGAGCCTCAAGCTGCGACCACTTCACCACGCTTGAAGCCGCAACCCCGAACCGCTCGGCAACAACCCGGCAAGTCGATCCCGACCGAACCGCTGCCACAACCCGCTCCCGAAGATCAATAGAATACGCCCGCGTCATCCCAAATACCCCCCGACCTGACAAAGACAGGGAATCACAAAAAAACAACGAAGGGGAATCCCCGACGATTCAGTCAAACGCTGAACCGCTCTAAAGAGTGGGCAGGATGTGCTGTGGGACTTCAATTAATCTTAGCAGTCTGCCGAAGGACAACCAGACTCCTACTTTCGCCTTTCGAATGGTCGCCAATTGTTAAAGCAGATATTAGCTTTCATCCGGCAATCAACGCCAAAGCGGTTTGTTCATCGACAATCAAAGTGGTCGGCGCGATGGTCTGGATGGCCGCACGCAGGGCGATCAGCTTGTCTTTGCCGCCGGAAATCAACACACGCTCCGGTGTGCGACGCAAACGTGCCAGATTGACCGAGATCACCCGGCTGTTCACTTCGTGATCAACCAAGTTACCATTTTCATCGATGAAATTGTACAAGACGTCGCCAATCGCCCCGGCCTCGATCAGCGACCGGCGGTCGGCTTCGGACAGGTATCCCGTGCGATAGCTGGTGGTCAGCGAGCTGATGCCACCACAAGACAACAGTGCGACGTCAAGTTTATCAGCCATCTCGAATATCGCGGACAGGCCGCACCGTTCCAGAAGGGCGTGTTTTGTTTCAGGGCAGTCTACAACGGCGGGGGCGGGAATAAGAAAGCCCTCGCCCTGAAACAATTCGGCGAATTGCCAGGCAAACTCAGCGGGGTTGAAGCGCCGTGCGGCCGCGATGCCACCCAACAGCGACACGACACGAAAGTTTTCCAGCGTGGCCCCAGTGATGAAAGGCAAGGTGTTGAACAGCGTGCGCCCCCAACCCACGCCCACAGTCATTCCCGCTTTCATCTCACCGGAAATGAAGTTGCCGGCGGCTGCGGCGATCACCTTGACCGGATCGGCCTCCGGGTCGGCAAATGGCGCGACAATCACCCGATTGATGTCAAAGCGGGCTTCCATCTCACGTTCCAGCAGTAGAAGTTCAGTCAACGGGGCCGAGATCGTGATCCGCACCTCATTGCGACGCCGTGCATCGGCAAGCAGCCGGACCACCATCACGCGGTTGATACCCAGTTGCGTTGCGATGTCATTCTGCGTGCAGCCTTCGACGTGATACAGCCATATCGCCCGCGCACGAAGCCGGTCGGCCTCGCTTTGAATGCCAGTGCTCTGGATCGCAAGCTGCATTGGTTACCCCTGACCTGACTAGCCAGCAACCTCGACAGCATTGATCAGCCGATGGGTGATCCGCGCTACCCGGTCCGGGCTTTCGATATGAGGAATATGGCCCAGACCCGACAGAAGATGAAGCGCGAATTCGCCCTCGGCCGTGACGCCCTGCGACGGGGGCAGGATATGATCGCGGCGGCCCCATAGAATTTGGGTCGGAACTTCGATCCGCTGAAGGGCTGCGCGCAGATCGAAAGACTGCACACCATCGGGGAACAGGGAGAGCGACATATCCGCCTGGCAGGCGCGCAGGGCAGGATCATCGCGCGTCCGCATTGCCGCGCGGGCGTAATCATCGCTGATGCCGTCAGGTGTCGCGGTCAACCGACGCAGCCAGGGCGCAAGGCTTTCGGCACGGCTGGCGCGCACGATTCCGTTCAAGGCGGCGGCGTCAATCTCTGGCCCCAAACCCGCCGGCGCGATCAAAGTCAAGCTGGCGATGCGACGGCCCCGAATGTCTGCCAAAGCCAGCGCCAGCGCCGCCCCCAGCGAGTGTCCGATCAGATGAACATCCTGCACATCTTTGGTCGCGTCATCGAAAGCTTCGACCATCATCCGCGACAGATCCTGAAAGCTGCGGACTTGCCGTTTTGGAGACTTGCCGTGGCCGGGAAGGTCAATACGAACAAGGGGTCGGGCCGGGCCGAAGGACTTTTCGAACGGGGCCCAAGACAGGCTGTCTGCGGTGAAGCCATGCAGCAAGACGAATGGCTTACCTTCGCCTTTGCGGCGAGAAATGTTGAGGGGGCCGTTCTCGGGCGTCCAGCCGGGCGAAGCCAGTTGCTCGCCGGCAGCTGGAGCAGGTCGCGGGGCGGAACGGGCCATCACATCGTCGCGTTGAACGCGGCCCAGCGGACCTTTGCCTGTGATGTCCGACAGCGTCAGGCCAAGCTGTCTCGCTGCTTCACGGGCAGCGGGTGTTGCGCGTTTTGCTGTTGCGGCGGCCGTTTCTGCTATGACGGCGGCCTTGATGGGAGCGGCGGCTTCAACAGAAGCGACAGACGGCTTGGCGCTCTCGACGCCTTTTGGTGGCGCGCCGACGGCAGAACCCTCGGGATAGATCCAGGCCACGACGGCTCCGACCGGCACCTTGTCGCCGGGTTTGGCGGCGATGTGATGCAGTCTGCCAGTTGCCGGCGCTTCAACTTCCATCGCGGCCTTGTCGGTCTCGATGTCGAAGAGTGCGGCACCCTGCTTCACCAACTCGCCCTCGACCACATGCCAAACGGCCAATGTGCCATGCGACATGTCCATATCAACCTTGGGCAGGATCACTTCGATGGGTTTCGGGCCGTCTTGAACTGCCTCAACTGTGGATGGCGGCGCGACAGCGGTCACTCCAACTGCCTCTCCTTCGGCATAAAGCCAAGCAATCGTGGTTCCGACCGGCACCTTGTCGCCCGGCTTCGCCGTCATGCCGTGCAAATAACCGGTGGCCGGCGATTCAACTTCCATCGCGGCCTTATCCGTTTCGATGTCGAAAAGTGGCGCGCCTTTTTGGACCAGATCACCCTCAGCCACATGCCAAGTTGCCAAAGTACCGTGCGACATGTCCATGTCCACCTTTGGCAGGATCACTTCTACCGGCATGGCGTTACACCTCGCGGCGAACAAGGCGGCGGGCGGCGGCCTCGATCGTCTCAACTTGCGGCACCGATGCCCGTTCCAAATCGGGGTTATAGGGCACCGGGGCATCTGCCGCACCAAG
>JANPOY010000120.1:0-2120 GCA_031428215.1 Paracoccaceae bacterium
GATGATGCCATTGGACCCGTCCACCAGCACCGGGTTGGTAAAGCCGAACTCCCGGATCGAGCCCGCGATCAGCGCCACCTGCGATTCCGAATGGGTTCGGGCATTGCGGGCGTAGGGGATCAGATCGCCGATCGGGCGGTACTGGATGGCCAGGGACGCAGGCGCATTGATTGGGGCGGGTTCAGAACGGCTGGAAGCTTTGGCCATGGGCGCATCCTCTGACCCCCCGGTTGGACAAATTGCGGGCATGGGGGCGTAAGAGGCAGTATATCACGGGTGGTAAGGCATTGTAATCATGACATTTATGGACAAATCGCGACATGGGGCGACAAATAACTTGGATCGACTTGGTCCACCAACAAACAACCGAACCGCTCACTGTTTGAACGCATTCCATGTCCGCGCACTGTGCGAGCTTGCAACGCCCCTGCACCGCGCCGGAATGGCATAGATGTAGCATTTACTGGGCACATTTAAATTGCCCCACGATCCAGGACTCAAAGGCGTCGATCGTTTTTTGATAGGGGTGTTTAGGACGGTGGGCTATGAAAAACCCATAGCCCTCCAAAGGCAAAGATGAAACCCTCAGCAGAATACCGTTTGCCAATTCTGGTGCTACGAGAATGTCACTGCAAATGGCAATGCCATGGCCAGCGATAGCTGCCTCTATCCCGTGAAGGTCCTCGCGGAAGCTTAGGGAGGTGTGCCCGGCAAGGTCGGGAACATCCATCCCTCTGGACCGTGCCACCCGAACCCATTCGAACCACATTGGCGGATTGGCAGACTCTTCGGACCATTGCCCGTCAATCAATGGATACTGCAGCAAGCTCTGTGGGGACAGGTCAACAGGACCCGGTCCAACGAGCGAGGGACTGGCAACCAGGATATAGCGGTCGCGCCCGACTTCTGAACAGATCAAACCCTTTGGCGCAGCGCGCGCATAGCGGATAGCGACATCGACCTGGTCCGCTGCAAGGTCTAACAACTGATCCGTGCCCATGATGTCCAGCCTAATCTCGGGGTGACTGCTACGCCACGAAGGCATACGCGGCACGATCCAGCGTGCGGCAAATGCATTGGTCGCGGTGATCCTCAGCCGCTGGTTGGAAGGGCTGGAGATTGCGGCCATCCCTTGGGCAAAGTGATCCAGTCCCAGGCTGACGGAAGGAAAAAGCCTGCTCCCGGCCGGGGTCAGTGAAAGAGGGCGCGGGCGGCGCTGAAACAGGGGCTTGCCGCAAAACTCTTCCAGCAGGCGGATCTGGTGGCTGATCGCGGTCGGTGTCAGAGCCAGTTCCTTAGCCGCGTCCTGAAAGCTCATCAGCCGCGCTGCGGCTTCAAAGGCCCGAAGTGCGGTCAATGGGGGAAGACTTCGCATCGGATCGATCCGCCTTGATGAAAGAAATTCATCCTTGCATGAAAAATTCGATTTTGCATCACTGCTTTATGCTGTCGCACAAGTAAGCTCAGTCGAGGCATACGGGGGTAACTGAATATGGATGGCTCTCACACAGAATTGCTGCCCAATCTGCTCGGCCGTATTCGTGCGCTTGAGCCGGTTGTGAATCAGCACCGCGCTGACTTTGACAGCCTGCGCCGGTTGCCCGAAGTCGTTACCGATGCGATGATCGCGGCTGACCTGTTCCGCCTTTGGACCCCGCGCAGCTTGGGCGGTGCCGAAATTAGCCCGCAGGATCTGGTCGAGGTGATTGAGGCTGCAGCCGCACTGGACGGCAGTTTTGGATGGTGCCTGACGAATGCCAATACGATGGGCCGAATGGTTGCCTATCTTCCGCCAGAGGTAGCGCGCGACTGGGTTGCAGGGCCAGATTGCCAAATGGCAGGGTCGACGGCTGCCTTGGGCACCGCACGCCGTGTCGAAGGCGGGCTTGAGGTGACTGGTCGTTGGCCCTTTACCAGCGGCATTCCATCAGCGCGGCGCGTCATTGGCCTGTGTCAGATCGAAGACGAGGGCGAGCCAGCAAATCCAGCGCTGATCTTCTGCCATTTCGCGGCAAACCAGGTGCAGATCGTGGAAACATGGTTCGTTTCTGGCCTGAAGGGCTCCGGCAGCAACGACTTTGCGGTGGATCGTCTGTTTGTGCCGCTGCAGCATACCCATG
>JANPOY010000121.1:0-2510 GCA_031428215.1 Paracoccaceae bacterium
CACTTGCGCCAACGTCGCGCAGCAGTTGGCGGATCTCTTTCTCGCGGCCAGCCCCAGCTTTTGATGAGGAATATGGAAGGTCGGTCATGGCATTGATCCTTGCAGCGTTTCGATGGTGGCGATCCGCACACAGCGCCGCCATAGGCGGGCGCAGGCATAGCCGGACTTCTGCCCCTTGCGCCACATGCGGCGCGCGCGCTGATAGGTGCGGCGGCTGTCTTTAGGGACCAGCGCCCAATGCCGCGCGCAGAGCCATTCGGTGAAGCAATCCGCGGAATGGGTGCGGCGGCAGCCGGGGGCGATGCAGGTGAGGCGGGCGGCCATCAGAAATCTATCTGTTTATTTAGAAGGTCTTGTGGCCCACTTACCACCCCATGATCACGTTCGGGCTGTGCGTTCGCTTCCCTGTACAGATCCACCAGTTCCGTCGCCCGATCCCAACCGCCAAGGGCATCAAGCGCTTCCTCTGCCGATCCGGCATCGAAGAACAGGTTGCGGGCCAGCAGGGTTTCCAGTTCGGCAACGCGGGCGGCGAACTGCTTTGCGGCCCGTATCAGGTCATAGCCACCCATGTATTCTGGGCGCATACCATCCAGTTTCACCAGCTTGCCATTTTCAAAGGTCGGAACAAATTGGCGGATCATCCCTGCACCCCCGGAAACCCGTCATGTGTCACGCCGTCCAGCAGGCGGCCATTTGCTTGCTTCCCTTGCCGATAGACCCACTGGCCGCAGCCTGCGCTTTCATCGAGTTTGACCGCATAGCCGTTTGCGCGGACCTGCCACGCGCCGTCTTTGTAATACGCGCAGGGGTGTTTTGCCTCCATGACCGGATCACGGCCATTGGGTTTTGGTCCTGCGTCAGGCCCCCACTCCCCCCATTGTTTGAACAAGAACGCCACGCCTGCCGCTGCGCATTGGTCGCGGATGGATCGTGCCCAGTCAGGGTGCATCGGGCGGGCGTGGGGGCCGGATTCGCCGCCAACTATTGTCCAGTCCAATCTGGATATCGCAGTCATATGCCCATATCGCGTAGCTTTTAAATCCACCGGGCCCAGTAACGGCTCGGCGCTGATGAAGTGGATGGCGGCGGGGGTTGCCAACAGTTCGGGGATGCGCAGATCGGCGCTGGCTTGATCACTGATTGAGGTGCCAAGCCAGACATTGGGCAGGGGGATGACACTAGGGTTTAGAACAACAGGATGATCTGCCAAGCCGATAAGGTCCGCAACCTCGTCTGCTGCCTCAGCCCAAGGGTCTCCGTCGCGCCGGGCGTCAAAGTATCCCCGCGCCCGCTCTGGCCGTTTGGTCAGCACCTGAAACGTGTGTTGCGGGCACAGGGCCATCACGGCGAAGACGCGGTCGATCCAGTCATCCGGCACGGCGGGGTGGAACAGGTCGCCGTGGGCGCAGACGAAAATCTTGCGCGGCTTTTTCCACCGCAGGGGCTGGTCCAGCCATTGTTCGTTGAACCGCACCTCGCCGGTGAACTTGCTCTCGCCCGCCGCGTTCTTGCGGGCCAGACCTTTGCGGCTGGGGTGGTTGCCAATCGCGGGCCAGCTGGTGATCAGGTGCGCGGCGTAGCAGTGGCGGCACCCCTCATCCACCAGCGTGCAGCCGGTGATAATGTTCCATGTATCGTCACACCATTCTATTTTTGAATTACGCCCCACGACGCGCATCCTCCCTATTTCGGTGACATTTCCGGCAGACCGCTTCGACCGAAAGCTGGTGTTCGGCGCTGTACCCAAGGTGGTGGTCGTACTCATGTGGATAGCGCAGCGTGAATATCTCGTCGCCGCAGTCTAAACACGGCAGGTCATCAGGGCGCGGAATGCGCCCTTGTTCCACAAGGTAATTGACCCTGCGCCGCGCCTGACGTTTGTCGCCTTCTCTTGATGGGGTCAGCCACATGCGGCGGCCAAGACTGCCGGTCTGTATCTTGCGAACCTCAACGCGCCGCGAGGCGAGGCAGGACGCTGAAAGCCCGTCGCCACGAGTTATGTCTTTTCCAAACTCACTTCGGTCGTGACGGCTTTTGCATTTGGAGCACCACTTTTCCGCATCGCTCCATTCGATTTTGGTGGTGTCAGCCATGCTGCACCTCCTTTGCCGCTACGAGGGCGGCAAATGGTGTGTGGGATCGTCCACAACGCGGGCATCTTGCTCCAACCCAAGTCGGCCACACATATCCGCAAGCATAGCAATTTCTGTTTAGGTTCATTTCACCACCAGCCTTCTGAGTTCAACATACTCTTGGCAATTGCGAAGGTTGCCACCATCACACTCAAATTCGTAGCGGGCTAACATCTCCACCAGACGCGCAATCACGGCGTCACGGGGGTCTGGCGTGGTTTCGATGGCCGATAGGATGCGGGTGTCGTAGTCGGCTTGGGCTGCGTCTTTGGCCGACTTGATATCGGGGTGATTCCCGTACAGAAATTGGGCATTCACACTCACACGGAAATACCCGCTGTCGCTTTGTTTAACAGCATACTGGCCAACAGGGGT
>JANPOY010000122.1:0-2119 GCA_031428215.1 Paracoccaceae bacterium
GTTGCAAAACTAAGAGGGGTTTGCCCAATGCGTGTGCTTTTGATTGAAGACGAACCTACCACTGCGAAGGCCATCGAAATGATGCTCGCGACCGAGGGGTTTAATGTCTACACCACCGATCTGGGCGAAGAAGGCCTCGATCTGGGTAAGCTCTATGATTATGACATCATCCTGCTCGACTTGAATCTGCCTGACATGCACGGCTATGACGTGCTCAAGAAACTGCGCGTCGCCAAGGTGCAGACGCCGGTACTGATCCTTTCGGGCATTTCCGAAATGGATTCAAAGGTGCGCTCGTTCGGCTTTGGGGCCGACGATTATGTTACCAAGCCATTCCACCGCGAAGAACTCGTCGCCCGCATTCATGCGGTTGTCCGTCGTTCGAAGGGTCACTCACAGTCGGTCATCCGCACCGGCAAGCTGTCGGTCAATCTCGATGCCAAGACCGTTGAAGTCGACGGCAGCCGTGTCCACCTGACCGGCAAGGAATATGCGATGCTGGAGCTGCTGAGCTTGCGCAAAGGCACCACGCTCACCAAGGAAATGTTCCTCAACCACCTGTATGGCGGTATGGACGAACCCGAACTCAAGATCATCGACGTTTTCATCTGCAAGCTGCGCAAGAAACTGTCGCTGGCCTGTATGGGTGAAAATTACATCGAAACCGTCTGGGGCCGCGGCTATGTGCTCCGCGATCTCGACGATATGGAGCAGCCACTGGTTGCCTGAACCTTTTTCCTGATTACACCCGGGGGAGTAATGCAGAGGGTGCGGTCTGCGGAGACCGCGCCCTTTGTTTTTACTGCCTCGGCGGTAAGCCCGCGAAGGTGATGATGCTTTCCTTGCCCGACGCATTTACTGCCGAAACGCCAACAAAATGGTCATCGACAATTATGCCCTTGAGGACGTGCGATGTTGCTCCAGCGTCGTCAACCGCGACGACATCTGTCCAGTTCGGCTGGTCGGCTTTGCGCGAGTAGATGCGATAGCCGGTTGCTCCTGTAACAGGCACCCATTCCACTTTGGTATCGGAGGAAACGGCGCCGCCCAGTTTGGCTGATGCCGGTGCAGGCGGGGCTGCGGCCAGCGAGTTCGCGGTGGCGACATTCAACGCGGTGACCTTGACCAGATAGTCGAAGTCCATTTTATCGACCGTATCACCATATTCGATACCGTTTTCGGTGCGCAAATCCTGGTGCTGGTGATGGTAATTCTCGACGCCCACCGTGAAGCGGATTGCCGGCAGCCCAAGCTCTAGCGCTGGCAAATGATCGCCACCGCGCGCAAAGCGGTCGGGGCGACGGACGCCGAATGCGTCCAACCCGATTTTAGCCATTTCACTTTCGGCTACCTTATCGGCATAGCGCATCAAGGCGCGGCTCGGGCCGTCATCCTCACCGCCGCTGCCGCGCCGTGCGAGTTGCGCGGCCATGTCTTCGGACGCACGGATACCTTCGCTGAAGATGCGAACCACATTATCGACCTTGCGGCCATCGGTGCCAAGTGTTCCGCCAACGATGTCGTTGTTCAGCATGGCGGTCACCCTCCAGCCGCGCTCTTTGGCGGTTTCGGCGAGCAGGCGACCGCCGAAGAGACCCTGTTCTTCACCCGACAGCAATGCAAAGACGATGGTCGCTTCGCCTTGTGGCTGCTTCGACATCAGTCGTGCGGCTTCGATGACCAGCGCGCTGCCCGAACCGTCGTCATTGGCCCCCGGCGCGTCTTTTGTGAAATCCATCACGTCCGAAACGCGGCTGTCGATATGTCCCGCGATAATGATGACATGGTCCCAGCCCATCCTGCCGGGCTTGACCGCAAGCACATCGACGATGCCAACTCCGTTCGGCACACGCGGGCCGGACATATTGCGTTCGAGCATCTCGGTCGTCAGGCAGCCCTTGCAGGCCTTGGAAATCTTGTCGAACTCGGCCTTGGCCCAAGCCCGCGCCGCGCCAATTCCGCGTTTGGGGTCGGTGGCAGACGACAAGGTATGCCGGGTGCCAAAGCTGACCAGCTTCTCGACATCGGCCTTCAGCCTTTGTGGGCTTGGTTCCTGCTGAGCGGTGACGGGGGAGGTGAAAAGCAGCGCGGCGGCGCTGGCGAACAGGGTAATTTTTCT
>JANPOY010000123.1:0-1570 GCA_031428215.1 Paracoccaceae bacterium
AACGAGGCCATCCACAAGTTCGGCGCGCCCGAGATCATGAACACGGATCAAGGCAGCCAGTTCACCTCCTTTGACTGGACCGACCGGCTGAAACGGGCCAAGACCAAGATCTCGATGGACGGCAAAGCCCGATACCTGGACTGAATAGCCCCTAGTTACCTAGACGCCCTGCAGCTTCAGTTTTTGCTGCTGCTCGAAGGCAATCGACGACAGCATCCCGTTCCTAACGTGTTTGCGCTGTGGGTTGTAGAAGAACTCGATGTAATCGAATACGTCGCGCCGGGCTTCTTCGCGGGTTTTATACTTTCTGCGTCGGATGCGTTCGCGTTTGAGCAGGTTGAAGAAGCTCTCGACGACCGCATTGTCCCAGCAGTTGCCGCGCCGGCTCATGCTGGGGACCAGGTTGTGCTGTTCGAGAAACTCCTGCCACTCATAGCTGGTGAACTGGGAACCTTGGTCGGAATGCACATGGACCTTGGTTTTGGGTTTGCGGCGCCAGACAGCCATCAGCAGGGCTTGCAGCGGCAGATCGGCATAGGTGCGTCCCTGCATCGACCAACCAATGACACGCCGCGAAAACAGATCGATCACGACGGCCAGATACAAGAACCCCTCATGGGTCCGAATGTAGGTGATGTCGGTGACCCAGAATTGGTCGGGTGCATCAACATCGAACTCCCGGTTGAGGGTGTTATCGGCCACAACGGCAGGGCTGCCACCATAAGAGCCCGGCTTCTTTTTGTAACCAATCTGGGCCCTTATGCCCGCCAGACGGGCCAGACGCCAAGCCCGGTTAGGGCTGATGTCTTCGCCGAGATCACACAGATCATCGTGCAGCTTGCGGTAGCCATAGACCTCGCCACTCTCCTCCCAAGCCGTTTTGATAAGCTTGGTTTGCCGCTGATCCTCCAGCGCCCGTTGGGAAAAGGGTTCGCGCAGCCATGCATAAAAGCCGCTTGGATGAACCAACAGCATTCGGCACATGGCGCGGACCGCAAAGATCAGCCGGTTCTCAGCAATAAAGGCATACCTCACCGGGATTCCCTGGCGAAGTATGCGGTCGCCTTTTTTAGGATGTCCCGCTCCTCCGTCACCCGCGCCAGATCGCGCTTGAGGCGACGGATCTCATCAGCTTGGGCATCAACCTCCTGGATCACCTTCGCCGGCCGCGAAAACTGCTTCTGCCACGTGTAGATCGACTTGGTGCTAACCCCCAACCGCTCGGCCACCTCGCGCACCGGGTAACCCCGATCCTCGACCTGAGCGACCGCGTCGCGCTTGAACTCGTCTGTGAATTTGTGTGCGGACATCTCGTCCTCCTTGCTTCCAAAATTACCAAGCAAGGCATCTACAAATCTAGGGGCTATTCAGTCCAAAGCCGCCTCGTCCGCCGCGCCACGCCGTCACCTTAGTGTCCACTATCGTTGGTGGACACTAACCGGCACCATCACGATGCGGCAGAGCGGTCAGGCCGGACGGTTACTTTGAAGTATTGGAGACCGTGGCGGAAGGTTATCGGGCCGGGCGGTTTGGATTTTGGATAGCCGTCCCATCCGCCGAGCTTGGCGAT
>JANPOY010000124.1:0-2042 GCA_031428215.1 Paracoccaceae bacterium
GCGATTGCCGCCGATCCGAGCCTGCATCCCGACGAAGTGCGGGCCCGGATCGAGGCGGACCATGCCAGCGAAAAGGCGGCGGTGATCGCGGCGGGCGGGCTCTATGTGCTGGCGACCGAGCGGCACGAGTCGCGCCGGATCGACAATCAGTTGCGCGGACGGTCGGGGCGTCAGGGCGATCCCGGACGGTCAGCGTTTTTCCTGTCTTTGGAAGACGATCTGATGCGGATCTTCGGATCGGACCGGCTGGACGGGATCCTGTCCAAGCTGGGCCTGAAAGAAGGCGAATCGATCGTTCACCCTTGGGTCAACAAATCGCTGGAGCGGGCGCAGGCCAAAGTTGAAGGCCGCAACTTTGACATCCGCAAGCAATTGCTGAAGTTTGACGATGTGATGAACGATCAGCGCAAGGCGATTTTCGGCCAGCGGCTGGAGATCATGCAAAGCACCGATCTGGCCGAGATTGCGCAGGATATGCGTCATACGGTGGTCGATGACATCGTTGATTTCTTCATGCCGCCCAAGACCTATGCCGACCATTGGGACGTGCCGGGGCTGACCGCGGCGGTGGCGGAACGGCTAAGTCTGACCTTGCCGATAGCCGATTGGGCCGCCGAAGAGGGCGTGGATCAGGACGTGATGCGGGCGCGGATCATCGAAGAATCCGACAAGGCAATGGATCTGAAGGTTCAGGCCTTTGGCGATGCCACGATGCGCAGTTTTGAAAAATCGCTTTTGTTGCAGACGATTGACGCAAAATGGCGCGAACATCTGCTGCGGCTGGAACATCTGCGGTCGGTTGTGGGGTTCCGGGGCTATGCGCAGCGCGATCCGTTGAACGAGTACAAATCCGAAAGCTTTGCGCTGTTCGAATCCATGCTCAATTCGTTGCGCCAGAAGGTGACGCAGGATCTGTGCCGGATTCAGCCTTTGTCCGAGGAACAGCAAAAGCAGATGGTGGCGCAGTATCTGGCGCAGCAACAGGCGGCGGCGCAGGCCGCGGCGGGGGCGGTTTCTGCGGCCCCGGCAGCAGAAGCGCCGGATGCCGTGGCGACAGCGGCCCCGGTTGCGGCAGCCCCAGCGACGGCGGCTTCAGTGACGGCGGCTTTGGCCGGGTTCAACGCCGAGGATCCCACGACCTGGGGCAATCCGTCGCGCAATGACGCCTGCCCCTGCGGATCGGGCGAAAAGTTCAAGCATTGCCACGGCAAACTGGTGTGACGGAAGGGGGCGGGTGACAGCCTGTCCCTATTCGGCCGCCTGCACCTGAGTGACGCCAAAGCGGTGTTGAGTGACGACTGACAGGGCGAGGGCGGCAGCCCCATGCGCCCACAACAGATCGCCCCAGGCATGTACGGCGACACGCGGTGCGGGGCGGTTGGCGGTCAGGGATTGCGCTGTCATTTCCAGCAGATGCTGACCGGAATACAGATAATCAAAGCGCATCCTTTCGCCCGACAGGATGATGAGTTCGGGGTCAAACAGGTTGACGACATTGGCCAGCCCCAACGCCAGATAGCGCCCGGCGCGTTGAAAGATCGACTGCGCCGCCTGATTGCCTGCCTTGGCCTGTTCGTACAGGCTTTCCAAGACCGAGTTGACCGATTGCAATTCGCGGGTGGTCCAGTTCAGGGCCGTCGTCGCCTCGCGCACCAAGGCATAGTCCGCAACGTAAGCTTCGAGGCAGCCACGCTGACCGCAGCGGCACAGGGCGCCGTCCAGTTGCACCTTGGTATGGCCCAGCTCCAGACCGACGCCGCGAGACCCGCGATACAGCCGGTGGTTCAGCACCAGACCCATGCCAACCCCGTGTTCGATCGTCACCACGGCGAAATCCGACAGATCGCGCCCGGCGCCGAACCACAATTCGGCGAGGGTCACCAGATTGGCGTCATTGTCGACAAAGACCGGTAGGCCAAGACGTGTCGACAGGGCGGTTTGCAAAGGGGCCTCACGTTGGGTCAGGACTGGTGACCAATGCGCGATGCCAAGGGCAGAGTTCACAAAGCCCGGCACGCCGATGCCCACCGCCGAAAGATCCT
>JANPOY010000125.1:0-2203 GCA_031428215.1 Paracoccaceae bacterium
CCCGACTTGTGTTCTGCCTCGCCCCGCGAAGTTGCGCGCGGTCGCGATTCAATCTACCCGCTTCGCCGCGCAGTGAAAAGACCGGGCGTCCGCCGGACGCGGTTTTCGGCCCGGAGGGTTCTTTCAGAATCGCGTGAGGCAAGCTAAGGCCGCGCGGTCGGAGGAGTGGCAGAGCGGTTTAATGCACCGGTCTTGAAAACCGACGTGGGTGAAAGTCCACCGTGGGTTCGAATCCCACCTCCTCCGCCACTTGCCCCCAAGAAAGCGTTCTCCCGATCCGGTTGAGGCCGGATTTTTCCGTTGTTTTCGAGGGTTATGCGGGGGGGGCTGTTAACCGGCACACTACCCAGAAGGCCAGAAAGCGTTCTCTCCGCGCCGATATTCTCCAGACCTGTTGCCTTCGCCGTTTTGGTGAATTCTCCGCAATCCCCTGAATAGATGAGGTTAAAGTCCGGTTTGGAGTTGAGTTCGACCGCAGTCCCGCCTG
Source organism: Paracoccaceae bacterium (assembly GCA_031428215.1). Taxonomy (GTDB): domain Bacteria; phylum Pseudomonadota; class Alphaproteobacteria; order Rhodobacterales; family Rhodobacteraceae; genus Cypionkella. The sequence goes on from JANPOY010000125.1 coordinate 488, forward strand.
CGGCTGTTGTGACTGGGATCGGAATTTGTCAGGCCATTATGCGCTCCAGGCGCTGCTTGCGGTGCTGCCAATCGGGGAGCACACGATCCAAGAGTTCATAGAAGGCGGCCCCGTGGTTTGGCTCGGCGATGTGGCACAGCTCGTGGGTAATGACGTAGTCAATGGCATCGACCGGTGCCTCGATCAGGCGACGATTGAGGAGCAACCGCCCAGCCGGAGACATAGAACCCCAGCGCTGCTTGATCTGCCTAACAATCAAGCCTCGCGGCCGGAATGCCTCGGGGTCTGGAAATCTCCCAAGATTGTGCTCGGTTCGTTCGGCGAACTTCACATGGGCCCGTTCCCGATACCAGGCATCCACAAGCTCGCGGGTGACTTCGGTGCTGTTAGGGCGATGCGTTTGCACAACGATGAAGCCGCGGGTTAGCTTAACCCCTGCTTGTACATGCGGCACAACCTTCAGCCGATACTGCCGTCCTAGGTAGAGGTGCGTCTCTCCAGAGATGAACAGGCGTTCGGGGGTTCTGGGCAAAAACTGCAAGAAATAGCGTTGCTGACGCATGATCCAGGCTGCGCGTCGTCGCAAACGTATCTCGATGGCGTCTATGCTTGCATCAAGTGGTGCCGCGACCGAGACCGATGCGTCCGGCTCGACGGCGATCTCGAGCGTCTTTCGTTCCCTTCTTGTTATGACATATTCGATGGCTTGGCTGCCAACCATGAGGCGGCGTTGCTCCACGCTCATGCCGCAAACCTTGCTCTTGCAAGATCCATGATCCGTTGTTCCAGATCATCCAGCTGTTCCATTGGCAATTCTATCTGCATCGTGTCCCGGAGGACGTCGAAGAAATAGTCATCGATTGCGTTGCGCAAGTTGTTCTGGGCTACCTCGTTCGACCAAATGCCTACGATCAGGTGGGACCGTATGATCTTGGTCACATCCAGAGCGATGGAAGCGCCTTCATCGGGCGCGAGGGCAGCACCCTCCTGACGCGCCAAATGACCTTCCAGCAACCCGAAAAGAGCCTGTGCATCGTCATCGCCCCTGATCGAGTCAGGGACGTCCCTGCCGCGATCCTTGCGTGCGACCTTGCTGGCCAAGTCGGAAACACTGTTGAGGTATTCGCGCTCGGACAGGCGCCGCTCCCGGTAAGCACGAATGGTCTCCTGAAGCATTTCCGAAAACTGCCGATAGAAAGCTGGATCCTCTTCCATCTTCTCGGTGATCGCTCGACGGGTTGCGCTGGCGATCCTATCTGCTTTCGATGCTTCGGAAACACCGGCCTCTTCGACGACTGCCCTCAGCGCGGCCGGATCGTTGATGTTGACCACCTCGATGATCGTCTCGGCAGGCATGGCGACGACATGGTCGTCCAGTAGCTTCTGGATCTTTGGTTCAAACTCGCGGACGTCCACGGTCTCTTGGTAGCGCAACTGCACCGAACGCTTGAGCTCAGAAAACTGCTTCCAGTCACGCTTGAGTTGATCAATCTTGCGTTCATCGAAGACGTCAAGAAGCTTGTCAGATGAAAGTGAAATGTGCAGGCAGCGACTGAAGGCGCGGAATCGCCCATAGAAGTCCTGCCGAACCGCTTCGTCGCCGAGAAATTGCTCAAGCGCTTCCATGTCCTTCTTGTTCCGCACAGGCTTGAACAGGTCCCAAAGCTGGTCATGCAATTGGGATAGCTTACGGATCTCCTCGCGCACGTCATTGAC
>JANPOY010000126.1:0-18411 GCA_031428215.1 Paracoccaceae bacterium
AAGGCGACGCATCAAACTGAAAACCATCCAAAACCGCCGCTTGAACCATCAACGTCAAGCAGCATAACCTAAACCCGATGAGCCAAAAACTTCCGCTCCAGAATTAGGCCGCCTGTTCCAAATCATTCGACGACGGACAGCCACGGGGTCGCGCCGGAAGTTTGCCGAAGGTGCAGGCCCAAAAAACGCTCTGTCTTGGGCAGTTGGCCAGCAACAGGGTGGTATCCAGCGGAACCTTGCCTCAGTCAAAAGCACTGTCAGGGCGTGACACCAAGATCGCCATCATCCAGCCATCGAAAATCTTTGGTGTACCGCTGCAGCGTTTCGGCATTCAGATAGGGGAAAATCGCCAGAAACCTCTCGACTGAGAAATCCGGCTTCGCCTCAAACAACCGGTCCCGCAGGGCGGATGCGGACGGATGGTCGCCAAGCCTTTTCAGGCAGACCGCCTGATAGGCGAGATGGTAGAATGCCGGCGCGGGGATCCTGCGAAAGGCATCCAGTGCCTCGGCCGGACGGTCCAGCATGTGCAGACAGCGCCCGACGACATTCCAATACCAAACCGGGTGGAACGGATTGAGGCGCATCGCCTCTCGGACCCGGCGCAACCCGTCTTCCGGGCGATCAACATACATCAGAAAGCGGCCATACTCGACAAGCAGCATGTCATCGTTCGGGTTGGCGGCAAGGCCCGCCTCAAAATGATGCGCGGCCCGACCATGCTCGCGCCCCACAAGATAGGCGACGCCCAGCGCGCAATGCGCCCGGGAGTCGCGGGGATCGAGCGTCAGCGCCTTTTCGGCAATCGGGATGACATCCGCCACGGTTGCGTCAAAGGCGTAGTACCATCGGTCGTAGATCATGGCCATCGCCAATAGCCCGTGCGCGCGACCATCCTTGGGTGCCAGCGCCACGGCCCGGGTCAGAACTTCGGCAGCTTCGCGCATCCCCGACGCCGTGTGACCCTCAAGACCGTGCAACCCACGATGCAGCAACTGATAGACCTCGAAGCTGGCGGTTGTCCGTTCCGTGACGGGCCATGGTTCTTCGGCGGTCATCCGGCCAACGGTGGTCACCATCACGCTGCGCGCAATCTCTGACTGGACTTCGAACACGTCCGCCATCGATCTTTCAAAAGTGTCGCCCCAGACTTCGGCACCATTGTCGCATCGCACCAGATGAACCGTGACGCGCACCCGACCGTTGGCAACTTGGACAGCGCCCGACAACAGAAACCGGACGCCCAGCGCCTGACCGATGTCAGAGGGACTCGCGTCGGACAGGGAAAACCGGGAAGAAGATTGCCGGGCAACCACCAGCAACCCGCGATCCCGCGACAGATTGACCGTGATCTCCTCGGCGATGCCTTCGGCAAATGGTAACGCTTGCGCGTCTTCGGTCACACCACGAAAGGCCAACACGGCAATGGACGGCTTTGCGGGGGCGACGACCGCCGGTCGTGGCGCGACGTTTTCGCTTCGCAGCGCAGGGCGCACCCCGTCCTGGTGCGGGTCCGCAGATGCCTGACTTTGATTGCGGTGCTGGCGTGCCTCACGCGCCAAATCGGCGGTGGCGGGTTCAGGTGCCACGCCAAGCTCATCGGCCAACAGCGCAGTCAGTGTCGCGAACTGCCGCAGCGCGGCGTCATGGCGGCGCTGCGCGATATAGGCCCGCATCAACCGGCGGTGAACATGTTCCTGTAACGGGTCGCTGTTCAGCATCCGAAGCGCCGTGGCGATGGCATCATCCATGCGCCCCTCCTGAAAATGCAGATCAACCAGTTGCAGCATCGCCGCCGCGCGGGACGAGCGCAGGACCGCACTTTCCGCGTCCGCCCAGCGGTCGAATTCCGGCGATATATGACCCAGCCCTTCCAGAAATTCACCCCGCCAAAGATCGGTCGCCTGTTGCAAGGCTGTTGTGGCCTTCGACTTTGCCATGCGTTCGAACTGCCCTGCATCGAGGTCAAGGGATGCCGGATAGAGTTTGACGGATTGCAGATCCGACCCAAGCACACGGTCTGCCACAGGCCCAAGGCCCCGACGGATAGCGGAAAGCGTCTGGCGCAGACTGGCGCGGGCCTGTTCATTCTGACTGTCACCCCAAAGCAAACCGGTCAGCGTTTCGCGCGGCGCGGTGTGGTCGCGACTTCGGCACAGGTAGGCCAGCAGAGCCGTGCTTTTTCGACCCGCGAACGTGACCGGAACATCATTCACCCGAAACTCCACGGGGCCGAGGAGCCGGCAGGTCAATACAGATTTGTACTCGATTGCGTCGGTCTGCGTCACAATTCACGGACTCCTCACGCCCTGCCCCACACCCGGCTCATGGTGCCGAGGTTAACTGACAGACAGGAAGTCACCAAATGAATAGGAGTTGGCGATGCAAGGCATGACCCCACTGGAATTGAAGTATCATCTGAAGGAGATCGAGCGTTCTTTCGCCCGGTCCCAGACACCGGCGTCGGCCGCAAGTGGTCGCCAAGCTGCTGGCCATGGCTGGAAGGTCACCCTGATGACCTGGCTCAAACGCCCACCCGCAGCGACGCTGAAGCCGATAGGTGACTGAAGCGCAGGCGATGCGGTCGGTCGGAAAGACATCCCGCTTGTGTGGGAAACCAGACGCGGGGACGGTGTCGCGACCTGTGCAGGGCCCTGTCAACCTGCACATTCAGGGTGTTGACACCCACCACTGTAGCGGGCCCGCCGCCCTTTATCATCGGGTCGCGCGACCCGATGCCCAGTTCTGCGCCGCCCGCGTCAGTCTGCGGCTGCGCAGGTCCGGAACGAAATCAATGCAGCGCAAGTCTTCCATGTTTGAGAAACCCGTCGTCTTCGATAGTGTAACCTAAACGACGTTCTTGGTTTTTCTAAACAGTCTCGCCGCGCGGGTTTTGAACCCAAAGAGGAGAATGCAGCCATGTGGCCGGACCTGCGCCTGTGCAACCTGATGAAGATCCGGCATCCCATCATTCAGGCCCCGATGGTGGGCGCCGCCACGCCGGCCCTTGCTGCAGCGGTCAGCAATGCGGGCGGGCTGGGGACTCTGGGCAGCGCCGAGATGAGTCTGGATCAGTTGCGCGCCGCCGCCACCACGCTGCGCGCTGCGACAGATCGGCCTTTCAACCTGAACTTCTTCATTCAGGACGCGCCACGAACCGAACCGGCCGTGCTGGCGGCGACGCGGCAAAGGTTGGCCCCATGGTACAGCGCGGCCGGGCTTGGCGTGCCGCCCGACACCCTGCCAGAGCTTGGGCCCTGTTTTGATGACGCCCGCCTTGGCCTGCTGTTGGAAATCCGGCCCGCCGTGGTCAGTTTTCACTTTGGCCTGGCCGCACCGGACGCCATCCTTGCCCTGAAGACCGCGGGCATCGTCGTGATCTCCACCGCAACCACCGTCGCCGAGGCCCGGGCGCTGGAGCGTGCCGGGGTGGATGCCGTGATCGCCCAAGGCTATGAGGCAGGCGGTCACCGCGGATCGCACCAGCCAACACCGCCGGGCGCGGGGGTGGGGACGATGGCGTTGATCCCGCAGGTTGTCGATGCGGTGGGCGTGCCGGTCATCGCGGCGGGTGGCATCGGTGATGGCCGTGGGATCGCTGCGGCCTTCGCCCTTGGCGCATCCGGGGTGCAGATGGGAACGGCCTTTCTGTCATGTCCCGAGGCCGGAACCGACGCTCCGCGCCGCGCGCGTCTGCGCCATGCGACCGACAGCGATACCATGGTGACAGATGCTTTCTCGGGCCGGTCGGCGCGCGCGATGCGGTCGCGCTACGGCGAAGCGATGGAGGCACGCCGCGAACCCCTACCGGCCTTCCTGCAGATGTATGCGCTGACCGACCCGCTGGTGGCCGCCGGTCCTGAAGACGCGGTGTCATTTCACCTGTATGGCCAGGCGGCTGCGTTGAACCGGGAGTTGTCTGCACCCGAACTGATGCGTGCCCTGACCCGCGAGGCTGCCGCAACCTTCGAGAAAATTTCCAAGTCAGCAACATAGGCGCATCCGGGCCTGACATGCCGGACTGACGCGCAAAGCGAACACCGGGCTTTTGCAGGGCCAAGCATCAGTGACGGCCAAATCTGTCTTGCATGAAGAACGGCAGGTCAGGTTGGTGGCTGGCAATGCCAGTCGCATCGTCCGGCGACAAACCCGTGTCACTCAACATGTTCTGCGGCAGGCTTGCCAGTTCGCAGCGCCGGATCTGTGCTTGGTTCACCCTCGCAACCGACGCCCGCAAAGGCTGTATCCAGCGAGAAACCCACGACAGCACCCGTTTACCTGGATCACGGTCCGATGGTGCCCGAGAGGTTTCGGTCAGGAAGTAGGGCTTTGACATCATCACAATCTCCTTCAAGGCAGGCCGACCAGGATATGGCAGGACATGCTTGGAGGTTATGGCATCAGGGAAAGTGCTGCTTGAGGATCGGCTCTGGATCGGTTGAGGAATTCTTGCGGATTTGCTAGGTTTCGCCATGCGGTTGCAGTTTGAGCCCTTCCATCTTGATACAGACCGCGCCGAGCTTCGGACTGCGGCGGGTATCGTGTCGCTGGAACCCAAGGCCTACCGGTTGCTCTGCCTGTTGGTCACCAACAGCGAACGTGTCGTCAGCAAGGAAGAGATGATTGCGGTCGTCTGGGACGGACGGTTCATCTCGGATGCGGCTGTGGCCACGGTTCTGGGAATGGTGCGCAAGGCGCTGGGAGATGATGGCGATGGACAGCGCTATATCCGCACCGTCCGTGGCATCGGGCACCGCTTTGTGGCGCCGGTCCGGATTGAAGCGGCGTCCTTTGTCGCGGACGCGCCTGCGCCAACGGTCGATGCCGTCAATCCGCCTCTGGGGCGTCCGACCATTGCCGTTCTGCCCTTTGCCAGCGCCGGATTGTCCGAAAGCTATTCCACCCTTGGCGATGCCATTCCTGCGGAAATCATCTCTTCGCTGGCAAAACTGCGCTGGCTGCGCGTGATTGCGCGGGAAAGCACCTTCCGGTTTCGCAATGCCGAGGTGGACCTTGCGGCGCTGCACTCTGTGTTGGGGGCCAGCTACTGCCTTTCTGGCCATCTGGAGGTGTTCGCGGGCCGCCTGTCGTCGATGGTCGATCTGGTGGACACCCGGACGGGCGCGTTGATCTGGTCAGAACATTTCGAACGCCCGCTTGCAGATGTGCACGCCGTGCGGCATGAAATCGTGATGGCCGTCATTGCCGCGCTGGATTTGCAGATCCCGCAGGCTGAGGCGGCCTTGGCCCGAACCAGACCCGTCGCGCAGCTGGATGCGTGGCAATCCTATCACCTCGGCCTCAGCCACATGTACCGGTTCAACGCGCGCGACAATGCGATTGCAGCCAGCCTGCTTGCCTGCGCGACCGATCTGGACCCTGGCTTTGCCACCGCCTTTGCCGCGCGGTCTTTCAACAGTTTCCAGACCTGCATGATGGGCTATGATCCGGATCGCGCAGCAGCCATGGCCGCCGCACGCAGCGCCGCCGAACGCAGTGTCGAGCTTGATCCGCTGTGTCCGAATGCAAATGCCGCGATGGGCCGGTTTCACGTTCTGTCTGGCGCGCCGGATGAGGGTCTTTATTGGCTGGAGCGGTCGCTGACCCTAAGCCCGAATTATGCCAAGGGCCACTATTCGCGAGCCTTTCTTCAGGTCCTGTGTGGATTGGCAAACGAAACCCGACAAGGCGTTGATGTCGCTATGGGCCTCAGCCCGCTTGATCCGATGCTGGGGCCGATGTTCATGATGAAGGCCTTTTCCTATGGTCTCGACGGCGATTTTGCCACGGCGGCAGAGTTTGCCGTACGGGCCGCGCGCATTACGGACTCCCATCTTTCGGGCCTTTGCGGGGCAATAGCGCTGTGCATGCTGAGCGGGCGCATTGACGATGCGAAGCATTGGTTGGGCATTCTGCGTGCCAAGCGGCCCGATGCGTCCGTCAGCCTCTATATGCAGTATCTGCCATTCCGGGACGCCGGTTTTCGGGCCAGTCTGCGCAAAGCTCTGCTGCGGGCCGGGTTGGCCGAATGAGCGTGGGCATCGCCGGACAAGCGGGACAGCCGTGAAAAACCGATGGCGTGTTTGGCGAGCCGCAGTGTGTCAACGGCAGAGCAAAATTGAGCCAAAGGGCAGCGCAAAATGTTGCCACTTTGGGGTCTGCAGGTTGCCGCTTATGTACGGTCCAGCAGGCGGGCGGACGCGCTTGTCACGGTGTTGGTGGTTGTCCGGCTGCTTTGGCCTTTGGGACCAAAATTTGAGGATATGACGAATGGTTGCGACTTGTGCTGGCGGGCCTTGCTCTGGCCAAGGCAGTGGCTTTCGCCGTTCATCTCACAGATGTCCGCGCGGTGAACCCATCCAGCTTTGGCCGCTTGATCAATGCCGTGCGCCGATCGCCGGGCGGCACCGAAACCCCCATGATCCTCTTCACGCGCGAAATCCCAAGCGGAACCGCCACCGCACGCACGTTCATGCCGCCTCGACGCACGAGACGGACCTTCCTGCAAAGTACCCCACTGAAACACCCCCGCCCACCCTGTCGCCTAAAAAAGCCGAGGTGACAAAGTTTCACTCTGCCCCCAGCAAGACGATCTCGCCACCCCCGTGGCATACCTCTGCGCGGCCGTTCGCACATCTTCAGGTATGCGCCAAGGACTTTCAGCCGCCCGCGTCGCATCCTTCTTTCATCGACCGGAGGACATAGTTACCGATATATCCGCGCGCGCGCCGATCAGGTATCCCGCCTTTACTGCCGTGCACCTGCGAGCCCCGCTTTTGGCCATTGGCGGCGGTATTGGCACTTTGCTGCAAGCTTGCAGCGAGGCCATCGATATGGCGCTTTGGGCAGCGGCCTGCGACGCGAAAAGGCCAGCGCCAGAGGCCGCCCTTCAGGGCTGTGAGCCGAATTGCGAGCAGTCTTTGCCCGACTTGCTCACCCGTCCGACCCGGCGAGCAGCTTGGGAATCTTTTGGCGGCGCTGATAGCCGCAGCCCGGTTGTTCTGGTATGCTTTTTGCTGGCGGAGCCAAAAGAAGCGCCGCCGTCATCTCAACAGGGAGGATGTTTTAATGGCCTATTACCTTTACCAGCTTTCCTACTCGCAAGACGCGATCAAGGCGATGGTCGCCAACCCCTCGGACCGCGAGGCTGCCGCCCGCAAGCTGATCGAGGCGCTTGGCGGCAAGTTGCATCACCTGTTTTTTGCTTTCGGCGAACGCGATGTCATCTGCCTGATCGAAGCGCCCAATGACATGGTGATGATGGCAGGTGCTGCTGCCGTTGCCTCGACCGGTACGGTTTCTGCATCTTCGACCACCAAACTTATGACCGCATCAGACGCGATGGCCGCCATGGCCTTGGCGGGCAAGGTCACGGGCGCCTACAAGCCGCCGCACGGCTGAATCAACGATGCACGGCGCGGCCAGTTCTACCGCGCCGTTGCACCATCCAAGGAGCCCCCCGATGAGCAAGATCTCTGGCGAACAGGACCTTGAAAACACCTACGAACTTGCCTCGACCGCAGACATCGTGGACTATTACCGTGGCTTCGCACCGTCCTACGATGCGGGTTTCGTGCAAGAGATGGGTTACCACTATCCGAAAGCCATCGCCGACGCCTATCTGAGGCAAGCCACAGCCGACGATGCCCCCATTGCGGACATCGGTTGCGGAACCGGTATTGTGGCGGCGGAACTCAAGCTAGCACCCGACCAGATCGACGGCATGGACATTTCGCCGGAGATGCTGGTGCTCGCGCAAGAAAAGCGACTTTACCGCCGCCTGTATGAGGTGGACCTGACCGGCGACCTGTCTGCCATCGACAACGCTTATGGCGCTGTGGTGAGCGCTGGCACCTTTACCTTTGGCCACCTTGGCCCCGCCCCATTGCGCGGACTGCTGCGCATCGCCCGGCCCGGGGCACTGTTCATCATCGGCGTGAACCGCGCGCATTTCGAGAATGAACATTTCGCAGAGATTCTGGAAGACATGACCAGGCAGCGCGAGATCGGCCCCGTGGCGCTGGAAGAAATCGCGATATACGCCAAACCTGGCCACGCGCATTCCGATGACCGCGCCCTTATGCTGCAGTTCAGAAAGCTGTGAGGCACCTGGCAGCGTACTTGGACAATGCCGGCTAAAGCGACCACTCCATGAAATAGACCAGATCGCGATAGTCATCTGCGCAATCGTCTGGCATGGGCACGTCTTGGAACCCGGCACATTCAAACCCTTTTCGGGCATGGGTCAGGAAATGTGCCGAACTGAGCCGGCCGTTGGTGCTGATCGCGGCGATGGTTGCAGGGCAACGCCGCTGATGCGGACTTTGCTGCCGGGCGTTCTGAGCGTGCCAACTTCCGCTGCCATGGTGCGTGCACAAATCCACTATTTCGCTCATGCCAGAAGGATCTGTGATAAGCGCCGTCATAGAGGGCAGAAAATGACGGAAATTCAGGTGCGGCTGGTCCGCGATGACGCTGAGATCGACGCGGCACGTGCTCTGTGCCAAGAGTGGTTGGATTGGCATTGGCAAAACTACCCACCCGACTGGCCCACAGGCGCCGATCATCCGATGGATCCCGAAAGGTTCCAGACGATCCTCGAAAACCTGCCGCAAATCCATCAACGACCGCGTGGCGGCATCTTTGTTGCTTCCGTAGATGGGCGCCCGGCCGGATGTGTCATGTACAGCGAGGCAAGTCCGGGTGTCGCTGAGTTCAAGCGCATGTTCGTAAGCGTCGCCGGCCGGGGCAACGGGCTCGGTCGCAAATTGTTGGACCGCATGTTCGAACAGCTGGTCACCGATGGATATGAAAAAGTGTTCTTCTCGTCGGCGACGTTTTTGACGCATGCACGCGCCATGTACCGGAACGCCGGTTTCGTCGATATGCCACACCCCCGGGACTTCCCGGATGCGTGGCGCGACAAAGTCTATTTCATGGAGCGCACACTAGGGTGAACCGCCTGTTCCAGGTGGATTGGCCAATCAAGCTGCGGGGCGAGCCTGGCCGCCTTGTCCAGCCAGATGAACAACGCGCGCCACTTCAGCAGCGAAGCAGTGTCGTTGGGCCAATTCGTCACAGGCGGTCTCGGGCCAGTGACGGCTTGCTCATGCCATCCGTCCAGAAGCACAGGCTTGCGATGTGAAGCCTTGGCGGTCAGGTTTCTTCAACAACGACGAGATGTGGCCTGATTTTGTCTCAATCCAAAGGCTTTGCCCGCCAGAGGCGCTCTGACGTGCCTTTTTCATACCCCAAGTTGGAGAAGCTGGCGATTTCCAGAGACTGTCCCCATGGAGCGTTGAAATAGATCCAGTTGAAGCCCGCCAGAGGCCCTTCTGTCACCGTGTTGGGACCGTCCAGAAACTCGATACCCGCAGCGCGCAGGCGTGCGGCGGACGCGAACACGTCCTCAACCTCGAAACACAAGTGAGTGCCGCCGATTTCAGAGTTGCGCCGGGGCCGGGCAGAACTGTCCTCGCCGCTGTATTCAAACAGCTCGACATTGGTTCCGGCACCACAGCGCAGGAACACCAGATCGCGGATGCGGGTGTGCGCGGGCGTTCCCAGCCGGCGTTCCATGAAGGCCGCATCCACATCGAACGGGCCGGTGCGGAACACTTCGACAGCCCCGAACACGACCTTGAAAAAGGCGATGGCTTCGTTGATGTCTGGCACCGTGATGCCGATGTGATGCATGCCATAGACACGTTCAGCCATGATCCCTCTCCTCATTTGTGGTGCTGTGTGATTTCCCTGTTCAGACCCGTTCCAGCGCGATGGCGATGCCCTGGCCCACGCCGATGCACATGGCCGACAGGGATCGTTTTCCCCCGGTCAGGGCCAATTGCAGCGCGGCGGTCCCGGTGATCCGCGCGCCGGACATACCCAAGGGATGGCCCAAGGCTATCGCCCCGCCGTTCGGGTTGACGCGGGCGTCGTCATCGGCAATCCCCAAAGCGCGCAGGGTGGCCAATCCCTGTGAGGCAAAGGCTTCGTTCAATTCGATCACGTCGAAATCGGCCTGGGCAAGCCCAAGCCGCGCCATCAGCTTTTCGCTGGCCGGAGCCGGACCAAAGCCCATGATCCTGGGGGCGACCCCCGCCGTGGCCCCGCCCAGCACCCGCGCGATCGGCGTCAGCCCGTATGTCTGCGCCGCGGCGGCTGAGGCGAGGATCAGCGCCGCCGCCCCGTCGTTGACCCCGCTTGCATTGCCCGCCGTCACCGACCCGCCCTTGCGGAAGGGCGTGCCCAGTTTGGCCAGTGCCTCCAGCGTCGTAGCGCGCGGGTGTTCATCGCGGTCCACCACCAGCGCGCCGCCCTTGCGCTGCGGGATGGTCACCGGGGTGATTTCCGCCGCCAGACGACCGTTGGCTTGCGCCGCCGATGCCTTGGCTTGCGAGTGCTGCGCAAAAGCATCCTGATCAGCGCGCGAGATGGCGAAATCTTCGGCCACATTCTCACCGGTTTCGGGCATGGAATCGACGCCATATTGCGCCTTCATGAGCGGGTTCACAAAACGCCAGCCGATGGTGGTGTCGTAAATCTCGGCGGTGCGGCTGAAGGCCGTTTCGGCCTTTGGCATCACAAAGGGTGCGCGCGACATGCTTTCCACCCCGCCCGCGATCATCAGATCGGCCTCGCCCGCCTTGATCTGCCGTGCGGCCACCAGCACCGCATCCATCCCCGATCCGCAAAGCCGGTTGAACGTGGTGCCGGTCACCGAAACCGGCAGGCCCGCCAGCAGGGCCGACATCCGCGCGACGTTGCGATTGTCTTCACCCGCCTGATTGGCGCAGCCAAAGATCACATCATCCACCGCTGCCCAATCAACGCCCGGATTGCGCGCCATCAGCGCGCGCAGCGGCACCGCGCCCAGATCATCGGCACGGACCGAGGACAGGCTGCCGCCGAACCGGCCGATGGGCGTGCGAATATAGTCGCAAATGAAAACGTCGGTCATGTCAAAGCTCCGGCACGGCAAGGTCGATCGCGGGGCCATCCAGATGCAGGATTGCACCGGTCATGGCTTGCAGTGCGTCATGGGTCAGGGATGGCAGCTTCTCACGCAGCACAAAGCGCCCGGCGACAATGTCGATCACCGCAAGGCTGGAGTAAACGCGCGTCACGCATCCCACACCGGTCAAGGGAAGGGTGCAGCGTTCCAGCAGTTTGGGCTTGCCGTCCTTGGTGACATGGTCGGTCATCACCGCCACACGCTTGGCCCCGTGGACAAGATCCATCGCGCCACCCACTGCTGGCACCCCTTTGGGGCCGGTGGACCAGTTCGCCAGATCGCCATTCTCGGCCACCTCATAGGCGCCAAGAATGGCCACATCCAGATGCCCGCCACGCACCATGGCAAAGCTGTCAGCATGGTGGAAAAACGCCGTGCCCGGCTTCAGCGTGACGGCCTTCTTTCCGGCGTTGATCAGATCCCAATCCTCTTCCCCCGGTGCGGGGGCCTGCCCAAAGCCGAGGATGCCGTTTTCGGTGTGAAAGATCGCCTCGCGTCCGGGCGGCTGGAATTTCGCCACCAGTTCGGGGAAGCCGATGCCAAGGTTGACATAGGCGCCATCGGCAATGTCCTGTGCGGCGCGCCATGCCATCTGCGTCGGGGTCAATTTCAAAGTCATGCCGAAACCTCGGGATAGCGCGCTTGGGCGCGGTTCAGGTCTTCTTCCTGCGCGGGGGACGGCACTTCGACCAGTCCTTGCACGAAGATACCCGGCGTGATCACAGCCTCGGGGTCGATCTCACCCGTCGCGACAATGCGGCTGACCTGCACGATGGTCTGCGCCGCTGCCATGCACATCAGCGGATTGAAGTTCCGCGCGGCCATCCGGTAGGTCAGATTGCCCAGACGGTCGCCCAGATGCGCTTTGACGAGCGCGTAATCGGCCTTCAGCCAGCGTTCCTGCACATAAGGCCGCCCGTCGAACACCTCCACCGGTTTGCCGATGGCCAGATCGGTGCCGTAACTGGTGGGCGTATAAAACGCCGGGATACCCGCCCCTCCGGCGCGGATGCGTTCGGCAAGGGTGCCTTGCGGCACCAGTTCCAGTGCGATCTGCCCGGCAAGGTAGCGTTCGGTAAACACCACCGGATCGGCGGAGCGCGGAAAGGAACAGATCAGCTTGGCCACCATCCCCGCCTCAATCAGGGCGGCCAGGCCGACATGGCCGTTGCCGGCGTTGTTGTTGACCACGGTCAGACCGGTTGGGTGGCCCGTTGCCATGAACCGGTCGATCAGCGCGTGGATCAACTCAATGGGCGCGCCAGACCCGCCAAAGCCGCCGATCATCACGGTCATGCCATCGCGGATGCCCGCCACAGCACTGGCCAGATCGGGGAGTGTCTTGTCCATGTCGTGTCTCTCTATTTCAAGGCGATGTAGGTTGCGGGGTCCAAGGTCGTCACCCGGACAGCGACATGGCAGCCCGTGGCAGCCCCGAGCATTTCCCGCATCTTGGCACAGACGGCCAGCACGACCGTTCGCGTGCGCTCCGGGCGTGGCATGATCTGCATTTCCACGTTGACGGGCGGCAGGTCGGGCATGGCCAGAACCGGCATCACCGCAATCTGGCAGGCCGGCCGATCAACGGTCAGGTCATGGCACAACATGTCCAGGATCGGCCCAAGCGCGGCGGGCAAGCTGTCGCGACAAGATGGGTAAATCGCTTCGTCCACATAGATCTTTACGTTCGGCATGGTGACCCCTGATCTTCGATGTCTGGTCGCTTCTGATAACGGATCAAGCGGCAGAGTGACCTTCTGTCAGCAGGTGGACATTTTCTGGCCGCGGGGTCAGCGTGCCAGCTTCGATCTGCAGGGCAATCTCGACCACCCGCTGATTGACCGGCGCAGAACGGCCATGGGACCGCAGCGTCTGCACCACCCAGCCGTTCACCTCTTCCACCTCGGCCCGGCGGCCCTTGCGCCAATCCTGCAGCGATGTGGTCAACGTATCCTCACGCGAGAACGTGCGCAGTACTTCGTCAAAGATTTCATCGACATAGCGTTCGGGATCGTTGCTCATGGTCGGTGGCATCCCGATGATCGGCATGATCGTTGCGCCATCGGCAAGGGCTGCCTGCATCGCCTCATACCCGGCTTCGCGCATCACCTTCAGCATCCCCGGCACCCGCGCGGCGTTGTTCAGCGCGGTGTCGATGATGGCCGAAGGGATCAGTTCGGCGGCATTGACCACCAGCTTCATCCATTTGGCAGACCGGATATCATCCGTCACCTCGACCCGGCCGGAATGGCGCAAGAGATTGGCCACGGCCTCAACCCTATGCTGTTGGGCTGGGTCAAGCGCGCCCATGGCAAACCACGATTCGTCGTGGTCGTTCTGGCGGTTGGTCACGCCGGGTACCCACATGTTCGACGCAATCTCGATCACCGCACCGATGGTGCGGTGGCGGCCCACGACGGCGGCAATATCCTCATGCGTCATACCGTTTTGCAGCCCGATGACAAAGCCGTCTTCGGCCAGAACCGGCTTGATCAGATGGGTGGCCCAGGTCGTGTCATAGGCCTTGACCACCAGAAAGATCAGATCGAAGGGCTGCCTGAGTTCGGCAACCTCGCACAGATGCAGCGCGGGCACTTGGGCGTTTATCATGCGGGTGGGCAGGTTCACCGTGATGCCATTTGCGCGGATCGCCTCGATATGGGCGGGCCACTGGTCGATGAAGGTCACATCCAGCCCCGCCAGTGCGAAATCGGCCGCGATGGAGGCGCCTTGTGCCCCGGTTCCCACGAACGCGATGCGGGGGGTTTTGCGAGCCGCTGTCATGCTGCCGCACCCTTGTTCAGGACGAAATCGAAGGTCGAGAGCCATTTGGCGTCGCCATTTTCCACAGGCGCAAACGGTGCGATCAGCGACTGCTTCACCCCAAAGACCGCATCCGATTGCAGATAATCGTCGCCCGCAACAAAGGTATGGGTCACGACGGTTTCAAAGCCCGCGCAGCTGACGATGAAATGCATATGCGCCGGACGGAACGGATGGCGGCCCAACTGGCCCAGCATCTGCCCCACCGGGCCATCATCGGGAATGGGATAGGACACAGGCTTGATCCCCCGGAACCAGTAGCGCCCGTCCGGCCCGGTGACAAAGACTCCCCGGTTGTTGTGGCGCGGCTGCACCCCCGGTTGTTGAACGTCGTAAAAACCGTCTTCATTGTCGGACCACACGTCAATCCGTACCCCTTGCAGCGGAGTGCCATCCAGATCCGTCACCTTGCCCTGAAACAAGCAGGTTTCCCTGCCGCCATCCTGCGAGATATTGGCCCCCATCGGGTATTCTGGCACGCCATCCACATGAAACGGCCCCAGCACGGTGTTTTCTGTGGCCCCCGCCGGCCGGCGGTTGTTGATCGCATCCACCAGCATCGACACGCCCAGCACATCCGACAGCAGGATGTATTCCTGCCGGTTGCCATCGCAGATCTGGCCGGTGCGGGTCAGAAAGTCGATTGCCGTCGCCCATTCAGCTTGCGTCAGTTCCACATCCTTGATGAAGGCATGCAGATGGTGAACCAACCGCGACATCACATGCGACAGACGCGGATCCGTGCCCTTGCCCATGCGTCCGTTGACGGCCGCGACCGACGCGCTTTCGGTGAAATAGTCAATCGTGGCTTGTGCGGTCATGGTCATGTCCTTTCAGGTCAGCATCGGCCGGGAGCCGGCCCAAGCGGTCTCCAGCAATGCGAGGATGCCGTCACGCGTCATTTCGCGCGGGTTGGCGTAGGGGTTCTTGACCGCCAGATCGGCGATCCGGGCCAGATCATTTCGGCCCACGCCCAAATCCCGCAGCGCCATTGGCGCGCCCAGCGATCTGGCCAGATCGTGAAGCCCACCGCCCAGATCACCGCCGAACAAGCCTGCCGCCGGTTCCAGCACCTTGGCCGCCGCCGCACTGTTGAAGGCTATGGTATGGGGCAAAAGGACTGCGTGCGTTTCGGCATGCGGCAAATCAAGCGCACCGCCCAGAGTGTGGCACAGCTTGTGATGCAAGGCCATCCCAACCGCACCCAGCACCGTGCCGCACAACCAGGATCCATAAAGCGCATCACTGCGCGCCGCAAGATTGACCGGATCGTGACAGATGACCGGCAACGCCCTTTTGAGCGCGGCAATGCCTTCCACCGCCATCAAAGAGGTGACGGGATTGGCATCCGTCGCGTAAAGTCCTTCGATCGCATGGGCCATGGCATTCAGCCCGCTGGCAACGCTCATGGCAACAGGCAAGCCAAGGGTCAGGTCCGGGTCATAGATCACAGCTTCGGGCCGGATGCGGGGATCGCGCCGGGTTGTCTTTGCCCCGGATTCTGTTTCACCAAGGATATCGGTCACTTCGGACCCGGCATAGGTGGTGGCCACCACCAGATGCGGCGCATTGTTACGCCAGGCAATCGCCTTGCCCAGACCGATGGTCGATCCGCCGCCGAAAGACACAAGGCAATCCGCCCCGCTGTCGGCATAGGCCTGCATGGCGCGCGCAGTCACCTCGACCGGGGTGTGCATCCGCGCCTCGGCAAACACCCCCGCCGCTGCCGGACCGAGCCGATTTGCCAGCCGGTCCGCATCCTCTTTCTGGAACGGTGTTGACAGGACCAAGGCGTGCGTGCCGCCGATGGCCGCCAACTCGGTGCCGATATGGTCCACTGCGCCGACACCGAAGCGAACGCGCACAGGGTGGGATTGAAAAACGAAGGGCGCCGTCATCATCAGTTCCCCGCTTGCCGACGTGCTGTGGAATAGATCAGGGCGGCAGCCAGGATCAACGCCCCCTGGAAGACGTATTGATAGGTTTGGGAAAGCCCCAGGAAAGACACCGCATTCAGCACCTCGGTCAGCAACACCGCGCCCATCACCGTGCCGATAAAGGTGCCCCGCCCGCCGCGCAGGCTGGTGCCGCCCAAGACCACAGCCGTGATGCTGGCCAGCGTGTAATTCACGCCCTGCGCCGGATCACCCACGCCGATCTGCACCATCAGCATGACCGCCCCGAGTGCTGTGAACAGCGACACCGTGATATAGCCTCCGATGATGGCAGTGTTGACGCGAATGCCCATCCGGTGCGCCGATCCCTCATGCGAGCCCACTGCGCGGAATTGCCAGCCAAGGCGGCGCTTGCGCAGCACATACTCCGCCAACAGTGCCACGATGACCAGACCAAGGAAAGCAACCGGCAGCGGCCCCAGTTTCCAGCCGATGGTGTCCATTACGGTGAAATTGATGTAGCCGCCCGGCCCGTCGCGCAAAACAAAGCTTAGTCCCTGCAAGCCGATATACATGGCCAGCGTCGCGGCAATCGGGGTGAAATTGGCAAAGCGGATCAGGCAGCCATTGATCGCCCCCACCGCCAGCGCCGCCAGAAGCATCAGCGCAAACCCAAGTGCTATGGTCTGCGGAGATTGCCCGTCATTGATGAAGAATGACGCGACAACCACCAGAAACCCGGCCAGCGGCCCCACCGAAAGGTCGATCCCACCCATCAGCAGGGCAACGGTCTGCCCCAGGGCAATGAACCCAAGGGCCGTTGCCAGCAGCAGGATGTTCGAGATGTTGAAGGACGACAGGTAATTCGCGTTCTGCCCAAAGACATAAAGCCCCAGCATCACCACAACGGCAGCCAGCGGCACCACGGTCGCATTGTCGCTTTGGATGAACTGGCGCAGACCGCCGCTGGCCGATTGCGTGGCCTTGGTCGCAACACCAACACCCGCGACATGGGATTGCGCCTTGACGGCTGCGGCGACAATGCGGCCTTCGGTGACATCCGCGCCGCGCAGGGTTTCTGCGACACTGCCCCGTGACATGACGATGACCACATCGCACAACCCCTCAAGTTCGGCCGCGTCGGACGAATTCACGATGACGGGCGTGCCCGATTGCGACACCTCACGCAGGATGCGGTAGATCTCGAACCGCGCACCCACATCCACGCCTTGGGTCGGCTCATCTGCAAGAATGAATCCGGGGCGCGACATCAGCGCGCGGGCCATCACCACCTTTTGCTGGTTGCCACCCGACAGCGACAGAATGCCCGCATCCAGCCCCGGCGTCTTGACCGAGAGCGAGCCGAACACCTGTCGCACCTCGCCAAGTTCCTTGCGTCGGCTGAGGATGCCCAATTTGCTGAACTGATCCAGCGCCGAAAACGTCGCGTTCTCGCGCACTGTCAGGTCGGCGATGATCCCTTCCTCGTGGCGGTCGGACGGCATGTAGGCCGATTTCGCCTTTACTTCGGCCGGAGAAAGGGCGCTGCCCTTCAGACAAACCTCGCCTTTCCACGGTTCCAGACCGGCAAGCGCGCGCATCACGCCAGACTGGCCATTTCCTTCAACACCCGCGATGCCAATGATCTGGCCGCGCCCGATGGCAAAGCTGACGTCGTGGAAATTGCGGCCCGACAGGCCCTTGATGGTGAAGTTGATTTCGGGGTTCGCGTCCTGCGACTTCGGCGGAAAGGCCGACGCCAGACTGCGCCCCACGATCATCGCAAGCAGATCGTCGTCGGTCACATCGCGCACCAGCGCGCCACCAGCGTATTGGCCATCGCGCAGCACGGTCACCCGGTGGGCAATCTGGCGCAACTCGGCCAGACGGTGGGTGATGTAGATGACGGCGGTGCCCTGCGCCACCACGTTGCGGATGCGGGCAAACAGCATTTCAGTCGCGTCCTGGTCCAGTGCCGCTGTCGGCTCGTCCAGGATCAACACCGGGGGCCGGGTGGCAAGCGCCTTCGCAATCTCAAGCAGGTGTTTTTGCGCCACAGTCAGGCTGTCGGCCCGCGCATGCAGTTGAACATGCAGCCCGACATCATCCAGCATGGAGCGGGCAATCTCTGCCGGGTTGCCGGTGTCAAAAACATGGTCTGGAAGCGCCACGCGCAAGTTCTCCAGAACCGAAAGGTCATCCAGCACCGCCGGATGCTGATAGGAAACCGAGACACCCAAGGCGGCGGCACGTTCCGGCGTCATTGCTGAAATGACTTGGCCGTTGAATTCGATCACACCCAAGTTGGGCTGCAACACACCCGAGATGATGTTCATCAGCGTGGATTTGCCCGCACCGTTTTCGCCCAGGATGGCATGAACTTCGCCGGGATAAATCTCGACCGAAACGTCAGACAGCGCCGCGACGCCGGAAAACAGCTTGGTGATGTTGGACAGCCGGATCATCGGCGGGGCGTTGACCGCGCTGGCCAGCTGCGTCGTTTCCATTTGTTTTATCGCTGCGACCTTGGGCATATCACGTCCTGCTATCCCTGCGGGTGTTCAGAAGGGGGGAGCGGCCCCCGGCCAAATCTGCCCGGGGGCGCGGCCCATATAACTGGGCGGCCGCATTAGCCAGTGCATAATCCGCCCATTCCGCACACACGTATAAACCGCCCGG
>JANPOY010000127.1:0-1533 GCA_031428215.1 Paracoccaceae bacterium
TACTTGCCGTTTGCCTTTCAAAGGCCGCAGGGTCGATGATCCTGTCCACCGTCCACCGCATTCCAATGGTGCTTGCCTGGTCCACGCCAGGCACCGCCCTTATTGCGGCCACCACCGGCATCACACTTCCCGAGGCTGTCGCGGCCTTTATCACAGCCGGCTTGCTTATCGCGCTGACAGGCGCTGTTCGCCCGCTTGGCGCGCTGATCGGGCGAATCCCCGATGGCTTGGCGGCCGCAATGCTGGCAGGCGTGTTGCTGCCGTTTTGTCTGCGCGGTGCAGCCGCCGCCCAGGCGGCACCGCTAATCGTGCTGCCCATGATCGCGATGTTCTTGCTGGTGCGGCTTTGGAACCCTTCGCTGGCGGTGCTCGCGGCGCTTGCCACCGGACTTGGGCTAAGCTTTGTTACAGGGGCTGCGCTGTGGCCCGCGCTGTCGCTGCCGATGCCAAGCTTCACCCTGATCTGGCCTGAGTTTCGCGCCTCGGTTGTTCTTGGACTCGGGCTGCCATTGTATCTTGTCACCATGGCGTCGCAAAACCTGCCTGGTTTTGCGACCCTGCGCGCGGCTGGCTACGAACCCCCGGTGCGATCTGCCCTGATGATCACTGGGGTCCTTTCGATGCTGACCGCCTTTGTTGGTGCACACACCGTGAACATGGCGGCTATTACCGCTGCCATCTGTTTGGGCGATGACGTGCATCCTGATCGCAACCAACGCTGGAAGGTCGGGTTGTTTTATGGCGCGGCCTGGATGGCGTTGGGCCTGTTGGGGCCTGCGATTCTGGTGTTGCTTGCGTCACTTCCACCACAGGTCATGGTGGCGCTTGTCGCACTCGCCTTGCTGAACCCGTTGATGGGGGCGCTGACGGGGGCATTTTCTCACCCAGCACAGCGTTTTGCCGCGACGATTACCGTGTCCGTCGCGGCATCTGGCATGGTCGCGTTTGGCATCGGCGCGGCCTTCTGGGGGCTGGTGGCTGGCCTTGTCGTCTTCGGGCTCGGACGCCTTCGGGCCTAGGCACCATTTTGTTCGAACGAAATGACGAATTTCTTGCAAGGAAATCGCGCCCACCGTCGCAAGTTGCGGTCAGAATGGCACGTCATCGGCCTGATGAGCTGGCACAACCCACCGCGCCACGATCTTTTTAAGCCCGGCCTGGTCAAACTCAATATCCAGCTTGTCGCCTTCAATGCTGACAATCTCGCCGTAGCCGAACTTCTGGTGGAACACGCGCTCGCCGCGCACAAAGGCTGAAACGGCCTGCGCATCAATCACCATGTGACGCGCCTCGCGAGGCTGTGTCATCGCGGGTTTCGCGTGGGTTTGCAGCCGCCGCCAGCCCGGCGAGTTATAGACATCCGCCTTGGCGACCCGATCATCCAGCGAAGATCCAAATCCGACCGATGCCGCAGCCCCAAACCCGCCGCCATACAGACCGGGGGGCGTCAGCACATCGACATGCGCGGGGGGCAGTTCGTCAATAAACCGGCTGGGAAGCTGGCTTTGCCATTTGCCATAGACTCGGCGGTTG
>JANPOY010000128.1:0-6550 GCA_031428215.1 Paracoccaceae bacterium
ATGGGCCGAGGCCCGCAAGGTCACCCAGGTCGCCTTCAAACCCGACTGGACCAAACACGCCAAGGCGGCCCCCTTCAAGCGCAACGACGCCATGCTGGACGTGCTGCCCGTGGGGGTTCTTGTCTTCCCGGGCAATGGCATTCAGGAAAACCTTGCCGACAAGGCCAAGAAGCTCGGCATCCCGGTCCTGAAGTTCGAGAAGGGGGCGTGAGACAGCCTGTGTCAACCTATGGCTTTGGCCGCGCCGTGCAGGACCGGATCGTATGGCTTCCGGTCCTGCCACGCGCGCCAGAGAATACGCAGCCAGGCGCGGCCGAGGATGCGGGTTGCGTGCGGTTGCCGACATCCTCGGCCGCGCGCGCTGGAGTAGATTCGCGCAGCCCATGCGCAGGCGTGGCGGGAGTTGTCCGCGAAGCAGGTCAGTGCGGTGCGCAAGCGTCGGTTGCTGGCCCATCGGAAAGAGACCCCGCGGGACTTGCCGGACTGGCGAGTGATCGGCGCGAGGCCAGCATCGGCGGCAAGCTGATCGGGGGTCAGATAGCGGGCGCGATCCTCGCCCAGCTCAGCCAGGATTTGACCGGCGCAGAGTTGACCTGCCCTCGGGAAGCTCATGAGGATCTTACCATCCTCGCTGGCCGCTGTCTCATGGCGGATGCGCGCGGTCAGGTCGATGATGCGGGTGACGAGCGGCCCGAGAACGGCAACGAGGGCACGAACCATCTCGCCCTTTGCCTCGGCTTCGATGGGACCGGCAAGGCCTTGGGGTGCTGCACGCAGGCGGGCAAGAAGGTCGTCGGGGCTGCGTCGGCCGCTGTAGCGGTGCTGGGCGAGGAAGCTCGCAAGACGTTTCACGCCCAGACGCGTGGCGCTGTCGGGCGTGGGGTAGCGCTCGAGGAAGGCCAGCGCGATTGGACTGTCGATGTCGGCGAAGATCGCGGCAGCTCCCGGCCAGAAGCTTTCGAGCAAGGCGCGCAACTGGTTTGCGAGCTGCAGACGAGTGGCGACGAGGTCATCGCGGCCGCGCACCAGCGATCGCAGGGCGCGGATCGCATCCGAGGGTGGAGTAAGCGGCCGGAAGCGGTGCCCGTCGGTACGCAGGAGATCGGCCAGCAGGTAGGCATCGCCACGATCATCCTTGGCACCATTGGCGCGGTAGCGCGGGCGCGAGGCCTTGACTGCGTTCGGGTGGATAGGAACGACCGGATGACCGGCTGCGATAAGGGCATCGACGATCAGCCCCGATGGGCGTTCCACAGCGACGGGCAGATCGCCGGGTGCGCCGTGCCGAGCCAACCTGCGTTCCATGTCGCGCAACCCCTTCTCGTCGTGGCGCGCCTCGAAACGGTCGATGACCGCTCCGCTGCAACGGTCGAGGACGCAGACGGCATGCGCAGCGCCGCCCCAGTCCAATCCAATCACGAAAGTCATGGGCTGATACCTCCCTTTTCGGTTACACTCGCTCCGGCCGGGAGGACCTGCGGGAAGCTCATTGTCCGGCGCTCTCGGGGCCAGCCCACGGCGCATCAGCCTGTTGCCCGTTTCATCCTCCCGGCGCCCGCCGCGCGGCGGGTCTCACGCAGGCCATCGAATGGCGAGCGCCCTGGGCCGTCGCGACGGGACGCCGGAAGCAGAAGTCTCGCATCACACGCAGCAAGCCTTCCAGTAGGCAGGGTGCACCAATGAGCCCCCTTCAACTCCACGCTCGTTGCTATGCCTCCATCCGCTTTGCAGTCGTGCTCACAGGCAGCTTCTCAATTAGGATAGTGGCCACTCCGCACTTGACCCAAGCGGGCATCGTCGAACACCCCGAGCCCCTCGTTGCGATAGGGCCTCGCGAGCTAGGCTGCGCTCTTCCACTTCAGCGGGGATACATAGACGATGTCATCCCCAACACTGACCATCACATCGCCGTCCTGCACGTTGACCTGCAGCTTCATCGAGCGGTTTGCCAGTTTTGCCAAGGCGTCGGTGTCCTTTTCGGAAAAAACGATCACCTGCAGATTGTCAAAACGGGTGGTGCTGCCTTTGATCTTTTCCCACCAGATCTCGGCCGTTCTGCCGCCATAAGGATAGACAACCACCCTGTCGGCTTTGCTGCAGGATTGGCGCATCACCTTTTCGCTAGGAAGCCCAAGGGCCACCCATACATCCAACTCGCCACTCAGGCTTTTTTGCCAGATGTCCGGCTCGTCGTCCGTTGAAATACCCTTGGTCATTTCAAGGTTCTCATGGGCATTCAGTGCAAAGGCGACAATGCGCACCATCAGCCGTTCGTCCGTCTCGGAGGGATGCTTGGCAACGGTCAGTTTATGCGTCTCATAATAGTGCCGATCCATGTCGGAGATGGACAGCTCGACTTTGTAAATGGTGGCATTTTGCGCCATAGTTTGTTCCAAAATTTCAAAGATTGGGATGCTTACTTGGTCTGGAGGCCTTCGGAAAGCAGAAAAATCCCACGGATATTTGGACGAACGGAGGTTGCCATGTTGGCTCACCTCAGTGTGCAGGTTGATTCGCCGTATAAACCCAGCTTCTTCGTGACGACGCTTGAGCAGGCTGCGGTGCCGACGCAGGTCAAGCTTTTGAGGTGACTGTTACCAATTGGGCTCCGGGTTGGGCTTTTTCCCAGGTGGGCCAGTCATTTGGTCTGCCAGTTCCTTCGGCAAAGTCGCGAGAAACGTGGCATCTATGGGCAGTTGCGGTAGCCGCTCTTTGATCAGTGCAATCACCGCCAGAGCTTGCGCCAAATCGCGACCTTTTTTGACTGGCTCTCTGTCGTCTCGTTGTGACAACCAGAGTTTATGAGCCGCCCAATAACGAGGGTCGGGACAGATCATTGGGGCCGGAAACCCCCGCTCGTCGACCGTGATTGCTTCAACTGACGGCGCGTTGACCAACCATTGCAGGCCAATAATTGGGGCTCCAACCAGATCGCCCTCAAAGGGTGACTCTGCTCCAGCCATTTTCTTCCACGCGGGCCGAGGTTCCGGCCTGATCAGTTCCACCATATAGCCTTCGTCATTGGTCAGACGGTAATCCCGCTTGTTGCGCGCTTGAAAGCTGCGATCCACCTTGTCTTGGATAAGTTTCGCCAGCCCTGTGAAGGTCTTGTCTTCCGTCAGCAGCCGTAACCGTCGCCGATCATCTTGCAAAAGATCAATATCACCCGTGGCGGTAGCACCTTCTTCAAAGATTACGCCTGCCAGTGCTTCGTAGGCATAGAGTGCATTGGTGCCGATGATGCGCAGGCCGGTCTGTTTGCCATGAATGCGCAGTTCGCGCAGGATTCTGGCCGGTACAATTGGCATCCGCCCGGCACCCAGACTACGCAGAATGGCTGCTTGGGTGTTCAGGTTTTCGGACAGCGTTTGCAGGCGCGTCTTGTTCTGCTCGCGAGAGGCCTTGAACCGCTCCAGCAGCTGCTCGGTCTCGATGGACCGTGGGCCAAGGCTCTTTCCGACTGGCCCGATTCGACGGTATAGATAGTTGGTGCCGTCACGCTGCTCAAAGGCCATCGTCCCGAGGAAGCTGTGCCGCCGAAGATCTTCGGCCTCAATCCATGCCTGCCAGACCTGTGAGAGGTTGATGCGCTCTCGTGCCACTCTGTAATCCAACTCATTGAAAAGCATAGATTTGTTGTCCCTATGTGGCGATATCGGCGAGTAGGCACCACAAAGTTAGCATTTTCATATGGTTATGGATAGTATTTTGGACTTTATACCAGCAGCCGTCGAACGGTGGCCGACCGGCGGGCCTGGTCATCCAACGGATCAGTGAGTCTGATTGGGAATTTTCTGGCACCGAAGATTGGTAATCCCCAGTTTTTCGAATAATACGAATATTGCGCTTGTTTCGATTGAACGTCACGTGCATCTGTAATTGGACGCCGAACGGCGGCGCAGGAGGGCAAAGTCGTGGCAGTGCACAAGGAACATTTCTCGAACCGGCTGCCCACAAAGGCCGAGATCGAAAATGCAGATCAACTTCGTCACATCATCGCTTTGCAAATGACTGAGGGCCAACAAGCCAACCTCTCGTTTGCCGGCCCCGGCGGCGAGACGCGCAACTCCACCCTCATGCCGGCACTTACCGACGCCTTGCTCGATATTTTGCGCCTGATCTCAAATGGTCGTGGGTTTCGCATGATCCCCGTTGAAGCTGAGCTCACAACGCAAGAAGCGGCCAACATGCTCAATGTATCCCGGCCCTTCCTGATCAAGTTGCTCGAAAAGGGCGATATCCCGTTCACGACGGTTGGTCGCCATCGTCGTGTCCGGGCAGAGGATCTTTTTGCCTTTAAGACCGAACGTGACAAAGTCCGGTCTGAGGGTCTATCCGAACTTGCGGCGTTGGATGCCAAGGGCAGCCTGGTATGATCTGCCCGATGAACCGATATGCTGCCGTCATCTGAGCAGCCCCATGAGGACCTTACACCGCTTGGGTTTGTTCAGCCACAATTCGCCGAGTGTCTTTTCCCTATCCCGACCAATTGGATCTCCCCTTATGACCACTTCTGTCAAGTTTCGACCACATCCCGGCGGTGACTTGGTGATCGCAAGTGCTCCGATGTTGCGCGCATATCAGACCGTCGCGGCCTATCAGGCTGAGCATGGCGAGATCGGGCTGACCAAGGCTGGGGCATGGAACCGGCACTGCATCGATTGGGTGGTGCGGCGGATGGATTTCCCAAACTGGACGGCCGAGAAGCTCTATCGTGTCAACAAGGTCTTGAACGAATATGACGTTCCGCCCTTGGAATATCTGCGGGTTTTGGTCACCTCCTTGCGGCTTGGGCGAAAAATGGGTGGTGGCTGGCGGCTGACGAAGCCCGGCATGGCACTCGCAGGTGATCCGGAAGCGGCCTATTCCAAGATTGCTCCGGCGTTTTTGTTGCGGTTTGACCATACCGAAGGCATGCGGGTCGGTGAGGCGCCAGCTGGCGACTGGGGGCTTTGGCTGAACGCAATCAACCGGATGCCGGACAATGGTTTCACACTGCCAGAGCTTGCGGCTTTCCTCTATGGGCCGGGCTGGGTCGGAGGATGGCGCGGCCCGGCCGGCGGACTGTTCAGCGCAGTCGCGATGCCACTTGAATGGGTGGGGTTGCTGATCCGGACGGGGGATGGCGGCATTGACGAGATGCTGTGGCGCAGGGCGTCGCTTTGGGCGGCAGGGCTGGAGTTCCGCAATCAAACCAAACAGTCGAACGTGGTGCCATTCCCTTCGCGCTGACGATGCAGCTTCAAGTCATGCCGATTGGCAGCGGTTGCAGGGATCCATTTCCGCACCCATTCTTTGCAAGCCGTGAATTTGTTGATCAATCCTGTGATCAAGGCGTCTTGGTCCAGGAGATGAGATATGATCTCAAGCGTTAGATCTCGATGGAAGCATATGATCCTACCTGATATAGTATAGATGTCAGGTAGGATCACCACATGTTCGATATGGGTTCTCAACTCGAAGTTTTTCCAACCCATTTGCATTTGCGGCGGATTGACCCCGCACGCAACATGCGCCGCTACTACCGGATTGCCATTCACAGTGATCTTTTTGGCCAAGCGAGTCTTGTGCGAGAATGGGGTCGGATCGGATCGCGTGGTCAGATGATGGTCGAGACACATCCTGACGAAGGTCGGGCTATAAACGCCTTGATGAAACTTGCCCGCGCCAAACAGCGAAAAGGGTATGCCCTGTGAGCTAGGTCGACGATGAGTGCGACAACCGCACGTCATCTTGCGCAAAGGTTCCTTAGAGACGGCTCAAACCTTCGCAACGTCCCCGCGCCTCGCCCTATTGGTCTGCGTGTTGCACTGGCCGCCATGCCGAACAGGGCATCAGCCTTACTGCGAAAGACCTCACACCCGTCCGGCAACCCTGTCGGAGCATCGGGAGTCGGCATAGCGGATCGCCCGAACCATCACGATCATGCCCCTAAGATCGCAGTGGGCTACGCCGCCTCTCGACCTATGTCGGAAATCGCTACTTTCGGTGTGTCCTCGCGGCGCCCCCCTCACATTACGTTGACCCTCATCGACAGAACGGTCGCTTGAGTTTGGCACGCAGTTGTTGACATGGTCCCTCCCTCTTTCAGGGTTCCTTCTCCCCGGGTCTGACACTGCCGTTTGCTCGTTTGAGCGGTTCTGCCCTGCCGCTGCCCGTGATCCCGGCTCAGGCACCTCCCTTCGACTGACAATCCCCTAAGCCTGTTCGGCCTCTGGCTCGCAACCCCGCTCAGGGCCGGGCCGTGTTGGTTTGCGATCCGAAGTGGATCGCCGCTCCTGCCCGCACCACCTCGGTCCTTCGGAGGTTTCCGGTGGCTTGAAGGGCCACCGTGCAAGCCTCAGCCGACAGGCTTCATTCGGGTCTTGTCGAAGGGATGGTCCCTTCAGCCAGATACAGGAGCTACAAAATGCAGAACATCGTCATCCTCGCCGGCAACATCGGTCAGTCCCCGGAAGTCCGCACCACGCAGGGCGGGACCAAGATCACCAACTTCACCCTCGCCACCTCGCGCCCGCGCCTGTCCGAAGGTCGGGTCCAGCGCGACGAG
>JANPOY010000129.1:0-1843 GCA_031428215.1 Paracoccaceae bacterium
ACCGGTTCCGGGACGGAGGCCGGCGACATCCTTTCGAGGAAGGCGAGTCTCGGCATTGGCTCCGGTGGCGAGCACGACTTCGTCGGCCGAGTCCTTCCGCAGCACGCCGCTGTGTTCTTCGCCGTCCGCAGTGGAGACCAACACCGGCTCGTAGCTCCGCACGAAGCTGGCGCTTGGATAGACAATCGCCTCCAGGAGATCGCGTTCGTTCCGGGCCTGCCCGATGTTCGTCAGGTCGGGACCGAGGTTGCCGCCCACATATCCGATCTTGTGGCAGGCTAGGCAGGAAGCTTTCGCTCCATTGAAGACGGACTGACCGCGGCGAATGTCCCCCGGCGTGGATTTCATTTCGCCCAGCAGCGCATCGAGATGAGCGGCTTGTTTTGGGAGGTCCGTGTCGTGCGTTTGGAGGAAGGCAGCCAATTCGTCCGGCAAGGGAGCCGGGTAACGGGCGAATAGGCTCTTGAGATTTCCAGCGGGCAGACTGCGTGCGGTTTTGGATTGCTGCAAAGCGGCCAGGACTTTGCGACCGACGGCCGCGTCCGGTTCCGGCTCGAAGACGGCGAGCAGGCGCAACAGTTCAAGCGGGCTGACCCGGGGAATGGCGTCGGCGACTTTCCCCAGGGCCGCCTGGTCCAGCTTCGCTCGCAACAGCACCTGCAACGCCTGGCCGCGACGCGTCGGGGTTTCCTGCGCATCGAGCGCGGCGAGCAGCAGCTCCACGACCGCCGGGTTGGAGACATCGATTTTTCCCGAGACCGCGAGCAAGGCGTTCAGGCGCGACTCGGTGGAGCGCCGGGGGTCTTGCGCGAGCGCCAGCAGGACCGGGTTGAGTTCCGATCCCGCCGCGTCGCGCTGACGTTGACCGTCATTGACGCGCCGGGCGGCGGCGAGCGCGGAGTCAATGAGCGCCGGATCCGGCTGCGTCAGGGCTTCGCGGAGGGCGGCAATCCAGGCGGGTGAATACGACTTCGCCTGGGCCTGGGCCACACACGTAAAGATGGCTGCTTGGTCTTCCGTCGAGGCGGAGGCGAGGCGGCGAGCCCGCGGTGACGTGGAGGTCCGAGGCCCCCTTGTCCGTCATCGCCTTGAGCAGCGCCTGTAGATTGAGAGCCACTAGTCGTCCACCGTGGTGCGCAGGATCTCTTCGGGCGTTGTCATGCCCTCGAGGATCTTCTGAATGCCGGCCATGCGCAAACTCTGCACGCCGCCGCGAATCATCTCGGTCTTGATCTCGGCGGCCGACGCGCCCTGGAGCACGAGCTCCTTGAGCGGATCGGTGAACGGCATGACCTCGTACAGCGCGACGCGGCCCTTGTAACCGGTGTTGTTGCAGGTCTGGCAGCCGCGACCCTTCATGATCTTGCCGGTCCGGATCTGTTCTTCGGTCATGCCCATCTTGGCGAGCGCCTCGGGGTACTTCTCGTCGGGGATCTTGCAGTCAAGGCAGATCCGGCGCGACAGCCGCTGCGCGAGGATCAGGTTCACGGACGCCGTCACGAGGAACGGCTCGATGCCCATGTTGAGGAGACGAGACACCGTCGACGGCGCGTCGTTGGTGTGCAGCGTGGAGAGCACGAGGTGGCCCGTGAGCGCGGCCTTGACCCCGATCTCCGCGGTCTCGAAGTCACGAATCTCGCCGACCATGATGATGTTCGGGTCCTGCCGCAAGAACGCGCGCAGGGCGGTCGCGAAGTTCAGGCCGATGTCCTCGTGCATCTGCACCTGGTTGATGCCGTGCAAGTTGAACTCGACGGGATCCTCGGCGGTCGAGATGTTGCGCTCGATCGTGTTGAGCTCGGAGAGCGCCGAGTAGAGCGTCGTGGTCTTGCCCGAGCCGGTG
>JANPOY010000130.1:0-39553 GCA_031428215.1 Paracoccaceae bacterium
CGGGGGCAGCGCCCCCGGCCTATCCATCAAGAGGCCCACATGAGAACCTACGCCATCGGTGACATCCACGGCCACCTTGAGCAATTGTACCGCGTTCACGACTGGATTGCCGCCGACATGGCCACGCACGGGGCCGCGCCGATTGTGCATATCGGGGATCTGGTCGATCGGGGACCAAATTGCCAGGGCGTGATCGAATATCTGCGCGCCGGAGTGGCCGCCGGGCAGGACTGGATAGTGCTGAAAGGCAATCATGACCGGATGTTCACAAACTATCTGGCCGACCTCACCTATCATGACCCCGGCCTGCGCCGGGATATGTCATACCTGCACCCGCGCATCGGCGGCGTGGAAACCCTGGCCTCTTACGGTGTGAAAAACGCCGCCGATCGGCCGCTGGCCCCGGTGCATGCCGAGGCCGTCGCCGCCGTTCCCGCCGCCCATCGCGCCTTCATGCAAAGCCTGCCCAGCAGTCACCAGCGCGGCGAGGTGATCTTCGTCCATGCAGGCATCCGCCCGGGCATCGCCCTGGCGGATCAGTCCGAAGATGACCTGGTATGGATTCGCAAAGGTTTTCTGGAGGATAGCCGTGACCATGGCGCTCTGATCGTCCACGGCCACACCGCCATCGACACCCCCACCCATTACGGCAACCGCGTCAATATCGACAGTTCCGCCGCCTATGGCGGGCCTTTGTCGGCCGTCGTGATTGAGGGCCGCGACGTGCATCTGTTGACAGAAACCGGGCGGAAAGCGCTGTTCCCGTTGTAACGCTCATCCCATCGTGGCGGGCGGTCTTGGCGCTGCGCAGTGATCTGTCAGGGCCGACATGCGGCACATAAACGACCGTTCACTTTGCCCAATCCGGCACTGGCAACGCCGCCACCAACCGCCCCGCACAATCGCCAAAGCCGATGCGATAGCCCGCACCGAGTGCCGCACCCCGCAGCACCACCGTGTCGCCGTCCTCGATGAAACTGCGCGTCCCGCCCGCAATCGCCAGTGGTTCTTTGCCGCCCCACGACAGTTCCAACAGCGACCCCCGATTGCCGCGCTCTGGCCCCGAAACCGTGCCGGACCCCAGCAGATCACCGACATTCATCGGGCAGCCAGAGCTGGCGTGGTGGCACAGTTGCTGCGGGGCGGAGTAATACATCTCGGCATAATTCGTCCGGCTGATCACGGTTTCCGCACCGCTCGCGGGCGTCAGACCCACCTCAAGCGCGATGTCAAACAGCATTGGTCCCGGTTCGGCCAAATAGGGCAACAGCGGCACTTCGCGCGTGGGTGTGCTGACGCGGAACGG
This sequence comes from Paracoccaceae bacterium, assembly GCA_031428215.1. Taxonomy (GTDB): domain Bacteria; phylum Pseudomonadota; class Alphaproteobacteria; order Rhodobacterales; family Rhodobacteraceae; genus Cypionkella. The sequence goes on from JANPOY010000130.1 coordinate 1,307, forward strand.
CTGCAACGCCGCCGCCATCACGATCCACGGGCTGATCGTCGTCGCCGTCGCCTTGGCCTGAAACGGCCCCAGGGGCTGATACTCCCACGCCTGAATGTCGCGCGCCGACCAGTCGTTCAGCAACACATAGCCAAAGATCATGGCATCGGCTTCGGCCACCGAAACCGGCCCTTCGCTGGCCCGGCCCACCACCGCGCCCAGCTCCAACTCAAAATCAAACCGCTTGGATGGCCCGAAATACGGCACCTCCGCCCCGGGCGGTTTCAACTGCCCCAAGGGGCGGCGCACGTCAGTGCCCGAGACCACCACAGATGACGCCCGCCCATTGTAGCCGATGGGGATGTGCAGCCAGTTCGGCGGCAAGGCGTTTTCCGGGTCGCGGAACATCGACCCGACGTTGAAGGCATGATTCCGGCCCGCATAGAAATCGGTATACTCTGATATCATGAACGGAAGGTGCAGCGTGGCCTTGTCTATCGGCACCAGATGATCCTCGACGATCCAGCGTTTCGACGCGCCTTCCGCCAGCATCGCGGTGACCTGCGCGCGAAAGTCGGCCCAGGCATCACGCCCCAACTCCATGAATTCGTTCCAGAATGGCACATCGAACACCGGTTGATCCGACAGGCGCAACAGCCCCTCTGCCTCCAGCGCCGCCACATCCAGAATGAAATCGCCAATAGCCACGCCACAGCGCGGGTCACAGTCGCCCACCGAAAACACGCCGCAGGGCAGGTTGTTCAACGGAAAATCGGTGGTGGCGGTATTGGCGCTGTCCACCCAGCTTTTCATCAGGCTCATCATCGCTCCCTCGCACATGCTGCGGCTTACATCGCACAGGCAGGTCGGGTTTCACAGCCGCCCGATTGCGAAAGATTTGAAGCGTATCCGCAGTATTCTGCTTTGCGGCGGTAACCCATCCTCAACCGTTGTGGCGCAAATTGCTGATGTGGGGGCTTTTCGTCGGGAAAAGGGAAAAGCCATGACGGTCAACTATGTGGACGGTATCAAGGTGATGAAGCTGCACGACTGTATGGGCGCAGGCGGGCAGGGCGATGATGCGTTTGCCATGTTGCGCATCTGGCAATTGCTGTCGGGCGGCCACGGCATGCGCGATGCCAGCGCCTATTGCCACCGGCTTTTGTAAAGCCGATGGGCCGTCCGGGGATCCGGGCGGCCGGCTAGTGGTTCATGCGGCGCAGGTTGATCCATGATGCAAGGCTCAGGCCGCCCGCAATCACGGCGACAATCCAGAAGAAGCCACGCTCGCCCATCGAACCCAGGAAGGGTGACAGCAGCAGCGGTGCAGCAATGCCGCCGATCAGCCCTGCGGCGATGATGGTCGGCGGCACCCGGGGGTCTTCGCCCATTTTACGGGTGGCGGTGACATAGCCGCCCGGGAAGAACAGCCCGGCGCAGGCCCCCAGAATGACAAAGCAAAACCCCGGAGCCACCAAGGCCGCCCCCAGCGCCGCCACAAACGAAGCCGTCAACGCCAACGAATAGAGCGTGAACGACGGCAGAAGATGCGCGGTGAAGGTCAAAGCCAGCCGTGCCGCTAGAAACGCCAGAAAGAACAGCGACAGCAGTTGTGCCGCATGCACCTCTGTCTCGCCCGCCGCAATCAAAGCCGCCGGGCCAAGGCCGATCAGCACCGCCTCCAGTCCGATTGCCACAGCGCAAAACGCCAGAATCGGCAGGTGCAGGCGGAAAGGTTTGACGGCGACCGCTTTTGCGGCAACTTCGGGTCGGCTGGCTGGCCCCGCGCCCAACCAGATCAGCGCCGCAAAAACCGCGCAACCGACAAAGGCCATCGCCGGTTCATTCCCAAGCGCCACAAACACCAAGGGCGCGCCAATGGCCCCAATGCCAAATGTCGCGTTCAGCAGGCTGAGCATCGCCGGTCCACGCGGCCCAAAGGCCCGCAGCATCCGCGGATTGAACACCACCGTCGCACAGCCATAGCCCGCGCCAAACACCAGTGCGCCCAGCAGAGTGACCGGCCAAGCCAGCCCCGCCGCCATCAAGGCCGACCCCAGCCCCATCATCACGATCACATGGCGCGGTGACACTTGCGGGCCACGCCAGAACATCCCTGCCACGCCCACCGCGCAGCCAATCCAATGCGCCGAAATGATCAGACCCGCCGCGCCCAAGCCGATGCCAAAGCCGCGCGAAAATGCAGGCAGCGCCGGACCATAGAGCGCCTGCGCCGCCCCCATCAGAATGAAGGTCGCAATACCTGCAAACAGCAGCCCTGCATTGGCTTTCAGCACATTCCGCACAGCAAACTCCTGTTCAGGCCCCCCTCCTCTCTCTCGCCACACCCGGACTGTCAATCGCACCACCTTGCGAATGCGGCGCCTTCCATGCAGTCTGTGACAATCGGATCCGGAGTGCATGATGAGTTTTGACCTTGCCGCCTTCCTGCCCTACCAACTGGCTGTGGCCTCCAGCCGGATCTCAAAGGCTTTTGCCGAACGCTATCGCGCCGAATTTGGCCTTTCGATCCCGGAGTGGCGGGTGCTGGCGCATCTGTCGCAGTCTGGTTCGGTTTCGGTGCGTGAGATTCATGCGCGCGTCGATATGGACAAATCCAAAGTCTCGCGCGCCGCCGTCCGGTTGGAAGCCGCAGGTCTGATCGAAAAGCGCGAAAACCCCGACGACCGCCGGCTTTTGGACATGCGGCTGACCGATGCGGGCCGCACCCTGATCGCCCGCATCGTCCCCATCGCCGACGCCTATCAGGCCGAACTGGTGGCCCGGATGGCCGAGGATGCCCCGGCCTTTCGCGCGTCCCTTCTCAGACTGATCGGTGAAAAATGATCCAGCTTTACGACTACTGGCGATCCTCTGCCGCTTACCGCGTTCGTATTGCGCTGAACCTGCTGGGGCTGGCTTACGAAAGTCTGCCGGTCGATCTGGTCAAGGGCGAACATCGCGGCGCGGAAAATCTGGCCCGTAACCCCCAGGGGCTGGTGCCAACGCTGATGATCGATGATCTGACCCTGACGCAATCGCTTGCGATCATTGAATATCTGTCCGAAACGCGCGGTGGACTGCTGCCCACTAACGCCGCTGGCCGCGCGCGGGTGCGGGCGCTGTCCTACGCCATCGCGATGGAGATTGCGCCGATCTGCAACCTGTCGGTGCGCACCCATGTCGCCAGCCTTGGCTCTGCCATGACCGCCGAAGATTGGCAGCGCCACTATATCGGCAAGGGTCTGACGGCCTTTGAGGCGATGTTGAACACCCAAGCCACCGGCCATTTTTGCCACGGGGACAGCATCTCGATGGCCGACCTTTGCCTTGTGCCGCATGTCTATAACGCGGAAAGGGTGGGCATCGACGCCACGTCACATCCCCATATCGCGCGGGTCATGGCTAACCTGCGCCAAGACCCTGCCGTGGCGGCGGCGCATCCGGACCGCCATAAACCTTGATCCGATAGGCCCGCCATGACCGACATCTTTATCCTCTCCGCCGTTCGCACCGCCATTGGCACCTTTGGCTGCGCATTGTCGGGGATGGCGCCGATTGACATCGCCACCCATGCGGCCCGCGCCGCCATCGCCCGCGCGGGCATTGATCCGGCACAGATCGGGCAGAGCGTTTTCGGCCATGTCATCAACACCGAGCCGCGCGATATGTACCTGTCACGGGTGGCGGCGATGAATGCGGGTGTCCCTGACACCACCCCGGCGCTCAACGTCAACCGGCTGTGTGGATCGGGGGCGCAGGCGATTGTGTCGGCCTATCAGATGCTGGCCTTGGGGGATGCCGATTTCGCTCTGGCCGGTGGCGCGGAATGCATGAGCCGCGCACCCTATGCCCTGACCACCGCGCGCTTTGGCCAGAAGATGGGCGACACGCCTGTGTTGGACATGATGACGGGGGCGCTGACCTGCCCTTTTGGCACCGGGCATATGGGGATTACGGCGGAAAATGTGGCCGCGCAGTATGGGCTTTCGCGTGAAGCGCAGGACGCTTTCGCCCTGCAAAGCCAGCAGCGCGCGGCACAGGCGATTGCCGAGGGGCGCTTTGTCGATCAGATCGTGCCGATCGAAATCACTTCGCGCAAAGGACCGGTCAGCTTTGCCCAAGATGAACACCCCAAAGCCACCACGGCCGAGGCTTTGGCAGGCTTGCGTCCGGCGTTCCAGAAAGACGGCACCGTGACGGCGGGCAACGCCAGCGGCATCAATGATGGGGCTGCGGCCTTGGTTCTGGCGCGCGGCGAACAGGCCGGGCTGAAACCGCGCGCCCGGATCATGGGCTATGCTTTGGCAGGGGTGGACCCGAAGGTGATGGGGCTTGGCCCGATCCCGGCGGTGCAGGCTTTGTGCCGCAAGCTGGGGCTGCGTCCCTCCGATTTCGACGTGGTGGAATCGAATGAGGCCTTCGCCGCGCAGGCTTTGGCGGTGACGCAGGCTTTGGGCCTTGATCCGGCGCAGGTCAATCCGAATGGCGGTGCGATTGCTTTGGGTCATCCGGTCGGGGCGACGGGTGCGCTGATCACCGTGAAGGCGCTGCATGAATTGGAGCGCACGGGCGGCAAAACCGCGCTGATCACCATGTGCATCGGCGGCGGGCAAGGGATTGCGCTGGCGATAGAGCGGGTGTGATCAGCGCAGCCGCACCTTGGTGCGGGCCGAGCGGCCTTTCGCGTCGATCACCGACAGGGTGACAAAGCCGCGGCCAAGGTCGTGCAGCATCGCCTCACGTGCGCGCAAAGTCACCGCCACCGGCACACCATCGGCCAGCCAGGTGAAGGGCGCAGTGCCGCCGCGCACCCGCACCAGCAGGCCTTCGGGCAGCAATTCCACCTCTGACCCATCGGGGGGGAAGGCCACGGCGGGGGCATCCTTGGCGGGTTCAAACGCCGCCGAACGGCTGCGGAAATGCTGCAGAGGCTGCGGCAGTTCTGCGTTTGAAACCAACAGGGTAGAGGGTGGCGCGGCTGGCTGCGGGTCCAGTGCGGGTTTCAGCCGACTGAAGGCTTGAAACAGAACAGGCGCGGCCAGATCGGCCCCGAACGCCCCCGGCACCGGCGTGCCATCCGGGCGGCCCATCCAGACACCCACCACATGCCGCCCGTCAAAGCCAATCGCCCAAGCGTCGCGGTGCCCATAGCTGGTGCCGGTTTTATAGGCCAGCCGATTGGCAGGCGCGCCCGGTGGCGGGGCCAAGCCGGCCAGAATATCCCCCACCTGCCACGCCGCTGACGCCGACAGCACCCGCTGCCCTTCGGCTTGCACCCCCCGCATCTGGTGGTGCAGCGGCAGGCTGACACCACCGCGTGCGATGGTTGCGTAAAGCTGCACCATATCTTCGAGCGTCACCCCAATGCCGCCCAAAGCAATCGCCAAACCCGGTTGCCCCCCCGGCAGATCATAGCGCACCTCGGCCTTGTCCAACGCTGCCATTAACTTGGCTGGTCCCATGGCCTCGGTCAGCGCCACGACGGGGATGTTGAGCGACAGTTGCAACGCCTCGCGCAGGCGGATGGTGCCGCGATAGGTCTTGTCGAAATTCTGCGGCTGGTAGCCCGCGAAATCGGTCAGTCGATCCTCGATCATGGTTTCGGGATGCCCCAGCCCTTCGTCGAAAGCCAGCCCATATATCAAAGGCTTAAGCGTAGAACCCGGAGAGCGCAGCGCCCGCGTCATATCGACGAACCCCGCCCGCGCATCGGCCCGGAACGCCGCCGACCCGACCGAGGCCAGCACCTCGCCGCGGCGATGATCCACGGCGACAATCGCCACCTGCAACCGCTCGCCTTGCCCCGCCACCACATCCGCCGCCAATGTTTCCAGCGCGACCTGCAAACCCTTGTCCAGCGTCAGATGATGCACCAAAGCCCCACGTTCCTCGGCCAAGGCCCGGTCTGACATATGCGGAGCCAGCGCCGGAAAGGGGCGGCGCGCCCCCGGAACAACCTCGGTCCGCGCGGCCTGCATCTGGTCGGCGTCAATCAACCCATCGCGGAAGCTGCGCGCCAGCACCCTATCCCTTGCGTCAGTGGCGCGTTCCACCGACCGATCCGGGCGGCGGTTTTCCGGGCTTTGCGGAATGGCCACCAACAGCGCGGCCTCGGCGGGGGTCAGGCGCTTGGGTTCCTTGCCAAAGTAGGAAAGCGTGGCCGCGCGGATGCCCTCAAGGTTGCCACCATAGGGCGCAAGCAGCAGATACAGTTGCAAAATCTGATCCTTGGACAACCGCCGCTCTAGCGCCAAGGCCACCCGCACTTGCCGCAACTTGCCCGCGACCTGTCCGGTCGTGCCCTCTTCCAGCAGCCGTGCGATCTGCATCGTCAGGGTCGATCCGCCCGACACCACGCGGCCATTCCACGCCGCCTGCGCAAAGGCCCGCAACAGCGCCCGCGCGTCCACCCCGGCGTGATCGTAGAACCGCTTGTCCTCATAGGCCAGCAGGGCGGACACGAACCCCGGATCGACCTGCGACACCTCGACCCCCAGCCGCCAGCGGCCATCGGCGACGGTGTAGGCGCGCAACAAATCACCGTTGCGGTCCAACACCTCGACCGAGGTTTGCACGATCAAGGGCGGCAGGGTGGTGGCGCTGATCCAGATCTCCGCGCCATCACGCGCAATGGCGGCAAGTCCCAAACCTGCCGCCAAAACAAAGGCGTAACGCGCGCGCATCACTCAGCGATGGTGACGCTGCCGGTACCCGTGCGCCCGGTCAGGTCGGGGCGGTACATGTCCTCAACCGAGGCGGCGGGATGGTGGAACACCCCCGGCGACACCGCGCGCACCACATAGCCCAGCCGGAAGGTGGCGTTGTCCATGCGGTCCAAGGCGGTCAGGAAACGGTCCTGCCGGAACTCGGAATGCGCGACCTCGCCCGTCAGACCCAGGCTTTCCAGCGCCGGAACAGTGCCGCCCGCCAGCAGGTTCGGGTTGTCAATCTCGAACCCGGCGGGAAGCGGATCACTGACCATAACCTGCGCCTCTCCCCGGCCAAAGGGTGTGATTTCCAGCACAGCAATCAGGCGGGTGCCCACCGTCAAGCCGTCCAAACTCGCCGGTGCGCCCTCCATCGTGTAGTAGCTGCGGGCAACCGCATAGCCCGCGCCGCCCGCCGGTTCCGCCTGTGACGGCACACCGTAAGTGGTGACGGTCAGCGTGGTGTCGGCGTCAGAGCCGTTCTTGACGACAACCGGTTTCCCAGCCGCATCAAGCACTTGCACCAATGGGCCCGAAGCCGCCGCGCCGTCGATGGTGATTCCATCCGCGCCTTTGCCATCAATCAGCGCATTGGCTGCCAGCAGCGTCCAGGTGGCCTCTTGGGTCGAAAGCGCGCGGGTGGTGGCGATGCGATCGGTCAGCGCCTCGGCATCCACGGCGGTGGAACCTGCCTCTGTCGCCAAGGTCAGCACCGCCGCCGCGTCGCGGAAGTTGGTGCCGTAATCGGCTCGGTAGATCTGTTCGGTATCCGGCCCCGACAGCGCCTGCAAGGCCACGCCCGCCCGGCGGAACATCGCATCGGCGCGGGGTTGGTCGCCATAGCTGGCCAGTGCCGCGCCCAGTTGCGCCATTGCCGTGGGGGTGGCAAAGGCGTCGCCCTTGACGTCGGCGTAATAGCGCAGATCGCCCACGGCAGCAGCACCTTCGCGCGCCAGAACCATCAGCGCATAGGCCAAAGCCTCACCCCCCCGGTCGAAATCGGCGTGGTAATTGACCTGATTGCGCAGGTTGTCCAAGGCGGTGCGGAAGGCCTGATCCGGCACCGCATAACCCCGTGCGCGGGCACGGCTGAGGAAGTCGGTGACAAAGGCATCCAGCCACATATCGCCGCCCTCGGACGGACCCCAAAGGCCGAATGCGCCGTTAGAGCCTTGATTCGTCAGCACTTCCGCCACGGCCTGTTCGACGCGCAGCTTGATGTTGTCGGCCCCCGGCAGGCCCATCGCCACCGCGACCTGATCGAAATACAACAGCGGCAGCGCCTTGGAGGTGATCTGCTCAGCGCAGCCATAGGGATAGGCGTCCAGCGCCGCCAGCACCCCCGGCGCGTTCAGCCGTGCAATCGGGCCGATGGCCAGCGTGGCTTTGGCAGATCCCGCGAGCAGACCGGAGAAAACGTTTTGGTCGAAGGTGAATTCCTGCCCCTTTTTCAGGTCCAACCGGCTGACACGCACCACTGCCGGATCGTTGATCTGCACAGGGATGGTCAGGGTTTTCTTCAACACTTTGCCGTCGGGCGTGGTCAGTTGCACATCGACCGTGTGCAGGCCGACTTCACGCGCCGTGACCGGAACCACGAACACCGCCTTGGCCTTGTCGCCCAGATCAAAGCCCGAGGGCACATCGCCCAAGGTCAAGCCGTTGGAGGCCACGTCAAGGCTCATCCGGCCCGAAGGCCCGGTGGCATGGACGATTTCCAGCAGCAGGCGCGATTGGTCGCCGGGGGCCATGAAACGCGGCAAGCTGGCGGTAACCACCACCGGATCGCGCACCAGAACATCGGCATTGGCTTGCCCGACGCCCTTTTTCGACCAGACCACAGCCATCACTTTGACCGTGCCGTTAAACGACGGCAGATCAAACGACGTGCGCACATAGCCATCCGCATCCACCTGGACCGGGCCGGTGAAATAGGCGACCAGTTCTTCTGTCGGCGGTGGGGTTTGCAGACGCGCCTGCGCGCCCGCATCACCGCCCGAGCGGACTTCGCCGGTCGCCCCGTTCAGCCCGTCGATCAGACGGCCATAGATGTCGCGGATGCCGACACCCAGTTTGCGCTGGCCAAAGTAGTGGCCCTGAGGATCGGGGGCGGTGAACCCGGTCAGGTTCAGGATGCCCACATCCACGGCAGCGATGGTGGCATAGGCGGTATCGTCGGCCTCCAGCCCGTCGACCTTGACCGCGATGGGCAAATGCCCGCGCGGTGCGGCTTCGGCCGCCATCTCGATCGTTGCGGTCAAAGCCCGCGCGCCGGGATCAATCGCGGCATGGGTCAGGCCCAAGGCACGCGCCGGATTGCGGCCCGCAGCCACGTCCATCGGGCGCAGCACGGATGCGGTGACATAGACGCCAGCGCCCCATTCATCGGTGACGGTCAGCGGGATCAGGTTCTCACCCTCTTTCACCTCAACCGCCTGCATGGCGACCAGACGGTTCGACAGCACGGTGATCAGCGCCGTTCCTCCCGCACGCGGCACCACCCGCAGCATTGCGGTATCGCCGGGTTTGTAGGCCGGTTTGTCCAAGGACAGCTCCAGCGTATCGGGCGAATCTGTGACGTCGGCGGGGGCATACCACCCGGCGTAGAAGGTGGTCGAGGTGGCGGCAGTCATGCCATCCACGCGTTCGACCAACAGTTCAAATTCGCCCCAGTTCACGGCGGCGGCAATTGCCACGGGGTCTGCGCCCAGATCGGCCTGACCTTCGGCGACACGGGCGCGCGAGATCACAGGTTCCCAGTTCCACGCGCCACCGCTTTGATACCATTGGTAATGCGTCTCAACCCGTGTGACGGTCCACTTGACCTGCATCGGGGTGGCTTGGCTGTCGGGGCCGATGCCGATCAGGTTGAACCGCGCCTCGCTGCCTTCACCGACCACGCCGTCAAACATTGGTTTGACACCGATCAGCGCCGAGGACGGGGCCATCAGTTTGGTCACCTGACGCTCCACCGGACGACCCGAGCCTTCGGCCACACGCACCGTTACGCGCAACTCCAAGGGCAGGCCGGGGTCTTCCATCTGCGGCAAGGTCAGGTCAACAACGGCTTTGCCATCCGCATCGGTGACTTGGCCGCCGAAGGATTCCATCGTGGCCTCAAACGGCGCGTCGTGGCGGCCAAAGACATAGCCGGGCCAGTCGGCCAACTCTTTCGCGGCGCGCAGCAGCACTTCGCCTTCGATTTTCAGATCAGCACCCGGAGCGCCGAACAGATATTTGGCGTCCACGGTCAGCTGCGGGGTGTCGCCAAGGCGGATCGCGGCGTCACCCAGACCAAGCGTGAAGTCGATGCGTTCGGGCTGGAAATCTTCGACCAAAAACGTCTTGGTGGTCAAAGCCGCCGCTTCGAGATCGGCAAACACCTCCAGCCGCCAGACGCCGCGCGGGGCGGAACCGGCCACCGGCATGGCGAAGACATGACCGCCAGCCCCGCCATCTGCCACCAAAGCGCGCGCGTATTCGACGCCATCGGGACGCTTCAGAATGGCGGTCAGCGGCAGGCCTTCGACTGCCCCCGCCTGCGGATCACGCGCCAACGCGGTGGCGTAGACGGTTTCACCTGCGTGGTAGGCACCCCGGTCGGTGGTCAGGAACACATCGACCGGCGGGGCGGCCTCACGCCCCTCAACCCCACGGTCGGACAAATCAAACTCCGGATCGGTCAGCGACAGGAAAGCCAGATCGCCCGCGCCTTCACGCGCCACGATCAGGGCGGGGGCAGCCGATCCGGTGCCGCGCGCCAGCCCGGCATCAAAGCGCGCATAGCCCATGGCGTCGGTGGTGGCGCTGCCCAGCACATCGTTGGCGCGGCTGAGAAGATCGACAGTGACGCCTTCTTTTGCCCCCGCCGTGCCAAGGCTGCGCACAAACAAATGCAGACCGTCCACACCGGACAGAGAGGTCAGCCCCAGATCTGACACCACAAACCACTGCCAACTGGCCGGAACCACATAGGGATCGACGCCGGGCACCGAGGCGCGCAGGGCGTAAATACCCGCCGCCTGATCCTTGATCGCCTCGGCCAAGGGCAGGCGGGTGGTGATGTCCTTGTTCACATCCTGCCCAACCGTCGCCGCACCCTTCCAGATTTCGGTGCCAATCTGCGCGGCGAAATCAAACTCCTGATACTCTGGCATCGGCGCGCCAAAATAGCCGTTCTGCAACGAGCGCAACAGGTTGCGGTCGGTCACGCGGTAAAGCTGCAAGTCCAGTTTGTCGGTGTTGACGGTTTCCACCGGCACCGCCGCATCGCCACCGCGCGGCAGCACATAGCCCCGGCCCGGAAAGCGCACACCCGGATTGCGGTCGCGGACATAGGCGGTGATGTCCACCGATTTCGCCAGAACCTGCCCATCGGCCGCCGGCAGCCCCGCACGCAAGGTGATGGTGTTGCGCGACCCGTGGGTGACGCCCTCGACGCACAGCTGCTGAAAACCGTCGGACGCCACGGTCAGGCCCGGTGTCGGCACTTGCACATAGGTCGCGTAATCCACCCCCGATTTCGCCAGATTTTCCGAGAAATTCACGCAGATGCGCGGGCGGGCAATGTCGGATTCCACCACATTGTCGACAACGCGGAAGCCGTACTTGCCGATGGCATCCTGCAGTGCCACAGCCGTGTCATCGCGCGGCTGCAACGCCTGCGCCAGACGCAGCGCCGCCACCTTGTCGCGGCCCCGTTCAATCCGCTCCAGCGCGTCGCCCATCGTCACCAGGATGCCGTGCTGCGCCGGTTTGCTGTCGGCCCGCAGATAGGCGTTCACCGAAGCCAGATAGGCCTGATCCAGATAGGCCCGTTGGGCATCGCTGGCGGTTGATCCGGCCAGCAGCAACAGCCGCGCATACTCGGCCCAGTCGGCGGCGGAATCGGTGATGTTCAACGCGGCGCCGACAAAGCGGCTTGCGGTGACAAGATCGCCTGCCGCCTCGGCCGCTTGGGCAGCGGTCAGATGCTCTGCAGCCGAATAGGCGTTGGTGATATGGCCGTTGGCAAGGCCGTCAGCCTGCAGGGTGACGCCGCCAAACTCCCAGTCTGGCAGGAACGTCAGTTCGGCGCGGCGGGCTTTTGCGCGGCTTTCGGCACCCGCGTCGGCGGGGATGACATAGCCCGAAAAAGCGCCTTCATAAATGACCGGGTCACCTGCGCCGCTTTTGGGGAAACATGATCCGTTTCTGGTGTTGAACGTAAAGGACTCGCAGCGGGCATTGGCAAGACAGGCGCGCTCGCATGCCTCCAGGGTGGTGTCGAAAATGGTCTGGATATCGCCGCCGGTCAGATCGGTGTTTTCACTTAGAACCAATCTCTTGGCGGGGATGAGATCCTGCGCGGCGGCCAATCCCGGCACACTGACAAGACAGGCTGCCAATGCCCCAAAAAGGGCGCTCCGAAACATGCCGCGCATCGCAAATCCTCCTGGAATGAATAGGCGGACTGTTGCAGCGGGTCGGCATTTTTGCAAGTCGTCATGCGTCGATAACTTGTTTTGTCCCGTTAAGCGCGCGTTCACTTTGTTGCGCCAGAGTGACCCGTGACTCCCACGCCAGATTGGCCGTTGGGGACGGCATGGGTGGAACAGGTCGGGCATGGAATTTGCGGAACGGCTGGCAAAGGAACGGCGGGCAAGGCTGGCGGCGGAACGCCTTCTTGAACAGAAAAGCCGTGAACTTTTTGCCGCCAATGCAAAATTGGCCCTGCACGCGCGGTCCTTGTCGGACCAGATTGTCGAACAACGGCAGGTGGTCAAATCCGCCTTGACCGAGGCTGAGGCGCTGAAGGGTCAGCAATCGCGCTTTGTGGATGAGCTGGACCGCGCCCACACCACCGCCGTGATGGCAGAGCGCAGGCTTTGGGACAGCATCAACACCATTCAGGATGGCTTTGCGGTGTTTGATTCCGGTCTGAAACTGGTCGCAGCCAACCGGGCCTATCTGGCGCTGTTTCGCGACCATGTCGTCGCCCCCGGCCTGCCCTATGCCGAGATTCTGCGCATCGCCGCCGAACGCGGCCTTGTCGATATGGGCGACCTGCCTGCCGCCAGCTGGGTGGCCAACATGCAGGCCCGCTGGGACCGGGACCCGATCGAACCGCTGACCGTGCGCTTTCGCAATGGCACCTGGGTCCGCCTTGTGGATCAGCGCGCGCGCGATGGCGACATGGTCAGCCTTGTCTTGAACATCACCGAGCAAATGCGCATCTGGGCCGCGATTGAGGCAATCCCCGATGGCTTTGTCCTTTTTGACCGGGAGGAACGTCTGTTGACCTGCAACCAACGCTACCGCGAAATGTTTCCCGACAGCGCCGAGGCGATGGTCCCCGGCACCAAATTCGAAGACCTGTTGCGCTATGGCCTGCAAAAAGGCCACGTCCCCGAAGCCGTGGGTCGCGAAGACCTCTGGCTGGCCGAACGGCTGGATCAGATGCGCCACGCCGATGGCATCTCGGTGTGTCAACTGGCCGATGGCCGCTGGATCGAAGAGCAGGATCACACCACCCCTGACGGTGGCCGCGTGGGCTTGCGGCGCGACATCACCCCCCAGCGTGACCAGCAGACCGCGCTTGAGGCCGCGCGCATTCAGGCAGAGGCGGCCAATCGCGCCAAATCCGCCTTTCTTGCCAATATGAGCCATGAAATCCGCACCCCGATGAACGGCGTCGTGGGCATGGCGGAACTGCTTTGTGACACCAGCCTGTCCGAGGAACAGCGCCTGTTTGCCGAAACCATCCGCTCTTCGGGTGAGGCGTTGTTGGTCATCATCAATGACATTCTGGACTATTCCAAGATTGAGGCCGAACGACTGACCTTGCATCCGGAACCCTTTGATCTGGAACGCACAATCCACGAAATCACCATGCTTTTGCAACCCCGTGCGCGGGAAAAGGGGTTGGATCTGATGATTGATTTCGACATGTTTCTGCCCACCCGCTATGTCGGCGATCCGGGGCGGTTGCGTCAGGTGCTGACCAATCTGATCGGCAATGCGGTCAAATTCACCGACAAGGGCCACGTGCTGATCCGGGTTGTGGGCATCGAAGACCTGCCCGGTCAGCAGCAGTTGCATGTCACCGTTGAAGACACCGGAATTGGCATCTCACCCGAAAATCTGGACCATATTTTCGGCGAATTCAATCAGGTGGAAAGTGCCGCCAACCGCAAATTCGAGGGCACTGGTCTGGGCCTGGCGATCACGCAACGGCTGATCGAACGGATGGATGGCGCGGTCTGGGTGGACAGTGAATATGGCAAAGGCTCGTGTTTCGGCTTTCGGCTGTCGTTGCCAGTTGCCGAAGACGCCACCGCACCGCGGGCGCCGATTGCCATCAAACGGGTGTTGGTGGTCGATGACCAATTCATCAACCGCACCATACTGGAGCGGCAATTGGTGCCATGCGGCATTGCTGTTACCCTGTGCCGGTCAGGTGCGGATGCCCTTGTGGTGCTGGAAACCGCAAGTTTCGATGCCATCCTGACCGATCACGACATGCCGGAGATGGACGGTCTGCAATTGGCCGCCCGCATCCGTGCCAAAGGCATCGACACGCCGATTGTGCTGTTGTCCTCCAACCTTGCCAATGCGCGTGAAGGGGCAGGGGCCGAACATCTGGCCGCGACGCTGCAAAAACCGATCCTGCGCGCCGATCTTTATCGTCGGCTGCAGGCGCTCTCGGGGGGGGAGGCAATCGCGCCGCCTGCCGTGGCTTTGCCGGTGGGCGACCGCCGTCTGATGCGGGTGTTGACGGCAGAGGACAACCGCACCAACCAATTGGTGTTTCAAAAGATGGTGCGCGACATCGACATCGAACTGGTCTTCGCCAACAACGGGCTGGAGGCGGTCGATCTGTTCCAGTCCTTCCGCCCCGACACGATCTTCATGGACATCTCGATGCCCGAAATGGATGGCCGCGACGCCGCCCGCGCCATCCGTGCGCTGGAGGCCGGGCGCAGCCATGTGCCGATTGTCGCCTTGACCGCGCATGCGATGGACGGCGATGCCGAGGGCATCCTGGCCGCCGGGATTGACCGCTACATGACCAAACCGCTGCGCAAAACCGCCTTGACCGGGATATTGTCTGAACTCTGTCCGTCCGAGGCCCGCCCGATCGCGGTTCCGACCGAAAATGCGGCCTAAGCCGCCACCTGCTCTTGCGCGGCGCGGACAAAGACCAGTCGCGACGTGTCGGACAAATCGCCGCGATAGCCATAACCACCCAGATCGAACCCGCGCAAATCGGCCGGATCGGTCAGATGATGGGTGGCGATGAACCGCCCCATCGCACCCCGGGCTTTCTTGGCCCAGAATGACACGATCCTGGCCTCGCCCTTGCGGGCCTCAAGGAAAACCGGGGTGACGACGGGCAGTTTCAGCGCCTTCAGATCCACCGCTCCGAAATATTCAGCAGAGGCGCAGTTGACCAAGGCCTTGGCCCCCACAAGCCGCGCCTGTCCGTTCAGCGCGCGGGCGATCTTGCTGCTCCAATAGGCGTAAAGATCGGCCCCTTTCGGATTGGCCAGCCGACTGCCCATTTCCAGCCGGTAAGGCCTGATCGCATCCATCGGACGCAACACCCCGTAAAGACCGGACAAGATCCGCAGATGACCCTGCGCCCACAGCAGGGTGTCCGGCTCCATCTGCCGCGCTTCAAGGCCCGCATAGGTGTCACCATCAAACAGAAACGCGGCGGGTTGGCCGGGTGCATCGCCGCGAAAGGCACGGAACCGACAATGGTTCAAGGTGCCCAAAGCAGCAGAGATATCCATCAAACCGCACAGATCCGCCACAGAAAGCCCGCGCGCAATCCTGGCCAGCCGTGCCGCGTCGGTGGCAAATTCGGGCTGGGTTGTGTCCATGGCCACGGCATGCGGATTTTCATTCAGCCGTTTGGCAGGGGAAATCACGGTCAACATGGGCAAGCTCCTTTGCCGGGCATTTAGGTGGGGCGGCCAAAACGTCTAGGCCTCGCGCAGCACATCCAGAAACGCCGCACCAAATCGTTCGATCTTTTGCGGCCCCAGATCGCCGACGCGGTCCAGATCCGACAGGGTCGAAGGCCGCGCTTCGGCAATCTTGCGCAACGCGCCCGAGGTCAGGCTGAGCGGTTTGCCGGTGCCATCTGCGCCGCGCTGCAACTGCACCTGCACCTCGGACAGCCGGTCATAGACCTGCCCCGAATCGCGCCCCACCAACCGCCGCCGCGCCGGATGCATCGCCACTGTCTCGGCCCCGGTGATCACGGCCAGAAAGCCCGCACCGTAACTTTCCAGCTTTTTCGCGCCAACCCCGGTGATCCCCATCATCTCATCCAGATTGGCGGGCCGCTTTTCCGCCATTTCGATCAGGGTGCGGTCGGGGAAAACCACATAGGCCGGAACGCCCGCCGCCTCGGCCAAGGCCCGGCGTTTGGCTTTCAGTGCCGACAACAGGCTGGCGTCTTCCTCGGCCACCATGGTTTTCACGGCCACACGCGGCAGGGCCTTTTCCACCGTGTCGCGGCGCAGGGTGATCACCGCCTCGCCGCGCAAAATCGGGCGGGCGTGGTCGGTCATCCGCAGCGCGCCAAAGCGGTCGGGGTCGGGGCGCACCAGATCGCGGCCCATCATCTGGCGAAACACCGCCCCCCAGGCGGGTTTGGACAGATCACGCCCGACGGCAAAGGTGGGCAATTGGTCATGGCCCTTTTCGCGGACCTTGGCGGTGGCGTTGCCGGTCAGAATATCAATCAAATGCCCCGCGCCGAACCACTCGCCCGTGCGCAGCATCGCCGACAGCGCCTTGCGCACCGCGTCGGTTGCGTCAAAAACCAAGGCGGGCCGGTCACATAGGTCACAATTTCCGCAGGGCTCCGCCGCCTCGCCGAAATAGCCCAGCAGAACCTGACGGCGGCATTGTACAGCCTCGGCCAGACCCAGCAGCGCGTTCAGCCGCCCGTGATCGGCGTCTTTGCGTTCGGGCGGGGCGACGCCTTCGTCGATCTGACTGCGCCGCAAACGGATGTCGTCGGGACCGTAGAGCGTTAGGGTTTCTGCCGCAGCACCATCGCGGCCCGCGCGACCGATTTCCTGATAATAGCCCTCGATCGACTTGGGCAAATCGGCATGCGCGACCCAGCGGATATCGGGTTTGTCGATGCCCATGCCGAAGGCGACCGTGGCCACCACAATCAGGCCATCCTCTTGCTGAAAGCGGATTTCCACCCGCCGACGCTCCTCGGCCTCCATCCCGCCGTGATAAAAACAGGCCGAATGCGCCTCGGCGCGCAGGGCTTGGGACAGAGTTTCGGTCTTGGCGCGGGTGCCGCAATAGACGATGCCGGACTGCCCCCGCCGCGCCCCGGCAAAGCGCAAAATCTGCTCGCGCGGACCTTCCTTGACGGCAAAGGCCAGGTGGATATTCGGACGATCAAAGCCGCGCAGAAAGGTCGCGGGGGACAGACCATCGAACAGTCGGGTGACAATTTCGGCCCGGGTTTCCTCGTCCGCGGTGGCGGTGAAGGCGGCCAAGGGCACGTTCAGGTTGCGGCGCAGATCACCGATGCGCAGGTAATCGGGGCGGAAATCATGGCCCCACTGCGACACGCAATGCGCCTCATCCACCGCGATCAGGGTGCAGTTGATGCGGCGCAGCATCGGCACGGTGCCCGCCGCCGCCAGCCGTTCAGGGGCCATATAGAGCAGCTTCAGGCGGCCCTGATCCAGCGCCTCGAACACCTCTTCGGTTTCGGCATCGGTGTTGCCCGATGTCAGCGCCCCCGCCTCGACCCCCGCCGCCTTCAGCGCCCGGACCTGATCGCGCATCAGCGCGATCAAGGGCGAGATCACCACCGTCACCCCATCGCGGCACAGGGCTGGCAGTTGAAAGCACAAGGATTTCCCGCCGCCCGTGGGCATGATCGCCAAGGTGTTCTGCCCTGCCAGAACCGCATCGACAATCTCTTCCTGACCGGGGCGAAAGCCGGGGAAGCCGAAGATCGACGAAAGCAGGCCGTGCGGATCGGACATGTTCACCACTGTGCCGGGGGGAAAGTTAAGGTCAGTAAAACGCCATCTGATTGCGTTCCAGCAGGATCTGCAGGGCATAGATCCCCAGCAGCACCACCAGAGGCGCAAAATCGAGGCCGCCCGCCGAGGGGATAAACCGCCGCAGCTGGTCATAAACCGGCTGCACCAAACGGTTCAGGCCGCGCCACGCCTGCGCCACCAGGGGCTGGCGTTGGTTCAGCACTTGGAAATTGATCAGCCAGCTCATGATGAAATGGGCAAGCACGATCCATTTTGCGACAAACAGGATCAGCATCAGTAATTCGTACAGGTTGGACATGCGCAGGCTCCCGCCACAAGAGGTTGTGGCAGAGGTAACGCCAGCCCCCCCAAAGCACAATGGTTTCCGCAGCGTTTTGCTTGACGATCCGCGCCCGCCCGGGCAGGGCAGGGGCCGGAGGTGCCAGATGTATCCCTATATCCGTATGGCCAAAGAGCTGTGGACGTTTCGAAACGCGCCCAAACTGTCGATCCTTGCGCCGCATATCAGCACCCATCGCATCTGGCCGGTTGACCTTGACCCCTGGCGCGAGTTGAACAATGGCCGCACCCTGACCCTGTTTGATCTGGGGCGGATTCCGATGTCCTTGCGCATGGGCTTCAAGGATGTGGCCCGCGCCAATGGCTGGGGCATCACGGTGGCGGGCAACTCCACCCGCTACCGCCGCCGGGTGACGTTGTTTCAGAAACTGACCCAGATCAGCCGGGTGATCGGTTGGGACGCGCGCTTTACCTACATCGAGCAAAGCTTCTGGCGCGGCGACGACTGCACCAGCCACATGCTGCTGCGGTCGGCCTTTGTTGGCAAGTCAGGGATCGTGCCGCCGTCCGAGGTGCTGGCCGCTTTGGGTCAGGCGCAGGACAGTCCACCGCTGCCGGATTGGATCGCCCAATGGGTCGAAGCGGATGCGTTGCGCCCATGGCCGCCGTCGAAAGCGTGACGGGAGCACTTTACCCAAAATTTGCATTCACCTTGGTTCAAATACTCTCGGGGGGTCCGGGGGGCAGATCGCCCCCCGAAAATTTTTCCTTCAAAAATTTTCTGTATCACGCCCCACGCTTCGCCACGCTTGCGCCACGCCGGCTTTTCGGGCTTGATCCGGCAAAACGCACAGGGGGAGCGGCACATGGCTTCGGCAAAGAAACGCATCTGGGGCTGGTTCTTTTTCGATTGGGCCAGTCAGCCCTACAACACCTTGTTGTTGACCTTCATTTTCGGCCCCTATTTTGCGGAAATCGCCCGGGGCTATTACATGGGCGCGGGGCTGGACGCTGACGCCGCCAAGGCCGCAGCACAGGCCTATTGGGGCTTTGGTCTTGCCATCGCCTCTGTAACCATCGCCATTCTGGCCCCGATCCTGGGGGCGATCGCGGATGGCACCGGGCGGCGGTTGATCTGGGTCTGGATCTTTTCGGCCTTCTACGTCACCGGGGCGGCCGCACTTTGGTACGTGGCCCCGGGCGGCGAGCAGGACATGCTGTTCTGGGCGGTCGGGTTTTTCGGCCTTGGTTTCATCGGGATGGAGTTTGCGACGATCTTCACCAATTCGCTGATGCCATCCCTGTCGGATCACGACGATCTCGGGGCGATTTCAGGGTCGGGCTTTGCCTTTGGCTATCTGGGTGGGTTGCTGGCGCTGATCATCATGCTGCTGCTCTTTGCCGAGAATGCCACCACCGGCAAGACCCTGTTGGGCATTGATCCGCTGTTCGGGCTGGACGCAGAGTCGCGCGAAGGCACCCGCGCGGTGGGGCCGTTCGCGGCGATCTGGTATATCGTGTTCATGATCCCGTTTTTCGCCTGGGTGAAAGAGCCGAAAACCGACGCGCGCCCGTTGAACATCGGGGCGGCCATGGGCAGCCTTGTCGCATTGCTGAAAAGCCTGCGCTATCGGCGCAGCCTGTCGGCTTATCTGGTGTCCTCGCTGTTCTACCGTGACGCGTTGAACGCGCTTTACGGCTTTGGCGGGGTTTATGCCTCGGGTGTGCTGAACTGGTCGATCATTCAGATCGGCACCTTTGGCATTCTGGGCGCGATCACCGCGATGGTGGCCAGTTGGCTGGGTGGGCGCGCGGACAAGCGCTTTGGCCCCAAGCCTGTGATTTCGCTGTCGATTGTGGTGCTTATCCTGGTCTGTGTCGTCATTGTCGGCATGACCCGCGAAGGGGTCTGGGGCATTCCGATGGACCCGGCCTCGAATATGCCCGACATCGTGTTCTACATCTGCGGCGGCTTGATCGGGGCGGCGGGCGGCACTTTGCAGGCCGCATCGCGCACGATGATGGTGCGCCACACCACGCCTGACCGCGCGACCGAGGCGTTCGGCCTGTTTGCCCTGTCCGGCAAGGTGGCGTCCTTCATGGCACCCTTCCTGATCGGCGTCGTCACCGCCGCAAGTGGATCGCAGCGCATCGGGATTTCGCCGCTGATCGGCCTGTTCCTGATCGGGTTGGTTCTGCTAATATGGGTCAAACCAAGGGGCGAACAGGCATGATCCGTAATCTTTTCCTTTGTTTGGCCCTTTTGGCCCCACTGCCCGCGCAGGCTGAAAAGCTGGCGAACAAGCTGTTCGGGGCCAAGGACGCGCCATCACAGCAAGACCCGATGCCGGTCGGCTCCTATGCACGCGGCTGTGCGGCGGGCATGGTGCAACTGCCCGAAACCGGGGCCAGTTGGCAGGCGATGCGGCTGTCGCGCAATCGCAATTATGGGCAGCCGATCCTGGTGGATTATCTGATCGGCCTGTCACAGGCCGCGCAGCAAATCGGCTGGGCCGGGCTTTACATCGGCGATATGAGCCAACCACGCGGCGGCCCGATGACCTCGGGCCACGCCAGCCACCAGATTGGTCTGGATGCCGATGTCTGGATGCTGCCGCCTTTGCGGCTGGATCTGTCGCGGCGCGAGCGTGAGGATATCAGCTCGATCCCCGTGCGCTCTGCCGATCAGAAATCTGTGACCTCCAACTGGACGCCGCGCCACCATGCCTTGCTGCGCGTCGCGGCCTCTGACCCCCGCATCGACCGGATTTTTGTCGCGGCTGCGGTGAAGATCGAGATGTGCAAGACCGCCAAAGCCGCCGACAAGAAATGGCTGCAGAAAATCCGCCCTGTTGCGGGTCATGACACGCATTTTCACGTGCGCCTGAAATGCCCCAAGGGGGCAACGCTGTGTCAGACGCAAAAGCCGACGGTGTCGGACCTCTCCAAAGGCGGCAACGGCTGTGACGACACCCTGATGTATTGGGTCACCGATTATCTGAACCCGCCCAAGCCCAGCAAAAAGCCGAAAAAACCGAAGGTCGAAGAACCGCCGGAAAAAGGCCCGCGCCAATTCACCATGGCCGATCTGCCGCGCCAATGCATGGACGTGCTGGCCTCGCGCTAGGCCATGCCGCCGCAGCATTGACTGCGCCTTGCCTTCGGCGGTAAGGCGCTGCGTCCCCAATCCCGGAAACAAGTCTTAGCGACCTTGTGAAAAACGGAACACAGTATGAAACATCTTGCTGCAGGCATCCTGGCCATGGCCGCCATCGTGGTGGCGTCGAACATTCTTGTGCAATATCCGATTGGTCAGTGGCTGACCTGGGGCGCCTTCACCTATCCGCTGGCTTTCCTGGTGTCCGATCTGGTCAATCGCTTTCACGGCGCTGCGGCCGCGCGCCGCGTGGTTTATGTCGGCCTGATCGTCGGGCTGATCTGCTCGTTCATCGGCACGCAGATCATGGGTGAGTTTGGTCCCCTGGTCACCCTGCGCATTGCCATTGGATCGGCGCTGGCCTTTCTCGTCGGTCAATTGCTCGACATCGCGGTGTTCGACCGCCTGCGCCTTGCCGTTTGGTGGCGCGCGCCGTTCTTGTCGACCTTGCTCGGGTCTGCCGTCGACACGATGATTTTCTTCACCATCGCGTTTTCGGCCGGGCTGGTCTGGCTGGAGCCCGGCAACGACGTATCCTGGGCCACGGGCCCGGTGGCGCTCATGGGATTTGGCGCGGAAGTGCCGCTGTGGGTGTCGCTGGGCATGGCCGATTTTGCCGTAAAAATCGCGGTGGATTTGTTGGCACTTTTGCCTTTCCGATTGGCAATTGCAAAATACGCCACACGGGTTGCGTAAAATCTTTTGACAAACACAAAATCTGTGTCAGGTTTGAGGTATCGGCAACCATTTGAAAGGAGGTGACCCAGTGTCTAGAGTGATATTGGAGAGCGGTGTCGGGACAGTCATGGGGGGTGTTTTCTAGGGGCAGCCCCTTGGATAAACAGACCACTGATTGGGCTTTTGATACCTAACTGGCCCATCTCCTAAGAACTCGGAAAGGGTTGCCGCACTCCGGCAGCCCTTTCTCTTTTGGACACAGCCGGATATCTTGCCGCCATGTTACGGATCACTGAAACCATTTCGATTGCCGATTGGGAATTGACCGAGAGCTTTGTGCGCTCTTCGGGTCCGGGCGGGCAAAACGTCAACAAAGTGTCCACGGCGGTTGAATTGCGGTTTGAGGCCGAACGCTCTCCGGCGCTGGCCGCTTCGGTCAAGGCCCGGCTGAAGAAACTCGCCGGGCGACGCTGGACGCTGGAAGGCGCGATCATCATACAGGCCGAGGAAACCCGTTCGCAGGCCCGCAACCGCGAAATGGCGCGTGAACGGCTGGCAGAATTGATCCGCGCCGCATTGGTCGCCCCGAAACGCCGCGTGGCGACCAAGCCGACCTACGGCAGCCAGTTGCGCCGGGTTGCGGCCAAGGTGCAGCGCGGCGAGGTCAAGGCCTTGCGCGGCAAGCCGGGGGATGAGGAATGATGGTGCAGGCCCTGGCGGATGAGGCTGCGGCGCATTGGGGCGGTCAGGTCGTGCGCCTGATCCGCAACCGTGAAAACGCGGTGTTTGAAATGGCATTGCCTACGGGACGGGCAGCGTTGCGGCTGCACCGCCAGGGCTATCAGGATGATGCCGCAATCCGGTCTGAACTGTGGTGGTGCGCCGCCCTTGCGGCACAGGGCGTGGCGGTTGCGGCCGCGCTGCCCACACGCGATGCGGCCTTGCTGGTGCGTCTGTCCAACGGTCGGAATGCGTCGGCCATCGCTTGGGTGGAAGGGGAACCGCTGGGCGAGGCTGGTCGGTACTTTGCAGAACCCCTGCCGATTGTGCTTTATCGTCACGCTGCGCTGGGTCGGCTGCTGGCCGATTTTCACACCGCAACCGACCGGCTGGCGCTGCCCGCCGATTTCACACGGCCACGCTGGGATATTCTGGGGTTGGTGGGCGAACACCCGTTCTGGGGCCGGTTTTGGGAGCATCCCTTGGCCACTCCGGCTCAGGCTGCTGCCCTCCGCGCTGCGCGGGATGTGTTGCAAGACAGATTGACCGAACATGCCATGACCGGCGATTTCGGCCCCATCCATGCCGACGTGCTGCGTGAGAACGTGATTGTGAACGGTCGTTCTCTTTCGCTGATCGACTTTGACGACTCGGGTTTCGGCTTTCGGCTTTATGATCTGGGCACTGCCATGTCGCAGAACCTGTACGAGCCGCATTACACCGAAATCCGCGATGCGCTGATCGCGGGCTATGCCGAGACGCGCGCGGCCTCGGTGGATCTGGTCGAAACCTTCACGCTGGCGCGCTGCTGCGCCTCGGTCGGCTGGGCGGCGCCCCGCTTGCCGCCCGAAGACCCGGTTCATCGCAGCCACATCGCCCGCGCGGTGATGATGGCCAAGCGGCTGATGACCTAAACCACCACCACCTGCGCCACTTGATCGCCCACCTCGAACACCCGCTTGTATCGCGCGATTTCATCCTTTGGCCCCAAGGCCTTACCCGGATTGTCCGACAGTTTCACCGTAGGCCGCCCATTGGCCGAAACCGCTTTGCAGACCAGACTGAACGGGGCCAACCCGTCACCCGGCACCAGATCGCGGAAGTCGTTGGTCAGCATGGTGCCCCAGCCGAACGACACTTTCACCCGGCCCAGAAACTGGTGGTGCAACTGTTCGATCTGTTCCACATCCAGCCCATCCGAGAAGATCACCAGCTTCGTGGTCGGGTCTTCGCCGCGGTCGCGCCACCAACGGATGGCGTTTTCGGCCCCCGTCGCCGGATCGCCGGAATCAATGCGGATGCCGGTCCAACTGGCCAGCCAATCGGGCGCATTTTTCAGAAAACCGACGCTGCCATAGGTGTCGGGCAGCATGATCCGCAGGTTGCCGTCATGTTCCTCCTGCCAATCAGCCAGCACCTGATAGGGCGCTTGCGCCAGCTCGGCGTCGGAATTGGACAAGGCCGAATAAACCATCGGCAATTCATGAGCGTTTGTTCCGATTGCCTCAATGTCGCGGCGCATCGCCACGCGGCAATTGCTGGTGCCGGTGAATTTTGCGCCCAGACCCTCTTGCATCGCCTGCACGCACCAGTCTTGCCACAGAAAGGAATGCCGCCGCCGCGTGCCGAAATCGGCAATCCGCAACCCGTCAATCGCCCGCAACCGCTCAATCTTCTCCCACAGCCGGGTCATCGCCCGCGCATACAGAACCTGCAGTTCAAACTTGCCCAACTTCGACAAGACCGCCCGGCTGCGCAGCTCCATGATCACCGCCAGTGCCGGAATTTCCCACAGCATCACCTCGGGCCAACTGCCTTCGAACGTCAGTTCATACTGGCCGTCCTTCTTTTCCAGATGGTAGGGCGGCAGCCGCATGCCTTCAAACCACTCCATGAAATCAGACCGGAACATCTGGCGTTTGCCGTAAAACATGTTGCCGCGCAGCCAGGTGCTTTCGCCCCGCGTCAGCGACAGGCTGCGCACATGGTCCAACTGCTCACGCAACTCACCCTCGTCGATCAGGTCGGCCAGCCGGATTTTGGTGGTGCGGTTGATCAGACTGAAGGTGACGTTGGTGTCCGGTTTGTTGCGGAAAATAGACTGACACATCAACAGCTTGTAAAAGTCGGTGTCGATCAGGGATCGCACAATCGGGTCAATCTTCCAATTGTGATTGTGCACCCGAGTGGCGAGATCAACCATTATGGATGCCTTTCCAAGACTGAATTTCTGGCTTTAGACCAAGTTAAACCCGCAAGAACAAGCAATAATCCGGCCTCAATCGGCCAAAATCACACCCGCCGCCCGCATCTGCGCCTGCATCGCCGCCAATGACCCGCCCAGATCAATCGCCCGGCATGCCCCTTGCAGCACGATCACCCCATAGCCCAACTGCGCCGCATCCAGCGCCGAATAGGCCACACAAAAATCGGTGGCCAACCCGACCAGCGTGATCTGCGTCACCCCGCGCGCGCGCAAATAGCCGTCAAGGCCGGTTGGCGTGGTTCGGTCATTTTCAAAGAACGCCGAATAGCTGTCTATCCCGGCGCGGAACCCCTTGCGGATCACCATCTGTGCCGGATAGGTCTGCAAATCGGCGTGAAATTCGGCGCCGCCACTGCCCTGCACACAGTGGCGCGGCCACAAAACCTGATTGCCGTAGGGCATTTCCATCACCGAAAACACCGCTGCACCGGGATGGGTGTCGGCAAAAGAGCTGTGGTCCGCCGGGTGCCAATCTTGCGTCAACACCACCACTTTGAAATCGCCCATCAGCGCATTGATGCGGGGAACGATCGCATCGCCGCCCGTGACTGCCAAAGCACCGCCGGGGCAGAAATCATTCTGCATGTCGATCTCGATCAAGGCGTCGTCGGGCAGGGCGTTGTTGGTCATCCGGTTTCTCCGTGTCAATCCTGGGCTGATTGGCTAAGGATGGGGCCGGGTTTGGCCAAATGAAAGCACAAACATGCGCAAAGCACTGGTGTTCGGGGCCTCGGGCCAGATGGCGCGGGCCTTGGTGCCGATGCTTTCGGCGCAGGGCTGGCAGGTGGATGCGGTGACGCGGGCGGGGCGGGATTTGCCGCCGGACCTGTCCGGCCATGCCCGGCACATGCCGCATGGCGACAACCGCGCCGACACCATCCGCACGGGCGGAGGCTATGACGCGGTGTTTGACCCGATGGCCCTGACCGCCGCCGACGCCGCTGACCTGCTGACCGCCCGCGCCGATGTCGGGCAGTATTGCGTGATATCCTCCGCCTCGGTTTACGCCGATGCGCGGGGCCGCAGCCTGGAGACTTCCGGCGAAACGGGCTTTCCCGAATTCCCGCGCGAGATCACCGAGTCTCAGCCCACCGTTGCGCCGGGAAACGGCTATTCAACCGGCAAAGTCGCGATGGAGCGGGCCTTTGCCGCAACCCCCGCGACCATCCTGCGCCCCTGCGCGATTTATGGCATCGGCGCGCGGCATCCGCGTGAGTGGTGGTTTGTCAAACGCGCACTGGATGGCCGCTCGCGGGTGCCGCTGGTCGATGCGGGGCAGAACATCTTTCACACATCTTCTGCGATTGGCATTGCATCACTGGCTGCTTTTTGCTTGCAACATCAGCATCATGGTATCTTCAACGCTGCCGATCCACAGGCTCTGACCGTCACCCAGATCGCTCAGGCGATCGGGAAAACCATGGATCACCGCTTTACCCTGATCCCGGTCGATGACCTGCCCGAAGCCTTTGGCCACATCGGTTTCACCCCGTGGAGTGTTGAAAATCCGCTGCGTCTGTCCAGCGCGAAGGCCCGTGCGCTCGGCTGGCGGGGCGGCCCGGACTATGCCGATGCTCTGCCCGAATACTGTGCATGGCTGGCGCAGCACGCGGCAACGTGGCAGGATGATTTCCCGGCCTTTCAAGCCTATGGACACGATGTTTTCGACTATGCCGCCGAGGATCGCGTGCTTTGACCACGTTTCAGGACCACCCCATGTTGACCGTCGCCGCCCTGTATCACTTCGCCAGGATCCCCGATCCGGCCGCCCTGCGCCCTGACCTTCTGACCTTGTGCCAATCTGGCGCGGTCAAAGGCTCGTTGCTTCTGGCGGCCGAGGGCATCAATGGCACCATCGCCGGGCCGCGCGCAGGTGTTAACGCGGTGCTTGCACATCTGCGCAGCTGGCCGGGTTTTGCGACGCTGGAGCATAAGGAAAGCGCGGCGGAAACCCCACCTTTTGGCCGCCTGAAGGTCAAGCTGAAGCGTGAAATCGTGACCATGGGGCAACCCGATGTGGACCCGGTCGCGCGCGTCGGCTCCTATGTCGCCGCGCAGGAATGGAACGCCCTGATCGCCCAACCGGATGTGGCCCTGATCGACACCCGCAACGATTATGAGGTCGGCCTTGGCACATTCAACGGCGCGGTCGATCCCGACATCCGCAGCTTCCGTGACTTCCCTGCCTGGTGGGAGGCGCACAAGGAAGCCTACCGTGGCAAGCGCGTTGCGATGTTTTGCACCGGAGGCATTCGCTGTGAGAAATCAACGAATTATCTGCTGGGCCAGGGTGTGAACGAAGTGTTTCATCTGAAGGGGGGCATCCTGAAATATCTGGAGGTCGTGCCCGCCGAACACTCCATGTGGAACGGCGAATGTTACGTTTTCGATGGCCGCGTTTCGGTCGGACACGGGCTGATCCCCGGTCAGTATGACAGCTGCCACGCCTGCCGACGCCCGATCAGTGCCGCCGACAAACAGCACCCGGACTATGAACGCGGCGCGCAATGCCATCAATGCGTTGACGCATATTCCGAAGCGGATCGCGTCCGGTTCCGTGAACGCCAACGTCAGTTGGATCTGGCCGCAGCCCGGGGCGCGGCCCATTTCAGCGATTAACTATTTGCCGTGCGGCCGCGCTAACGGCTTGCGGCGCTTGGTCAAACCGGGCAGTTTCGCGCTGACAGCGCAGCGGGGAACAGCATGGGCCAAAGCGGATCACAGATCGACTGGATCGCGGTGGATTGGGGCACCTCGAACCTGCGCGCCTGGGCGATGGGCGCTGATGGTCCGATCCACCACGCCGAATCTCCGGAAGGCATGGGCAAACTGTCGCGCGATCAGTTTGAACCGGCGCTGTTGCGGCTGATCGAACCGTGGCTTGGCACCGAAGCGATGCCCGTGATCGCTTGCGGCATGGTGGGTGCGCGCCAAGGCTGGCTGGAGGCCACCTATCGCGCCGTGCCTTGCGCGCCCGTGGCTGCGGGCGATCTGGTTCCAGTGCCGACACAGGACGCCCGCCTGTGCGTCGTGATCGTGCCGGGCTTGCAGCAACCCGAACCAGCCGACGTGTTGCGCGGCGAAGAAACCCAGATTGCGGGCGCGCTGTCCCTGATGCCCAATTTTGATGGCGTGATCTGCCTACCCGGCACCCATTCGAAATGGGCGCATGTGTCGGCGGGGGAAGTCGTGAGTTTTCAAACCTTTATGACAGGCGAGATGTTTGCGCTGCTGTCGCAGCAATCGGTGTTGCGGCATGGCATGGCAGGCGATGGCTGGGATCAGGGTGCCTTTGATCGGGGTGTTGACGATGCCTTTTCGCGCCCCGAAAAAATAGCTGCACGTCTGTTCACATTGCGCGCCGAGGGCTTGTTGGCAGGTCTTTCCGCAGACTCCGCGCGGGCGCGATTGTCGGGTCTGCTCATCGGCTCCGAACTCGCGGCCGCCAAACCCTATTGGTTGGGTCAGCGTGTTGTGCTTGTTGGCGCAGAACGCCTGGCCGCATCCTATGCCCAGGCCCTTGCGGCGCAAAGCGTGCCCAGCGAAACACTGGATGCGACCGCCTGCACTCTCTCTGGCCTTGCGACTGCGCAGGGCATTTTGCGAAAGGCTACCGCATGACCCGCCCCCTGATCGCCATTCTGCGTGGCATTACTCCGGACGAAGCCGTGCCGGTCTCTGCCGCCCTGATCGCCGCGGGCATCACCCGGATTGAAGTGCCCCTGAACTCGCCGCAACCGTTTGTTTCAATTGCAGCAATGGTGCAAGCCTATGGCAAGGTTGTGCAAATCGGCGCTGGCACAGTGCTGACGGTGGCGGATGTGCAAGCCGTGGTCGCTGCCGGTGGCTCTTTGATCGTGTCGCCCAACTGTGATCCAGAGGTGATTGCCGCAACCAAAGCCGCCGGAATGCAAAGCTGGCCCGGGGTGATGACGCCGACGGAATGTTTCGCGGCCCTGAAGGCCGGGGCGGATGGGCTGAAGATCTTTCCGGCCAGTCTGATCGGTCCTGATGGGCTGAAAGCCATCCGCGCCGTGCTGCCCAAGGGCTGCCAGGTTTACGCCGTGGGCGGGGCCGGGGCGTCGAACTTTGGCCAATGGATGCAGGCCGGAGCCGACGGATTTGGCATTGGCACGGCGCTTTACACGCCCGGGCTTTCGGTGGCCGAAGTTGTGGTGCGCGCCACCGCCATCGTCGCCGCTTTTGATGAGGCCAGGCAATGATCCACGATCATCGCGCTTGCGAACTGGGCGAGGGGCCCTTGTGGCATCCGATTTGTGAACAGTTGTTCTGGTTTGATATTCTGAACAACAAGCTGCTGTCGCAAGATGCCACTGGGCCGCGTGAATGGGTCTTTGATCGCCGGGCCTCGGCAGCCGGATGGATCAGCCAGACCGAGCTGTTGGTCGCCACCGAAACGGGCCTGATCCGGCTCGATCTGGAGACCGGCGCGCAAATTGACGTCGCTGCAGTCGAGGCGGATCAGCCCGTCACCCGGTCGAACGATGGACGCGCCGACCCCTTGGGTGGGTTCTGGTTCGGCACGATGGGCAAAAGGGCGCAGGCCGGAGCGGGGGCAATCTATCGCTATTATCGTGGCGAACTGCGTCGACTTTTCAACGACATAACCATCAGCAATTCGATCTGCTTCCCCCCCGAAGGCCGCTTTGCGCATTTCTCTGATACGGCTTTGGGCTGCGTGATGCGCGTCGCCTTGGACGCCGAGGGCTGGCCCAAGGGCCAGCCGGAGACCTTTCTTGACCTGACGGCCGAGGGTCTGCACCCCGATGGTGCAGTGGTCGATGCAAACGGCGTGATGTGGCTGGCGCAATGGGGTGCGGGCCGCGTGGCCGCCTATGCGCCTGACGGTGGTTTCCTGCGCGCGGTTTCGGTTGACGCACCCCACAGTTCTTGTCCGGCCTTTGGCGGTACAGATCTTGCGACGCTGTTTTGCACCACGGCCTTGCAGGACATGGATGCGGCTGCGCGTGCCACCCACCCCAATGCAGGCAAGGTTTTCGCGACTGCAAACGTGGCCAGGGGCCAACGTGAACATATGGTCATAATCTAGGGCGGCAAGGGGGGCGGACCCACTGCCGCTGTTCACATTGTCACGTTGACGGCCCCCGTCACGGTCACAAACGCATAGCCATTGCCGCCCAAAGCCAGCCGGTCGCCCGCCAGTTCCGCCGACTGCGACAGTCCGGCCATGCCGCCAACCCCCGCAACCGTCACCACAACCGGACCGGGCGACAGGTTGAAGACGCAAAGCAGCCCATCACCCCGCGTGAAGGCCAAAATCGGCTCTGGCAGATCAAAGAACCGCGTCGCGCCCTGCATCAGATCGACCGATCCGCGCCGGAACGCCATCATCGCGCGATAGCTTTCCAGAACCGATCCCGCCACGCCCGTCTGATCCGCCACATTGCGCGCCAGTTGCGGGGCCTTGACCGGCAGCCAGGGCTTTACATTGCCGCCGGTGAAACCGCCGTTGGCCGAGGCATCCCAGACCATTGGCGTGCGGGTGTTGTCGCGGCCAATCGGTTCGGGCCAAAAGTTGATGCCCTGCGGATCGGTCAATTCCTCCAACGCCAGGTCCGTGTCGGTTTGCCCCAACTCCTCGCCCTGCCACAGGCAGATCGACCCCTGAAACGACAGCAACAGCGCCCCCGCCTGCCGCGCCAAGGCGTCCTGTGAAACGCCGTGTTTGGCCCAACGGGTGACATGGCGCACCACATCATGGTTGGAAAACGCCCACATCGGCCAGCCATTCGGCGCGCCGGTGAAGAATTCCTCAATCTTGCCGCGAAAGAACGCCGCCGAATAGTCATAGCCCATCAGTTCAAACGAATAGCACTGATGCAGGCGGCCCGGTGCTGTGTACTCGCCCATCATGCGGATGGCGTGATGCGCCTCACCCATTTCACCGACCGAGGCGCGGTCGTCATAGCTGTCCAGCACCGCGCGAATACGCTCCATCCAGCCCAGATTGGCGGGCTGGTTTTTGGAGAATATATGGTACTGCATGGCATAGGGATTGCCCTCTGCCTCGGTCTTGATGCGGTAATCGGCGGGGTCGTCGCGCAGCAAGGGATCGTGGAAAAAGTAGTTCACGGTGTCGAACCGAAAGCCATCGACGCCCCGATCCAGCCAGAACCGCAGCACGCCCTCCATATAGGTGATCACATCCGGGTTGTGATAATTGAAGTCCGGCTGCTGCGGCAGAAAGTTGTGCAGATAGTATTGCTTGCGCCGCGCATCCCACTGCCACGCCGACCCGCCAAACACCGAAATCCAGTTGTTGGGCGGTGATCCATCGTGTTTGGGGTCCACCCAGACATACCAATCCGCCTTGGGATTGGTGCGGTTGGCGCGGCTTTCGGCAAAGAAGGCGTGCTTGTCGGATGAGTGGTTCAGCACCTGATCAATGATCACCTTCATGCCCAAACCGTGCGCGCGGGCCACCAGCGCGTCAAAATCGGCCAGCGTGCCAAAGGTCGGGTCCACGTCGGTGTAATCCGACACATCATAGCCCATATCCAGCATGGGCGAGGTGAAGATCGGCGACAGCCAGACCGCATCCACGCCCAAGGCCGCGATATGGTCCAGCCTGCGGGTGATGCCTTTCAGATCGCCGATGCCGTCGCCGTTGTCGTCCTGAAACGACCGCGGATAGACCTGATATGTCACCGACCCGCGCCACCATTCTGCCATTTGCCTGCCCGTCCTTGGATGTTTGCGCCATCCTAAACCGCTTTGAAAACCTTGCACAGGGGCCAAGGCGGTCTTGTGTGCGGTACAATTCTGCCGTTGACCCTGCGCGCGCATCCGGTACTCGTGACGCCAGCAGGAGAACCCCCATGACAAAAGCCGCGCTGTTCACCCCCGTTCTGATCGCGGGCTGTGTCATCTTGATGTTCAACTTTGCCATCAGGGCCAGCTTTGGTGTGTTTCAAATCCCGATTGCCGCCGAATTTGGCTGGGCGCGGGCGGATTTTTCCATGGCAATTGCGATTCAGAATCTGGCCTGGGGCATTGGTCAGCCGATCTTTGGCGCGCTGGCCGAACGTTTCGGCGACCGCCGGGCCATCATTGCCGGGGCAATCCTCTATGCGCTTGGGCTGGTGCTGTCCAGCTATGCGGTGACGCCGGGTCAGCATCAGTTGCTGGAAATTCTGGTCGGTTTTGGCATCGCGGGCACCGGATTTGGTGTGATTCTGGCCATTGTCGGCCGCGCCGCCAGTCCGGAAAACCGCTCTGTCGCTTTGGGTATCGCCACCGCCATCGGATCGGCGGGTCAAGTGTTTGGTCCTTTGGTCGCCCAAGGCCTGTTGCACTATTTTCCGTGGCAATCTGTGTTCGTGATCTTTGCCGCAGCCATCCTTGCCACCCTGTTCGTGCTGCCTTTCCTGCGCAGTCCCACCGTGGCGACCAAGGCCGAGTTGGAGGAATCGCTGGGCACCGTCCTGATCCGCGCCTTCAGGGATCCGTCTTACATCATGATCTTTCTGGGCTTCTTCTCCTGCGGTTATCAGTTGGGGTTCCTCACTGCGCATTTCCCGGCCTTCATCACCGAGGTCTGCGGCGCCATTGATCCATCGGGCATGCTGGCGGGCCTTGGTGTCACCACCACCTCGGCGCTGGGGGCTATTGCAATTTCGACGATCGGGCTGGCCAACATCGGGGGCAGTTTTCTGGCCGGCTGGCTGGGCAAGCGCTACACCAAGAAATATCTGCTGGCAGGCGTCTATGTGGCCAGAACCGTGGTCTCGGCGCTGTTCATAATGGTGCCGATGACGCCCACCACTGTGCTTTTATTCAGTTTGGCGATGGGCGTTTTGTGGCTGGCCACGGTGCCGCTGACCTCGGGTCTTGTCGCGCATATCTATGGACTGCGCTACATGGGCACGCTGTACGGCTTTGTGTTTCTGTCCCACCAGATCGGCAGCTTTCTGGGCGTCTGGCTGGGCGGCATGATGTATGACATCACCGGCGACTACACTTTGGTCTGGTGGATCGGCGTCGGCGTCGGCGCGTTTTCGGCCATCGTGCATTTGCCGATCCGGGAAAAGCCACTGTTGGCCCAACCGGCCTGACCCAAGGAGTTCCCATGCGCGCCGGTATCGTCAGTCTTGTTCTGGCCTATGTGCTCAGCCAGTTTTACCGCGCTTTTCTGGCGGTTCTGACGCCGGTTCTGGGCGCGGACATTGCCGCTACCCCTGAAAGTCTGGCCACCGCGTCGGGGCTTTGGTTCCTGGCATTCGCCCTGATGCAGCTGCCTGTTGGCTGGGCGTTGGATCGGGTCGGGCCGCGCCTGACCACGGCGGTCTTGTTGTCGGTGGCGGCACTTGGGGCGGCGGTGTTCGCAACGGCCAGTGGTCCAGCGGCGATCAACTGGGCGATGGTGCTGATCGGGATCGGCTGTGCGCCGGTGTTGATGGCCGCCTATTACATCTTTGCGCGCACTTATTCGGCGGCGGTTTTCGGCACGCTGGCGGGCATCACCATCGGTATCGGATCGTTGGGCAACATCGCGGCGTCCCTGCCGCTGTCGATGGCGGTTGAGGCGATCGGCTGGCGTGGCGCACTTTGGGCGTTGGCAGCCATCACCCTAGCCACCGCCGCCGCGATTTACGCCATCGTCCGCGATCCGGCGCAGGTGACAAACACCAGTGGCGGCTCGTTGATCGACCTGCTGAGAATGCCCGCCCTCTGGCCGGTGCTGATCATGATGGCCGCCTGCTATGCGCCGCCTGCGGGGCTGCGCGGCCTGTGGGCCGGACCCTATTTCGCCGATGTCTTTGGCGCGGATGCGGCGCGGATCGGTCAGGTCACCCTGATCATGGGTCTGGCGATGGTGGCGGGCAATTTCGCCTATGGGCCGCTGGACCGCATTCTTGGCACCCGCAAATGGCTGATCATCGGCGGCAACAGCCTGATGCTGGCCTGCCTGATCGGGCTGTATGTCAATGCCTCAACCGAAGGCTATCTGCCAATTGCCCTGCTGGCGGGCGTCGGCTTTTTCGGCGCGTCCTTCCCGATGGTGATGGCGCATGGCCGCGCCTTCCTGCCCGCGCATCTGGTCGGGCGGGGGGTGACCCTGATCAACCTCTTTGGCATCGGTGCGGCTGGCCTGATGCAATTTGTCACGGGGCGGCTGCACAGCGCCCTGACCTCCGACGCGGATGTGATCCATTCGGCCCCTCCTGCCACCCCCTATGTGGCGCTTTTTGCCTTTTACGCCGCCCTGATTGCCATCGGAATGGTGGTATATCTGTTCTCGCAAGACCGCACCGACTGACCGCACCCGTTTTCCGCTTTCCCCGCGCCCCACCATGCGCTAACAGGCCTCGTCTTTGACGGTCAAAGACAGATTTAGGAGAACCCCGATGGGCTATAAGGTCGTCGTCGCGGGTGCCACGGGTAACGTGGGCCGCGAAATGCTGAACATCCTCGCTGAACGCGAGTTCCCGGTGGACGAGATTGCCGCACTGGCATCGCGTAAATCGCTTGGCACCGAAATCAGCTTTGGCGATAAGACCGTCAAGACCAAGGATCTGGACACTTTCGATTTCACCGGCTGGGACATTGCGCTGTTCGCCATCGGGTCGGATGCCACCAAGATCTATGCCCCCAAGGCCGCCGCTGCGGGTTGCATCGTGATCGACAATTCATCGCTTTATCGCTATGATCCGGCGGTGCCGCTGATCGTGCCCGAGGTCAACGCCGACGCGATTTTCCAGTATAAAAACAAGAACATCATCGCCAACCCCAACTGTTCGACCGCGCAGATGGTTGTGGCCTTGAAGCCCCTGCACGACCGCGCGCGCATCAAGCGGGTGGTGGTGTCGACCTATCAGTCGGTGTCGGGCGCAGGCAAAGAGGGCA
The DNA here is from genome assembly GCA_031428215.1 of Paracoccaceae bacterium. Taxonomy (GTDB): domain Bacteria; phylum Pseudomonadota; class Alphaproteobacteria; order Rhodobacterales; family Rhodobacteraceae; genus Cypionkella. Next base: position 36,020 of record JANPOY010000130.1, read on the forward strand.
TTGACGAGCTGTGGGATCAGACCAAGGGTCTGTACGTCCCCGGTCAGGAAGTTGCGCCCAAGAAGTTCTCCAAGCAGATCGCCTTCAACGTGATCCCGCATATCGACGTGTTCCTGGACGATGGCTCGACCAAGGAAGAATGGAAGATGGTCGCGGAAACCAAGAAGATCCTGGACAAGAACATCAAGGTGACGGCGACCTGCGTGCGGGTGCCGGTGTTTGTTGGCCACTCGGAATCGATCAACATCGAGTTCGAGGAATTTCTGGACGAACATGAGGCCCGCGACATCCTGCGCGAGGCCCCCGGCATCATGGTGATCGACAAGCGCGAAAACGGTGGCTACATCACCCCGATCGAATGCGTGGGCGATTACGCCACCTATATTTCGCGCATCCGTCAGGACAGCACCATAGACAACGGCATCAACCTGTGGTGCGTGTCCGACAATCTGCGCAAGGGTGCGGCGCTGAACGCGGTGCAGATTGCCGAAGTGTTGGGCAACCGGGTGCTGAAAAAGGGCTAGAGCGTGTTTCCTTCAATCTGATTCTGCTTGAAGGAAACCCAAAACTGCATCGAAGTTGCATGTTGCGTGGTGCGTTCAACCGACGGACCCCGACTGACCGCAACTCGGTCTAAGCGTTTGAAGGCAAAGACTATGACAAAGCCCGCCCATCGGCGGGCTTTGTCATGCGTGATTTCCGAACACCTATTTGCGCCGATTCTTTGAAAAATTTCCCATTCTGCAACTTCCACTTGTTCTCTAGGTAACAACGTCAGCAGGCGGGGGCATGCCATCTATGTGGAGTCTGTTATGATTTATCGTCGTTCGCACCAATTGCTATCTGACTTTGTTGCCTGGACCTTCGCGGACGGTCCCACCGAAAACGCCAAGCCCAAACCCTTGCCCAAGCAGACGCAAACGCCGACCAAGGCAGAGCGCACGCGCGTGACCCAGGACGAACTGACAAAGTTGTTCGCTGCCGAACTTTACGGGCGTGCGGCCTGACCGACGTCAGGCCCCGGCTGCCGCCAAGGCCTGCGCCAGATCCTCGGCCTCTTCGCAATTGCCGCACAAGTCCTGCAAGCGCGTCAGATTGGCCTTGGCCATGTCGGGCTGACCCAGTTCCAGAAACATTTCGCCCTGGTATTCCAACGCGCCCAGATGGGCCGGGTTCAGCTTCAGCGCGGTCTCATATGATTTTGCCGCCGCTTTCATCTTGCCCAGCTTGCGATTGGCAAAGCCGTGCAGGTTCCACGCATTGGCGTTGGCGGGTTCGGCTACGATGATCAGGTCCAACATGGGCAGCGCCCCTGCGTAGTCCTGCGCGTCAATCCGCGCCTTGGCAGCGGCATAATCGGGGGCAAGGGCGGTCTCGACCGCCGTATCCTCGGTGCCAACGGCCTGCGCCGGGGCATGGGCCAGCACCGACAATCCGGCCACAACAATCATCACATAGGGCAGGTGGGCCATGGGCATTTCCTTTGAGGGTTGTTTATCCAAAATTGGAATTATCCTTCGCAGGTCAAAAATCAAGCCACAGCACTCAGGCCAAGCCATGCGCCGCCAGAACCTGCCGGATTGACAGCGCCGTTTTGTCCACGATTTCATGCAGTTCGGTATCTGTGGCGTTGTAGGGCGGCGCAAGGATCACAATGTCGCCACTGATCCCATCGACATTGCCACCGACCGGATAGCAGATCAGCCCGTTCTCCATCGCCTGCGCGCGAATTTTCATGAACAGCTTCATATCCGGATCAAACGGCGCTTTCGTCGTCCGGTCCGCCACCAGTTCGGCGCAGATGAAATGCCCGCGCCCGCGAATATCGCCCACCGCATCCACCCCTGCCAAGGCCTCGGCCAGCCAGCCCTTGATGCGCGCCTCATTCGCCGCAACCCGCGCCAACAGGCCCTCGCGCGCCACGATGGTCTGCACCGCCACCCCCGCCGCACAGGCTGCTGTATGCCCGGTAAAGGTGTGCCCGGTGCCAAAGGCCCCATCCGCCGCGCGGATCGCCTCCCACACCGCCGTCGTGCAAACCGCAGCACCCAAAGGCAGATAGCCGCCAGCCAACCCCTTGGCGACCGCCATGATGTCCGGCTCCACCCCGTCGCGTTCCAGCGCGCGCCAAGGCCCGGTACGCCCCGCGCCACACATCACCTCATCCGCAATCATCATCACGCCGTATTTCGTGCAAATCTGCCGAACCATCTGCGCATAGCCGTCCGGTGCGGGCACACAACCGCCCGCCGCCCCCACCACGGGTTCAAAGATGAACGCCGCCACGTTTTCCGGGCCCGCCTGCACAATAGCCGCCTCCAGTTCCGCCGCACAGGCCGCGCCCACTGTTACCGCCGTGGCCCCCGCAACCGGGCGATAAGCGTTGGCGGGCGACAGCTTGATCGAGGGGATAAACGCGCCCTCATAGGCCGCCGTCCGCTCTGCAAATCCCGAAATCCCCAGCGCGCCCAAGGTGTTGCCATGCCAGCTGCGTTGCCGCGAAATGAACCGACGCCGCGACTTTTGCCCGATGGCGGTCTGGTACTGCAGCGCGATCTTCAGGCAGCTTTCCACGGCCTCGGACCCGCCCGTCACATAAACCATCTCTTGCAAAGTCCCACCCGCGTTTGTGCGGATGATTGCGGTCAACGCCTCCAAAGCATCGGTGGTGAAATTGTAACGGTAACCATGGGCAATCGCGTTCATCTGCGCCATCACCGCCGCGTTGACCTCGGTATTGCCATGGCCAAGGCAATAAATCGCAGGCCCACCCGACCCGTCTATGTACTGCTTGCCCGTGGTATCCCACAGATAGCTGCCCTTGCCGCGCACGACCTTCGGCAGCGCGTTGGTCGCAGAAATGCTGGTGGGCAGCGGGGCACTGGCCATGCAACGTCCTTTCACTTTGCCCCAAGCATGGCAGTGCGGCGAAGGGTCGACAAGAGGCGGCGGGGCTTGCGTGCCACGCGCCCCGGCCCCATCTTGCCGCCACAACCGGAGGATCTACTTGCGCCTCCTGGCTCTTTTGGCGCTGCTCTTGCCCCGCCCCGCCATGGCCGACCAGATCATCGCCACCAATTCACCCCCAAAATCGACGCCCGCGCCGTACCGCGCGGTGACCGCACCGCCTTTGTGATCGCCCGCCCCCGAACGAAACGAACGTCGAAGGCCAGCGCGGCATTCCGGCCTGAGAGTTTGATCTGGCTGCGGGTGACGTGACAGCGGTGACATCGGATCACGCCCTCAACTGGCCCGAAGACAAAGTGCAGCAATAACCCAAGCGTCCGGCGAGTTATCCACCACCCACCCACAGACACCCCGCCGCCCCGGACTTGATCCGGGGCCTCACCGCACTGCGCGGCGCAGTTTCGGACGCAGCTGCGAAGGCACAGCAACATTTTCCGGCGCGTCAAGTTGAACCCTGCGCCAACACCAAAGCCGCGCCGCCCCGGGCCACATACGGGGCCTCTGGGTGTTGGGTTGTGGGCCCGGATCAAGTGCCGGGCGGCGCGGAGATGCGGTCAGTCGCGCAAC
>JANPOY010000131.1:0-49881 GCA_031428215.1 Paracoccaceae bacterium
TCGGTGACGGCGGTGCCCAAGGGGGCGACGGCGGCCTTGAACCCGGCCTCACTGAGGGCAATCACGTCCATGTAACCTTCGGCCACCACCAAAGGCGCGCCTTTGCCCGACGCTTCGCGCGCCGGGGCGTGGTTGTAAAGATTGCGGCCCTTGTCGAAAAGCTCTGTCTCTGGGCCGTTAAGGTATTTGGCGGCGTCGTCCGCGGCCATCGCCCGGCCGCCGAGGGAAATCGCCCGCCCCCGGCCATCCCGAATGGGAAAAATGATCCGATTGCGGAAGCGGTCGTAAGGATCGCCGCCCTTGTCGGATTTCACACAGAGCCCGGTGGCGACAATCAGATCATCGGGAAACCCCTTTTCCCGCAAGGCCGCATGCAATTTCTGCCAGGCATTGGGTGCAAAGCCGATATCCCAACGATCTTGCGCCTCGGGGGAAAGGCCGCGTTTGGCCAGATAGGCGCGGGCGTCGGCGGCGGCAGAGCTGCGCAATTGCAGCCGGAACCATTTCACCGCCTCATCCATCACCGCGATCAACTGGCTGCGCCGGTCGGCCACCTGCGCGCTGCGCAGATCACGCGCGGGCATCGGCATGCCAGCCTCACGCGCCAGCACCTCGACCGCCTCCATGAAACCGAGATTCTCGGTTTCCTTGATGAAGGTGACGGCATCACCCTTGGCGTGGCAACCAAAGCAGTAATAGAAACCCTTGCGGTCATCCACATGAAAAGAGGCGGATTTTTCCTGATGGAACGGGCAAGGCGCCCACATGTCGCCCTTGCCCTGGTTGGACTTGCGCGCATCCCACGTGACTTTCCTGCCCACAACAGAGGACAGCGAGACGCGGGTGCGCAGGTCTTCAAGGAATCCGGGTGGCAGGCTCATGGCTTGATATATCGGCACTTCGGTTGCGCAAGTCCAGTGCGGGCGTGCGCTGCCTTTGCGCCGGGGGGCTGGCCCCCCGGCCCCCCAGGATATTTTCGCAGAGAGGATGGAAATTTGAGATAAAGTTGAACGATTCAGCCCAACAGGCTGCGCAAGACTGTGTGGAAGATTTGCACGCCGATGGGGATGAGATCGTCGGGGAAGTCGTAATCGGGGTTGTGCAGGGCGGCATGGCTTTCACCTGCGCCCAAAAACAGCATGGCGGATCTTGTGCCGTGCTGGCCGAAACGCCCGAAATCCTCTGACGCGCGCATCGGCAGATCGCCTGGGTCATGCGGCAGGTCGAGGGCGTCCAGCGCCCGCATCAACTGCGCGGTGGCGGCAGGATCGTTCACCGAGGCCGCGAAGTCGTCGTGATGGGTGAAGCTGACGGTCAGGCCATGGGTGGTGGCCTCGGCTTGCGCCAGATCCATCGCGGCGGCGCGCAGGGCGGCCATTTTGTCGTCGGCGATGGTGCGCAGGGTGGCCCAGAGTTCGGCCTCACCGGGGGCGATGCCAAAGGCCGCCTCGCCCAGCCGGGCATGGGTGATGGTGACAAGGCGGTAGTCTGGCGCGAGCGGCCCGCCCTGCCCCAGCGCGCCCAGCGCCGGGATCAGTCGCGACAGTGCCAATGCGGGCGACAGTCCCGCCTCGGGTTGCGAAGCATGGGCGGTTTTGCCCGACAGGGTGATTTTCAGACCCTGACTGGCACAATTGACCCCGCCAGAAGTCAGCGCCGATTGGCCAAAGCCCAGCCCCGGCATATTGTGAATGGCAAAGGCCCAATCAGGGCGCAGTGCGGCAAACTTGGGATCGGCCACCACCGCCGCCGCCCCGGCGCCATTTTCTTCGGCGGGCTGGAACATCAGCACCACCCGGCCCGTTGCCGGCGGGTTGCGGGCGATCAGACGGGCGAGACCCAGCAGCAGGGTCATATGGCCGTCATGGCCGCAAAGATGGCCCTTGCCGGGAAAGGTGGAGCGGTGCGCGGCATCGGACAACTCGGGGATCGGCAGCGCGTCCAACTCGGCGCGAAACATCACCGTGGGGCCATCCGACGCGCCCTTGAACACCGCCGCGACCCCGTGCCCGCCAAGGCCCGTCACGATCTGATCAGGGTTGAAGGCACGCAAGGCAGTTGTCACCCGTTCAGCGGTGGCGCGCTCTTCTCCCGACACCTCGGGATGGCGGTGCAGATCGCGGCGGAACGCGGTCAGTTCCACCAGATCGGCGTTGGTCAGCATCACGCAGCCCGTGCGGCGAGGCTGCGCAGGGCGACCTCGACCTCATGCCAAGCGGTGCGGGCCATCGAGCGGAACAGCATCATCTGGAACCCCTGATCGGAAACGCGCATCAGCAGCATCGACATATGGTAAAACGGCGTCCGCACCGCGGTGCCAACCGGGAAGGCCGCCAACCGCAAGTCCAGCGGCACATAGCGCATCAGCGCCGCTTCGGCCTCTGGCCCCTCCAGCGACAGGGTGACCCAGCCGCCCGATTGATCTGTGACAGCCGCCGCAGCGCCCATATCCGGGCAAGGCGCGCCGATCAGAAAAGCCTGATCGCGGCCGGTCCAGACGATGCATGCCGCTCCCTTGATGACGAAAGAATGCACCGCCGGAAAGCCAAGATCCAGCGGTTTCAACACCTTGGCCACGGCCTTGTCCTGTCCCGGATAGGGCGCGATGGACGTGACCATCCCCGGATCAACCTGCGACAGGGTGGTCGCCGCGATGACCAGCGGTTTGCGCCCTTCAAGTGCGGTTTTTGCGATCAATTCAGGCACGCAGCTTTCCTCCATCCTTGTCGTGGAACACCGGATCGCAAACCTCGGCCAGCACGTCGATGCCGCGCAGACGGTCCACCACACGGATGCGTTCACCGATCCGGGCGCGTCCGTTGGTCAAAAACCCCAGCGCCAGATGCTTGCCAAACATCGGCGAGAACCCCACCGAAGTGGTGTAGCCTTGGCTGTTTTCGCGCGTCAAATCCTTGCCCGGCACAAACAGATGCGCGCCCGAGGTGATGGCCTCTGCCCCCAAGGGCCGGATACCGACCATCTGCGCGCGTTCCGGCCCCATCAGCCCCGGACGCAGCGCAGCCAATTTGCCGATGCAGTCCTTTTTCGCGGAGACCATCTTTTCCATGCCAATGTCACAGGCCGTCACCCGCCCGTCGATCTCGGCATGGGTGATGAAACCCTTCTCGATGCGCAGCACGTTCAGCGCCTCCATCCCGTAAGGCCCGCCGCCCATGGTTTCGGCGCGGGCGACCAGATCACGGAAAAGCGCCTCGCCATAGCGCGTCGGCACCGCGATTTCATAGCCCTCTTCACCCGAGAAAGAGATGCGGAACAGGCGTGCGGTCACCGAACCGATCTGCACCGTGCCCACCGCCATGAACGGAAAATCACTGATGGGCTGATCGAGATACCCGTTCAGCAATGCCCGCGCCATCGGTCCCGCCACGGCAAATTGCGCCCAGCTTTCGGTGACGGAAACAAACCGCAGATCCCAATCCGCACATTCGCTTTGCTGGATGAAATCCAGATGCCGCATGACCTGTCCCGCCGCCGCGGTGGTGGTGGTCATCAGGAAATGGTTTTCCCCCAGCCGCGCCGTGGTGCCATCGTCCAGCACATAGCCATCGGCACGCAGCATCAGCCCGTAGCGCACCCGTCCGACCGGCAAGGTGCGATACGTGTTGCAATAAATCAAATCCAGAAACCGCGCGGCATCGCGGCCCTGAATGTCGATCTTGCCCAAAGTGGAGACATCGCAGACCCCGACCGCGCCACGCACATAGCCGATTTCGCGGTCACAGGACTCGCGCATGGTCGTCTCGCCGGGTTTGGGGAAATAGCTGGGGCGATACCACAGCCCGGCCTCGATCATCGGCGCCCCCCGGTCGCGGCTGGCCTGATCCGAGCTCATGAACCGCTGCGGCGCAAAGCCGATGCCGCGCCCGCCCGCGCCCATTGCGGCGATGGAGGTCGGGATGAACGGCGGCCGGAACGTCGTCGTCCCGGTTTCGGCTATCCCGCGCCCGGTGGTATCGGCCAGCACCGCCAGCGCGCCGACATTGGAGTTCTTGCCCTGATCCGGCGCCATGCCTTGGGTGGTGTAGCGCTTCATATGCTCAACCGAGGTGTAACCCTCCTGCGCCGCCAGCTTCACATCCTTGGTGGTCACGTCATTGGCGAAATCGAGCCATGCCCGGCCCTTGCCCTGCACCTGCCACAGCGGCGTGATGGCATAGGGCACAGCTTCGGCAGTCGGTGGCGTCATGTCCACCGCATCCCGGCCCAGCGCCCGCAGCGCCTGAATGGCCGCCGCGACCCCGGCCTGCAAACAACCATGCGTGGTGAATTCGCCCGCCGCAGACCCAACCGCCACCAGATTGGGCACCGCCCCTTCTGATGGCACAAACGCCGCAATCCCGGCATCCCAGCGCGGGCGTCCGTTCATATGGCAGGTCAGATGGACCATCGGATTCCAGCCGCCCGATACCGCAAGCAGATCGGTTTCCAGTTGAAACACCCCCGCCGCATGGGTGCCGGAAATTGAGCGCAACCCGTGCCGCCCCTTGGTGTCCGTCACCTGCGCATCGACATAGACCGGGCAATCCTCCACGGCGCTGGCATCCGGGCGGCTGTCGAGGATCGCCACCACCTGCACCCCCGCCGCCATCAGCTGCCGCGCCACAGCCCGCGCGCCGTCGTTGTTGGCAAACAGCGTCACCTTTTGCCCCGGCACCACGCCGAACTTGTGCAGATAGGTCTGCACCGCAGAGGCCAGCATGATCCCCGGACGGTCATTCATCGGGAAGGCTATCGACCGCTCCAGCGCCCCCGCCGCAAGCACCGTGCGCGCTGCCGTGATCCGCCAGAAACATTCGCGCGGCAGATAGGGGCGCGCCGATTTGTGCAGGCCAACCCGCTCCAGCGCCGAAAACTGCCCGCCGTCATAGGCCCCCGTCACCGTGGTGCGCCGCAGGATCCGCACATTGGGCAGGCTGGCGAGTTCGGCCTCTACGCCCGCCAACCACGCGCTGGCCGGTTGCCCATCCAGCAGCCCATCATCCGCCAACAGCCGCCCGCCCAAAAGCCGGTCTTCCTCGCACAGGATCACATCCGCGCCCGACCGCGCCGCCGTCAATGCCGCCATCAGACCAGCAGGCCCAGCGCCCACCACCAGCAGATCGCAGAACGCAAAGGCCTTTTCATAATGACCCTCGTCATGCTTGCCCGACAGGCTGCCAAGCCCCGCCGCGCGGCGGATGATCGGCTCATACAGGCTTTCCCAAAAGGCGCGCGGCCACATGAAGGTCTTGTAGTAAAACCCCGCCGACAGGAAGGGCGACACCAGATCATTCACCGCCATCAGATCAAACCGCAATGTGGGCCAGCGGTTCTGGCTGCGCGCGTTCAACCCCTCAAATATCTCCTGCACCGTGGCGCGCACATTGGGCGTCTGGTTTGCCGCGCCCAGAATTTCCACCAGCGCATTCGGCTCTTCCGACCCGGCGGTCAAAACCCCGCGCGGCCGGTGGTATTTGAAGCTGCGCCCGACCAGCCGCACCCCATTGGCGAGCAGCGCCGAGGCCAGAGTGTCGCCCTTGAACCCCTGATAGACCTTGCCATCAAACCGGAAATTCACCGGTTTTTTGCGGTCAATCAGCCCCTTGCCCTCGATGCGCATCTCAGGCCCCCTTCTTTCGGTTCGCAACCAGTTCCGATGACAGAACTTCATGCGTGATGGTATTGCGGGTGACGATCAGCCAGGCGGTGCAGCCCATCTCGTGATACCAGACATCCCGGGTGATCCCGGCGGGATTGTCGCGCAGAAACAGATGGTTGTCCAAATCATCGACGGTGCCCTGATCCGTGGGCCGGTTCAGATAATCCTGCGCGCCGTAATAGTAAAACTCCCGCCGGTCGCGGCTGCCGCAGATGGGGCAAGGTATGCGCATGTCGTTGTCCCCTCAGTGCAGGTTATGTTGGCTGCCGGTGCCTTCTTCGTCCATCACATGGCCGGTGCGGAACCGGTCCAGACGGAAGCGTTTGGCGACCTCATGCGACTCTCCGGTGGCCATCAGATGCGCCATGCACCAGCCCGACGCAGGGGCCGCCTTGAAGCCGCCGTAGTTCCAACCGGCATCGACGAACAGGCCCTGAATATGGGTCTTGTCGATGATGGGCGACCCGTCCGGCGTCATATCCATGATGCCGCCCCAGGACCGCAGCACGCGGGCACGGCCGATCATCGGCATCAGGGTCATCCCCGCCTCCATCACATGCTCGACCATCGGCAGGTTCCCCCTGGCTGCATAGCTGGAGTAGAAATCAATATCGCCGCCAAAAACCAAACCGCCCTTGTCGGACTGGCTGATGTAGAAATGCCCCATCCCGAATGAGATCACATGATCAATGATCGGCTTCAGCCCTTCGGTGACAAAGGCTTGCAACACATGGCTTTCAATCGGCAGCCGCATCCCGGCCATGGCGGCCACCTGCGACGACCGCCCCGCCACCACCATTCCAACCTTCCTGGCCCGGATCGCCCCGCGCGTGGTTTGCACGCCCTGCACAACCCCGTCCACGATATCAATGCCGGTGACTTCGCAGTTCTGAATCAGATCGACGCCCCGGCTGTCCGCCCCGCGCGCATAGCCCCAGGCCACGGCATCGTGCCGCGCCGTGCCACCGCGCCGGTGCATCAAGCCGCCATAGATCGGAAAGCGGGTCTGCTCAAAATCCAGGTAGGGGATTTCCTCGCGCACCCGCTCGCGGCTCCACAATTCCGCATCATCACCCTGATTGATCATCGCATTGCCGCGCCGCGCCAGCGTGTCGCGTTGCCCGTCGGAATGGCACAGCACCAGTTGGCCCCGCTGTGAGTGCATGACGTTGTAGTTCAGCTCGGCCTCCAGCCCCTCCCACAGTTTCAGGGAATGCGAGTAGAACTCAGAATTCCCCGGCATGTAGTAATTGGCCCGCACAATCGTGGTGTTGCGCCCGATGTTGCCGCCGCCGAGATAGCCTTTTTCCAGCACCGCGATGTTGGTCAACCCGTGGTTTTTCGCCAGATAATAGGCCGTGGCCAAGCCATGCCCGCCGCCGCCGATGATGATGGCATCATATTCCGCTTTGGGTTCGGGCGTGCGCCAGGCCGGCTTCCAGCCCTTGTTGCCAAACAGCCCCTCGGTGATCACCTTCAAACCGGAATAGCGCATCAAGCGGCCCCCACATTCACGGCGGGAGTGAACCCGCTTTGCTGCGCTTATTCAACAGGCAAACCGCAATAACTGAGCCATCCGCGACAATCGGCGTCGCAATCGCGCTGGGGTTGGCGCGCCCTGACGGGCGCACTGCGCGTCCGTCAGGGTTCAAATATCCCCGCCGGAGGCTATGCTGATCAGCAGGTGCCTCCGGCGGGAGTATTTGAAAAACAGCAACTCAAGAGCGGTCGTCAGGCCACAGCGAAGACGGCAGGCAAGCCTGAAGAGCGGCCGTTACAGCCCCTTCGACTTGTACGTCGCCGCAATCCGGCTGATCGACACGATATAGGCCGCGACCCGCAGATCCTGCACGCCGTCGCGGCCGTGCCAGATCTCGCGCATCGCCTGATAGGCCGTGCGCATGGTGTCATCCAGACCCGAGCGCACCAGCGCCAATTCGTCCGATCCTTGCAAGAACTGCTTCTTGAAATCCGGCGTCAACTGCCAGCCCAGGTTCTGATCCGCCGACAGCCGTTCCAATTCTTGCACCAGCATGCGTGAGCGGCCCTCTTCGGCCCGGCGCTGCATGCGGCCAAAGCGGATATGCGACAGGTTCTTGACCCATTCAAAGTACGACACCGTCACCCCGCCCGCATTGGCGTACATGTCGGGGACGATGACACAGCCCTTTTCGCGCAGGATCGCATCGGCGCCGTAGGTGATCGGGCCATTCGCCGCCTCGATGATCAGCGGTGCCTTGATCCGCGCCGCGTTGCCCAGATTGATCACCCCCTCCAGCGCCGCCGGGATCAGGATGTCACACTCCAACTCCAAAGCCGCAGCCCCGTTCACCATATGCGTGGCGCGCGGATATCCGGCCAGCAAGCCGCCATGCGCGGTCATCCACTGCCGCACGTCTTCCACATCAAGCCCCGCATCCTGCACCAGCGCGCCGTCGCGTTCGATGATCGCAATCACCTTCGCGCCGTCCTCTTCGGACAGGAACTTTGCCGCGTGATAGCCCACGTTGCCCAAGCCCTGCACAACGACGCGCTTGCCGTCCAACCCGCCCGACAGACCGGCCTTGGCCGCATCCTCCGGGTGCCGGAAGAATTCGCGCAACGCGTATTGCACGCCGCGCCCCGTCGCCTCGACCCGGCCTTGAATGCCGCCCGCGTGGGGTGGTTTGCCGGTCACACAAGCCTTGGCGTTGATGTCGGTGGTGTTCATCCGCGCATATTGATCGGCGATCCACGCCATTTCGCGCTCGCCCGTGCCCATGTCAGGCGCAGGCACGTTCTGCGCCGGATGGATCAGGTCACGCTTGATCAGCTCATAGGCAAAGCGGCGGGTGATCTGCTCCAGCTCGTGTTCGTCCCAGGCGCGGGGATCAATGCAAAGGCCGCCCTTCGATCCACCAAACGGCGTTTCCACCAAAGCACATTTATAGGTCATCAGCGCCGCCAGCGCCTCAACCTCATCTTGGTTCACCCCCAGCGAATAGCGGATGCCGCCCTTGACCGGCTCCATATGTTCGGAATGCACCGAGCGATAGCCGACGAAGGTTTCGATCTTGCCCCGCAGCCGCACGCCAAACCGCACGGTGTAGGTCGAATTGCAAACGCGGATCTTCTCTTCCAGACCCGGGCCAAGGTCCAGCAAAGCTGTGGCGCGTTTGAACATCATATCGACGGATTCGCGGAAACTTGGTTCCCCTGCGACGCTCATGGTGATCCTCCCTTAATGCCGCTCCCCGGCAGGATGCTGGATGCACCCGAGTCAAGTCCTAGCAGGTTTGCTTCATAATCCAGCACGCATTGGCGGATAATTTCAGGCCATTCTGACCCACATGTGATTCGATTTCGCGCAAATCGGTCAAATTGCGGCGCAATCTGGGCGTGCGACCATCGCACGAAAATCAACAATCCCGCCCACCCTTTCAGATCGTTTCCACACCCCGCCAACATGACGTTCCGCTGCCACCGTCGCCACAATTTCGCCACATCTTCTGGGCATCGGTGTGGCGAAAGAATGTGTTTGCGGGGGCAGCATTCTGAATTTGTAGTGTCAGGAAATGATCATGGTTCGTGCAAACTCCCCCCGCCTGCTGACCCGATTTGGTAAATCCGAAGACGGGTCACTGACCGTTTTTGCACTGTGCCTGTTCTTTCTGATGATCATCATGGCGGGCATTGCCATTGACGTGACCCGCTATGAAACCACCCGCACCGCGCTGCAGAACACTCTGGACCGCTGCACGCTGATGGCGGCGGCGCTGGACCAACGCCTGCCGGCCGAAGATGTGGTGCGCGATTGCGTCGCCAAGAACGGCATGACGGATCAGCTGGAAGATGTGCAGGTCCTGATGGGGGCCAACCTGCGTCAGGTCTCGGCGCGCGGGCGGGCTGACACCAATCCGCTGTTTCTGCACATGATCGGCATCAACGAGATGGACGCATTTGCGGGATCTGCCGCCGAACAGGCCATCACCAACATCGAACTGTCGATGGTGCTGGACGTGTCCGGTTCGATGGCCGGGACCAAGATTGCCAACCTGAAGCTGGCCGCCAGTGATTTTGTCGACACCGTGTTTGCGGCGGATCGTGACAACCGGCTGTCGGTGTCGATGGTGCCTTACAACGGTCAGGTCAATCTGGGGCCGACCTTGCGCAGCCAGTACAACGTCACCGACAACCATGGTGTGGCGGATGTGAACTGCATCGACCTGCCCGGCAGTGCCTTTCATGGCACCGACATGTCGACGACTGCGGCGATGCCGATGACCGCAGATGCCGACAGCTATTCCACCACGTCGAAGATCACTGGCTATATGGCCCCCACCGATGGCGGCGCGGTGCCGAACGCGCTGAACAAATGGTGCCCGGCTTCGACCGCCAACATTGTCCGCCTGCCCGGCAACAACCCGACCGCATTGAAAGCGCAGATCAACGGCCTGACGGCGATCGGGGCCACCTCGATCAATGCCGGTCTGAAATGGGGCGTGACTCTGCTGGACCCGGCTTCGCGCCCGGCGATGGCGGCGACGGGTCTGGTGCCTGCGGTGTTTGCCGACCGCCCCTTTGCCTATGACGACGCCAATGTGATGAAAATCATCGTGCTGATGACCGATGGCCAGCATTTTGCCGAAGAGCGGATGAACGCAGGCTATCGCACCGGCACGTCTCCGATCTGGCGCAGCGCGGGCGACGGCAATTATTCGATCCGCCACAGCAGCCGTGCCGCCCCGAACCAGTATTGGGTGCCGCATCTGGGCACCTGGCAAGCCGCTGCTTGGGATTCGGGTTCCGGCACGACCCAGTTGAGCTGGCAGCAGGTCTGGGCCGCCCAGCGCGTCACTTACGTCGCCTGGCAGATGTACGGCCGCGCTTTGGGCACCGACAGCACCACCCGGAACAATGCCTACAACGCCGCCATGACCGCCTTTCGCACCCAGACCGCGACCACCACGATGGACGCGCAGCTGCAGGCCATCTGCAACATGGCCAAAGGTCAGAACGTGATCATCTATGGCATCGCGTTTGAAGCCCCCGCTGGTGGTCAGGCCCAGATCGAACAATGCGCCAGTTCCCCCTCGCATTATTTCAACGCCTCCGGTCTGGAAATCGCGACCGCTTTCAACGCCATCGCCAACAACATCACCCAGTTGAAGCTGACCCAGTGACCCGGTCACCGCCAACAGGAGCATGCAGCATGGCCCGATCCACAACTGCCACACAGCCCGCCTTGTCCCGCGCAGCCCCGGCGCGCAGGGCAAGCCAGCCGCGCAATTGTTTCCAATCCGACGCAACCACGGCCCGATCCCCCGCATTGTTTCCATTGATAGCAGAAGGGTCACCGTTTGCCCTTATTCCCCGTCGCACCCGCCCCACTCTCGCCCAAGCTGTTGGGATAGCTGGCGGCTGGATGTGTCTTTCTGCCAATGCCCGCAAGTCGCCACGCAAGGGCGGGTTCGGATCGGAAACGGAGAATGTCGATGGAGCGCAAAAACATCGGCGTTTCCATCCGGCAATGGTGACGGACACGAACGCGATTGCCTGTAACATCAGCGAGTTGAGGTCGACACAATGACCAGATTTTTCAAACGCCTTGCCCGTGGTTTTCGCCGCGAGGATGGCACCGCAACCATCGAATTCGCCATGACCGTTCCGGTCCTGCTGACGGTCTTCATGGGCTCGTTCGAAAGTGGCCTGCTGATGACCCGCTCGATCATGCTGGAACAGGCAGTCGACATCACCATGCGCGAGCTGCGCTTGGGTCACTACTCCCTGCCTGACGCCGATCTTCTCAAGACCGAGATCTGCAAACGCACCGTGATCATGAACAGTTGCGAAGCCAACATCATGATCGAAATGACCCGCGTAAGCACGACCAACTGGGTTTTGCCAAACACGACTGTCGCCTGTGTCGATCGCGCCGAACAGATTCAGCCCGTCACCACATTGCAGATCGGTCAGCAGAACGACGTGATGCTGGTGCGGGTCTGCGTCGTTCAGGACGCCTTGTTCCCGACGTCCAAATACGGCTTGAACCTGGCCCTGGACGCGCAGGGTGGTTACGGACTTGTTGCCGTATCGGCCTTTGTGACCGAACCGACGTAAGGAGACGATGATGCGTTCCCCGCTTGCCCAGCTGCGTCGTTTTGGCCGCGATGAAAAAGGCACTCTTCTGGCCGAAGCCGTGATCGTGCTGCCCCTGATGCTTTGGGCTTACATGGCCCTGTTTGTCTATTGGGATGCCTACCGTGCGGTGAACACCGCGCAAAAGGCCGCCTACACCGTGTCTGACATGATCTCGCGCGAAATGATCACGTTGAACGATTCATATGTGACCGGCATGCGCGATCTGATGCGGTTTCTGGTCGACTCGGATCAAACCGTGCAAATGCGCGTCACCAGCGTGAGCTGGTCCGCGTTGAATGCCCAGTACGAAGTGGACTGGTCGCGCTCACCCGACAGCGCCATGCCGCAACTCACCACCGCGGCGATCAACGAGGTGGCGATGGCTGGCCGTATCCCCAAAATGGCCGATGGCGACCGTGTCATGCTGGTCGAGGCGGCCGTCAGCTATCACCCCGCCTTCAACGTCGGACTGGGTTTTGACACCGGGCTGCAAGACACCACACTGCAGCAGTTCATCGTGACCCGCCCGCGGTTCGTGCCCAAGATCTGCATGGCGAACGTGGTCTGCTCGTAACCACACCGACCCACCCTCTGGTGTGGCATTTTCGCAAATATGCACAATGGCCCTGTTGCTGTGCAGGCTTGCCGCAAAGGGTCGTCCTGCCTAATTATGACAGGCAACAGCAGATCAGAGGTCGCCATGTCCCTTCGCCCCGTCATCAGCCAATCGCTTGCCCAACCGCATATCGAAGGCGCGGGCGTGCATCTGCACCGCGCCTTCGGCTTTGCCGACCCAAAGCAGTTCGACCCGTTCCTGCTGTTCGATGATTTTCGCGGCGACGCGCCCCGCGACTACATGGCAGGCTTTCCTTGGCACCCGCACCGCGGCATTGAAACCATCACCTATGTGCTGGCGGGTGCGGTCGAACACGGCGACAGCCTTGGCAACCGCGGCACGCTGAAGGGCGGCGATGTGCAGTGGATGACCGCAGGCTCTGGCATCCTGCATCAGGAAATGCCCAAGGGCAACGCCAAGGGCCAGATGCACGGGTTTCAGCTTTGGGCCAACCTGCCCAAATCGCTCAAGATGACCAAGCCGCGCTATCAGGACGTGAAATCAAACGACATTCCCGAAATCATGGACGATGACGGCACCATCGTGAAGGTGATCGTCGGTTCGTTCTGGGGCAAGACCGGCCCGGTGGATGGCATCGCCGCCGATCCGCAATATCTGGACATCTTCGTGCCGCCAGAGAAAAAGCGCAGCTTCAAGGTCGACACCCGCCGTCAGGCCTTTGCCTATGTCTTTGAAGGCGCTGGCAAGTTCACCGACGCCGCCCGTCCGCGCGGCGTGCTCTTGGAAAAGGAATATAAGGGCGAAGAACTCAACATCCGCGATCTGTCCGGCAACCGCACCCTGATCGAATTCGGCAAGGGCGATGACATCACCGTGCAGGCCGGTCCCGACGGCATCCGCTTTCTGCTGATTTCCGGCGCGCCGATCCAGGAACCGGTGGCTTGGCACGGCCCGATCGTGATGAACACCCAGGCCGAATTGCAACAGGCCATGGCCGAGTTGCGCAACGGCACTTTTATCAAACCCGCGCATTGATTGCCGGGGGCCTCCCGTTCGTCACGGGCGGACCCCGCTTTCATCTTGGTGAAAATACTCCCCCGGAGGGTCTGTGTCCCCAGCAGAGAGCCTCCGGCGGGAGTATTTCAGCCAAGATGAAACCCACAGCCCACATTGACCCCACCCCGCCAGCCGCTATGCTGCGCCCCATGATCCGCGCCTTGATCCTGTGCCTGACCCTCGCCGCATGTACGCCCTTTCCCGAGGTGGACATGGTCGCCGGCCGATCCACGGGCCCGGCCGCGGCGTTGTTGCCGATGGATGACTTGCTGGCGCAAACCGGTCAGCCCCGCGCCCAAGCTGCAGGAAACGCTCTCACTGCCCGCGCCGCCGCCCTGCGCAGCCGCGCCACAGCTTTGCGCAACCGCTGATTTTTCGCACAACAATCGTTCCCGCCTTTGCCCGCGTTGCACCCCGCCCCGCCTTCGGCTAACAGGCAGGCGCAACACCCAGAAAAGAGGTTCCCCATGTCTGCCACCCCTTTGCGTCTTGGTCTGGCTGGTCTTGGCACCGTGGGCATCGGCGTTGTGAACATCGTGCAGCAACACGCAGACCTGATCGCCCTGCGCACCGGTCGTGCCGTGGTGATCACGGCCGTTTCCGCGCGTGACCGCGCAAAGAACCGCGACGCCGATCTGTCTGCCTACGCCTGGGAAACCGATCCCGTCACCTTGGCCCAACGCGATGATGTTGATGTGTTTGTCGAAGTCATGGGCGGCCATGAAGGCCCTGCCAAACGGGCCACCGAAGCCGCGATTGCCGCGGGCAAAGACGTGGTGACCGCCAACAAGGCGCTGCTGGCGCATCACGGCCATGCCCTCGCCCTTGCCGCCGAAGCTGCGGGCCGGGTGATCCGGTTTGAGGCCGCCGTCGCCGGTGGCATCCCGGTGATCAAGGCGCTGACCGAAGGTCTGGCAGGCAACCAGATCAAACGCGTCATGGGGGTGATGAACGGCTCGTGCAATTACATCCTGACTCGGATGCAGAATGAGGGCCTGTCCTACGCGGCGGTGTTCGACGCCGCCCAACAACTGGGCTATCTCGAGGCCGATCCGAATTTGGACGTCGGCGGCATCGACGCAGGGCATAAGCTCAGCCTTCTGGCCGCCATCGCCTTTGGCACCAAGGTCAGCTTTGACGCGGTGGAACTGGAAGGCATCGGCGCGATTTCCATCGACGACATCACGCTGGCCGCCGATATGGGCTACCGGATCAAACTGCTGGGCGTGGCGCAGATGACGGGTCGGGGGCTGGAGCAACGCATGACCCCTTGTCTGGTGCCCGCCGACAGCCCTTTGGGCCAGTTGCAAGGCGGCACCAATATGGTGGTGCTGGAAGGCGACAGTGTCGGGCAGATCGTGTTGCGCGGCCCCGGTGCGGGCATGGGTCCGACCGCCAGCGCCGTGATGGCGGATGTGGCCGACATCGCGCGCGGGGTGCGCCTGCCAACCTTTGGTCAGCCCGCCACCAGCCTGACCACCCCCATCGCCGCGATCTCGTCCACCCCGGCCAGCTATTATCTGCGCATGACGCTTCAGGACAAACCCGGCGCGCTGGCGAAAATCGCCACCTGTCTGGGCGAGGCGGGCGTGTCGATCGACCAGATGCGCCAATACGGGCATGAGGGCGACCACGCCACGGTTCTGATCGTCACCCACAAAGCCACCCGCGCCGACATTGACCACGCCACCAGCCGCTTTGCCGCAACCGGCGTCATGGTCGGCCAGCCGGTCGCATTGCGGATCGAAGAGGTCTGATCTTCGGCGCGATTCGGCGTCATGGTTAACACTGCGCGCGTCCCGACGCTGTCGGGACGGATACCAGACGCGCGCCCTACGGGGAACGGACGCAAAACCGACCACGGAATACGGCTGTTTCGTCGGATTAACGCAGCGTCCCCAACGCCTTAACGCCCGCAGCCCGAGCCAGCAGCTTTTGCACCCATGTTAGCGCCACCATCCTTGCCGCACGCATCCCTTGCCGCTAAGGCAAAGCTGACCCCTCTTGTCTCAAGGACATCCCATGGCTGACGCTACCGAATTCCAAGACCGCCTTCTGTCCTTGGGCCTTGCCCGCGTCTCCGAAGCGGCGGCTCTGGCCTCTGCCAAACTGATCGGGCGCGGCGACGAAAAAGCCGCAGATCAGGCCGCCGTCAACGCCATGCGCGATCAGCTGAACCTGCTGGACATTGCGGGCGTGGTGGTGATCGGCGAAGGTGAACGCGATGAGGCCCCGATGCTGTTCATCGGTGAAGAGGTCGGCACCGGCCGTGGTCCTGCGGTGGATATCGCGCTCGATCCGCTGGAAGGCACCACGCTTTGCGCCAAGGACATGCCGAACGCGCTGACCGTGATCGCCATGGCCCCGCGCGGCACATTGCTGCATGCCCCTGATGTTTATATGGAAAAGCTGGCCATCGGTCCGGGCTATGCCCGTGATACCGTCACCCTCGACATGCCCCCCGCCGCCCGCGTCCGCGCTTTGGCCCGCGCCAAGGGCGTGGCGGCAGACGAGATCACCGTCTGCATTCTGGAACGCCCCCGCCACGAAAAGCTGATCGCCGAGGTTCGCTCTACCGGTGCGGCGATCCGCCTGATCACCGACGGCGATGTGGCGGGCGTGATCCACTGCGCCGAAAGCGCCATCACTGGCATTGACATGTACATGGGCGCCGGCGGCGCACCCGAAGGCGTGCTGGCGGCATCGGCGCTGAAATGCATGGGCGGGCAGATCTATGGCCAGCTGATTTTCCGCAACGACGACGAACGCCAGCGCGCCTACAAGGCGGGCATCACCGACCTGAATCGTGTCTATACGCGCGACGAAATGGTCACCGCCGACGTGATCTTTGCGGCCACCGGCGTCACCCAGGGGTCCATCCTGCAGGGCATCAAGATCGAACCCGGCTGGATCACCACCGAGACCATCCTGATGCGGTCCAAGACCGGTTCCGTGCGTCGGATGACCTACAAAAGCCCAATGAAATAAGGGTGACGTCGATTTTTTCGAAAAAATAGGCCCGGAATTTTTGAAAATTCCGGCTTGCCCTGCTGGGCGGGCCGGGTCATTGCTGGCCCATGACCCAACGCGCTTTTCTCAACGTCGAAACCTCTGTCACCGGCCGCCGCTGGATCGGTCCCAGCGTGGAATCCGAACGTCTGGCCGAGGCGATGGCGCAGATCACCAAACTGCCTTTGGCCCTTTGCGCGACGCTGGTGTCGCGCGGGGTGACGCCGCAGGACGCCCCCGGGTTCCTCGCCCCGCAACTGCGCGACCTTTTGCCCGATCCGTTGAAGATGAAAGACACCGGCCGCGCGGCTGCGCGGTTCCTGCACGCGCTGAAATCGCGTCAACGCATTGCCATCTTTGCCGATTATGACGTCGATGGCGGATCCTCCGCGGCCCTTTTGATCGTCTGGCTGCGGGCGATGGGCGCGCAGGCCACCCTCTATATCCCTGACCGCATTGACGAAGGCTATGGCCCCAATATCCCCGCCATGGCCGAACTGGGGGCCGCGCATGATCTGATCCTCTGCGTCGATTGCGGCACCCTGTCGCACGATCCGATTGCCGCCGCGAAATGCGACGTCGTCGTGCTGGATCACCATCTGGGTGGTGAAACCCTGCCCCCCGCCTATGCCGTGGTCAACCCGAACCGGCAGGATGAGGACGGCGATCTGGGCCATCTCTGTGCCGCCTCGGTGGTGTTCCTGATGCTGGTCGAGGCCAATCGCCAGCTGCGCGCCGATGGCACCCAAGGCCCTGATCTGATGGCGCTTCTTGATCTTGTGGCGCTGGCCACCGTGGCCGATGTGGCGCCGCTGATCGGCGTCAACCGTGCCTTTGTGCGCCAAGGGCTCAAGGTAATGGCACGGCGCGAACGGGTGGGTCTGCGCGCCCTGGCCGACATCGCGCGGATGGATCGGGCCCCGACGCCCTATGCTTTGGGCTTTCTTCTGGGGCCAAGGGTCAACGCCGGTGGCCGCATCGGCCAGGCCGATCTGGGCGCGCGACTTTTGTCCACCGACAACCCCCAAGACGCCCTGGCCTTGGCCCAACGGCTGGACCTTTTGAACACCGAACGCCGCGATATCGAGGGTCGCGTGCGCGAAGAAGCCATGGCGCAGGCCGAGATGCGCGGCATGGATGGCCCCTTGGTCTGGGCTGCGGGTGAAGGCTGGCATCCGGGCGTTGTCGGCATCGTCGCCGCGCGTCTGAAAGAGGCCGCCCACCGCCCCGCCGTGGTGATCGGCTTTGACGGCGATGAGGGCAAAGGCTCGGCCCGTTCCGTCTCGGGCGTCGACCTGGGCGCGGCGATCCACCGGCTCGCCAGCGAAGGGCTGCTGATCAAAGGCGGCGGGCACAAGATGGCGGCAGGTCTGACCGTGGCCCGCGACAAGCTGGAGGCGGCGATGGACAGGCTTGGCGAACTGCTGGCCAAACAGGGCGCAGGCGCTGCCGGGCGAGAGGATCTGCGCATCGACAGTCTGCTCGCCCCCACCGCCGCCAACACCGGCTTTGTCGAGCTGCTGGAACAGGCCGGACCCTTTGGCGCCTCGGCCCCCGCCCCGCGCTTTGCCTTTGCCGACATGCCGGTGACGACGCGCCGCTTGGGCGGTTCGCATCTGAAACTGTCCTTCGGGGACAGCATGGGCGCGCGGATCGAGGCGATCGCCTTTGGGGCCTTTGTCACCGATCTTGGCCCGGCGCTGGAAAATGCCGGACATCAGCATTTTCATCTGGCGGGCCGACTGGAGTTGAACAGCTATGGCGGTCGCACCAAGGTGCAACTGCGCCTCGAAGACGCCGCCCGCGCCTGACAAAGCCTTTTGTTCTGGGCCCCATTTTCCCCCTTGCCAGCCACGCCGCCGCCGATTAAACCGCGCCCACCACGCAAGCTTGGCCCGTTCGTCTATCGGTTAGGACATCTGGTTTTCAACCAGGCAAGAGGGGTTCGACTCCCCTACGGGCTGCCACTTTCCCTGACTTTCAGCGTTGATTCTAGGCGGAACCCTGCCTTGCAGGCCATTCTACCTGGCCAAAGCAGGTCGGCAACGGCACTGATCTGGTTGCGAAATCCGCCATTTGCGTCCCGCTATGGCTGCCGAAGCCGGGTTTGCGTCAGGGCGCGGACAGCCCCTGTGCGAAGGGGATCAGTGCGGCTTGCACCGAATGGTAGATGTCGGGCTTGCCAATGAATTGCTTGCCAACCGGCACCCCGCTGGCATCCAGTTCGGGGAACCAGCCGCCGTTTTCGTGGTCGATAAGATGCGCCTCGGCAAAGGCCCAGAGCTGCCGGTAACTGCGTTCATCCCCGGCTTGCGGCGCGATCTTCAGCAAGGTTGCATAGGCCCCGATGGCCTCGGTCACCGGCCACCAATAACGGTCTGCGATGGCCACGCTGCCTTGGGCGTTCAAAGTGTAGGCCAACCCGCCCCCGTCCAGCCAGGCATCCGCCATCGCGCGGTCGATCAGACGCCGCGCGCGCTCGACGGCGCCCGAGTCGGGGCGGCCGCACAGATCCCAATGTTGAAGCGCCAGCCGCCCCAGTTCAAACGAATGCCCCGGCGTGGTGCCCGCAGGCCGGAACATCGGATTGCCGGAATAACTGCCATCGACCTGCCAGTCGTCGGTGTAATGCTCTGGCAAACGCCAGTCATGCGCAGGAGCCTGCCGGGCCACAAAGAAATCAAGGATGCGCCCCGCCCGGTCGCGGTAGATTGTGTCACCCGTGGCCTCATATGCCGCCAGCAGCGCCTCAACCCCGTGCATATTGGCGTTCATGCCGCGATAGGTGGAAAACGGCTGCCAGTCGCGGGTGAACTCATCGCGGAACAAGCCCCGCGCCTCGTCCCAGAAATGCCGGTCCAGAATGGCCGAAATGTCCGCGATCAGCCGGTCAGCCTGCGGATGCCCGGCCTTTTTGGCACTGGCCCCGGCCAACAGCACAAAGACATGGCCATAGGCCAGCTTGGTGCCATCCGCCACGCCGCGATCCGGACCGACCGACCAGACATAGCCGCCATTCTGCGCGTCGCGGTGGTGTTGCCACAGAAACTCCATGCCTGCGTCGATGATGGCGTCGCACTCCGGCTCACCGGTCAGTTTGCCCAAGGCGTAGGAATGGACCATCCGGGTGGTGCTGTGCAATTCCTGCGGCAAGCCAGCCAGCGCCGCCCCCTGCAGATCCAGCGCCGCAAAGTGCCCGTCGGGCTGCAGCGAGCGGCGGAAAAACCCGAACTGCGCCCGGGCCTCGCGGGCCAGCCAGGCGCGGTGCACAGGATCGTTGATCCAGTTGCCGGTGCAATCAGGCGCAGCCATCGGCGGTCGCTGGGTCATGGGGTTTCCTTTTTGTGAGATAGGCAGGTTGATCGGCTTTTTGATCGGCTTTGGCCGGACGCTGCATCATTGCCCGGCTCGGCAAAAGCCGCAAGCCGCCACACTCCCGGACTGCCGCGCGGGGTTCAGATCAGGGCTTGTGCTGCAGCCCGCGCGCGACCGCCTGCAGCCGGGTGAAGGCGTCAAAGCGTCGGGCGTGCGCCGCCTCGGCCTTTGGGGCAAAGCGGCTTTGCGCGCGCGACATCGCGGCCATCGCCTGCACCAGATCCGCGGCCACGCCGCCCGCCACAGCCGCCACCATCGCCGATCCCAGCAGCACCGGCTCTGCCGCCTCGGTGGCGATCACCGGCACACCCGTGCTGTCGGCCAGCAACTGACGCACCAGATCATGTTGCCCGGCCCCGCCGCTGATCATGATATGGCGCACCGGCGCGCCATGCCTGGCTTGGGTTTCGATGATCTGGCGCAGGCCATAGCCGATGCCGCACAGCCCCGCGATGTAAAGCTGCAGCAGACTGTCGAGATCGGTCTGCATGCCCAGACCGGCGATCACCGCGCGCGCGTTGGGGTCGGCAAAGGGTGCGCGGTTGCCAAGGAACTCTGGCACCACATGCACATCCGCAGCCAGATCGACCGCCGCCGAAAGATCGCCACAGCGCAGCGCCACCAGATCGGCGAGCCACACCGGCAAGGGCACCTGCGCAGCCAGCGCCTGCCGCGCCGCCTCTGCATGGGCCGGATGCAATTGAAGCAGATGGTCAATCGCAGCGCCTGCCGCCGATTGCCCGCCTTCGGACAACCACATCCCGGGCAGCATTGCGCCATAATAGGGCCCCCAGACACCCGGCACAAACTGCGCCTGCGCCGTCGTCGTCATCGTGCAGGACGAGGTGCCAAAGACATACGCCATGTTCTGCGTCACATCCGTGCCCAGCGCGCCCACGGTGCCAACCCCGCCGGCATGGGCGTCGATCAACCCTGCCGCCACCGCAGTGCCCGCCCGCAGCCCCAGATCCGCCGCCGCCTGTGCCGTCAGACCTGCCGCCAGAGCGGTCCCGGGGGCCACCACCTGCGCCCCGATCCGGGCAAAACCTTCGTCCGCCAGAACCCCCAGCCCGATCTGCTGGAAATAGCTCTCGTCCCAGCGCTGTTCGTGCGCGAGATAAGTCCATTTGCAGGTGACCGTGCAACTTGACCGCTGCAGACTGCCGGTGGCCTTCCATGTCAGAAAATCCGCCAGATCAAAGAACTGCCATGCTGCATCGAACACCTGAGGCCGGTTTTCGCGCAGCCACAGCAGCTTGGGCGTCTGCATCTCGGGCGAGATCACGCCGCCGACATAGGCCAGAACGGCGTGGCCCATCGCGTTGATCCGTGCCGCCTGCCCCAGGGCGCGGTGATCCATCCAGACCATGACGTCGCGGGCCGGGTCCTCGGACGAACCCACCGGCAAAGACGCCCCACCCTGCCCCAGGATCACCAAGGAACATGTCGCGTCAAAGCCGATCCCCGCCACCTGCGCCGGATCAACGCCAGCCGCTGCGACCGCGCCCCGCACCGACCGGCACACCGCCTGCCAGACCTGCGCCGAAGATTGCTCCACCTGCGACCCCGCCGCACGCCACAGCGTCAGATCAGCCTTGGCTTGGCTCAGCATCAGGCCCCTGCCATCAAAGACCCCCGCACGGGCCGAACCGGTGCCCACATCAATGCCGATCAGATACATCTTCAAGGCCCACCGTTTGGGCAGGATCAATGCCTCCTGCCGCGCCACACTGCGCAAAGCCCCTGCCAGCAGCAAGTCCCCATCGCCGCCGCATTTTGGCAGATCCTTCTGGCGGAAAAGACAAACAGCACAATGGCTTACGCATTTTTGTTACAAATCTTTACCCGATCAGTCATAAATATGTCGCAAAAATGTTGCGTCTGTACAGCATCGCTGTACCTTGGTTTCGCCTGCCATCGGGCGCGCGCAACGCAATCGCAACCGGAGATTTTCTCATGTCCCTCAAGACCACTCTGACCGCGTCTGTCAGTGTCATGGCGATGCTGACCGCTTCGCTGGCATCCGCGCAAACGCTTGCCGACCTCGAGGCCGCAGCCAAAGCCGAAGGCGCTTTGACAACGATCGCCTTGCCGCACGACTGGTGCGGATACGGGGCTGTGATCGCCGGCTTCAAGGCCAAATACCCGGAAATCGCTGTGAACGAGTTGAACCCCGACGCCGGTTCCGCCGATGAGATCGAAGCGATCAAGGCCAACAAGGACAACGCAGGCCCGCAGGCCCCCGACGTGATCGACGTCGGCCTGGCTTTTGGTCCGTCCGCCAAGGCCGAAGGCTTGACCCAAGCCTACAAAGTCGCGACCTGGGACGAAATTCCCGAAAGCATCAAGGATGCCGACGGCCACTGGTATGGCGATTATTACGGCGTGATGTCGTTTCTGGTGAACAAGGATCTGGTTGCCAACGTTCCCGCCGACTGGGCCGATCTGCTGAAGCCCGAATATGCGGGTCAGGTTGCGCTGGCGGGCGATCCGCGGGCTTCGAATCAGGCCATTCTGGCGGTGCATGCCGCGGGTCTGGGCCAGGGCGCGGCCGCGGGTGAAGCTGCGGGCAAGGCCGGTCTGGATTACTTTGCCGCGCTGAACAAGGCGGGCAGCTTTGTGCCAGTGGTCGGCAAGGCCGGCACTTTGGCGCAAGGCACCACACCCATCGTCGTCATGTGGGATTACAACGCTTTGGCCGCCCGTGACACGCTGGCAGGCAACCCGCCGGTCGAAGTTGTGGTTCCAGCCACTGGCATTCAGGCCGGGGTCTATGTGCAGGCCATTTCGGCCTATGCGCCGCATCCGAATGCCGCGAAACTGTGGATGGAATACCTCTATTCAGACGAAGGACAGCTGGCCTGGCTGAAGGGCTACTGCCACCCGGCGCGGTTCAATGCGATGGTTGCCGCAGGCAAAGTGCCGCAGGCAAAGTGCCGCAGGAACTGATCGACGCCCTGCCGCCTGCCGCTTCCTATGAGGCCGCCTATTTCCCGACGCTGGCCGAGCAGGACGCCAACAAGGCCGTCGTGACCGGCGGCTGGGATGCCACAGTCGGCGCCAACGTGCAGTGATCCACCCCGCCCCGCCGCCGATGGGTGGCGGGGCGATTTCACTTCTGGGGCCAGAGCGCCCGCCTGACCGGGAATGCCGCCCTATGCCGACCACGCCCCAAACCGCCGCTTTGCCGCCAAAGCCGGGACGGCGGTGGCCACTGCATTGGCTGGGATTGCTGCCGTTTGCGCTGTTCACTGTGCTGTTCCTGATCCTGCCCACGTTGAAAATCGTGCTGGGCGCGTTTCAAAACCCGGACGGCAGCCTGACCTTTCAAAATCTGGCCGACCTGAACACAGACTCGATCCGTTCGGCTTATTGGACCTCGATCAAACTGTCGCTGATCACCGCCGCCCTCGGCTGCGGCTTTGGCTTTGCGATGGCGGCTGCGGCCGTGTTGGGCGGCTTGCCCAAAGGCCTGCGCGCGCCTTTGCTGACCTTTTCCGGCGTGGCATCGAACTTTGCCGGGGTGCCGCTGGCCTTTGCCTTCATCGCGACGCTGGGACCGGCGGGGCTGATCACCCTTTACCTCAAAACCGAGTTTGGCATCAATCTGCGCAGTCTGGGCTTCAATCTGCTGTCGTTCTGGGGGCTGGTGGTCACCTATCTTTTCTTTCAGATCCCGCTGATGATCCTGATCATCACCCCGGCGCTGGACGGGTTGCGGCGCGAATGGCGTGAGGCCGCCGCCGTTCTGGGGGCAAGTGGCGCGCAATACTGGCGCATGGTGGCCTTGCCGATCCTGTTTCCCGCACTGCTGGGCAGCTTTGCACTGCTGTTTGCCAATGCTTTTGGCGCGATTGCCACCGCCTACGCGCTGACCGGGCCGCAACTGAACATTGTGCCGATCAAGCTGTTCGCGCAGATCCGGGGCGATGTTCTGGGCAATCCGCACCTGGGCTATGCGCTGGCGTTCGGCATGATCGTGATCACCGGGATCGCCAATTTTGCCTATATCTGGCTGCGTGCACGATCAGAGCGGTGGTTGAAATGAGCCGGTTTTTCGCATGGCTGACCTTGGCGGCCGGGGCCATTTACTTCCTGTTGCCCCTGATTGGCATGGCCGAGTTTTCGTTGAAGATGCGGCGCGGGGTCTATTCGCTGGATGCCTATGCCAAGGTGTTGGCCGATCCGCAGTTTCAGCAGACCTTCGGCTATTCGGTGCTGATGGCCGTCGCCACCATCATTTTTGGCGTGGCTTTGGTGGTGCCGACGGCGTTTCTGGTGCGGCTGAAAATCCCGCAGGCCCGACCCTACATCGAGTTCATCACCCTGCTGCCTCTGGTCATTCCGGCCATCGTGATCGCCTTTGGTTATATCAGGCTTTACAACACCGCCAGCTGGCTGCCGCTGACCGGCACCACATGGGGCACCAATATCTTGCTGACCATGGGCTATGTCACCCTTGCCCTGCCCTACATGTACCGCGCGGTTGACACCGGGCTGCGCGCCATTGATGTGGCCACCCTGACCGAGGCCGCGCAAAGCCTGGGCGCGGGTTGGTTTACCATTCTGGCCCGCATCGTGCTGCCGAATGTGCTGGTCGCGGTGCTGTCGGGGGCCTTCCTGACCTTTGCCATCGTGATCGGAGAATTCACCATGGCGGCCTTGCTCGACCGGCCGGCTTTTGGTCCTTACATGCAGCTGCTGGGGGCCAACCGCGCCTATGAACCGCCGGCCCTTGCGGTGATTGCCTTTGCCATCACCTGGGCCTGCATGGGCCTGATCCAACTTGTCACCCGTTTTTCACACCACACAAGGGCGCGCAGCTGATGTCGTTTCTGAACCTGTCGCAGCTTGAAAAATCCTTTGGCGCGACCAGAGTGGTGCAGGATTTCAGCCTTTCGGTTGAAAAAGGCGCGTTCATCTCGTTGCTCGGACCTTCGGGCTGCGGCAAGACCACGGTGCTGCGCATGGTGGCGGGGTTTGAAACCCCGTCGCGCGGGGTGATCCGCATTGACGGCCAGGATGTGGTCAAGCTGCGCCCCAATCAGCGCAACATCGGCATGGTGTTTCAGTCCTACGCGCTGTTCCCCAATCTGACGGTGGCGCAAAATGTCGGCTTTGGCCTGAAGATCGCGGGCGAAAGCCGTGCGAAGATCGCCGACCGCGTGGCCGAGATGCTGGATCTGATCGGCCTGCCCGATTTGGGCGCGCGTTTTCCGTTCCAGCTGTCGGGCGGCCAGCAACAGCGCGTGGCTTTGGCACGGGCCTTGGCGGTGCGGCCGCAGGTCTTGCTGCTGGACGAGCCGCTGTCGGCGCTGGATGCCAAGATCCGCGCGTCCTTGCGCAGCGAAATCCGCGACATCCAGAAGCGTTTGGGCATCACCACCTTGTTCGTGACGCATGATCAGGAAGAAGCGCTGTCGATGTCGGATCGCATCGTGGTGATGAACGGCGGGCGGGCGGAACAGGTCGGCACCCCGTTCGAAATCTACAACCGTCCGTCCACCAAATTCGTGGCGCAATTTGTTGGCAGCCTGAATAGCTTTGACGCCGTGGTCGTGGATGCGGTCGGTGGCAAGGTGCGGCTGGCGGGGGCCGAAGTGGCGTTGGGCCAAGCGATCCCTGCTGCCAACAGCCAGCAGCTGACCCTGGCCCTGCGCCCCGAAGCCGCCCATCTTGCCGCGGCTCCTGGCCGTGATCTGGTGCTGCAGGCGACGGTGGCATCGGTTGATTTCATGGGGGCGGTGATCCGGATCAAGGCCGATGTGGCGGGCAATCTGGTGACCCTCGACAGCTTTGGCAGCCCCGAAACCCCGCCACCGCAGCCAGCATCCCATGTGATGATCCATATCAATCCGCGGGATTTCATGATCCTGGGCGGTGATGCACCGCAACAGCCGGATCGCAACTGACAGCAAGCCTGTTGTCCGCGAAAGGCTTTCGATGACGAAGACCCGCACGCAGCGTTTCCAAAATCCAGGTGTCCTGGATGTTCCGCCGCGCGAGCCAGACCGCGGGAAATCTGGCCCCGAGCGATGCCACAGCGCGGCCAATGCCCCGCAAAATGCGCGCGCGGTCATGCCAGCCGCCGGTCGGTGACACCGGGCGCGAAAACCTGCGCCTGCCCGCGTCCGGCCCGCTTGGACGCATAAAGTGCTGCGTCGGCATCGCTGAGCATCCGGTCGGCATCGGGATGGTCGTAATGGGTTGAAACCGTCACCCCGATAGAGCCTGAAATCCGGCAGCTTTGCCCGTCATAGGCGATGGGTTGGGTCAGCCGGTCGATGATGCGGCGGGCAATCTGCGTCAGCCGGGCCACTTCGGGCTGGTCGGGCAGCACGATCACGAATTCATCCCCCCCCACCCGGGCCACGGTGTCGGTGGCGCGGGTTTCGGCACGCAGCACCGTGGCCACTTCGCGCAAGACCTGATCGCCCGCGGCATGGCCCAGCGTGTCATTCACCTGTTTGAAGAAATCCAGATCCAGATGCATCAGCCCGAACGGTGCCTCGGTGCCGATCAACCCGGCCAGAACCCCGTCCAGCGCACGGCGGTTGCGCAAACCGGTCAGAGTATCGGTCAGCGCCTGTTCTTCGGCGGCAACCTTGGCACCTTGCAGCCGCAGATTGAGACTGCGCAGTTCTTCCATCACGGCGGTTTTCACCTCAACCAGAAACAGCAGTTCGACCGCCAGATCGGTGGCGGCGAAATCGGCGTCGGTCAGATGATGCTGGCGCACGCCCTCTATCACGCCGATGCCAAACGACAGATTGATCAGCAGCCCGCCCCCCGCCATTGGCACCGCCAGACCGCGATACGAAACGCCATCCATCGACAAATGCAGCCGTTCGCCCGCGCGCGCCGCAAGATCGGCGACCGAGACCACGCCCGCCGGGCTGCGGACTGCCATCACGGTATCAAACGCCGCCCCCAGTGGCAGCGGTGTCGGCAGCAGTTTGGCCAGAGTCGGACCAAGGGCGGTAATCTGCCCCCGCGCGTTCAGGGCCAGACACATCGGCATCAACCGCCCCAGCGCCGCGGCGCCAAATCCGAATGCGGGCTTTGGCATCACCTGTCCCCCGGCAGCGCCAGATCAAACCTGCGGCCCGCGCTGTGGCGCTGATCCAGAAGATGCACCGCAATCACCTCTTGGCCATCGACGCAGCCGTCATGTTCCAGCAGCACCAGCGCGCCGTAATCATCCGCCATCGCCCGCAGCAGACCCACCACCACATGACCGACCCCCGGCAGCAGCATCGCGCAGTGCAGCCGGTAAATCCCGTCGCCATGATCCACCAGACGCAGGGCAGGCAAATCCAGATCGGGCAGCGCAAGGTGGCTGCGTTCGGGCAGATCTTCCAAGGACTGAAGGAAATCCTGAAACGTCACCCCGCCAAAGCGCAGCAGCCGCCGCAGCCCTTCGACATTGGGATGCGACACCAGATAGGTGCCCATGTCTTCCAGAACGGTTTCGCGCGGACGCCGCAGCACCCGTGACGCAGCCTCTATCACCGCCTCGGTCAAGGCGGCATCATAGGTCAGCAACGGCTCGAAACTGTCAAAACCGAGGCCCGCGGTGCAGGCCACCTGCCGCCACACCGCCCCCCCATAGGTGTCGCGCAAAAAGCACTGGATAGAGCGGTTGATAAGGCCATGCATCGCGTCACCGAGATCGATTCGCCCTCAGGATAGCTGCCGCGGGTTAAGACTTTGCTGCGCGGTCCCGGGCGTATCTGTCACCGACTTTGGCCGCCACCCCGCCTCAGGGCGCAAGGATCAGACCAGAGGTGCCGATCACCAGCATGTTCAAAGGCGCCGGAACCAGAACCGGCACCGTGGTTTGCAGTGACTTCATCACCGTCTCGACCTTGGCGTCGCTGGGCATGGCACCCGCGGCGGGCACGATCGCGCGCTCCTGCAACTGCCCGTTGTTGAGCGAAAATCCGATGTAGCTCAGGTATTGTGCCGGGCTGTAGATCACGAAAAGCGCCTCTTCGCCGGGCAGGTTGGGCTGAAAATCGGCGACGATCATCACACAACCGCGACCACCGCCGGGCAGGGTTTCCGCGCAGGACCGGGTCCAGCTTTGCAGATCATAAAGCTCTGCCGCGGCCAGAATCGCATCGCGCCCGGCCAAGGCTGTCGGCGGTTGCAGCGGCATCACCGCCGCCAAAGCCGCCCGCGCGCTGACGATCTGGCCTGCGTCAGCCAAGACATTGCCCGCCAGCACTGCCGCCAGAGCCTGCTGCCCCGGCTGCGTGGCCAACACCTCCAGTTCGGCCCGCACCGCAGCCCCAGCCGCACCCCATTTGCCCAGCGCCCACAGATCCAGCACCGCCGGATCCTGCGTCACCGCAAACCGCGCCATCTGACTGGAAGCAGCAATCCGTTCGGCATTCAGCAAAGGGGTCAGCCACAAGGCGGCCGCCCCAATCACCGCCAAGGCATTGATCACATTGACAGACCGGATATGCGCACGCCAGGACCTGCGCAGCGCCGACACCGCGTAACTTACCGCGTAGCACAGGGCCAAGGCCGCGATCACGGCAACAAACAGCCGCTCGGGGGTCCAGCCATACTGACCGACGCGCACCACCAGCGCCCAGATCGCAAGGCCAACCGGCACGGGCAAGATCAACGCCAGTGCGCGCGCCGCCAGCGCCATCATCCCCGGATCCACCGACTCTTCATCGCTCTGATCGACCGCCGCCGAAATCAGCGTCACCGCCGTGGCCACCATCGCAAGCAAGGTCGCAGCCGAAGAAATGCCGCCAAAAAGCCCGGTCAGCCCCCGGAACGGCAGCACCGCCAGAAACACCACTTGCACCAGCAAGACCAGTGGCAACAGCACCCGCAGCAGCCGCAGAATCAGGAAGGGCGAGATGAAATCCGACAGCTCATCCACCACCGCCAAGGCCAGCCCCAACACCACGCCGGTGATCAGCCAGGGCGCGGGTTCAAGCGCCAGCAGATCATCAATCAGCGTCAGACCAACCAGATCGAACAGCGCCCCCGACAGCAGGATCAGCCCCCAGACCACGCCGACGAAGATCCAGGCAAAGGACAGCCGCACGAACAGCCCCCAGGCATGGGTGAACAGGGTCGGATAGTCACGCCACCCCGGCCCCGTTGCCGCAATCAAGAACGGCAAGGGCAACAGGGCCAGCACAAGGCCCGCCAGAAAAATCAGCGGCGCATTTGACAGATCGCTGACCGGATCAAAGCGCAGCGCGGCCAGACTGACCAGACCCGCAACCACAACCGCCAATCCCGCCGCCATCGCGACCGCACGCGGCACCGCCACCGGACCCGCGATCGCCATCGCGGCGCCAAAGAAGGTGCCGGCAAAGGCGGCCAGCGCCAAGGCCAGACGTTCGGCCACCAGACCATCCTCGATAATCACACTCAGCAGGTACAGCGCCAGCCCCGCCAGCCCGCCCAAAAGCGTCATCGCCAGCCGTTGCTGCATGTTCGGAGTCATCGCACACCTCATCTTTGCGCGCAGGATAGACCGGGTTCAGGGTGCAGTGCCAGACTGCATTCGCCCAGCCACACATTCGGGCAATCAGTGCAGCCGCGCCGACCACGCCCGATGACAAATACCGCGTACCAGCACCTGCGACCAATCCAGGTCCGCCCCATTGCCGCGCCGTCTCCCAGTCCTACGCCGTCGCCAAATCCCACGCCGTCGCCAAGTCCCACGCCGCCCCGGACTTGATCCGGGGCCTCCGGTTCACAGATTGAGGCCCCGGATCAGGTCCGGGGCGGCGTGGCGTTCTTGGTCGCGCAGCAGCCTACGTCGCGCGATGACAAAATCTGCACCCCGCCTGCCCCCTTATTGCCGCGCCGCCCCGGACCGGATCCGGGGCCTCCCGTTAACAGATTGATCCCCGGATCAAGCCCAGTGCGGCGTGGATCTCGCGGCGGGGCGGCACTTGGGGCCCAAACCAAACCGCTTCAGAAATCGGTGGGTGCGCCGCCCTCTTGCTTGCGCCGTGCCACGAACTGACGCAACGCCTCGCGGTGATCGCCGTTCATCTCTGGCGCTTCAAAATCGGCGATGATCTGCTTGTAAACCCGGTGCGCGCGTTCCGAGGTCCACACCGCACCGTCCAGTTGCCAGGCCTCATAGTTGCGCCAATCCGACACGAAAGGCGCGTAGAAGGCGGTCTGATAACGGTCCTGGGTATGCTGACAGCCAAAGTAATGCCCGCCCGGCCCCACCGCCTTGATCGCGTCAAAGGCCAGATCATCGGGGGTGGTTGCCACCACGGACGCTTCAAAATAGCGCTGGATCATCTGCAACACTTCGCAGTCCATCACGAATTTTTCCGGGCTGGCGATCAGACCACCTTCCAGCCAGCCCGCCGCGTGATAGACCATGTTGGAGCGGCTTTGCACCGCCGCCCAAAGGCTGTTCGACGTTTCCCACATCGACTGCCCGTCCGGCACGTTGGCCGCACAGGTGCCAGACGAGCGCAGTGGCAACTTGTAATGGCGCACCAGTTGCCCGGTCATCTGCGTCGCGCGCATATATTCCGGCGTCCCGAACGCCGGTGCGCCCGACTTCATGTCGACATTCGAGGTGAATGTTCCCAAAGCCACCGGACAGCCAGGATTGATGAATTGCAGCAAGGCAACCCCCGCCAATCCTTCGGCCAAGGACAGCGACACCGCACCCGACATCGTCACCGGGGCCATCGCCCCCGCCAGCGTGAACGGCGTGATCACCACAGGCTGGCCGCGCTTGGCCAGACGCATCGCGCCGTCCAGCATCGGATAATCGTGCTGCAAGGGCGAGACAGAGTTGATGTTGGTGTACATCCGCGGCTTGGCCTGAAATTCATCCTCTGAAAGACCTCCCGCGATGCGGACCATCTCCATTACATCCTCGACCCGCTCCGCACCCAAAGAATAGGCATGCACCACCTTGTCGGTCAGCGTCAGTTTTTCATAAAGACAATCCAGATGGCGGATGCTGGCGTGAACGTCCACCGGTTCCACCGGATAGCCGCCCGCGATGTGGATGCAGTTGAAATACTGCGTCAACTTCACGAATTCCTTGAACGTCTCGAAATCGCCGGTGCGCTTGCCGCGCTGCAGATCCCAGGCATTTGGCGGGCTGGAGACGTTGACAAACAGCATGTGCTTGCCGCCCATGATCACTTCGCGGTCAGGGTTGCGCGGGGTGATGGTGAAGGTTTCGGGCGCATGGCCCAACATCTCCATGACGAAGTCTTCGTCCATTTTGACATTGGTGCCATGCACCGTGCAGCCCGCTTTTTTCAGATAGGCGACCGCTTCGGGGTTCAGAAATTCGATGCCGATTTCCTTCAGGATCCGCATGGTCGCCTTATGCACCGCCTGCACGCCCTCGGCGTCCAAGGGTTCGATCGGGCGGTCATTGTTCACCGGAATCCGCCATGGCATCTGATCAATCGCAGACGACCCCGCCCGGCTTTTGTTACCTGCCCGGCCCCCGGCGCGCACGCGCTTGTGGTTTGCATCATCGGTCATCGTGATCTCCATCGCTTGCACGGCAGCCTGTGCCCCGCGTGTCCTGATCAGGATGGACCAAGCGCACGCCCCGCGCGCACTCTGTAACCGACGACAAAGCGTCGTTTTTCGCAGCTTACTGCCTCAGGTTGCCGAAATCCCGTCGATCCACGCCGCCAGATGGCTGATATCGGGCAGCAGCACATCGGCATGGGCGGCCAAATCCGCCGCCGTGGCAATCCCGGTCAACACCGCGACGCGCAACATGCCCGCAGCCCCGCCTGCATCCAGATCATGCAGGCTGTCGCCCACCATCGCCACCCGGTCCGGCGACAGCCCACAGGCCTGCACAAAGGCCAGCAGCTGACCGGGCGCAGGCTTGCCCCCCCAGCCAGAATCGCAACCTGCGACGAAATCGAACAGCTCGATCACCCCCGCAGCCGCCAGATGCGCCCGCGCCGGGGCCTCGGTGTCATTGGTGGCCAGGCCCAGCTTCAGCCCCCGTGCCCGCAAACCGCCCAGCACGGCCGTCAAATCCACCGCAGGCACCATCGGCGCCGCTGCGGCCAGCCGGTTCATCACGTCGTTCAGCGCCTCGCGCGACAGTTGCGGCACATGCGGCAACACCAGATCGGCAATTTCTGGCGTGGTCATCGCAATCACCGGACTTTCGGGGGCAAAATCAGCGCGGGCCGGATCAAAGCCCAGCACCCGCGCCAGAACCGCAGCATGATCCGGCCCCTGCGCCAGTTCGGCCAGCAGGTTTTGCGTCCAGGCCCCCCAGCTGGCGCGGAAGTCGAACAATGTGCCGTCCTTGTCGAAAATCACCGCCTCGATCATGGTCTCAGGTCCAATGCTGATGCTGCGCACCCGGCAGCGCCTGCCGCGCCTGCAGGGGCGTGGTATAGGGCAACCCGGCCTGATCGCAAAACGCCATCACCCGCGCGTCATCCTCCGTCAGAAAATCCAGCACCGCCCCCAGAAACACCGGATTGCCGGCAAGCGCGGGCAGATCGCCTTGTCCCGCCCCAGACGCGTTCAGAAACGCCCCGATCAGATCCGGCTGCTCCAAAAGCCAGGACAGCGCCTGCAATGCCAGGGTTTCAGCCGAGTCCTGCCGAGTCATCCGGTACTTCCCCATGTTATCCACAAGTTTTAGACAAATTCCGCAGGCTTCGTTACCCATTCAGAAAGGAATTCTTAACCAGTTGCGGCGCAGAGTGACAGGACCGTGGCACAAGTTGAGTGGGTTTTCTATCAATGGTCGGCAAGATTCTCATAGTGGATGATGTGGCCACCAACCGCATCGTCATGAAGGTCAAGCTGCAGGCGGCGGGCTATGTGCCGGTGCTTGCGGCCACTGGCGCCGCTTGCCTTGACATAGCGGCGCGCGACGCGCCTGACCTGATCATGCTGGATCTGCTGTTACCCGATATGTCGGGTCTCGATGTGCTGACGCGCCTGCGGGCCGATCCGGTCACCCGCACAGTGCCCGTGGTGATGTTTGCAGCCAACCCGGATGCGGCGGTGCGGGCGCAGGCGTTCCGGGCCGGGGCGGATGAGTTTCTGACCAAACCGATTGACGATCAAACCCTGCTCGCCCGTATCCGCAGCTTCATGCGCGCCCGGGATCTGGTTGAAGGCTTTGGTGCCCAGGATGGCGGCATCGCCGTGCTGGGTCTGGCAGAGGCTGCTGCCACCTATCACCCGCCGGGGCTGGTGGCGGTGGTCACGGCCCGCGCCGACACTGCCCTGCGCTTGCGCCGTGACATGGCCGCCCATATCCCCGACCGAGTGGTCACCA
This sequence comes from Paracoccaceae bacterium, assembly GCA_031428215.1. Taxonomy (GTDB): domain Bacteria; phylum Pseudomonadota; class Alphaproteobacteria; order Rhodobacterales; family Rhodobacteraceae; genus Cypionkella. The sequence continues at coordinate 33,097 of JANPOY010000131.1, forward strand.
TGACCGCGGATGAGGCGCTGTCTGAGGGGCTGAAATCCGCGGCAGGCCCGGATGTGTTCCTGATCGAATCCGATCTCGGCAACGCCGCCAATGGCTTGCGGCTGATGTCCGAACTGCGCAGCCGCACCAACACCCGCAACGCCGCCTTTTGCCTCTTGGTGCCGGTGGGGTCGGTGATCGGGGCGGCGGTGGCGTTTGATCTGGGCGCGCATGATGTGGTCGGGGCTTCGGTGCAGGGCGAAGAGGTGGCCTTGCGCCTGCAACGCCTGCTGACCCGAAAACGCGAGGCCGATCACATGCGGGCCTCGGTGCAAGACGGGCTGCGGCTGGCGGTGATTGATCCGCTGACCGGGTTGCACAACCGCCGTTACGGTGTGGCCCAACTGGCGGCCATTGCCGAGCGTGCCGCCAAATCGGGCACGGCCTTTGCAGTGATGGTGGTCGATCTTGACCGCTTCAAATCGGTGAATGACCGCTGGGGCCATGCCGCCGGGGACGCTGTGCTGATCGAAGTGGCGGGGCGTCTGGCGCACAACCTGCGCAGCGGTGATCTGCTGGCGCGCATCGGCGGCGAAGAGTTTCTGATCGCCCTGCCAGACACCACTCTGGCCGAGGCGCGCGGCGTGGCCGAACGGCTGTGTCAGGCCGTCGAAGAGGCTCCGGTGCGGCTGGGGGGTGGCGCAGGTCTGCGGGTGACAGTGTCCATCGGTCTGGCCATCAGCACTGCGGCCCTACGCCCCGACTGCATCGACGCGGTGTCCGACATCGTTGATCGCGCCGACCGCGCCATGCTGGTTTCGAAATCCGGCGGTCGCAATCAGGTGACGATCAGCCGCACCGCCGCCTGACCCGGCAGACCGACGCCTCTGGCTGCCAACCTCCTGAAACTTTAGTAAAATTATCATCCTCTCTGCCCAAATATCCCACGGGGGGAGGATTTGCGCAGCAAATCCGCCGGGGGTGTGAAACCCCCGCGCCGTCAGTCCACCACGATCAATCGGCCTTGTTGTCATCCCGGTCTGGCCGCAGCCGTTGCTCCAACCGCCCCGCAAAAGCCAGACGCGCTTCGGGCGTCATCGAGATCAGGAAATCGCGCAGCAGTTCCTGCCCCAGTTGCAACTGGTTTTCCATGCGCCGCTGCTGGGCCTCCATGATCGCGCTCAGCGCATCCGGCGCAAACGGATCGGCCCGCAACGCCGCCAACAGCGCCTGTGCATCGGCGCCGCGTTGACGCCGGATGTCGCGCATCTCGGGGGCCTTGGCCAAAAACGCCTCGCGCAAGGCGCGGCGGTCATCGCGGCCCAGCGCTTCGGAAAACGGCCCGAAGCCCAATTCGCGGCCCATTTCCATGCGCCCGCCCGCGCCGCCATGCTTGAAGGCGGCCCCCGCCACAAGGCCCGCCACCGCCAGGTTGATCGCCACCGAAACGGCCAGTGTAATCCGCAGGCCCTTTGCGGACTTTACTTGTGAACCAACAGGTTGAACGTCACTCATCTGATCAATCCTCGGTCAATAGGGCATCTATGCCCGGCATCAGATCCACAGCTTCCACGCTGCTGCCTGCCAACAACATCTGCGACAGCGCCAGCACCGGCGCGGGCTGCACCAGCCCAAGATAGAACCCCGCCATCGCGACCGAGCCCAGACCCGCCAGCACGCCACCACCGCCAAACAGCGCCGACACCCCGGCCCAGAACCCGGTTGCCTGCGCCTCCGCCCGCGGCATCGCCGCCGCACGGGGTTGCAGCCTCTCTGCATCGGCCAGAACCCGCGCCATCAAGGCGTCTGTCGGCGGCACATCCGCGCCCCGTGCTGCGGCAAAAAGAGTGTCCAGATCGTCCATCATTCGGCCTCCTCATAGCCAAGCGCGTCCCGCTGTCCGGAAAGCGCCGCTGTCAATGCGCGTTTGCCCCGCGCGGTCAGACTTTCCACCGCCTCGACGCCGATCTGCATGATCTCGGCGATCTCGGGGTTGGTCAGCCCTTCGATGTGGCGCAGCACCACGGCCTCACGTTGGCGGTCTGGCAATCTGGACAAAGCCGTGTTCAGTGCCGCCATCCGATCGGCCTCGATCATCCCGGCCACCGCACTGGCCGCCCCGTCTTCGGGTTCGGCCACGCCGTCCAGTGCCTCGGTCCGCCGGCGCAGCCTGGCGCGCACACGGTCAGTGCACAGGTTGGTGACAACACGGTAAAGCCAGGTCGTCACTTTGGCCTCACCCTGCCGCCAGTCCGGGGCCACCCGCCACAGCCGCAGCATCGCCTCTTGCGCCATGTCCTCGGCCTCGGCCCGATCAGCCAACAAACGGCCCGCATAGCCCAGCACGCGGGGCAGCAACCGCTGCGCCAGCAGGCGCGCGGCCTCGGGGTCCCCATTGGCATAGAGAACCACCAGTGCTTCGTCACTCAGCTCGGCAAGAGTATCGCGGGCCATTGTCATCCTGCTGTGGGGTTACCCGCCGGGCGGCGAATCGGCAATCGTCTTGTCAAGCGTCAGGCCGGTGGCGCGCGCCCGTCAAAGCGCGCGCCATAAGGATCAGTTGTTGTCGTGGCCGCGGCCGCGCTTGCCCTTGCCACCGCGTTTGCCGTGGCCGCGCTCTGCCATCTTTTCCTTGGCCGCATCGGCCTCGGCTTGGGTGATCGCGCCGTCGCTGTCGGTATCGACCATCTCAAACATCTTGCCAGCCCCCGGACGCGCCGCCATTTCCGCCGCCGACAACAGCTTGTCGCCGTCGGTGTCCAGTTTGTTGACCATATCCGCCGCCATCGTGTTGGCGCGTTCCGTCATCATCTTCAGATGCATCGCGGCCAACTCGTCGCCCGACAGCAGACCGTCCTTGTTGGCATCCACTTCGGCCACTCGGGCGGCGTGGGCGGCGTCGACCTCGGCTTGCGTCACCTTGCCATCCTTGTCCGCATCCAGCGTAGTGAAATCAAAGGCGGGCATATGGCCCATGCCCATGCCATCGCGGTTTTCAGCAAAAGCTGCGGTGGACAGTCCAGCCGCCAGCACGCCAGCAAGGGTAAGGGCCGAAAGGGTGAAATTCGTTTTCATCTTGGTCTCCTGCTCTGGCCGCAACCATCCGTCGCGGCTTTCATACCCAGTCAAACGCCGCAGCCCTGCCGTTCCGTCGCCATCCGCCGCATTTAAAGCCTGTTGCGTTCCATCGGTTCAGCCGGTTGACCGCAACACGCCACATTCAGCGGCCCACCCGGCCAAATGTGGCGCCCCTTGCGACAAAGGCGCGCTGATGACAATCGCCCCCTCCCCAAACCCCGCGAAATCACCTACACGGAGCAGCGTGTAGCAAGGACGACCCCAATGCCCCATGATGCCATGACCGCGGACGCCTATGCCGAACGGCTGCTGTGGCCCGCAATGCGCAAGGGCTGGAAGCGCAGCTGCCCGTCCTGCGGCACTGGCCCCTTGTTGCGCGGCTATCTGAAAGTGCGCGACAGCTGCCCGGTCTGCGGCGAAGAATTGCACCATCAACGCGCCGATGATGGCCCGGCCTATCTGACGATCCTGATTGTCGGCCATCTGCTGGCCCCGGCCATCATGTTCGTCTATTCGACCTATCGGCCTGAACCGATGACCATGGCGGCGATGTTTTCGGTGGCCTGCGTGGCGCTGTCCCTGTATCTGCTGCCCCGGCTGAAGGGGGCTTTGGTGGCTGTGCAATGGGCCAAACGCATGCACGGCTTTGGTGCGCCCGACCATGACCGACCCGGCCGGGATGACTGACCCGGATCTGCCCATCCGTCCTGCAGCCACGGTGATCCTGTGGCGCAATGCGCAGGCGGGCGTGCAGGTGTTGATGGGTATGCGCGGCCATGCCGCCGCCTTCATGCCGTCGAAATATGTGTTTCCGGGCGGTGCGGTGGATGCCGAGGACGCGCGCGCGGCGGAAACTGCCCTGCATCCGCAATGCCAGCACCGTCTGACCTTGCATTGCCCACCGGATGCGCCCAACCCTGCCACTCTGGTCGCCGCCGCCCTGCGGGAGTTGGCCGAGGAAACCGGACTGACCCTGCCCGCGACCACCCCCGGCACCCTGCGCTTTGTCTTTCGCGCCATCACCCCGCCGGGCCGCACCCGCCGCTTTGACGCACGGTTTTTTCTGGCCGATGCCGCGGCGGTTCAGGGCAACGCCGAAACCTTCGCCTCGACCGAATTGTCGCATCTGCACTGGATTGGTCTGGCGCAGGCTCGCGCCCTCGATCTGCCCTTCATCACCGAGGTGGTTCTGGCCGAGGTTACCGCCCTTTTGTCCGGTCATCCGCAGCCCGGTGTGCCGTTTTTCGACAATTCCGGACCGGTGCCCACCTTTCGCCGTCTGGACTGATCAGGTCTGATCGGGATTGTCCGAGATGCGCACCGGCCAGATCGGATGCGGCACCGGGTCTTTGGCATGCAAGAGATGCGCGCGGAAAATCTCTGCGTAACTGCGATAGACGTAAGAATCGTTCCGGCGCAGATAATGCGCGCGCCGCGCGGCATAAAGCCCCGGCAACTGATACCAGGGCGTTGTCGGGTGCATGTGATGCACGACGTGCAAGTTGTTGTTCAAAAACAACAAAGCCAGCGGTCCGCGATCCTCGACCACCACTGTTCTGGCGCGGAACGAGTCATGGGCGCGGTGTTCCAGATAAGTGCGGATCTTGAGCAAGCCGTAGGCCAGATAGGCCGCCGCCACATAGGCCACCCCCGGCATATCGCCCACCAGCCACAGCCACAGCGCCACCAGGGCGATCCCCAACACGTTCAGCCCCCAGGCCCGCGCGATTGCCCGGTCCCCGGCCAGAACCGCCGCCAGATCCGCCCTGCCAAAAGCATAGATCGACACCGCCGGGCCCAGAAATATCCGCCCCAACAGCGTGTTGTTGGCGCGCAGGATGATCTGCACCAGACGGGGCGTCCGCGCCCAGACGGCCGGGTCCATGTAGTTCGACTCGGGGTCGTCATAGGGATCGGTCAGACTGGGATCGTGATGGTGCTGCAAATGGGTGTCACGAAAGCGGCCATAAGGCACGAACAGCGTCAGTGCCGGGAACACCAAAGCCTCGTTCAAACGGCGGTTGCCGAAGGGATGGCCGTGCAATACCTCGTGCTGCAGCGATGAAAACTGCGTGATGGCCAGCGTGGTCAGCACGAAGGCCAGCATGCCCGACAGCTGCCAGACCGAGGTGCCCAGCATCCACACCCCATACGTCAGCACCATCATCGCCAAAGTCGGCCATTCGATGGGTCGCGGGGCCTCGGTCTGCATTTTCGTCTCCGGTCAGTGGTTTGGGGCCGCGATAGCACTTGCGATGCCGCTTTGGAATTCCCAAGCTGCGTGACGTGACTGCGCTGACAATGATGATTAACAGCGACTGCACAAAATGATCGCCCAAATGCGACCACCTCGCAGCGGCAAAAGGCCTGATCCTTGTCGCGCGCAACAGGCCTTAACGCAGCATCTGCAAACGCTTCAGATCATAACCGTTCCAATCCAGTATATCACGCGCGGCCACCAACCGATCGGGCGGCAAGTCCCGTTCGCGGTTCAGAATGAAGCCCAGCCGCCCATTCGGTGTGCCAATCACCAGCGTGCGGTAATCCGCATCCGCCCACAACACCCACCACGGCCCCGGTTGCCCCGGCACCACAAACCGCCCCGGCCCGGCCGGTTGCATCGCCCCATCGCCCTGCACCACACTGCCCGACAGACACAGCCGGTAGGCCACAGTCAGACCCGCGCCCGCCTTGGAAATCTCGACCCCACCCGGCGTGCAAGATCCTGATTTATTGGTAAAATCCGCCACCTGCGCCCAGCGCCCCACCAGCCGCGACGCATCCAGCACCGCGTTGGAATACATCGGCGCATCAGGGCTGCGATAGCGCCCGACCGTGACCGGCGGCGCAGTCGGCGTGCAGGCAGCCAACAGCAGCAGAACCGCGATCAGTCGATACACAAGGTCACCATCACGCCGTTGTCCTGCAAAATGTCATTGCAGCCGAACATCGGCTTGAACGGCGCGCAACTGCCGGATCGCGCAAGACAAAACCCATCACAATCGCTTTCACGCTGACATGATTTTCCCGCGTCTTTGGTCAGCGTCACGCAGGCCTCACCACCCGCCGAGCCGACCTTGCGCCAATCGCCGCGCTTTTTGATGCAGGCCAGTTCTTGTGGCGAGGCTGTGCGGGCGGGCCGGACAACCTCGGGCGGCGGCACTTCTGGGGCCGGTTTTGCTTTGGGTCTTTGCGTCTCCGGTTGGGCCGGGTCGGGTGCCTGCGCCTCCAGCGTTGTCGTGGCAATCGCGCCCCCGGTGATCGGATTGGGCAAGGGCCGCACAGGCTTGTCCGCGCGTCCTGGCAAAGCCAGAGCGCAGGCGGTCAGAAAAACACAACACAACAAGGGAAAAACGCGCATCGGCACTCCGGGGTTCTGCCACCACAAGGCCCGATCTGCCCCGGCGGCGCAAGCCCTCAATAGGGTTGCGGGTGGGCGCGATGGGCGGCGTCGATTTCGGCCATCACCGCCTCTGACAGCACCAGATCCGCCGCCCCGATGTTGGTTTTCAACTGCGCCAGGGTGGTGGCACCAATGATCGGGATCACCGGAAACGGCCGCGACGCACAAAATGCAATCGCCATCTGAGCCGGGTTCAGCCCATGCCGCGCAGCAATGCCCAGATAGGCCGCAACCGCCGGGAACACCTGCGGCGTGATGCGCCCGCTCAGATCCGCATTCAGCGTGCGGCGCGAGTTTTCCGGAATCACATCGCCCGCATATTTGCCCGTCAGCAGCCCGGTGGCCAAGGGCGAGAAGGCCAAAAGCGGCATATCCTCCAGCGTGGCAAGTTCGGCCCAATCGCTGTCAAACTGCCGGCACAGCAACGAATATTCGTTCTGCACCGTCATCATGCGCGGCAATCCATGCTGTTCGGCAGTGGCCAGCCAGCGCGCCGCCCCCCAGACCGATTCATTGGAAAGTGCAATGTGGCGAATTTTGCCTTCGGCGATCAGTTCGGCAGAAATCTGAAGTACATCAATCATATGTGCGTCGATGCTGATGCGATTTTGTCCGCGCGGATCAAAGTGCCAGATGTCGCGAAAGTGATAGGAGGTCCGGTTCGGCCAATGCAATTGAAAAAGGTCGATGTAGTCGGTGCGCAACCGGCGCAACGACGCCTCAACCGCCGCGCGCAGCACGGTTCCGCTGATCGGCGCGCCGCCGCGGATCATCGCGCGACCGCCCCCCGACACCTTGGTCGCCAGCACCACCCGCTCACGGCCACCGCGCGCCGCGATCCAGTCGCCGATGATGGATTCGGTGCGCCCCATGGTTTCGGCCAGCACCGGATTGACCGGATACATCTCGGCGGTGTCCCAGAAGTTCACACCCGCATCCAAGGCCAGATCCATTTGCGCATGCGCCTCGGCCAACGAGTTCTGACTGCCCCAGGTCATGGTGCCCAAACACAGCTTAGACACCGAAATCCCGGTGTGACCCAACCGAACCTGATCCATCGCACGCTCCTCTTTTGCCAAACATGGGGTGGCCCGGACAAAAACCAAGCCCATTCGCTGCACCACAGCAAGCAGTCTAGCCCTTGGCACGCGCATCGGCTAAACCGAAACCGACACTTCAGAAGGGCGCATCATGGCACGAGTACTGATCACTTCCGCCATCCCGTACATCAACGGCATCAAGCATTTGGGCAATCTTGTCGGCAGCCAACTGCCGGCCGATCTGTTCGCGCGCTACATGCGCGCGCGCGGGCATGAAGTGATGTTTCTTTGCGCCACCGACGAACACGGCACCCCGGCTGAACTGGCCGCGTCCAAAGCAGGCCAGCCCGTGGCAGACTATTGCGCCGAAATGCACGCCGTGCAGGCCGAGATTGCGCGCGGCTTCCGGCTGTCGTTTGACCATTTCGGGCGATCTTCCAGCGCGCGCAATCACACCCTGACCCAGCATTTCGCAGGCAAGCTGGCCGATGCCGGGCTGATCCGCGAAGTCACGGAAAAGATGATCTTTTCCATCGACGACAACCGCTTTTTGCCCGACCGCTATATTGAAGGCACCTGCCCCAATTGCGGCTTTACCTCGGCGCGCGGCGATCAATGCGACAATTGCACCAAACAGCTGGACCCGACCGACCTGATCGACCCGCATTCGACGATTTCGGGGTCCAAGAACCTGGAACAACGCGAAACCAAGCATCTCTACCTGATGCAGCGGTCTTTGCGCGACAAGTTGGAGTCGTGGATCGACAGCAAGACCGATTGGCCGATCCTGACCACCTCGATTGCCAAGAAATGGCTGAACGACGGCGACGGGCTGCAAGACCGGGGCATCACCCGCGATCTGCACTGGGGCATCCCGGTGAAAAAAGGCGATCAGCCTTGGCCGGGGATGGAGGGCAAGGTGTTCTATGTCTGGTTCGACGCCCCCATCGAATACATCGCCTGCAGCGCCGAATGGGCCGATGCACAGGGGCTGCCGGATGCCGCATGGGAACGCTGGTGGCGCACCGACAAGGGTGCGGCGGACGTGACCTATTATCAGTTCATGGGCAAGGACAACGTGCCGTTTCACACCCTTTCCTTCCCCGCGACGATTCTGGGATCGGGCGAGCCATGGAAGCTGGTCGATTACCTGAAATCCTTCAACTACCTGAATTATGACGGCGGCCAATTCAGCACGTCGCGCGGGCGCGGGGTGTTCATGGATCAGGCATTGTCGATCCTGCCCAGCGATTACTGGCGCTGGTGGCTGCTGTCCCACGCGCCGGAATCGGCCGACAGTGAATTCACCTGGGAGAATTTTCAGGTCTCGGTGAACAAGGATCTGGCCGATGTTCTGGGCAACCTCGTCAGCCGTGTCACCAAATTCTGCGCCGCGAAATTCGGTGCACAGATCCCCGCGGCCGGGGCATTTGGGGAACAGGAAGCCCGGTTGATCGAAGAACTTGGCACTCGGATCAAGGATTACGCCGCCTGCATGGAGACGATGGAGGTGCGCAAGGCCGCAAACGAGCTGCGCGCGATCTGGGTGATCGGCAACGAATACTTGCAGGCGGCCGCGCCGTGGACGGTGGTCAAAACCGACCCCGACCGCGCGCAGGCGATGATCCGTCTGGCGCTGAACCTGATCCGCGTCTATGCCATCTTGTCGCGCCCGTTCATCCCGGATGCGGCGGCGGCGATGATGGCGGCGATGGGGTCGGATGACTGGACCTGGCCCGACGATATTGCCAGCGCCATGCGCGCGCTGCCCGCAGGCCATGCCTTTGCGGTGCCCGAAAACCTGTTCCGCAAGATCACCGATGAAGAACGCGCAGACTGGCAGCAAAGGTTCGCCGGGGTGCGCAACTGATGCAGCTTGGCCCCTTGTCTGCTCCGATCGCGCCCGGGGGGGCCAAAATGCCCGACACCACGTCTGACGTGCAGAAATACATCGCCAAAGGTTCGGCGCATGTCACCCTGCCCGGCGCGGTGGATCCTTTGGACGTGACTTTCGTGCTGCTGCCCAAATTCACCATGCTGGCGTTTTCGTCCGCCATTGAACCCTTGCGCATGGCGAACCAGCTGACGCAGCGGGTGCTGTTTCGCTGGCAGGTGCTGTCGGATGATGGCGGCCCCGTGGCCTGTTCCAACGGCGTGCCGGTGATGGTGAACGGCGCCTGGGCCGATGCGAAACCGGCGGGCATTGTTCTGGTCTGTTCGGGTGTAGAGCCCGAAGGCAAGGCCAGCACCGCCTTGGGCGATTGGCTGCGCGCGCTGTGGCGCCGCGGCCGGGTGGTGGGCGGGCTGTGCACCGGGGCCTATGCGCTGGCGCAGGCGGGCATCCTCAAGGGCCACCGCTTTACCATGCATTGGGACAACATCGACGCCTTCGCTGAAAACCACCCCGATTTGACGCCCGCGCGGCAAGTGTTCTGCATCGACGACCGGGTGATGAGCTGTGCCGGCGGGGTGGCCGCGGCGGATCTGATGCTGAAACTGATCAACGACCGCTTTGGCCCCGCATTAAGCCAGGAGGTTATGAACATGTGCCTGCTGACCCAACGCCGCCACGAAGACGATCTGCAAACCACCTCACTCGCGGCGCGGCTTGGCACGCGGCATGACAAATTGCTGCAGGCCGCCGCCTATCTCGAAGCGCATATCGAGGAAGAATTCGACCTTGACGCCTGTGCAGCCCAACTGTCTCTGTCGCGCCGCCAGATCGAACGCCTGTTCAGCCGCTATCTGAACGTAACACCGGTGCGCTATATGAATGATCTGCGGTTGGCGCGCGGGCGGTCGCTGCTCGCGGAAACCGACATGAAGGTGACAGAGGTTGCCGTTGCCTGCGGCTATGCCAGCACCTCGCATTTTTCAAAATCCTTCCGCAAGAAATACGGCACCTCGCCCTATCGCTTCTCGCATTTCGGCGCCTGATCCACTGGCGCGGCAGCACCGCAAGTTTTCTTGAGCGCCGCGCGGGGATATATCAGGACCGATGAAGTCCGGGTTTCATCTGTCCTCAAATATCCCGGGGTGAGGCGCAGCCGAGGGGCAGCGCCCCTTCTTCTTGCAGCGCGCTATGTCAGTCGTTATGCAGACGCAGCAAGCCGGAGGCCCCATGCCCACCTTTCTTTCCACCCGTGACGCCGATTTTGAAGCCCGATTCACCGCCCTTCTGGGCATGAAGCGCGAAGAGTCGGAAGATGTGGATCAGGCCGTGGCCGCGATCATCGCCGATGTGCGCGCCCGCGGTGATGCGGCGGTGCTGGAGTTGACGGCGCGGTTTGACCGGCTGGACCTGACGCCCGCGACCATGGCCTACACGGCGGATGAGATCGAGGCCGAATGCGCCAAGGTATCCCCCGAGGATCGCGCCGCACTGGAACTGGCCGCCGACCGCATCCGCGCCTATCACGCGCGGCAACTGCCGCAGGATGAGCGGTGGACCGATGACGCCGGGGCCACCTTGGGCTGGCGCTGGACCCCCGTTTCGGCGGCGGGGCTTTATGTGCCGGGCGGCATTGCGACCTACCCGTCCTCGGTGTTGATGAACGCCATCCCGGCCAAGGTGGCGGGGGTACAGCGGCTGGTGATCACTTGTCCGACGCCCGGCGGGATGGTCAATCCGCTGGTGCTGCTGGCCGCGCGGATTGCCGGGGTCGACACCATCTACCGCATTGGCGGTGCGCAGGCGGTGGCAGCGCTGGCTTACGGCACCAAAACCATTGGTCCAGTTGATAAAATCACCGGGCCGGGCAACGCCTATGTGGCGGCCGCCAAGCGCCGGGTGTTTGGCCGCGTCGGCATCGACATGATCGCCGGGCCGTCCGAGATTCTGGTGATCGCCGACCGCGACAACGACCCCGACTGGATTGCGCTGGACCTGCTGTCTCAGGCCGAACACGATGCCTCGGCGCAATCCATCCTGATCACCGATGATGCCGGTTTTGCCGCCGCCGTCGCCGCAGCCGTCGCAAAGCGCCTCGAAACGCTGGAGCGCCGCGCCATCGCGGCAGCAAGCTGGCGCGACAATGGCGCCGTCATCGTCACCCGCGATCTGCACGAGGCGGCGCGGCTGTCCAATCGCATGGCGCCCGAGCATCTGGAGCTTTGCACCGCCGATCCTGACGCCCTGTCGCTGGAAATCACCCACGCGGGGGCGATCTTCATGGGGGCATGGACACCAGAGGCCATCGGCGATTACGTTGGCGGGCCGAACCATGTGCTGCCCACCGCCCGGTCGGCACGGTTTTCCAGTGGATTGAGTGTGATGGATTTTGTGAAACGTACGACCCTGGCCCGCATGACGCCCGAGGCGCTGCGCCTGATCGGCCCCGCCGCCGAACGTCTGGCCATATCTGAAGGCCTGCAGGCGCACGGTTTGTCGGTGCGCGCGCGCCTGAACCGTTTGAACAGGTGCGCCGAATGAGCAACCGCATCTGTGCCATCGAGATCGACGAAAAGGGCTTGATCCGCCCGACGCCCGAGATCGAACAGGAACGCAAGGTCGCGATCTTTGATCTGCTGGAGGAGAATTCCTTCGCCCTGCCCGCCCGCGATGACCGCCCCGGCCTGCCTGGCCCCTACCGGCTGGCACTGGCGATCCGCGACGGGCGGCTGGTGTTTAACATCACCAATGAAGCCTCTGAAAAGGTTGGGGAATTCCACCTGTCCTTGGGTCCGTTCCGACAAGTCGTCAAGGATTACTTCCAGATCTGCGAAAGCTATTTCGAGGCCGTCAAGCGTCTGCCCCCCAGTCAGATCGAGGCGATCGACATGGCAAGGCGCGGCATCCACAACGAGGGCGCCTCGGTGCTGCAAGACCGTCTGAACGGCAAGGCTGTGGTCGATATCAACACCGCCCGCCGCTTGTTCACCCTGATCTGCGTCCTGCATTGGGGTTGACGATGGCATTTCCCCAAGCGGTGCTGTTTTGCTGTGATCACAATGCCGTCCGCTCGCCCATGGCCGAGGCGTTGATGAAGAAATTCTACGGCCAGCGCGCCTATGTGCAATCGGCCGGCGTCAAGAATGACATGGAGGTCGACGGTTTTTCCATCGCCGTCTGCGCCGAACTCGGGATCGAGTTGTCGCGCCACCGCTCACGCTCGTTTGAGGAAATGCAGACCATGGGCGATGATCTGGGGCAGTTTGACCTGATCATCGCGCTTTCGGCGGCCAGCAGACATGCGGCGCTGGAATTGACCAAAGCCTACCATCTGGAAATCGAATACTGGCCGATCATCGACCCCACGGCCTTGGGTGAAGGCCGCGATGCCAAACTGGCCGCCTACCGCCAGGCGCGGGATCAGATCAAGACCCGGATGATCGACCGGTTTGGCCCGCCGTCGGAATAACCCGCAAGACGCGCGCAAACCTGCCTGAATTTGCATCCTCACGTCCAGATATCCCTTGGCGGAGCGTGACATGGCTGTGCGCAAGGTGACGAAGGGCGATGTGACGCGCCCCTACAGCACCGATTCAGCGCCGTGCCGCCTGAATGTCGGCCAAATTCGCTTCGATCCACCCGGTCAATGCCGCCACCCGCTCAGCGGCCTCGCGTCCCAACGGCGTCAGGGCGTAATCGACATGCGGCGGCACCACCTGATGCGCCACCCGCGACAACAGCCCGTCACCCTCCAGCGCCTGCAATGTCTGCGCCAACATACGTTCCGACACGCCGCCAATGCGCCGACGCAGCGCCGAAAACCGCAGCGTGCCTTCCTGCAGCGCCACCAGAACCAGCACGCCCCATTGGCTGGTCAGGTGCTTCAACACCTGGCGCGACGGGCATTCCGCCGCCATCACATTGGGCGCAAACCCCACCTCTGCATTCATGCCAGCCCCCTTGTGCGCTGCCGCATTATACTAACATTAATGTAGGTACTTTCTTTTTGTAAGTAAAGGCATATCTGAGGGGTACAAGCAACAGGAGATCACCATGACCACCCAAACCATCGCCCTGACCGGTGCCACGGGCCAGTTGGGCCGCCTTGCCTTGGCCGCGCTGAAAACCCGCGCGCCGCAGGCCAATGTCATCGCCCTTGCGCGCGATGCCAAAGCCGATCTGGGCGTCCCAGTGCGTGCCTTTGACTACACCAAGCCCGATACTCTGGCACCCGCCTTGCAGGGCGTTGACGTGCTGGTGTTGATTTCATCCAATGATTTCAACGACCGAGTTGGGCAGCACCGCGCCGTGATCCACGCCGCCAATGCCGCGGGCGTCGGTCGCATCGTCTACACCTCGATCCTGAAGGGCGACGCTTCACCACTGTTGCTGGCCGCCGATCACATTGCGACCGAAGCGGCGCTGCGGGAATCAGGCATCCCGTACACCCTGCTGCGCAATGGCTGGTACACGGAAAATTACACCGGGTCGCTGGCAGCCTCTGTCGCGCATGGTGCGATGATCGGATCATCGGGCGAGGGCCGCATCGCCTCCGCCGCCCGCGCCGATTATGCCGAAGCGATTGCCGTGGTGGCCAGCACCGCAGGGCATGACGGCCAGATCTATGAACTGGCGGGCGATGTGGCCCACAAGATGGCCGAGATGGCCGCCGAAGTGTCGCGTCAGACCGGCAAGGACATTCCCTACACATCCCTGCCCGCCGATGTTTATGCGGGTATTCTGATGGGATTCGGTCTGCCCGAAGGCTTTGCTGCGGTTCTGGCCGACAGCGATGTGAAGGCGTCTCAAGGTGGGCTGCTGGACGAAAGCCGCACCCTGTCACGGCTGATCGGCCGCCCGACCACACCGATTGCCGCCACCATCGCGGCGGCGCTGGCGGTCTGACCCAAAGGCAGGGCGGCGCAATCCGCCCTGCTTATCTTGCTGACAATCGGGGGAAATTCTGCGACAAGTGTGAAGATCTGATTAAAATGGACAATACAAGCCATTGATATCATGCACTTTTGAAAAGGTCTCGCGCTGGGACCGCAGCCAGAGGTCCCGATGACTCACCCCACCCTGACCGCCTATTACGCCGCCTTCAACGCGGGCGATGCCGCCGGAATGCTGACCTGCGTCACCGATGATGTCGAGCACCGGGTGAACGAGGGCGGCATCCGCCGGGGCCGCGCCAAGTTCGCCGAATTCTGCGCCCATATGGGCGTCTCTTACCGCGAGCACCTGCACGACATTCAACTGTTCACCAACCCTGAAGGCACCCGCGCCGCTGCCGAATTCGTGGTCCACGGGCAATACCTGACAACCGACCCCGGCCTGCCCGACGCGCGTGGCCAACGCTATATCCTGCCCGGCGGAGCGTTCTTTGATCTGAAAGACGGCCAGATTTCCCGGATCACCACGTTCTACAATCTGAACGACTGGATCGCTCAGGTTTCCGCATGAGCCGGTTTGAAATCCGCGCCCTGCAAGGCCCCGATCTGGAAGCCGCCCTCGACGGCGTCGCCGCCCTGCGCATCGCCGTGTTCCGCGATTGGCCGTATCTCTATGACGGCACCCTGGACTACGAACGCGAATATCTGAAAACCTACCGCGACAATCCCGGCGCGCTGCTGGTCGGTGCCTTTGAGGGGGAGCGACTGGTGGGCGCCTCGACCTCGACCCTGATGGAGGATCACGCCGAGGCCTTCTCCGCTCCGCTGCGCCAGATCGGTCTGCCCGTGGAAACCATACTTTACGGTGCGGAATCGGTGGTGCTGCCCCAGTATCGCGGCCTCGGGCTGGGCCACCGTTTCTTTGATCTGCGCGAGGCCCATGCCCGCAAACTGGGCCGCAGCCACATCGCTTTTTGCGCGGTCACCCGCCCCACAACGCACCCGCAACGCCCCGAGACCTACCGCACCAACGACGCCTTCTGGCAGGGCCGCGGCTATGCCCCCCTGCCCGGCGTGTTGGCCGAATTTGCCTGGAAAGATGTGGGCGACGATGCCGAAACCCTGAAACCCTTGCAGTTCTGGCTGGGAAAGGTGCCGGCTTAGATCAGCGCCTGTCTGGCCGCAAAATGCCGTGCCAAGGCGAAAAGTGCCGCCGCGATCAGGACCACCATGGACAGCACAATCACCTGCGGGCTGCCCATCGCGGCAAACACACCCTCGACCCAATCGCCGATGAAGAGCGCGACATAAGCCAGCAACGACAGCGCAAACACCATCACGGACACCCGCTTGCGCGCCAACAGCAGCGCGCAACCCAGCACACCGCCAAAGACGCCAATGGCAAAGGCCGCCGTCATCCACGCAGGGTATCCCAGCATCACCGCCGCCTGCTCTGGCGTCATCCCGGACGCGACAAGGCTGTCCGCCGTGGCGCGCACGGAACCTATGTATTGCACCACGCCAAAGACATTCCAGGCCAAGCCCAGCACAGCCGCGATCCAGAACCAGATCGGCAGCGGTTTGACTTGCATTCCATGTTCCATCACAGGCTCCTGAATGCGACACTGCGGTCGCGCTGGTTGTCGGGCACGGAGTCCGGCCACTGTTGCGACGGTAGTAATTAATGATTGCGCGTGCAATCAAAAAAGTAAAGTCTGGCATCATGGTCAAAGTCACCAAAGACGTTGCGCAAAAACACCATGACAGCGTGGTCAATGCCGCCAGCATGGCCTTTCGTCGGCACGGCATTTCGGTGGCGTCGGTGGCCGAGATTGCACGCGACGCGGGCCTGACCCATGGCGCAATCTACCGGCATTTCCCGTCCAAAACCGCGCTGGTCGCGGCGGCGATCCGGTTCGAGTTTGACCGCATCATCGCCGTTTTGCAGAAATTGGCCGCACAAGGCGCACCGGCATCGGCCTATGTCGATCTTTACCTCAGCCCGGATCACCGCGACCATTTCCACTGGGGTTGCCCCGCAGCCCCGCTTGCCGCCGAGATTCAGCGCCTTGAGTCAGAAGTGCAGATCGCCTTTCGCGCCGGGCTGAATGGCAATATTGACGCGCTTGCGGCCCTGATCAACGCCGAAGACCCCGCCGCCGCCCGCGCAACAGCGATCTCGACGCTGGCTGCCTTGGTCGGTGCGCTGTCGCTGGCCCGCGCAACCTCTGCGGTTGATCCCGCACTTTCAGCAGAAATCCTGACCACGCTGCGCGCCCATCTGCACCCGCTGCCGGGTTGACCCAAAGCGCGCAGGCGGCCGGTCCGTTGCAGCACTTTCCCCTTGAAATGCGCCCGCAATCGGCGCATATCGCCGCCACGCCTGCGGTTTCCGCGGGCCAAATCCTATTGGAGAGACCATGGCCAAGGAAGATATCCTCGAATTCCCCGGTGTCGTGAAGGAACTCTTGCCCAACGCGACATTCAAGGTTGAACTCGACA
>JANPOY010000132.1:0-19802 GCA_031428215.1 Paracoccaceae bacterium
CAACCACCAGCGGCCCCACGCCGCCCATGGCGGTCAACCGCCCGCCGTGGTCTACTTCAACAACATCGAAACCGATCAGCAGGTGCAGGCAGTAGCTTAAATCACCCCGGAAGCTGTCCAAGAGTTGGGGAGTAGCTCAGAGCAACCGTCAAACCCATCCACTAAGATGACCTCAACCAGTTGCAAAAACATCTCGGCAGCGTCATCGACACCTGCAACTTCCGGCGGATTGGAGTGCCCCTTAGGCCTCACGCTTTTTGCCTTCAATTGCCGACAACCGACGGCTGAACCCGAAGGGCAAAACCGAATATCCGATCCATCACATGCCGCCGCGTTCCACCTAACTGGCAGTATCGACTGGAAGACCCGTCCCCACGGCCGGCATCGAACCGGCAAGCCCTAAGGCGGGAGATTTTCATACCACTTCGGCTTCAACCGCCACCCAAGGGTGTTCGTGGTCTGGACTATCCCTTGACCATAACCGGTTGCCCGGCGTTAGGTCCTGCCCGTCTAGTCTCTACACCTTCCATTTCGGCAACATGCCAAAACAGCTTGGCTCGGGATTGCCACCAGCCTGACCTGTGAGGGTTCCCCGAATTTGGGCAGCTCTACTCCCGGCGTTTCCACCGAGGCACTCACTGGCAAAAGCAAGTCTCCTGTGTTTACCAATTTCACCACGTGGGGTGACGGGTCTTCCCTGTGGCTTCTAGCGTGGTGTCTCGATCTGAACAACCCTGACCCAAAATACCTTTTCGGCCGATTTTGGGCCCAGAATTGACCTTCAGGCGTATTTCTGCACTTAAAGATATGTAATCGTTTGGTCGTTTCCAACGACGTGTCGGGTTTAGGTCTCAGCTGTCTTTTCATTCACCGCGCGGGCTGCACAGGATTGCGCCGGGGTAGTCAGGCTGCCGCCAAGGCAAAGGACGGGCGGCACCTTCGCTGCACTGCCGCAATTGACAGCGCCAAAATCCCTGTCTCATATAGGCCCAGAGTTTGCGGGGGTCCCCTATGAAGAAAATCTATCCAAACGCCACGGCGGCGCTTGATGGGTTGTTGTTTGACGGCATGTTGATTGCCAGCGGTGGCTTTGGCCTCTGCGGCATTCCGGAACTGTTGATCGCAGCCATTCGCGACGCGGGCACCAAAAACCTGACCATCGCGTCGAACAACGCGGGGGTGGATGGCTTTGGTCTGGGCCAGTTGCTGGAAACCCGGCAGGTCAGGAAGATGATCTCTTCCTATGTCGGAGAAAATGCCGAATTCATGCGCCAAGACCTGTCGGGCGAGTTGGAGCTGGAGTTCAACCCGCAGGGCACGTTGGCCGAACGGCTGCGCGCCGGGGGGGCGGGCATTCCGGGGTTTTACACCGCGACAGGTGTGGGCACGGTGATTTCCGAGGGCAAGGACCACAAGGATTTCAACGGCCGCACCTATATTCTGGAGACCGGAATTGTCGCCGATCTGGCCATCGTCAAGGCGTGGAAGGCCGATCCATCGGGCAACCTTTGCTTCCGCAAGACCGCGCGCAATTTCAATCCGCCCGCCGCAACTTCGGGCAAGGTCTGCGTGGTTGAAGTCGAAGAAATCGTGCCGCTGGGGTCGCTGGACCCCGACAGCATCCACCTGCCGGGGATTTATGTGCATCGGATCGTGCAAGGGACGCATGAAAAGCGCATTGAAAACCGCACGACACGCAAGAAGGAGTTGTAAGATGTGGGAACGCAACCAGATGGCCGAACGCGCCGGGCGCGAATTGCAAGACGGCTGGTATGTGAACCTTGGCATCGGCATTCCTACTCTGGTGGCCAACTATATCCCGCAAGGGGTTAACGTCACCTTACAGTCGGAAAACGGCATGCTGGGCATGGGGCCCTTCCCGTTTGACGGCGAAGAAGACGCCGATCTGATCAACGCGGGCAAGCAAACCATCACCGAACTGCCGCAAACCGCTTATTTCGATTCTGCGCAATCCTTTGCGATGATCCGCGGCGGCAAGATTGCCATGGCGATTCTGGGCGCGATGGAGGTGGCCGAAAACGGCGATCTGGCGAACTGGATGATTCCGGGCAAGCTGGTCAAGGGCATGGGTGGTGCCATGGATCTGGTGGCGGGCGTTGGGCGCGTCGTCGTCGTGATGGATCACACCTCCAAACACGGCGAATCCAAGGTGCTGAAGTCCTGCACGCTGCCGCTGACCGGCAAGGGTGTGGTCAACCGCATCATCTCGAACCTTGGGGTGCTGGATGTGGTGCCGGGCGGCTTGAAAATCGTTGAAGTGGCTGATGGCGTGACCGAAGCCGAACTGCGCGCGGCGACCGAAGGCACGATCATCGACTGATCATCCTCTCTGCGCAAAGATCCTCGGGGGGGAGCGAAGCGAAGGGGGGCAGACAGCCCCCCTCTTTTGATCGCCTCAACCGCCCGCCGCGATCACCTTGAACACGCAAGGGTCGGTCACCAGTTCGGGCGGGGTCAGGCACAGCCCCTGCGCCACCTGCCACGCCGCCAGCACCTTGGGCACATAATCGCGGGTTTCCGCATAGGGCGGCACCCCGGCATTGGCCGCAACCGCGCCCTCACCGGCATTGTAGGCGGCAATCACCATCAGGGGATCGCGGTCAAAATTGGTCATCAGCCAGTCCAGATAGGCCACACCGCCCTTGATGTTCTGCACCGGATCGGTCGAATCGGTCACGCCAAAGCGGCTGGCGGTTGCCGGAATCAACTGCATCAACCCCTGCGCACCTGCCGAGCTGACCGCATCGGACTTGCCCGCGCTTTCAATGCCGATCACCGCCAGCACCAGCGCAGGCGACACTTGCGTGCCGATTGTGGCCTTCAGAATCTCGGTGCCATAGCTTTGTGCGATTTCCTGCATGTGTTGCATGCGCGGGGCGCGAACCTGTGCGCCGCCCGGCCCCTGCGACAAGGATGCAATTGCCAGCGTGAACCGTCCGGCCTTCTGATCGGCCTGGGTTGGCACCACCTCCCAGAACCAATCATATTGCGCACCCGCTGGGGCTGCCGGTGTCACCGGGGCGGCCGCGGCCGTTTCGGCGCGCGGTTCGACCACGGGCAAGGCCGCCAGCAGCCGCGCTTGCTCGGCCGGATCTATCTGCACGGTGATGCGCTTGCCGGGCAAGCCACCGCCGACCTTGACGCGTTTGAACGAGAAGTCCGTCGCAGGTTCGGCCAGCGCAGCCAAAGGCAACAGCACAAATATGCCTGCCACGATCAGCCGCGATGTGATCTTCGGTGCCCGATGCATCACGTTGGATGCCGCCTGCTTTTGTTATCGTTGCCCGGACTGTCGCAGAATCGCGGGCGTCACGCTATCGCTACCTGCCCTTGATCAAGGCATTTTTGCCAGATTTGGCGCAAAAGCAACGCTTCCGGCCATGGATTGACGCCCAAAAACGAGAAACTAATTTATTTATTTCAATACTTTGAAGGATTTTTATGCTTTTTTCGAATGTGCCGAAAATGCCGCCATCGCACCCAACTGCCGCCACGATTTGAGGGGCATATAGGGGCATACCGAACGGCACCGGGTGTGAAGCAGAGGTCACAGCCAACCAGGTCCGAAGCGGGTACAACCTGAGCAACACCCGAGAAAGGGACCCTACTATGAAACTGCTGAACATCCTGAAGAACTTCAAATCCGACGAATCTGGCGCCGTGACGGTTGACTGGGTCGTTCTGACCGCAGCCATCGTGGGCCTCGGCCTGGCCGTGATGTCGACCGTTGGCGGTGGCGTGACCACCCTTGGTGGCAACATCTCGACCGAAATCGGTTCGCGCGCTTTGGGCTACACCGCTACCCCGTAATCTGATCTCGGATTACATCTGACCAGGTTTGGGCCGCATCCGGGAAAGGATGCGGCCTTTGCCATGTCTGCAGGCAGGAATGTTGCCGGGCTGCGGCACACCCACACTCGGCGACACCCAGGTCTTCGCCGACCAATTGTTTCTAAAGACAAATATGACTGTTTCCGCGATCCTTAAATTTGCGCAAAAACTCCTTACCCTTGCCCCATTCAAGCCATGATCGGTCGGCCATATGCCCTCAAGTCGACGAGGCGATCAAACCGGAACAGAGGCCGGTGCGACCTGACCCAAAGCGGCGAGTATGAGCAACACCCAGGAAAGGGACCCCATTATGAAATTGCTGAGCATCCTGAAGAACTTCAAATCCGACGAATCTGGCGCCGTGACTGTTGACTGGGTCGTTCTGACCGCGGCCATCGTGGGCCTCGGCCTGGCCGTGATGTCGACCGTTGGCGGTGGCGTGACCACCCTTGGTGGCAACATCTCGACCGAATTCGGTTCGCGCGCTTTGGGCTACACCGCGACCCCGTAATCTGATTTCAGATTATACCTGAACAGGTAGGGGCCGCATCCGGGACGGGATGCGGCCTTTTCCATTACCGCCGATACACCGCGGTAACACCTTATTTGCGCCCCGGAACCGGCCTGATTTCGGCCACAAAGCGCAGTCAACATACCCGCGTAGGTAACGATTACACCGCGTGGAGCGCCACAACGGCACTTGAAAAGGGACGAGCATGAAAAACCATTGGAACAAATTTCTTGTCCGCGAAGATGGCGCTGTCACGGTTGACTGGGTGGTTTTGACCGCTGCGATCGTCTTTCTGGCGGTCTTGGTGATCACACCCATCGCGGTGGGCACCACCAGCCTGTCGTCGCTGCTGGGCGGATTTATCACTGGCGTCGATGTCGGCGGCTGAACTTATCGAGTCACAACGTGATCCGTGCCGCGGGTCACAGGGTATGGGAAAAGGGGTAGACGATGAGAATGATATTTGCACTGGTCCTGTTGGCCGGTCTCGCACTGGCCGGGACCGCCGTTTACATGGCCAAAGGCTACATCTCAAAGCAGGAACTGGAAGCACAGCAAGCCAATCTGATCTTTGAACGCACCGGCGGTCTGGTCGAAGTGTTTGTTGTGAACAAGCCGAAGAATTACGGTGAAACCATCACCAAGGAAGACGTCCAGATGATCTACTGGCCGGTGAATGCGCTGCCCGAGGGCAATTTTCAGGACGCGGCCCTGCTGTTTCCCGAAGACAACACCGAGCCGCGCTATGTCATCCGTCAGATGGAAACCTTCGAGCCGATCCTGGCGGTCAAGGTCACCGAGCCGGGCGAACAGGCCGGCCTGAACGGCGAGATCGAGCAGGGCATGCGCGCCTTCGCGATCAAGGTCGAAGCCGCCGATTTCCTGCAGCCGGGCGACCGTGTTGACATCTACTGGACCGGGGCCGTCGAAGGCACCCAAGGTGAAATGACCCGCCTGATCGAAAGCACCATGAAGATCATCGCCGTCGACCGTGGCAAAAAGGGCGGTGTGTCGGATGGCGCCATCCAAAGCCGCTCGATGACAGTGGCGGCCACCCCTGAACAGGTGGCACGACTGGCCCAAGCGCAGGCCACCGGACGTCTGGTGATGTCACTGGTCGGAACCGGCGATCAGATCGCCAGCGGCGCCATCGAGATCGACAGCAACGAACTGTTGGGCATCGAGATCCAGCAACCTGTTGCGGTACAAGACGCGCCGCGCACCTGTACCATCCGCACCCGCAAAGGCGCAGACGTGGTCGAAATTCCGATCCCCTGCACCAATTGACCAAAAAGTGAACCGGGCGCGGCTACCTCATGTGGTGGCCGCGCCTTTGGCATTCCGCGAACGCTTGGGGCCTGTTGCAAGTTATCCACATAAGGATCGACCTCCAAACGATTGATTCTTGCTTAAAAACGGCTTCTAGGGCATGTTGGAAATCGGATCGGGCGAAAAAAGACCCGACCAGAGGCGTGATCGAAAGGGCAGGTCACATGTGTATGCGTAACCTACTAACGGCTGGATTGCTGGGGCTTGCCCTGGCGTCGACAGCGATAAGTCCGCTGTACGCCCAAACACTGCGCGTTCTGGAAGGTTCGGTCTCGGCACCGCTGAACGTGCCCATGAACCGCGCCGTGGTGGTCGAAAGCGATGTGCCATTTGCGGAACTGTCCATCGCCAACCCCGGTATCGCCGATATTTCCACCCTGTCGGACAAGACCATTTACGTCTTGGGCAAAACGCCCGGCCGCACGACGATGACACTGCTTTCTGCCGAGGGAAAGCTGATCTCGAACGTCGATGTGCATGTGACCCCTGACATCGCAGAATTCAAAGAACGTCTGCAGCAAATTCTGCCGGGCGAAACCATCGAAGTGCGCACCGCCAACGATGGCATCGTTTTGTCGGGCACCGTGTCATCCACTGCCAAACTGGACCGCGCGCTGGATCTGGCGCAACGCTACGCCCCTGAACGTGTCTCCAATCTGATGAGCGTGGGCGGCACCCAGCAGGTCATGCTGAAAGTGCGCTTTGCTGAAATGCAGCGGTCGGTGTCCAAGAACCTGTCGGCTTCGCTGGGCATTTCGGGCGGCACCAGCTCTGGCATCATCGGCGGCACCGGCAACCTGGCCACCACTTCGGCGATCAATAACATCTTCACTAACGGCACCGTCAACAGCACCAGCCCCGCCGAAGGCCGCATGGCGCTGGGGTTCTCGGCTGGATCACTCGAGTTCGCCGTGCTGCTGGAGGCGCTGGAATCCAAAGGCGTGGTGCGCACATTGGCTGAACCCAACCTCACGGCCCTGTCGGGGCAAGAGGCCAAGTTTCTGGCCGGCGGTGAATATCCGATCCCGGTGACCAGTGGCGACGGCGCCATCACCGTGGAATACAAGCCTTTCGGGGTCGAGTTGAACTTCACCCCGGTCGTGGTCGATGGCGATATCATCAACCTGACCATCAACGCCGCCGTGTCCTCGATCGACAGCACCACCACGCTGCAAGCGGGTGGCTTTTCGGTCAACGCCTTCAAGCGCCGCGAAACCTCGACCACCGTGGAAATGCGCGACGGCGAAAGTTTTGCCATCGCGGGCCTGTTGCAGGATGACTTCCGTGATCTGAACGGGCAAGTGCCATGGCTGGGCGACATTCCGATCATCGGCGCGTTGTTCCGCTCGGCCGAATATCAGCGCGCGCAGTCCGAACTGGTGATCATCGTCACCCCGCATCTGGTCACCCCGACCCGTGGCGAGGCGCTGGCCCTGCCCACCGACCGCGTCCGCATTCCGACCGAAAAGGAGTTGTTCCTGTTCGGCAAGGTGGCGGGTGGCCAAAAAGGTGCTGCGGGTGAAGTGGCCCGGCAGGATTTCAGTGGCTCTTACGGCTATGTGATGGAGTAGGCTGATGAAATTGCGGTCCCTCCCCTTGATGATGACGGTGGCGCTGCTGGCGCTGTCGGCTTGCAACATGTCCGAATTCAACAGCCCCGCTGGCTCTGAGGTGGACGAAGGCGCTTTTGGCAATCCGACCATGAACAATGCGATGTTGATGACCGGGCGGATCGAGGCGACGACGGCCCTGGCCAACCGCTTTGCCGCCGAAGTTTCGCCCACGATCACCTTTGCTTTCAACAGTTCTGCCTTGACCGAATCTGCCCGGGCCACCCTGCGCCAGCAGGCCAGTTGGATCCGGCAATTCCCAGAAGTGCGGTTCCGGGTTTATGGCCATACCGATCTTGTCGGCTCTGACGCCTATAACAAGGCCCTGGGCCTGCGCCGCGCCAACGCCGCCGTCGGCTATCTGGTCAGTCAAGGCATCGGTTCGGCCCGGCTGGAGGCTGTGGCCTCATTCGGCAAGACCCAACCGGTTGTGCAAACCACCTCTCCAGAACAGCGCAACCGTCGCACCGTGACCGAGGTGTCGGGATTTGTCGGCAACAACTCTATGCTTTTGAACGGAAAATACGCGGCCATCGTCTGGCGCACCTATGTCAATCCAACCGATCGTGACAGCCTGGCAGAGCGCCCGCATCCCGGCAACTCGGAAGTCAAAACGCAAGTTGACCCTGGGGCCCAGTAAGGTTCGCCAAGGCCCGCCCCCCAAAAGGCGGGCCTTTTGCAATCCGACAAATCCGTATCCTTGCGTTGATTGTCGCCTGAATCGCTAAAAATCAAACATTTACGATCTTTTAGCCCCAATATCGCCAACATTTGACAGCACCTTGAGCGCAACGGGAACAGTCGCTGGCGCAAAAGCGCAGCACAGCTCCCCTGTTGGCTTGCGCGTATTGAGCAGGCCGGTGGTTGGGCTGTCTTTGGAAGGACGATATGGCAATGACGAGCGTGGCAAACCTTCAACCGAATCCGGCACCGATTCTGGCGTGCACGATTTCGCGCGATGTGCAGAACTTCGATCTGCTGATTGACGATATGGAGCAGGAACTGGGCGAAAACTGGGGGGATCTGGGCTTTGATGATGCGCTGATCTTCCTCGGCCAACCCGAATCCGCCACCCTGCAATTCGTGGCCATCGCCGTGGACGGCGAGGATGAAGCCGACCTGACCCGGATCACCGAGATCATCCGCACTGCCAAGGCCAAGTCGATCAAGGTGATCTTGATTGCCGATCAGGTCAGCCCGATTGCCCTGCATCAGCTGCTGCGACTTGGGGCCGAGGATTTTGTGCCCTACCCGCTGCCCGATGGCGCGCTGCACGAGGCGATTTCCCGCATCCGCACCCCGGCACCCGTTGCCGCTGCGCCCGCGCCCACCCCTGCACCTGCCCCAGCCGAAACGCCCGCAGCTGCCGCGCAGCCAGCGTCGGCACAGCCCCAGGCCGCGCCGCATGTTGATACCGAAGCGCATCCCACCTTCAAGGCCAAGGGCGACCGCGACGCCGTGGTTCTGGCGGTGCACGGGCTTGCGGGTGGTTGCGGGGCCTCGACCTTCGCCACCAACCTGGCCTGGGAACTGGCCAGCATCAGCAAGACCGACGGGCCGCGCGTTTGCCTGATCGACCTCGATTTCCAATACGGATCGGTTGCGACCTATCTCGACCTGCCCCGCAAAGAGGCGGTGTTCGAGCTGTTGTCCGATACCGCCCATGCCGACAGCGACGCGCTGTTGCATGCCATGCTGACATTCAATGACAAGCTGCATGTGCTGACGGCACCGTCCGACATGCTGCCGTTGGATATTGTGGCACCCGACGACATTGCCCGTCTGGTTGATATGGCGCGGGCGAATTTCGACTTCGTGGTGATCGACATGCCCCGCACCATCGTGGCATGGACCGAAACCGTGTTGGCGCGGGCCCATGTCTACTTTGCGTTGATGGAACTTGATTTGCGGTCGGCCCAGAACGTGCTGCGGCTGGTGCGGGCGCTGAAAGCCGAAGGCCTGCCGCATGAAAAACTGCGTTTTGGTTTGAACCGCGCGCCGAAATTCACCGATCTGTCGGCCAAAAGCCGGGTGAAGCGGATGGCCGAAAGCCTTGATATTTCTATTGAACTTCAACTGCCCGATGGGGGTTCGCAGGTCACGCAAGCCAACGACCACGGTCTGCCACTGTCTGAAAATGCGGCCAAAAACCCGCTGCGCCGCGAAATTCAGAAACTTGCGAAGTCATTGTTCGATCTGAACAAGGCTGCCGAAACCGGCAAACGCTGACCGTTAGGGTAATTGGGGGATACGATGTTTTCACGTTTCAAAAAGCCGGATGCCGCTGGCGCTGCCAAACCCGCTGCGATGGCCGCCGTTTCGTCGGCCCAGACGTCGGCACGGCCAGCGGTGGCTTTGGCGCCGAAACCGGGCATTCCCGGCCGCCCGATGCCCACCGCCGCCGCTCCGCGCGCGCCCGCCGAACTGGCCGCCGCGGACAAGGAAAAAAAGCGCAAGGACCGTCTGGCGGAGCTGAAGCAAGAGCTGCACAAGCGCTTGCTCGACAACCTGAATCTGGCAGCACTGGAACAAGCG
Organism: Paracoccaceae bacterium; assembly: GCA_031428215.1. Taxonomy (GTDB): domain Bacteria; phylum Pseudomonadota; class Alphaproteobacteria; order Rhodobacterales; family Rhodobacteraceae; genus Cypionkella. The sequence continues at coordinate 9,838 of JANPOY010000132.1, forward strand.
TCCGAAGCCAGCCTCAAACTGGAAATTGCCTCTATCGCCTCTGAGGCGCTGGATGAGATGTCGGTGTCGCTGAACAAGGACGACCGCGCCACCCTGAACCAGGAACTCTACGACGAGGTGATGGGTCTTGGCCCGCTGGAGCCGCTGCTCAAGGATGATACCGTCAACGATATTCTGGTGAACGGCCCGAACCGGGTGTTTGTCGAACGCAACGGCAAGCTGCAACTGACGGATATCACCTTCAAGGACGAACGCCACCTGCTGCGGATCATCGACAAGATCGTGTCTGCCGTGGGCCGTCGCGTCGATGAATCGAACCCCTATGTTGACGCCCGTTTGCAGGATGGCAGCCGTTTCAACGCCATGGTGCCGCCAGTGGCCGTCGATGGATCGCTGGTGTCTATCCGCAAATTCAAGAAGGAAAAGCTGGGCGTGCCCGATCTGGTGCGCTTTGGGGCCTTCACCGAGGAAATCGCGCTGTATCTGCAGGCTGCCGTGTCCTGCCGTCTGAACATCATCGTGTCGGGCGGTACAGGTTCGGGCAAAACCACCACGCTGAACGCGCTGTCATCGTTCATCGACAACACCGAACGGGTGCTGACCATCGAGGATACGGCGGAACTTCAGCTGCAACAGGTCCATGTCGGCCGGATGGAAAGCCGCCCCGCCAACGTCGAAGGCAAAGGTGCTGTGACCCAGCGCGACTGTCTGCGCAACGCCCTGCGGATGCGTCCTGACCGCATCATCGTCGGCGAAACCCGTGGCGAAGAGGTCATCGACATGTTGCAGGCGATGAACACCGGTCACGATGGCTCGATGACCACCATTCACGCCAACTCGGCGCGTGATGGCATTTCGCGCCTTGAAAACATGGTCGCGATGGCCGGTATTGAAATGCCGCTGAAGGCCGTGCGCAGCCAGATCGCAAGTGCTGTGAACCTGATCGTGCAAGCGTCGCGCCTGCAGGACGGCTCACGGCGGATGGTGTCGGTGACGGAAATCACCGGCATGGAGGGCGACGTGATCTCGATGCAAGAGGTGTTCCGCTATGAACGCCTCGGCGTCGAACCCAACGGCAAGATCATCGGGCGGTTCAATGCCACCGGCGTGCGGTCACATTACTCTGACCGTTTCCGCCAGTGGGGCTATGACCTGCCCGCCTCGATCTACGAACCCATCAACTGAGGGATATCATGGAAATCTCAGCCGCCCCTCTCATCTACATCCTGATTTTCGTCGCCGTTCTGGTGCTGGTCGAAGGCATCTATCTGACGGTGTTCGGAAAATCCATCAGCCTGAACAACCGGATGAGCCGGCGCCTGGCACTGCTGGAAAAGAACCAGAACCGCGAGCAGGTGCTGGAACAGCTGCGCAAGGAAATGACCCAGCACATGAATTCACGGGGTATCCCGCTGTATTCGATGCTGGCGACCAAGGCGCAAAAGGCCAATATTGCGTTTTCGCCACCGCAACTGATGGGGATCATGGCCCTGGTGACGGTTGTGGCCTTTCTGGGCCTGACCATTGGCACCGCCGCCGCTTTGCCCATCCGGATCGTTGTCGCGATCGGCATGGGGGTGGGCGGCGTCTTCATCTGGGTCAGCAACAAGGCCAAGAAACGCATGGCGCTGATGGACGAGCAATTGCCCGACGCGGTGGAACTGATGGTGCGCTCCTTGCGGGTGGGGCATCCGTTTTCCTCGGCCATCGGCATCGTCGCCAAGGAAATTCCCGATCCTTTGGGCACCGAATTCGGCCTGATCGGCGATGAGGCCGCCTATGGTCGCAACGTTGCCGAAAGCCTGAAAGCCTTTGCCGAACGAGTGGACAGCCAGGATTTGCGCTTTCTTGCCGTGGCGGTGACGATTCAGCAAACCTCCGGCGGCAACCTTGCGGAAATTCTGGAAGGCTTGTCCAAGGTGATCCGGTCTCGCTTCAAACTGTTCCGCCGCGTCAAGGCCATCACCGCCGAAGCGAAATGGTCGGGCATGTTTCTGTCGGTCTTCCCGATTGGCGCGTTGATCATGATCAACGTGTTGCAGCCCAACTATTACGACGCTGTTCAGGAAGCACCCGAATTTATTCCGGCCTGTCTGGTCGTGGCGGTGTTCCTGATCGTCAACGTGATTTTCATGAAAATCATGGTCAATATCAAAGTGTGAGGACGCTATGGGATTTCTGCAATCAATCAACACGTCCCTGACAGATCAGTTGGGCCCGATGGGTCCACTGCTGGCTTTGGGCGGCCTGGGCCTGGTCCTGATCATCGCCGTCCTGCCCATCTTGCTGAAAAAAACGGTCGATCCGTTCGCCAAGGTCAAGACTTTGCGCAAAGGCGTCGAAGTGCCGGTCCAGCGGGGACATGATCTGCGGCGGTCGGAAAAAACCGATAAACTTGAAAAATTCGCCAACTTTCTGGAACCGCAAGATGCTGAGACCATGTCTGAATCACGGCTGAAAATGCTGCGTGCGGGCTACCGGTCCAAGAACGCGGTGCGCACCTTTCACTTTGCGCAATTCGCCTTGGGTCTGGGCTTTTTGGCTGCAGGTGTGCTTTACGCCATGGTGGTCAGCGCCAATCAGGCGGTTTCGACGCAGTTCATGGTGATGTCGACCATCATCCCCGGGGGCGCGGGCTATTATCTGCCGCAATACTGGGTGCAACGGCGGCTGCAAATGCGCCAGAATGAAATCATCTCGGGCTTTCCTGACGCACTCGATCTGATGCTGGTCTGCGTTGAGGCCGGGCAATCGCTTGACCAGTCCATCGGCCGCATCGCCAAGGAAAGCCGGGCGGGCTACCCGGCCTTGGCCGAAGAATTCGAAATGGTCGCGCAAGAGGTCAAGGCCGGAAAAGAACGTGTGGCGGTGTTGAAAGACATGTCCAACCGCGTCGGCGTGCCCGATGTAGCGTCCTTTGTGACAACTTTGGTGCAGTCGGCCACCTTCGGCACCTCGATGTCCGAAGCCTTGCGGGTGTATTCTGCGGAAATGCGTGACAAACGCGTGATGCGGGCCGAAGAATTGGCAAACAAGTTGCCGACCAAGCTGACCTTGGGCACAATGATGTTCACTGTGCCACCGCTGCTGATCATCTTGATTGGTCCCTCGGTCTACGGCATTTCGAAATCCCTCGGAGGGGGCTGATTTACGTGACACTGCGCCCGGCCCTGGCCGTCGTGATTTTCGCCCTGATGGCCGCCTGTAATTCAGGCGGCCTTGGTGCATCTGGCGGGTCCACCCGCAACGCCCCGCCCGGCGCCGACGCGCGCAAGGAAGGGGTGGATGGTCTGTTGGTTGGCCATCGCCTGATGGAGGCCGGCGAATATGAACTGGCGCTGAAGGCCTATCTGCGCTCTGCGTCAGAGCATGGCATGAACGTCGATGTGCTGTCGGCCATCGGCTCTGCCAATCTGCAATTGGGGCGGCTGGGTCAGGCCGAACAAATCCTGCGCCGCGCCACCGAGGCCGACCCCAGCTTTGTGCCCGCGCTGAACAATCTGGGTTGCGTGTTGATGGAGCGCGGCAAGGCCGGCGAGGCCCGCGTCGTTTTCCAGCAGGCCTTTGCACTGGACAGTGGCCAATCGGACTCCATTCGCGAAAATCTGCGGCTGGCTATCGCGCGAACGGAAAACTCTGTGTATGCTGATCAAGACGTTGAAAAACCAGTGATGAACCTCGTGCGGCGCGGCCACGGCACCTATGTGCTGCTGTCGCAACTCTGAGTACGAACCGAGCAGTCGACCAACAAAGGACGCAAAAATGCGCCACCCTGTTCTACTTGCCCTGTGCCTGACTGGCACGGTGGGGCTGACAGCCTGTCAGAAGCAATCCGATGCCGAAGTGCAGCGCGCCATCAAAAGCGTGAACGTGGTTGATGAATCCAATCTGAACGACATCATGCTGACCGTCGGCGATCCGAATGAGGCCGTGGCCTATTTCAAGAAGACCTCGATCGAGCAGCCCGACCGCATCGACATCAAACGCGGTCTGGCGAAATCGCTGATCCGCGCCAACCGCCCCACCGAAGCGATTGGGGTCTGGACGGCCATCACCGACTCGGCGGAAGGCACCGCAGATGACCGCGTGTCACTGGCCGATGCGTTGATCCGCGCCAATGAATGGCCCCGCGCCGAGGCCGAGTTGAACAAGATCCCGCCCACGCATGAGACCTTTGAACGCTACCGACTTGAAGCGATGGTGGCAGACAGTCAGAAAAACTGGAAAAAAGCCGACAGTTTTTACGAAATTGCCGCGGGTCTGACCACAAAACCCGCGGGCGTTCTGAACAACTGGGGCTTTTCGAAACTGACGCGCGGCGACAATGCCGGGGCAGAAAAGCTGTTCGTCGAGGCGATCACCTATGACGCCAGCATGTTCACGGCCAAGAACAATCTGGTGCTGGCCCGCGCCGGGCAGCGCAAATATGATCTGCCCGTGGTCCCGATGAGCCAGACAGAGCGCGCGGAACTCCTGTACACCATGGGTTTGGCCGCGATCAAGCAAGGCGACGTTCAGGCGGGAAAAGCCCTTCTGCAACAAGCCGTTGACACCCATCCCCAACATTTTGAGGCCGCCGCGCGCAGCCTTGCCGCGCTGGAGACCTGAGCCATGCTGCCCGCCCTGTCCGCGCTTGCCCTGCTGCCTTTTGCCTGCGCCATCGGCATTTGGGTGTCGTGGAGCGACATGAAATTCATGAAGATCCCGAACAAGGCCGTGATGGCGATGCTGGCGGTCTGGCTGGTGGTCGGGGTCATCGCCGTGCCCTTCCCGCTGTGGCTTTGGGGCTGGGTTCTGGGGGCCGCCGTTTTGGCGATCGGCTTCATCGCCAATGCCGCCGGACTGATCGGCGCGGGCGATGCAAAATTCGCCGCGGCCATTGCGCCGGTGTTCATCAAGGCCGATTGGGGCGCGGTGCTGCCGCTGTTTGCCGCCTGTCTTCTGGGGGCCTTTGCCGCTCATCGCCTGTCCCGGATGATCCCCGCCATCCGCAGCGCCACTGCGGATTGGACCAGTTGGACCCATAAGGATTTCCCGATGGGCCTGGCGCTGTCAGGAACACTTATTTTCTATCTTTTGGCCCTAGTCCGGCCCCTTTTGTAGTGCATTCCCCTGATTGTTGACCGCAAGGGCGCAAGTCGCGCCCGCAACGCGGAAAGGGTCGGGAATGAATATGCAAGTGCCGCTGGGCGTGACCGCCCCACCGCAACCGCGCAATCTGGCCGAAACCGGCCTGAACAGCGTGATGATGCGCGACATTCTGTTGAAAACCATGTTCCGCATGAACCTGACCCTGGTTTCCGAGATTTCGCGAACCATTTCCTTGCCGGTGCAATTGACCCAGGCCCTGGTGGACCTGGCCCGCGGCCAACGTCTGCTTGAGGCGACAGGCACCATGCACGCCACCTCGGCCAACGAAATGGGCTATCAGCTGACCGATGCGGGCAAGGCCCGCGCCTTAGACGCGTTGGCGCAATCTGAATACTACGGCGCGATGCCGGTGCCTTTGGCATCCTACTCCGAACAGATGAAGCGGCAATCGGTGCGCAACATCCGCCTGACCCGCCCGGAGTTGATGCAAGGCATGGGCCATTTGATCCTGCCGCCCGATCTGATCGGAAATCTGGGTCCGGCGGTGACCTCTGGCCGATCAATCCTGATGTATGGCCCCCCCGGCAATGGCAAATCTTCGATTTCGAACGGCATTCGGGCGGCGTTGGGTGACAAGATCTTCATTCCCCGCGCCATCGAATACTCGGGTCAGGTGATCACGGTTTATGATCCCATCGTGCATTCCGCTGCCGAGGAATCGGTCGATGACCCCAACAGCCTGCGCCGCACCGGCAACCGCTATGACAACCGCTATGTCTATTGCGACCGCCCATCGGTGATCACCGGCGGCGAATTGACGCTGGATATGCTGGACCTGAAATACAACCCCACCTCGCGCACCTATCAGGCCCCGCTGCAGTTGAAGGCTTCGGGCGGCATTTTCATCGTGGATGACTTGGGCCGCCAATCGGAACCACCGCAGAAACTGGTCAACCGCTGGATTGTGCCGCTGGAAGAAAGCCGTGACATTCTGGCGCTGCAATCGGGTGAGAAATTCACGGTGCCGTTTGACACGCTGGTGATCTTCTCGACCAACTTCCACCCGAATGAGATTTTTGACGGCGCGGCCCTGCGGCGGATTTTCTTCAAGATCAAGATTGACGGCCCCAATCAGGAAATGTTTCTGAAGATCTTTGCCATGGTGGCGCGCAAAAAACAGATGCCGCTGGATGAAAAGGCCATGTTGCACCTGTTGAAGGTCAAGTATCCGACCATCCAGAACAATTTCGCCAATTATCAACCGACCTTCTTGATTGATCAGATGATCTCGATCTGCGAGTTCGAGAATATCCCCTATCAGATGTCGCCCGATTTGATCGACCGCGCTTGGGGCAACATGTTCGTCAAGGATGAAGCAATAGCGAAGTAAAACCGATCCGACTGATCGTAAATTGTGATCAGCGACACTCTGATCGCGAATTCCGATCAGTCCGGGCCAAACATCCGAACGCCCTGTTCGGTCACCATCACATCCAGCCTCTGATCGGTTTCGTCGATCGGAACTGCGTCCATTTCCTGCGCGGCAAAGGCAAACCCCACCGCCAGAGTTGGCCGACGCGCCCGCAACCCCTGCAGCGTGCGGTCATAGAACCCGCCGCCATAGCCCAGCCGAAAGCCGCGCGCGTCAAAGGCCAGCAGCGGCACGATCAGCACCTGCGGCTCGATCCATACGCCCTCGGCCGGGATGTCCGCGCCAAATTCGCCCCGCAGCAGCGCGCAACCCGGCGTCCATTCGCGGAACTTCAGCGGCTGCGCCCGCGCCACGATCACCGGCACGCAGACCGGCCCCTGATGCGCCGCCATCGCCGCCATCGGGTCAATTTCCGTCCGCATCGCCATATAACCCGACAGCGCCGCCGTCCGATGCGTCGCCAGAAAATCGGCCAAGATCTCGGCCGCTTGCCCCTGCCCTGCGGCAAAGGCGGCTTTGCGGGCGGCAAATGCCCTGCCGCGCGCTTCGGATTTGTCCATCATAACAGGAACATGCTCGCCAACCCCAGAAAGGTCAGATAGCCCAACACATCCGTCAGCGTCGTCACAAACGTCCCCGAGGCCAGCGCCGGGTCCAGCTTCATTCGGCTCAACCCCAAGGGCACCAGCACCCCGCCCATCGCCGCAACAATCTGGTTGCAGATCATTGCCACGCCCAGAACCACACCCAGTTTCCAGTCACCAAAGATCAGAAACCCGGCCAGCCCCAGAATGATCGCCAGGCCAAAGCCGTTCAAAATCCCACCCACCAACTCACGCAACACCACCCGCTTGGCGTTGGCCGAGGTCAGACTGCGCGTCGCCAGCGCCCGCACGGCGACGGCCAGCGACTGCGTCCCGGCAATGCCCCCGGTCGAGGCCACAATCGGCATCAGCGCCGCCAGCACCACCAGCGACGTGATCGTCGATTGAAACCGCGAGATCACAAACGCCGACAAAGACGCCGTGAACAAGTTCACCACCAGCCAAGGCAACCGCTGTCGCGCGGTGGCAAAAGCCCCGTCCGACAGGCTCGAATCATCGCCAACCCCGGCCAGACGCAGCATGTCCTGCTCGTGTTCCTCGTCCAGCACGTTCATGGCGTCGTCAATCGTGATCACGCCCACCAACCGGCCCGAGGCATCGACCACCGGCGTCGAAATCAGATGATACTGGTTGAACATATAGGCCACGTCGGCCTCTGATTCCGTGGCCGGAACCGTGCGAAAACTGTCCTCCAGGATGTCTTTCAACCGGATCTCACGCCGCGACGACAACAGCCGCCCCAACGTCACATAGCCCACAGGTTTCATGCGCGGGTCGGTCAGGATCACGTGATAGAATTGGTCTGGCAGATGGTCGGTTTCGCGCAGGAAATCAATGGTTTCCCCCACCGTCCAATGCTCGGGGGCCACCACCACCTCACGCTGCATCAAGCGGCCTGCAGATTCTTCGGGGAAGGCCAGAGCCGCCTCGACGGCGACACGGTCGGCATCCAGAAGCGCACCAAGGATCAGGTCTTGCTGCGGCGTATCCAGATCCTCAAGGATGTCGACCACGTCATCGGAGTCCAACTCGCGCATGGCTTCGGCCACCACCTCGCGCGGCAGCGATTCGATCACCTCTTCGCGGATGGATTCGTCGAGTTCCGACAGCAGCTCGCCGTCGATTTCCCCCGCCCACAATGCCAGCAGCGCCCGACGATCCGACCCGCCGATCTGCTCCAACAGGTCGGCCACATCCGCCGCGTGCAACGGCTCCAACAACTGCGCCAGTCGCGCCGCGTCTTCGGCCTCGACAGCATCCAGAATGGCCGCCACGCGATCCGCGTGCACCTCATCCTCGTCCATCAATGCCAGATCTTCGGCCATAAGCGCCCCCTATTGCCCCTCTTTAACCAAAGCTGTTTCAACGAAACAGAGGCTGCGCGGAAATTTACCGCCATTTCATAAGCCTATAGTCTAACAGGGTTTGGCAAGCGGAGTATGCAATGACCGATATTCTTCTGGGGCAGGTTTTGTCCTTCACCGGCGACCCTTTTGCCATGGGCGAGGATGCCGCCCGCCATGAAAGCCGGGGCGCGGTGGTGGTGGACGCGGGCAAGATCGTCGCCACCGGTCCCGCCGATGCCTTGCGCACGCAGTACCCACAGGCCCGCGTCACCGATTATGGCCGTTGCCTGATCTCGGCGGGGTTCATCGACGCGCATGTGCATTACCCGCAGACCGCCATCATCGCCTCATGGGGCAAACGGTTGATCGACTGGTTGAACAGCTACACTTTCCCGGAAGAGCTGCGCTTTGCCTCGCGCGCCTATGCCGATGAGGTGGCGAACCGCTATTGTGACCTCGCCCGCGCCCATGGCACCACGTCGATGTGTACTTACGCCACCATACACCCCGAATCGGTCGATGCCTTCTTCGCCGCCGCCCAAACCCGCGGCCTGCGCGCCTGGGCCGGCAAAACCTGCATGGACCGCAACGCACCCGAAGCCCTGCGCGACACCCCGCAATCCGCCTATGACGACAGCAAGCTGTTGCTGCAGAAATGGCACGGGGTGGACCGGTTGTCCTACGTCATAACCCCGCGTTTTTCCCCCACCTCGACGCCAGAGCAACTGGCCGCGCTGGGCGCGCTTTGGCGCGAATACCCCGATTGCCTGATGCAAACCCATCTGTCCGAGCAGGTCGATGAAATCGCCTGGGTCAAAGACCTGTTCCCGCAATCGCGTGATTATCTCGACACTTACGAGGCGCAGGGCCTGCTGCGTGAAGGGGCGGTTTACGGCCATGCCATCCACCTGACCGCCCGCGAAAAGGGCCGGCTGCGCGAAGCCGGGGCCAGTCTTGTGCATTGCCCGACCTCGAACAGCTTCATCGGATCGGGCCTGTTTGACATGGGGCTGGCCCACAGTTTGCGCGTCGGCCTTGCCACCGACACCGGCGGCGGCTCATCCTTCTCGATGCTGCACACCATGGCGGCAGCTTATGAGGTGGCGCAATTGCGCGGTCAGGCCCTGCATCCGTCGCAATTGTGGTGGCTGGCCACCGTGGGTTCGGCCCGCGCGCTGCATGCCGAACATCAGATCGGCAACATCGCACCGGGGATGGAGGCGGATCTGACCATCCTCGATCTGCAATCGACCCCAGCCATCGAACAGGCCACACGCCGCGCCACCGATGTTTGGCAGGCGATTTTCCCGACGATCATGCTCGGTGACGACCGCGCCATCCGCGCCACCTGGATCGGTGGCAAGCCTGACCTGCACGCCACGCCGCCCCGGACCTGATCCGGGGCCTTAACCCGCAAGCATGCGGCCCCGGATCAGGTCCGGGGCGGCGCGGCCCGTGCCCCGCGCCAATTTTATCCAATTCGGGCAGTGG
>JANPOY010000133.1:0-38880 GCA_031428215.1 Paracoccaceae bacterium
GCAAACCAAAGGTGCCGCAGTGCAGAAAATCGCCGAATTCGCCGAGATCACCCCCAGTGCCGACATCCGCACCGCCGCCCATGGCTGGCGTGCGAAATGCCTGCAACGGCTGGTGCGGCTGGAGTTGCCGGTGCCCGAAACCGTGGCATTGCCCGCGCAGACCGTGCGCGCGATTGCGGCGGGTCATGCGGTCGATGCGGCGGCGATCCTGTCGCATTTCGGCCCGACGCCGCTGATCTCCGTGCGCCCCTCGCCCGAGAATCCCGATTGGGGCGGGCCGGGCACCGTGCTGAACATCGGCATGAACGCGGGCCAGCACGCGCGGCTTGTCCAAAGCCACGGGCGCGAGGCGGCGGATGCGCTCTACCTTCGATTTGTGCAAGCCTACGCCACGCACGTCGCCCGGCTTGACCCCGATATGTTCGATTCTGGCATAGCCACCCCTGACAGTCTGCGCGACGCCCTGCGGCATTATGAGCGCGAAATGGAAGAGCCCTTCCCCGAAGAGCCTGCGCAACAGCTGTCAGAGGTGCTGCGGTCGATGGCGCGGGCCTGGGAAGGCACCTCTGCCCGCCTGCTGCGCCAGGCCAAAGGCGCTCCGGTCGAGGCGGCCTTGGGCTTGGTGGTGCAGGAAATGGCCCAAGGCATCGGGCAGGGGATTTCCGGATCGGGCGTCATGCAATTCATTGACCCTGTGACCGGGCTTGCGCAAATCACCGGGCGCTATCTGGGCCAAAGTCAGGGCCGGGATGCGTTGAAGAAGACCGAAGCGATGTATCTGACCCGCGACAAACGGGGACCATCGCTGGAAGACATCGCGCCCGAAATCTTTGCCGATCTGGTGCGCCATGGCGCGGCCTGTCGGCAACGGCTGCGCGAAGAGATGCAGATCGAATTCACCATCGAGGATGGCAAGCTGTCGGTTCTGGACGCGATCAAGGTCGCGCGTTCCGCCCGCGCCGGGTTGAAAATTGCGGTGGCCATGGCCGAGGACGGCGTGATCAGCCGGGAAGAGGCGGTGCTGCGGGTGGAACCGCGGGCGCTGTCGGAACTGCTGCACCCGCAGGTCGACACGCGGGCGGCGCGGGACGTGTTTGCCAAGGGCATTGCGGCCTCACCGGGGGCGGCTGTCGGGCGGATCGTGTTTTCGTCACAGGCGGCGCAGGCCTCGGCGGCACGGGGCGAGCCATGCATTCTGGTGCGGCGCGAAACCGCCCCCGAGGACATTCGCGGCATGCATTCGGCGGTGGGCGTTTTGACCGAACGTGGCGGCGTGACCAGCCACGCGGCGGTGATCGCGCGCGGTCTGGGCGTGCCTTGTGTGGTCGGGGCTTCGGGCCTTCGGCTTGATTCCAAAGACAAACGCCTGATCTCTGCCGATGGCCGCACCTTCCATGAAGGCGATCTGGTGACGGTTGATGGCACCAAGGGTGAGGTTTTGGTGGGTGCGGCCGAAATGCTGGCTCCGGCGCTCGATGATGCTTTCCGCAAGCTGCTCGGTTGGGCCGATACCTTCCGCGACATCGGCATTCGCGCCAATGCCGACACCCCGGCGGATGCCGCGACGGCGCGGCAGTTTGAGGCGCAGGGCATTGGTCTGTGCCGCACCGAGCATATGTTTTTCGACGACGACCGCCTTGTGGTGATGCGCGAGATGATCTTCGCCGACACCTCGAAAGACCGCGCGGCGGCGCTGGCGCGGCTGTTACCGATGCAGCGCGCCGATTTTGTACAATTGTTCGAAATCATGGCGGGCCTGCCGGTGTGCATCCGCCTGTTCGACCCACCCTTGCACGAATTCCTGCCGCACAGCCGCGAAGGTCTGCGCGAATTGGCCGAGGCGCTGGACAAGCCCTTGTCCGACGTGGTGCGCCGGGCCGAGGCGCTGGCCGAATTCAACCCGATGCTGGGCATGCGCGGCGTCCGTTTGGGTGTCGTGCTGCCGGAAATCTACGCGATGCAGGCGCAGGCGATCTTTGAGGCGACAGTGGAAATTGCCCGCAAGGGCACGCCCGTCGTGCCTGAAATCATGATCCCACTGGTGTCGGCGCGGCGCGAGGTGGAACTGGTCAAGACCCATATCGACGCGGTTGCGGCGGCGGTGCGGGTGAAAACCGGGGTGGATTTTGATTACAAACTGGGGGTGATGGTGGAAACCCCGCGTGCCGCCCTGCGTGCGGGTGAAATTGCGCAACACGCCGCTTTCCTGTCTTTTGGCACCAACGACTTGACGCAGATGACTTATGGCCTAAGCCGCGATGACGCCGGCCGTTTCATGAACACCTATGTGCAGCAGGGCGTTTTCCCCGAAGATCCCTTCCATGTGCTGGACGTCGATGGCGTTGGTGAGTTGTTGCACATCGGTGCAGAACGCGGTCGGGCCACCCGCGCCGACTTGACGTTGTCGATCTGCGGCGAACATGGCGGCAATCCCGAATCAATCGACTTTTGCCGCAAGGCCGGCTTCGATTACGTGTCCTGTTCGCCCTATCGGGTGCCATTGGCGCGGTTGGCGGCGGCGCATCTGGCCTTGGCCGATCGTGTGGATATGTCGAATTCCACAACAATATCTTGAAGTTGCGAATCGCAGTGAATGTGGATTCTGAACAGTTTTGGCGGAAATCCGCTTAAATTGTGGCGAATTCCGTTGTAATTTTGCCACTTGGCTAGCCAGCCCCGGTTTCCTTCGTTACGCCCGACACTCGTCGCAGGCCACAGGCTGGTGACGTCGAAGACTGCCGATGAAACAACCGGGACCATTAGACAATGCGCTTGCACCAAGCCTGGACGAACGCCCTTGCGGCGCTTTGCGTCCTTAGCGGGGCGGCCTACGCCGATGTGACGGTGAGCCGATCCAACGATCCGACCAGCCTGATCGGCACACAATTTGCCTCGCTTCTGGGGGCGGAACACAAAACCGTTGATGCCATCACCAACGCCGAACGCACCGCCATGGCCGTGGGTCCGAAAGTGGTCGTGAAAACCACCTCTGCGCGCAAGGCTGAAAAGGTCGCGGCGCCCAAAGTGATCGAATACAGCGCGGCATGGCTTTACGCGCAAGCCGCCCCAGAGGGCGATGCGCAGTGGCAATGCCTGAAAACCGCTTTGTATTTTGAATCCCGTGGCGAGACACTGAAGGGTCAGTTCGCGGTGGCCGAAGTCATCCTGAACCGTGTCGACAGCCCGGCCTATCCGAAAACCGTCTGTGGCGTTGTGGGTCAAAGCGGCGGCGGCGGTTGCCAGTTTTCTTACAATTGCGATGGCAACCGCGATGTGATGCGCGATGCCGGGGCCGCGGATCTGGCCGGGCGCATCGCCCGTGTGATGCTGGACGGGGCGCCGCGCGCGCTGACGACCGGGGCCACGCATTTTCACACCCGCGCCGTCCATCCGAACTGGGCCCGCAGCTTTCCGCAGACCGCAGCCATTGGCGCGCATTTGTTCTACCGCCAACCCTGACGTCGCCCCCCTTGCGCGGGGCGTCGCCTTCGGGCATGGCACGACCGGGGGCGGGCATTAGCCTGCCCTTCGTGTTTCAGGCCTTTCAGGGGGCAGTATGACCAACGATATCCGGCTTGCCTTTGCCCATCCCGAGGAACGCTCGGTCGCCTCTGCGCATGCCGATCCGCGCGACCGGATCAGCCTGCGCGACCACATCGTCGAGGTTGAAATCGGAGCGTTTCAAAAAGAGCGCGGCCATACCCAGAGGGTGATGTTCAACGTGGTGGTCGAGGTGCGTCCGGCAGCACAACCGCTGAACGATGATGTTGATCTGATCCTGTCCTATGACACCCTGACCGAGGCGATTGCCACCGAACTGGCGGCGGAACGGTTGAACCTGCTGGAAACGCTGGCGGAACGGCTGGCCGAACGCATTCTGGCCGAACCGCAGGCGATGCGGGTGTTCGTGCGGATCGAAAAGCTGGACATCGGGCCCTACAAGCTGGGCGTTGAGATCGTGCGCAGTCGGGCCGAGGTGGCGGTCAAGGTGGTGGGACAGGACGGGCAAGAGGCCGCAGTGCATCCATTGGTGGCCTATCTGGACAATGCCACCATTGCCGCACCCGATCTGGCGCAGCGTCTGGATGCGTTGCAGGCGCAGGGTCTGCCGGTGATCCTGGCCGTGGGTCTGCCCGATGTGCCGCGCCCCCAGACTGCGCACAACCCGACGCAACGCCGGGTGGATCTGCTGGCAATCGAGCAGAATGCCTGGGCGCTGGCTGCGCGCGATCCGCGCTGCGTGGTGGTGGCCACGCGCACCGAGATTGACTGGAACATCAAGCGGGGTCAGATGATCGTCTGGGCGCCGTCGAAACTGGTGCTGGATGCCGTCGATGGCCCGCATGACCGCGCGCCGGTGGCGCTGGCGCTGTGGCTGGCGGAACTGATGGCGGCAGACCGTCTGGTGCTTCACGGGGATGTTGCACTTCCGGCGGGAAGCCGCGTGCGGGTGCAAAGGGCGTGACGCTTCCCCCTTGCCGTGACCCCGTGTCGGGCTTTAGGAGGACGCATGCACTATGTCAGACCGATCCCGATGTCAGATCCCGCCCGCCCTTCGGGGGCCTTGCCGCTTGCGGGCGGTCTGGGGTGGTTTGACCGGGTGGAGGTTCTGCACCGCGATGCGCCCGCGCGGGTGATTGCTGTGACGGATCTGGACGCCGAAACACGCGACAGGCTTTGCACCCGACGCCCTGATTTTGGCGGTCTGGTGATGAACGCGCCCCGCGTCATGGGCATTCTGAATGTCACCCCGGACAGCTTTTCCGATGGCGGACTGTTCCTGCGCCCCGATGCCGCACTGATGCAGGCGCGGCGGATGGCCACCGGGGCGGATATTCTGGACATTGGCGGTGAAAGCACCCGGCCCGGCGCGGTTGCGGTGCAATCGGCTGAAGAAATCGCACGCACCGCGCCGGTGATTGCGGCGTTGCGCGCTGGTGGACTGGCCATCCCGATCTCGATCGACACCCGCAAGGCGGCGGTGGCCGGTGCCGCTTTTGCCGCCGGCGCCACGATTCTGAACGATGTCACCGCGCTGCAGTTTGATCCGGCGATGGCGGCTGTGGCCGCCGCGTCGGGGCGTCCGGTGATCCTGATGCACTCGATTGCCACGCCCGACAGCATGCAGGACGACCCGCGGTATGACAACGTGCTGCTGGATGTGTATGATGCCTTGGCCGCGCGGCTGTCCGAGGCGATGGCCGCAGGCATTCCGCGTGCAAAGCTGGCGGTTGATCCCGGCATCGGTTTTGGCAAGACCTTGGCCCACAACCTTGCGCTGCTGGCGCGCCTGTCGCTGTTTCACAATCTCGGCGTTCCGGTGCTTTTGGGGGCCAGCCGCAAACGGTTCATTGGCACCATCGCCACCGAATCCGACGCCGCCAAACGCCTGCCCGGCAGTTTGGCCGTGGCCTTGGCGGGTGCGGCGCAGGGCGTGCAGATGATCCGCGTCCATGACGTGGCCGAAACCCGGCAAGCGCTGTCACTTTGGCGCGCCGCAACAACAGGAGAGGCCACATGAGCCGCAAACTCTTTGGCACCGATGGCGTGCGGGGCCGCGCCAACACCTACCCGATGACCGCCGAAATGGCGCTGAAACTGGGCGCTGCGGCTGGGCGGTTCTTTCGCCGCGATGGGTCGGCTGGCCACAGGGTGGTGATCGGCAAGGACACGCGGCTGTCGGGCTATATGCTCGAAAACGCCCTGACAGCGGGTCTGACCAGCACCGGCATGAATGTGCTGCTGCTGGGTCCGGTGCCGACGCCCGCGGTGGGGTTTCTGACCCGCAGCATGCGTGCGGATCTGGGGGTGATGATCTCTGCCAGCCACAATCCGCACCAGGACAACGGCATCAAGTTCTTTGGCCCCGATGGCTTCAAGCTGTCCGATGCCGCCGAATTGGAGATCGAGGCAATGGTCGAGGGTGACATCATCCCCGCCAAGCCTGAAAACATCGGCCGCGCCAAGCGCATCGACGATGCCTTGGGGCGCTATGGCGAATATGCCAAGACCACCTTTCCGGCCGGGCTGCGTCTGGATGGGCTGAAGGTGGTGATCGATTGCGCCAACGGGGCCGCCTACAAGGCCGCCCCGCAAGTGCTGTGGGAATTGGGGGCCGAGGTGATCCCGGTGGGCGTGGCCCCGAATGGCAAGAACATCAACGACCATTGCGGATCGACCTATACCCAGACCGCCGCCGAGGCGGTGGTGGCGCATGGTGCGCATGTCGGCATCTGTCTGGACGGTGACGCCGACCGGGTGATGATCCTCGACCAGCATGGCCGCGTGGCCGATGGCGATCAGATCATGGCGCTGCTGGCGGGCCGCTGGGCTGATGAGGGCCGTCTGCAGGGCAATACTCTGGTCGCCACCGTGATGTCCAATCTGGGGTTGGAACGGCATCTGGCAGCGCGGGGCTTGCGGCTAGAGCGCACCGCCGTCGGCGACCGCTATGTGGTTGAGGCAATGCGGCGCGGCGGGTTCAATCTGGGCGGCGAGCAGTCAGGCCATATCGTGATGACTGACTATGCCACCACTGGGGATGGTTTGATTGCGGGCCTGCAATTCCTGTCCGAAATGGCGCGGACGGGGCGAGCGGCGGGTGATCTGGTGCGCCAGTTCGAAACCGTGCCGCAAATGCTGAAGAATGTGCGCTATGCGCAGGGGCTGGAACCGCTGAAAGCCGAAGCGGTGCAGGCGGTGATTGCGGCGAACACCGACCGGATCCACGGCAAAGGCCGCATTCTGATCCGCAAATCCGGCACCGAACCCTTGATCCGGGTGATGGCCGAATGCGAGGACGAGGCGCTGTTGGAGCAAGTGGTGGATGAAATCGTGGGGGCGGTGCAGGCGGCGGTTTAGGATGTGTCCACGCGTGGACAAAATATGGGTTACATGAAATCAATAGGTTACGGGGGGCGTTTTCATCGAGCCTCAACCTTTTGGCGCATATACGTTGCCAACGCCGGGGGCTAGCCCCCGGACCCCTGGCGTATTTGGAAAAGCGCAAATCGACAGAGCCGGAGTGCTCGCTCCGAACAAATCGCCGAGGCTTAGGGTCAAACCACGATGCGTCTGTATGCGATGCGCCAAATGACCAAGCCGAGAGCGATGCCCAGCAGGCTGATCCAGAGGGAAGTTCGGATGGCATCAGCCCAACCTTCGGCTGTCAAGCGATGATCTTTCCATATCCATTGACCTGCCGACTTGGTCGCTTCGATCAGCGAGTTTGAATGGCCGGTGAAAAAGTTGGTCATCTGCGCCATGCAGGCCACGCCCAACAAAACCCCACCCGTTAGGCCGGCGTGTATCCAATCGCGCAGACCCAGTTGGTGCATCACAATCCAAACAGGACCGCCAAGAACGGCGATTCCGAAAAACCAGATGAAATGCGCGATGACATAAATGAACATCAGTTCAGCGAGATCGAAAAAGCTGGCGCTGGGGATCGACTTGCCTGCAAAGGGCCACAGGACAAGCACAGACCCGACTGCCGCTGCAACATTCAGGGCAATGAAAACCCTATGTGCCGTGAGATCGTAGACTTCCGTTTTGTTGAGCAAAAGCATGACCTTTGGCGTGCTATGATGCACACAGTGTAGCATCATAGCGCAAAAGCAAAAGGCCGAAGTGATGCTCCGGCCTTTGCCATTATCGTAGGGTGGGGTTCAACCCAACCAGCTTAGTTCCGTGAACGGTCGACCATCTTGCCCTTGGAAATCCACGGCATCATGTCGCGCAGTTTCTTGCCGACCAGTTCGATCTGATGCTCATCATTCGAACGACGCGAGGCCTTGATCGTCGGCTGACCCACGGCGTTTTCCAGCATGAAATCGCGCACGAATTTGCCGGACTGGATGTCGGACAGCACGGCTTTCATGCGGGCCTTGGTTTCGTCATAGGGCAGGATGCGCGGACCCGAGACATACTGGCCATATTCCGCGGTGTTCGAGATCGAGTAATCCATGTTGGCAATGCCGCCTTCATAGATCAGGTCGACGATCAGCTTGACCTCGTGCAGGCATTCGAAATAGGCCATTTCCGGCTCGTATCCGGCTTCCACCAGCGTCTCAAAGCCCATGCGGATCAGTTCGACCAGACCGCCGCAAAGAACTGCCTGCTCACCGAACAGGTCGGTTTCGCATTCCTGACGGAAGTTGGTCTCGATGATGCCCGAACGGCCGCCGCCGATGCCCGAGCAATAGGACAGGCCGATTTCCATCGCCTTGCCCGATGCGTCGTGGTGAACGGCGACAAGGCAGGGCACGCCGCCGCCCTTGGTGTATTCGCCGCGCACGGTGTGGCCCGGGCCTTTGGGGGCCATCATGATGACGTCGACGCCGGGTTTCGTCTCAATCAGGCCGAAGTGGATGTTCAAGCCGTGGGCGAAGGCAATCGCGGCGCCTTCACGGATGTTGTCGTGGACGTATTTCTTGTAGGTCGCGGCCTGCAACTCATCCGGCATGGTGAACATGATCAGATCGGCCCAGGCGGCGGCTTCGGCGATGCCCATGACCTTCAGGCCCTCGCCTTCGGCTTTCTTGGCAGAAGGCGAGCCTTCGCGCAGCGCCACAACAAGGTTCTTTGCCCCCGAATCGCGCAGGTTCAGCGCGTGGGCGTGGCCCTGCGAGCCATAGCCAAGGATCGCGACTTTCTTGTCTTTGATCAGGTTGATGTCGCAGTCACGGTCATAATAAACGCGCATGGTGGTTCTCCATTGGTTGATGGGCGCAGGATAGGGATTTTTCGCTGGGATCGTCTGCATTGTTTGACGAGTTCCGATTTTTCTGCAAATAATCATGCGCATATTTTAAAATATCGGAAAATTCATGCAAATAGACGACACCGACCGCCGCATCCTGCGGCACCATCTGGCCGAACCGTCGCTGCCCCGCGCCGATCTGGCGTTGCGGGCAGGGGTGACGCCTGCAACCCTATGGCGGCGGTTGGAGCGGTTGACGGAAACCGGCGTGATCCGGGCCGAACAGGCGGTGATCAATTGGCGGGCCCTGGGGTACGAGGTGGAGGTGTCCTTGCGTTTTACGCTCGACAAGACCAATCCGCGCGCCTTTGACGAATTCATCGCGGCGTCGCGCGAGGTGCCCGAAGTGGTGGGGATCGAGACGTTTCTGGGCCGGGTCGACGTGCGCCTGAACGTGATCGCGCGGGATATGGCGCACTATCAAGAGGTGTACCGATACCGCATTCTGGCGCTGCCGCATATTTCGGAACTGGAGGCGCTGATGCTGATCGCCACCATCAAGGACAGCGAGGGCTTGCCGCTGTGATCGACCTGGATGATCTGGACCGCGCGATTTTGCGGGATGTGTCCCGGGATGCGGGGGTTTCTGCTGGGGAATTGGGGCGGCGTTTGGGCCTGTCACAGCCAGCGGCTTGGCGGCGGGTGCGGCGGTTGGAGGAGGCAGGGGTGATTGCGGGGCGGCGGGTGGATGTCGACCGCGCGGCCTTGGGATTTGGGGTGACGGTGTTTCTGGGGGTGAAACTGGCCACCAAGGGGCGCGTCAGCCTTGAGGATTTTGAGCGCGCCGTGGTCGCCATCCCCGAAGTGCAGGTGGTGCAGCATGTGCTGGGCCTGTTCGACTACCGCCTGCGCGTGGTCGCCCGCGACATTGCCGATTTTGAGCGCGTGCTGCGGCGCAGGATCATGACGCTGCCGGGGGTGGGTGGAGTGGAGGCGAATGTGTTGCTGACCGAGGAACGCAGGCCGGGGCCGCTGGGGTAAGGCACGGCCCAAGCGAAGCTGTGGCGAAACCAGTCCAGTGGACTGTTTTCAGTGCCGAACGGGCGCGCAGACCTGCGTGCCCCGGGCTGGCTGACATGGCGGGATTTGAGTATTTACGCCAAGATGAAATGGGATAGGCTGACTTCATATCTTTGAGGAGAGCGCGATGAAATTGCCGCATGCCCATGTTGACGAAGGCGGGTTGGAAGAATTCTCGGTGGTGTTCACCGATCGGTCGTTGAACCATATGTCTGCGAAATTCCAAGCGGTTATGCGCGAAACTTCGGGCCTTCTGTGCGAGGTTTACAATGCGCAGGCGGTGGCTTTGGTGCCGGGTGGCGGCACCTATGCGATGGAGGCTGTGGCGCGGCAATTCGGGCAAGGCTCGGCCCTGATCGTCCGCAATGGCTGGTTTTCCTACCGCTGGAGCCAGATTTTCGACGCGGGTGGTTTTGCCGCCGCGACCACGGTGGTGATGGCACGGCCTGCGGGCAATGGGGCGCAGGCCCCCTTCGCGCCGCCGCCGATTGACGAGGTCTGTGCGAAAATCCGCGAAATCCGCCCCGAAGCGGTGTTTGCGCCGCATGTCGAAACCAGTTCGGGCATCATTCTGCCCGATGCCTACATCGCAGCCTTGGCGCAGGCGGCGCATGAGGTGGGGGCGCTGATGGTGCTGGACTGCATCGCCAGCGGTTGTGTCTGGGTGGATATGGCGGCCACGGGGGTGGACGTGTTGATCTCTGCGCCACAAAAGGGCTGGTCGGCCTCGCCTGCGGTGGGCATCGTCATGCTGAGCCCCCTGGCCGAGGCGCGGCTGGCGGAGACGACTTCGAACAGCTTTGCGATTGATCTGAAGAAATGGCGCGCCATCATGGCGGCCTATGAGGGTGGCGGCCATGCCTATCACGCCACCATGCCGACGGATGCGATTGTGGGGTTTCACGCCGCCATTCTGGAAACCAAGGCGATGGGGTTTGCTGAGGCCAAGGCTGCGCAATGGGCTTTGGGCACGGCGGTGCGGGCGCTGCTGGCGGCTCGGGGTGTGATGTCGGTGGCGGCGGAGGGCTTTGCCGCGCCGGGGGTTGTGGTGTCGTTCACGGCCGATGCGGATATTCAGAATGGCAGCAAGTTCAAGGCCTTGGGGCTACAGATCGCCGCAGGGGTGCCGTTGCAGGTCGGCGAAGGTGCCGAATTCCGCAGTTTTCGTCTGGGCCTGTTTGGCTTGGATAAGCTGGCCGATGTGCCCGCAACCGTGGCGCGGTTGCGGCGGGGGATAGAGGCGGTGCTGTAGAGCGGGTTTTCTTCAATCCGGATCAGAGTGAGTGAAATCCGCCCTGACGCAGCCCGATCCCGACTTTCATCAGCGTTTTGCGCAAGGGTGCCACCGCATAAAGGGTGTTGAGCGCGCCTGCACGCAAATCCCGCAGCCCCTGCGCGCCCATCATCGAGGCGCGGTTCAGCATGTCGATGCCCGTGACCCGCGCCAGGACATCCGGATGGCGGCGGTGGTGGTAGGTGTCCAGCATTCTGACCGATCCGATGCCTGCCGGGTCGGCCTGTGCCAGTTCCAGAAGAACGGTCAGATCGGCCAGACTCATGTTCAGCCCCTGCGCCCCGATCGGCGGCACCACATGCGCGGCCTCGGCCATCAGCGCCACGCGCTCGCCCGCCATCCGGTCCGCGATCTGGCTGATGATCGGCCAGACCGAACGGCGTGAGGCCAGCGTCAAGGGGCCAAGAATATGGCAGGACCGCAGGGACATGGCAGCCTCGAAGTCCGGCACCAGCAGGGCGGCCAGGCGCGCAACCTCTGGTCCGGTTTCCATCCAGACCACGGCAGAGCAGGGCAGACCACCGCGATCCGGCAGTGGCACCAAGGTGAACGGCCCGCCGGATCGGTGAATTTCGGTCGACACATGGGCATGAGGGATGGGGTGGGTGACGGCAAAGGCCAGGGCCTTTTGACCATATCGGGTGGTTTTAACTGCAATCCCAAGGGCTTCGCGCATGGTCGATCCGCGCCCGTCTGCCGCTATGACCAGTTTGGCGTCGATGCGCTGCCCGTCAGAAAGGGTCACGCGGGCCTGATCCAACCGGGTGAACAGCGCCGTTGTCGCCAGCCCCGGCATGAACCGCACACCCGGCAGGTCGGCCAAGCGCGCCACCATTTCACGTCGCAAAAGCCAGTTCGGCAGGTTCCAGCCAAAGGGCAAGTCTGACAGATCGGCGGCATCGAAGTCTTTGACAACACGCGGTTCGGCAGTAACGCCGCCGGCGTCAACGATGCGCATGATCTGCAACGGGGCGGCATGGGGTTCCAGCCGCGCCCAAAGCCCGGCCGCCTGCAGCACCGGGATCGACGGGTGCAAGATCGCCGTTGTGCGCAAATCCGCCCCTTCGGCATCGGCATCGGTCACCGGGGGGGTCGGATCGACGCAGATTACGGAAAATCCGGCTGCGCCAAAGGCAGCCGCCGCCGTAAGGCCCGCGACCCCGCCGCCTGAAACCAGAATGTCGGTGCTGATCCGTATCATGTTCGCCCTCTATACTGCCAAAGATACGCCGCGTGGCGGAGAATGCGAAGCGACAAAGCGTCTCGGTTCAGGGCAAGGTCACCCAGAGCAACAGGGCGAAAACCTCTGGAACGCCAGTCAGCGCCAACGCGACCGAACCCAAGGGGTTCACGGCCAGAACCAGCAGGGTGACCGCGCGGACCAGCAGATAGCGCGCACGGTTGCTGTCTTGGCGCATGTCATCGGCGGTTGCGCTTTATTGGGGGCTTAAAGCTGGTGCAACAGAAATCAAAGGCTATCGCACAGAGAACCAACAACGCCTTGACCAACACCTTGGCATGGTGTCGCAGGTCAGACCAGTTGCCGCAGAAAGGCGGTCAAATCATCGGTGTGATGCTGAATATGAAGTGATTTCAGGTCCTTCGGTGCGACATGCACCGTCCGCATTCCCATCTGGTGCGGCGCTGCCAGATTGCGCGGGTCATCCTCAAACATGGCGGCACAGTCGGGAGACAGCCCGTCGATTGCAAAAATCGTCTCAAAGGCCGCGCGTTCGGGTTTGGGGCGAAAACCCGCATGTTCCACACCGTAAACCGCGTCAAAAAGGCCGCTCAGCCCGCGCGCCGCCAGCACACGATGGGCGTAGGGCTCGCAGGCGTTGGTGTAGACGATGCGGCGGCCGGGCAGGGCGCGCAGGGCGGCAGCCAGATCGGGATCGGCAGGAAGGACAGTGAAATCAATGTCATGCACATCTGTCAGGTAGGGGGCGGGGTCCACATCATGCTCGCGCATCAGGCCCGCAAGCGTGGTGCCGTAGCTGTCCCAATAGTGCTGGCGCAGCCGGTCCGCTTCGGTCCGGCCCACCCCCAGCGCCTGCATCACCCAGGCCGTCATCCGCACCTCGATCTGATCAAACAGCCGATACTGCGGTGGATAAAGCGTGTTATCCAGATCAAAGACCCAAGTGGTGACGTGGCTGAAGTGTTGTTTGACCATG
Source organism: Paracoccaceae bacterium (assembly GCA_031428215.1). Lineage (GTDB taxonomy): Bacteria > Pseudomonadota > Alphaproteobacteria > Rhodobacterales > Rhodobacteraceae > Cypionkella. The sequence goes on from JANPOY010000133.1 coordinate 13,253, forward strand.
ACCTTGACTAGACTGTTGCGCAGGTTTCGGCAATCGGCGGGTTGTACCTTTTGTGAAAGCGGGGATAGTGCTGCTGCCCGCATGGGAAAGGGAATGACGTGCAAAAAGATGCCTATACTTTGATCCTCGAGTCGATTGAGGCGGGGGTTTACAAGCCCGGTGATCGCCTTGTGGAATCGGAAATGGCAGAGCGGCTGGGCGTGTCGCGCACCCCGGTGCGTGAGGCGTTGCAACGGCTGGAAACCCAATCCATGCTGACCCGGGACGGCCGCAGTCTGATCGTGGCGTCACTGGATCACAACCAGTTGTCAGAACTCTACACCGTGCGCACCGAGTTGGAGGGCCTCGCGGCGCGTCTGGCCGCCCGGCATGCGGCGGATGAGGAAATTCGCGTGCTGCGCGGTATGGTCGAGGATGATCGCGCTTTGCTGGGCGGGGATCCACGGCTGTTGTCGCGCGCCAACAAGCGGTTTCACAAGCTGATCCACCTGGCCAGCCACAACCGCTTTTTGGTGCAGCAACTGGATCTTGTGCATCGGTCGATGGCGCTGATGGCGACGACGTCATTTGCAGCCGAAGGCCGCGACGAGGTGGCTTTGGCCGAACATGACCAAATCGTAACCGCCATCGAGGCCCATGATGGTGAAGCCGCCTATCAGGCCTTGAAATCCCATATTTCCAAGGCGTTTGAAACCCGGTTGCGGGTGGATGCCGGGGAATTGAAAACGCGCTGAACCATCGGTGTAGACACGGACAGTCCGGTTCAGCGGCTTTGAAATGGCGGGCCGTTGGCGGTGAGCCATGATTTTCGGTGCCCGGTTCAGGGCGCATCGGTTCAGGCGCCTTCGGTCTGATTTACAAATCGAAATGCCCGTGGCTGGTCTTGTCCCAGTAAAAAGGCCGGGTGAGCAGTTCCCAAAGCCCCTTGTAGGCCGCCAAGGTAGCCAGCGGATGATAGAGCGACAAGGTCGGCACCCAAAGCGGGCTGAGACGGTGGCGGGTGCGGGCCAGCCCGGCCATGCCGAAGCCGATGGTCAAAACCTCGGTCGCAAGAAACGTCAGCCACAGCGACGTGAACAGCGCGGGCGGCAGCGCGCTGGCCAGCGGATGCCCCAAACCCAGAGGCACCAACCAGAAGGACCAAAGCAAGGGGGCAAGCAGCGCCTGCAAGATCGACCCCATGAACAAGATCTGAAATCCGGCAAAGCGGCGCGGCCCCAACTGGCGCCACAGCGCCGCCGGATCGCGCATATGCGTGGCCCAGGTGATCATGAAGCCCTTGATCCAACGGGATCTTTGTTTGACCCAAGGCAGCGCGCGGCAATTGGCCTCTTCCAGCGTCACGGTGTCAATCAGTTCAGTGCGATAGCCGTGGCGGGCGATGCGCAGGCCCAGATCGGCATCTTCGGTCACATTGTGGGCGTCCCAGCCGCCCAATTCTTCCAATGCCTCGCGCCGAAAGAACAATGTGGTGCCCCCCAGCGGCACGGCCAAGCCCAAACGCTCTATCCCCGGCAGAAACAGGCGGAACCACGCGGCATATTCGATGGTGAAACAGCGCGCCAACCAGTTGCTGCGGGGGTTGTAGAAATCCAGCACGCCCTGAAGGCATACCACTTCCGGGCCGCGTTGGTGAAAGCGGTTGACCACTTTGCGGATCTGGTCCGCTTCGGGCGCGTCTTCGGCGTCATAGACCCCGATGATCGAGCCGCGACAATGGTTCAGCGCATAGTTCAGCGCCCGTGGTTTGGTTCGGACAGCACCCGTCGGCACCGTGATGACCTGCATCCAGATCGGCAAATCTGCCTGGGCCAAGGCCTGCCGGGTGATCAGATCATCTTCTTCAACCACCAACAGAATATCCAGCAATTCCATAGGGTAATCCAGTTTGCCCAGCCGGGCCACCAGCCGTGTCGCGATGTCGCTTTCGCGGTAAAGCGCCACCATTGCCGAGACAACCGGCAGGTGGGCAATTTGCGGCGGGTCTTGCTCGGCTGCGGCCGGGCGCCGCATCGCCAGCAGGGCGGCAATTTTCAGCCCGGTGAAGGCCAGCATCGCCAACAGCGCCGTGGCCGTCAACACCGCCCAAACCAGCAGGGGCCAGTTCCAGACCGCGACCGCCAACAGCGCCGCCAGAGCCGCAGCCGGTGCGCGCAATTTTCGGGCGTTGAAGTTGCGACAGCTTTCAGCCTCGGCGACGCGGGTTTCGGCGCGATGCGCCAACTGCGTGCCGCGTGCGCGCAGCAGAGCGGTCTCAATCTGGCAGGCAGGGGCCACGGCCATCGCCACGGGGCCAAAGGCCGCCTCCAACCAGGTGCGCTGATTGGGAAAATCTGCCGGATAGGCACAGGCAATCACTGTCGTGCCGCCACTGATTTTCCAGGGCAGCACGCCGTGTCGCAGGCAATCCACCGCGTCCACCTTGTCCAGCAGGCGGCAATCGGGTGGGGTGGCGGTCAGATCGGCAAGCCCCACCGCCCAATGATCTGCGATAACGGTGTAAAGTGCCGTTTCATCAGCATGACCGCGCACCAACAGGGTGTCGACAAATCGCCCCTGTCTGCGATTGTCGCGCGCCAAGGCTTGCAACATGTGATGTGGGGCAACCACCGCCGAGCGCAGCAGGGCCACGCCCAAATTGTCAAGCGACGGGCGCGCAGCCAGAGGCAATGCCGCGGTTTGACCGGCAGACGGCAACACAATCGTGCGTAGGGGTGAAACGGACATGGTCCCTCCGGGCGCTGTCCGAAGGATGCGCCCGTGGGGTTAACAAGTCGTTAAGGCACTCAGAGGGTCACAGGCTCAGGCACGGCGGGCGCGAATGGCCTCGGCAAACCGCTCAAACAGATAGAAGCTGTCTTGCGGGCCGGGCGAGGCCTCGGGGTGGTATTGCACCGAGAAGACGGGCTTGCCATCGACCGCGATGCCACAGTTTGAGCCATCAAACAGCGAGACATGGGTTTCGGACACGCCCTTGGGCAGCGTCTGGCTGTCCACGGTAAAGCCATGGTTCATCGAAGTGATTTCCACTTTTCCGGTGGTCACATCCTTGACCGGATGGTTGGCGCCGTGGTGGCCGTGGTTCATCTTGACCGTGATCGCCCCCAAAGCCAGCGCCAGCATCTGATGCCCCAGACAGATGCCGAACACCGGCAGATCGGCGGCCAAGACGCCCTTGATCATCGGCACCGCATAGGCTCCGGTGGCCGCCGGATCGCCCGGACCGTTGGACAGGAACACGCCCTCGGGGTCCAGCGCCAGCACGTCTTCGGCGGTGGCGCTTGCGGGCAGGACAGTGACTTCGCAGCCGACCGAGGCCAGACAGCGCAGGATGTTGCGCTTGGCACCGTAATCGATGGCGACCACGCGCAGGCCTGCACCTTGGCGTTTGGTATAGCCTTCAGGCCAGGCCCACCGCTGTTCGTCCCATTTGTAGGACTGGGTGCAGGAAACATCCTTGGCCAGATCCAGCCCGACAAGGCCCTTCCAGGCCCGCGCCTTGGCGACCAGCCTTTCAATGTTGAAATTGCCCGCCGGATCATGCGCCAGCGCCACATGCGGCGCGCCCTGCTGGCGGATGGCGCGGGTCAGGCGGCGGGTGTCGATGCCACCGATGCCGATGCGGCCCTTTTGCGCCAGCCAGGTGGTCAGATCATTGGTGGCGCGCCAGTTCGACGGCTCTGTCGGATCCCACTTCACCACCATGCCGGCGGCGACGGGGGTGGTGGTTTCGTCATCTTCATCGGTGACGCCGGTGTTGCCAACATGGGGGAAGGTGAATGTCACGACCTGGCTTGCGTAGGAAGGGTCGGTCATGATCTCCTGATAGCCGGTCATCGCGGTGTTGAACACCAGTTCGGCCACGGTTTCCCCGGTTGCGCCAAAGCCCATGCCGTAGAACACCGTCCCATCCGACAGGGCGATACAGGCGGTGGGGCGGGGTTGGGCAGAGGTGGTCATGGCAGCGACTCCCATTTCGGCAAATTTGGCGGACACTACGGGGGGCAGGCGGTAGGGTCAAGGCTTTGGTACAAAAGGATTAGTGTTGTATATCAATTTCTTGCGAAAGTGGGGTGCAGTTGCGCCCACCTGCGCTTGGCTGTATGCTGGATCTTCGAGAAATCCATGGGGATGGAACACCGATGTCTTTGCGCGACCGTCTGCAAGTGGCCCTGAAAGAAGCGATGAAGGCCAAAGCGGCCGAGCGTCTTTCCACGCTGCGTTTGATCAATGCCGCCATCAAGGATCGGGAGATTGCGCTGCGCGGCGAGGACGGTGCGCCCGAAGTGGGCGAGGCCGATATTCTGGCCTTGATGAGCAAGATGGTCAAACAACGTCAGGAAAGCGCGCGCGCCTATGAAGAGGGCGGGCGGCTGGAATTGGCCGAGAAAGAGTTGAACGAAGTCCAGGTGATCGAGGAATTCCTGCCGCGTCAGTTGGGACCGGATGAGGTGGAAACCGCGTTGACCGCCGCCATCGCAGAGGCGGGGGCCACCAGCATCCGCGATATGGGCCGCGTGATGGCGGTGCTGAAGGGCAAATACACCGGGCAGATGGATTTTGCGGCTGCCGGGCCCGCGGTCAAGGCGCGGTTGGGGTGAGACGCGCCCGGAAAAGGCTCCGGTGGAGCCTTTTCAGCGTCGAACGCCCCCGCACACTTTCGGGGGCCGGGTTGGGCACCCGGAAAAGGCTCCAGCGGCGGAAGACAACGTGGCACCTCCCCGCACACTTGCGGGCGCCGGGTTGGGCGCCCGGAAAAGTCTCCAGCGTCGAACACCCTGTGCGAAGTGGCGGGGTGGGGCGGATTCGGTCAGGCAGCGGGCGTCTGTTTGCCAAGGCGGTGCCGCAGGTCGGTCGCGATATCGCGGCGTTCGGCTTCGGTCAGGAACGCCCCCAGTTCGACTTCGCGGCCATTGCCGGACAGGGTCAGATACTGCGGCACCGGGCCACCTTGGGCGTGCAACGTCAGTTTTACCCAATGCGGATTGGCCTGCCAGTCGGCGCGCAAGCCGCGCGGGCCATGGCGGGTCAGGCTGATCTGATCGGCCGTCACCGCCAGATCTTCCACGATTTCGGCGTCGCGAAAGCTGCGTTCCAGGGCCCACCAGATCGCGGCGATTGCGGCCAGAAGGAAGGGCAGCAGGCCCCACAACACGGGTGACCCGATCACCGCCAAAAGCGGTATGCCGATCAGCGCAGCGGTGCCGCCGATGAACCAGACCATCCCGCGCCGGGGCAGGCTGCGGTAGGGCCAAAGGTGCAAGCGTTGGGTGTCGCCATCGGGGGGCAGCCATTCATAGGGCATGGGAAGGATCCGGCACAAGAACAAGACAGAGTTGTAGGGCGCCAGCATGGGCGCGGCAAGGTTTGTGGACCAATAGGCGGGCGAATCATGTTAACATGCGGAAATGGCGGGCGTTTCCCTGTCGGGTTTGCGGGGTGCATTCGTCAGGTTTCCGTCGTTTTTGCGTCCCTACGCAGCGCGCGCTGCAGCCGGATTAACGCAACGGTCGCCCGTGGGTGAAAGGGACGCATGGCGCGGGCATTTCTGGGGTGCGGCGCAGGCTGAACGCGGTCAACAGAGATTTTGCGCGGTCGGGCTGCTGTGCCGGTCAGGCACAAAGGCAGGACCCGGCCAAGGTGTCAGTCAGGTCAACCGGGCGGGTACACCCTGTCCCTTGGTTCGAAAAGCCGGACCCAATGCAAAAGGCCCCGGATCTCTCCGGGGCCTTCTGTCATCTCAGCCTTGGCTCAATGGCTGTGGCTGTGGTCCCAGTCGGACCGCTTTGGCAACTGCTCGAACGTGTGTTCGGGCGGCGGGCAAGGCAGGGTCCATTCCAGAGTGTCGGCGTGTTCGTTCCAGTAGTTGTTTTCGGTGATCTTCTTGCCATAAAGCATGGCCCAGAAAATCATTCCGATGAAGAACACGAAGGAACCGACCGACAGGAACGCGCCGTAAGACGAGACCTCATTCCAGTAGGCATAGGCCTCGGGGTAGTCGATGTAGCGGCGCGGCATGCCCTGACGACCGAGGAAGTGCTGCGGGAAGAAGGTCAGGTTGGCACCGATGAACATCGCCCAGAAATGCAGCTTGCCCGCCCATTCCGGATATTCACGCCCCGACATCTTGCCGAACCAGAAGTAGATCCCGGCGAAGATGCCAAACACCGCGCCCAAGCTCATCACATAGTGGAAATGCGCGATGACATAATAGGTGTCGTGATAGGCGCGGTCCACCGGAGCCTGGCTCAGCACGATGCCCGTGACGCCACCAACGGTGAACAGGAACAGGAAGCCAAAGGCCCACAGCATCGGGGTCTTGAACTCGATCGACCCACCCCACATGGTGGCGATCCACGAGAAGATCTTGATGCCGGTCGGCACCGCGATCACCATGGTGGCCAGCATGAAGTAGGACTGCTGGGTCAGCGACATGCCGACGGTGTACATGTGATGCGCCCAGACGACAAAGCCCAGAACACCGATGGCGACCATGGCGTAAACCATCGGCAGATACCCGAAGATCGGCTTGCGCGAGAAGGTCGAGATCACCTGGCTGATGATGCCGAAGGCCGGGATCACGATGATATACACTTCCGGGTGGCCGAAGAACCACAGGATGTGCTGATAAAGGACCGGGTCGCCGCCGCCTTCGGGCCGGAAGAAGGTGGTGCCGAAGTTGCGGTCGGTCAGCAGCATGGTGATGGCACCGGCCAGAACCGGCAAGCTCAGCAGGATCAGCCAGGCGGTCACAAAGATTGACCAGCCAAACAGCGGCACCTTGTGCAGGGTCATCCCCGGCGTGCGCATGTTCAGGAAGGTGGTGATCATGTTGATCGCGCCAAGGATCGACGAGGCACCCGACAGGTGGACCGCGAAGATCGCAAGGTCCATCGAATAGCCTTCTTCATTGGTCGACAGCGGTGGATACAGCACCCAGCCGACGCCAGATCCCATCTGGCCATTGCCGCCGGGCGACAGCACCGATGCCACCGCAAGCGAGGTGCCCGCGACATACATCCAGTAGGACAGATTGTTCATCCGCGGAAAGGCCATGTCCGGCGCACCGATCTGCAGCGGCATGAAATAGTTGCCAAAGCCGCCGAACAGCGCCGGGATCACCACGAAGAACATCATCAGAATGCCATGCGCGGTGACGGTCACGTTCCAGAAGTGGCCGTTGGGGGTACAGGGCGAGGCGGCATCAGCGACCAAACGCATGCCCTCCATGCACATGTACTGCACGCCCGGCTCCATCAGCTCGAGCCGCATGTAGACGGTGAAAAGCACCGAGATCAGGCCAACAACGCCCGAGGTGAAAAGGTAGAGGATCCCGATGTCTTTATGGTTCGTCGACATGAACCAGCGGGTGAAGAACCCTTTGTGTTCATGGTCGTGGCCATGGATGGCTGCGTCGGCCATTGGCGTCTCCCGTTGTCGTTACACTTGCGTGTCGTTGCATTGCGACCCGGCGCAGAGTGGACTGCGATCAGGGTTATAAAAAGTGTTTAGTTTGCGACCCGCTGCAGGGCAATGTCAGAGTTTGATCTGTGTCAAATAAATCGTCGCAGGGGGCGACGCAGGTTTGGCCCGTTCTGTGCCGCGTTGTCTGGCCGGGGGGCGTGGCTTGCCACTGCAAAAAGCCGACCGCAACCGGGTCGGATACGTGGTCACAGAGCATGACCATTTTGGGTCATCGGGCCGTGCAGACAGATCGCGCGGACTTGGCATTGCGGCGTCTGATGCGCCAGGGGCGACCGGCGACGGGCCGCCCCTGGCGGGACATCACAGCGCCGGTTTGAGCGAAGCGAGATAGGCCGCCATATCCTCGCCGCCCTTGGCCAGTTTGAACGACATCTTCGATTTGGCGGCGGCATCACCGGTTTTGGCCTTCAGCCAGGCGGTGGGGTCCACCAGATATTCGGCCAGCATGGCCTCGTCCCAGACCGTGCCATCGGCCCCGGCGGCGATGATCGAGTCGCCGTATTTGTAATCGGGCAAAGCGCCGATCTGGCGGCCGATCACGCCATAAAGATTCGGACCGGTCTTGCCGCCTTTCTGAATTTCGGTGCCGTCATCTGCGATGACGGCGTGGCAGGCTTTGCACTTCTTGAAGTCAGCCTCGCCTTTGGCGGCCTCTCCGGCAAAAGCAGGTGCCGCAAATGTTGCAAGCGCCAGGCCAGCGATCAGGGAAAATTTGGTCATGTGATCCTCACAAGTGTGCAGTGCGACCGAGTCGCATCCGGCGTTTCCAGATTTCAAATGTGGAGCGTTGCCGGTTGATATGCAATTGCAACAGTCGCCGCAGGTTGTGCGCAAGGCTCAACCGGGGAAAACCCGCGCAAAGCTGCGGATCAGGGCGGCGTCCAGATCGGCCATCGTGACCGGCAGCCCAAGGTCGACAAGGCTGGTCACGCCGTGATCGCGGATGCCGCAAGGCACGATGCCGTCAAAATGCGACAGATCGGGTTCGACATTGATCGAAATGCCGTGAAACGATACCCAGCGCCGCAGTTTCACACCGATCGCGGCAATTTTGTCTTCCCGCAGCGAGCCGTCAGGGTTGGGCGCACGGTCGTGCCGCACCACCCAGACCCCAACTCGCCCGGCGCGGCGTTCACCTTTGACGTTGAATTCGGCCAGCGTTGCAATCACCCAGTTTTCCAGCCCGCAGACAAATTGCCGCACGTCGCGGCCACGGATGTTCAGATCCAGCATCGCATAAGCCACGCGTTGACCGGGGCCATGATAGGTGTATTGGCCACCGCGCCCGGCCGTGAACACCGGAAAGCGGTCAGGTTCTGTCAGGTCGGCGGGTTTGGCCGAGGTGCCTGCGGTGTACAAAGGCGGATGTTCCAACAGCCAGATCGCCTCGGGGGCGCGGCCTTCGGCAATGGCTGCGGCGCGGGACTCCATCGCGGCAAGGGTTTCGCTGTAGGGGGCAAGGCCGGGCAGGTGCTGCCAGTCAATCTGCTGTATCATCTTCCCCCCGCCGGCTCTCTGGCACAGATGTGGCGCGGTTGGGCCGCGATTGCAACGGTGCCCCATCGCAACTCTGGCGCAGAATCCCTCTTTTCAACGGTCGGGACTGCGGCTAAACACCCGTCATCCAAGCCGGATTCAGTGCGGATGTGGCGGAATTGGTAGACGCGCAGCGTTGAGGTCGCTGTTCTTTAATCGGAGTGAAGGTTCGAGTCCTTTCATCCGCACCAATCCAGCTTGGGATACTCCAGAACATTCTGTCGCCCTGAGTCACGCAGCCTTGTGTGGCCTTGCCAGGGGATACCTGCGGCAAATGTGAAAATTTCGCTGCAAATTGCCGATTTAACCCTGAATTAGCGGCTGGGGTCTATCCCGGTCTGATCCCTGGCGCCGGGCGCTGGGCCAGACATGGTTGAGCATGCCGCGCGACATTCGAACCATCTGCCAAAACGGCGCGGTCAGCGGGCGCGCGGGTCCAGTCTTGGGCAGGGCATAGCCATGGCGAATTACAATGGCAGCGCTGGCAACGACAGCATCACCGGCACCCCCGGCAATGATCAGGCGATGGGCAACGGCGGCAATGACACCATCAACGCGGGCGATGGTCAGGACACCATTTCTGGCGGTGACGGCAATGACAGCCTGTCGGGTGGCAATGGCTATGACATCATCATGGGCGATGCCGGGGATGACAAGCTTTACGGCGGCAACGACACCTACAGCGATCTTTATGGCGGGGCAGGCAACGATTCCATCTATGCCGGGGATGCCAATGAAGACTGGGCCTGGGGCGGCGATGGTCAGGACCATGTTCAGATGGGCGGCGGGTCTGACATTGGCTATGGCGGCGCCGGACAGGACAGCGTTTACGGCGGTACCGGCAATGACACCGTGTCGGGCGCATCGGGCAATGATCAGGTGTTTGGTGACGCGGGCAACGACAAGGTCTACGGCGGCTCGGGTCGTGACACGCTGGACGGCGGCAGTGAAAATGACACCTTGGGCGGTGGATCGGGCGGAGATTCCATTCAGGGCGGGTCGGGCAACGATCTGATCTACGGCGACCGTGATGCCTTTGTTGCGACGCTGGACGCATCACGCGGGCCGCAAGACACCACCCTGACCGTCAATAACGCGGCGCCTTTTGCCGTGGATGTGTACTGGATTGATGGCAACGGCACCGCGCAATATGTCGCCACGATTCAGCCCGGCGCCAGTTACAGCACCCCAACCGGCAGCGCCCACAACTGGTATCTGTCACAAAGCGGCACCACCCAGCCGCTTGAGGTGATCTATGGCGCACCCAACCAGACCGTCACTTTTGGCCCGGACTTCAACGATACCCTGTCGGGCGGGGCGGGCGATGACACGATCCACAGTGACTATGGCAGTGACCTGATCAGTGGCGATGAAGGCAATGACAGCATCAATGCCGGTGACGGCAATGACACGGTCTCTGGCGGCATCGGCAATGACACCGTGTCGTTGGGCGCGGGCCATGACAGTTTCGGCAATGACGGCGCTGAGGCGGGTGATGACACCATCGACGGCGGTGCCGGACATGACAGCATCAACGCGGGTGCGGGCAACGACATCGTTTTTGGCGGCGACGGCAATGACACGGTTGCGGGCGGTGACGGCGCGGATCTGATCCATGGTGGGGCGGGTCAGGATCTGCTGCTGGGTGGCGCCGGCAATGACACGTTGTCGGGCGGGGCGGACAACGACACTCTGCAAGGCGGCAGCGGCAGTGACACGCTTTATGGCGGCGCGGGCCAAGACAGCTTTCGCTTTGAAAGCGCGGGTGGCGGTGATGTGATTGCCGATTTCGACCTGTCACGTGTCGAAGGTCAGACGGCGGATCAGCTCGATGTGTCTGACCTGCGCACCCCGGCCGGAGACGCCGTGCGCGCCTGGGATGTGACGGTCAGCGATGATGGCTTTGGCAATGCGGTTCTGACCTTTCCACAAGGGGAAAGTGTTGTATTGCAAGGGATCAGCCCAGAGGAAGCGATGGCGGATGGCATGCTGTCGGCCATGGGCGTTCCGTGCTTCGCCCAAGGCAGCCGGATTGACACCCCGACGGGCCCGCGCGCGGTTGAAACCATCATGCCGGGTGATTTCGTGCGCACGCCGGACGGCATGGCGCCGGTGCTGTGGCACGCGGTGCGCGCGATTTCGATCGCAGAACTGGCCGATGCACCGCAGCATCGTCCGGTGCGCATCGCCGCCGGAGCGATTGGCAATCTGCGCGCCCTGATCCTGTCGCCGCAGCACGGGGTCTGTGTGCCGGGGGTGACCGGTTTGATCCGGGCGCGACATCTGGCCGAATTGGGGCAGGGCGCGCGGGTCGCTGCGGACCTGCGATCGGTGTGCTATCACCACCTTTTGTTGCCCCGCCATGCCCTGATCCGGACCGAGGCCGCCTGGGTTGAAAGCTTTTATCCCGGCCCGATGGCGGTGGCGGCCTTGCGCCCTGCGGACCGGTTGGCGCTGGCGCTGGTCGTGGCCGCGCAGTCGCGCCGTGTCAGCGGCAGTCTGGCGGAGCGTTATGGCCGCCGTGTTCTGCCTTTGCTGTCGCGCAAGGATGCGGCGGCGGCACTGAGGAGACTGCGTCAACTGTCGGGTCTGCGGCTGTCGCAGGGAATCACTTAGCGCGACCATGACCGACAATTGTGACACCGCATTGCAAACTGGCAGGCGATTGGCCTGCCAAGCCGCGCCAGTGATGCCGTTCTGTGCGGCAAATGCGGCGCAAAATGCCCGATCCGCCCTCATTCCCTGTGCGATGCCCAGATAAGTGACAAGGCAATTGCAATGAAATGCAACCTTGGCTTAAGTCAAAACAGACAAGCGCAGGAAAACTGCCGGATACATGGGGAGATTGGCGTGGCTTCATCCAGCGCAAACGACGCTTTCGTCGCATTTGAGCATGTGCAAAAAAGCTATGACGGGGTGTCTTTGGTTGTCAAGGATCTGAACCTGAGCATCGGCAAGGGTGAATTCCTGACGATGCTTGGGCCATCGGGGTCGGGCAAGACCACTTGTCTGATGATGCTGGCCGGGTTTGAAACCGCCACGCATGGCGAAATCAAGCTGGACGGTCGCCCGATCAACCAAGTGCCGCCGCACAAGCGCGGCATCGGCATGGTGTTTCAGAATTACGCGCTGTTTCCGCATATGACGGTGGGCGAAAACCTGTCCTTCCCGCTGGAAGTGCGCGGCATGGGCAAGTCGGACCGCGAGGCCAAGGTCAAGCGGGCGCTGGACATGGTGCAGATGTACAGCTTTATCAACCGCCGCCCCAGCCAACTTTCGGGGGGTCAGCAACAGCGGATCGCGCTGGCGCGGGCCTTGGTGTTTGATCCATCCTTGGTGCTGATGGATGAACCCTTGGGCGCGCTCGACAAACAACTGCGCGAACATATGCAGTTTGAAATCAAGCACCTGCACAACAGCCTTGGCATCACCGTGGTCTATGTGACCCATGATCAGGGTGAGGCGCTGACGATGTCTGACCGTGTGGCCGTGTTCAACGATGGCCGCATTCAGCAATTGGCCCCGCCCGCCGATCTGTATGAGCGCCCCGACAATTCCTTCGTGGCGCAGTTCATCGGTGAGAACAACAAACTGCTGGGCACCATCGAAGATCTGTCCGAAGGCAAGGCGCTGGTGCGGCTGGCGACCGGCGAGATGATCGACGCGACCCCGGTGAACGTGACGCAGAAGGGCCAGAAAACCCTTGTCTCGATCCGGCCGGAACGTGTTGAATTCAAATCTGAAATGATGCCAGCGGGCGCGCATATGATTGCCGCCGAGGTGCTGGAAGTGATCTACATGGGCGATATCCTGCGGGTGCGCTTGCGCGTGGCCGGATCGGATGATTTTGTCATGAAGATGCGCAACACGCTGGGACAAACCCGGCTGGAGCCCGGACAACAGATCAAGGTCGGCTGGCATCCTGCCGATGCCCGCGCGCTTGATCCGATGTGACGCGATGTTTTTCCATGGAAAACATTGATGTGACCACCTGTTCTACCAACAAAAAGCCGTGCAAGCGGTCAACAATTCCAACTGTTCAAACTGGGAGCTACCGAATGAAGAAACTACTCGTTCTGTCCACCGCCCTGACCTCTGTGGCCTTCGCCGCAGGCGCGGATGTGACCGTTATGTCTTGGGGTGGCGGTTACACCACCAGCCAGATTGAGGCCTATCACAAGCCCTTCACCGCGGCGACCGGCACGGCCGTGATCTCGGTGGACAGCGACAATCCGGCGCCGCAGGTCAAGACCATGGTTGAGGCTGGCAACGTCACCGTTGACGTGGCCGATGTCGAATATGCCGACGCGATCCGTCTGTGCGACGAAGGCATGCTGGAGCCGATCGGCATCGACGCCCTGCCGCCCGGCGCGGATGGCACCCCGGCTGCCGAAGACTTTTTGCCCGGCGCTGTGACAGAATGCGCGGTGTCGACCATCGTGTTCTCGACCATTTTTGCCTATGACAGCACCAAGATCACTGGCGAAGCGCCCAATGGTATCAATGACTTCTTCGACCTTGCCACCTATCCGGGCAAGCGCGGGATGCGCAAAGGTGCCAAAGCCAACCTTGAGATGGCGCTGATGGCGGACGGCGTTCCGGCGGCAGAAGTTTACACCGTGCTGGCGACCCCGGAAGGCGTGGACCGCGCTTTCGCCAAGCTCGACACCATCAAAGCCGACACCATCTGGTGGGAAGCGGGCGCGCAGCCGCCGCAGCTGCTGGCCGATGGCGAAGTGGCGATGACCACCGCGTATAATGGCCGCATTTTCGGCGCGGCAGTCACCGATGGCAAACCCTTCGTCACCGTTTGGGACGGTCAGGTCTATGAATACGATCTGTTCGTGATTCCGAAGGGCGCACCGAACCTGGAAGCGGCACTTGAGTTCGTCAAGTTCGCCACCTCGACCCAGGCTTTGGCCGATCAGGCCAAGTGGATTTCCTACGGCCCGGCGCGCAAATCTTCGGGCGCTCTGGTGGGTCTGTTCAACGACGGCAAAACCGAAATGGCCCCCTATATGCCAACGGCTGCCGCCAACCTGACCAACGCTTTGGCCTCGTCCTATGAATTCTGGGTCGACCGCGATGCAGAGCTGAACGATCGCTTCAACGCATGGCTTGCTGCGAACTGATCTGACTTTGGGCGCGGGGGAAACCCTGCGCCCTTTTCCTATAGTTTGAAGGATGGATGATGGCCAACCTTGCCGATCCGGGCAGCCAAATGCTGACCACCGCCGACGGTCGCCCGCTGAAGGAAGCGCTGGCGCGGGCGCAAAGCAAAGCGAAACAGCGGGCGTTCCTGCTGGTGTTGCCGCTGCTGGCCTTCATCGTCATCACCTTTCTGTGGCCGATTGCGCAGGTGCTGCACCAATCCGCCTATAACCCGAAATTTGCCGCCAACATGCCGACGGTCGGCGCGTGGTTTGCCGCCAACCCGATGGGCACCGAACCCGATGAGGCGGCCTTTGCCGCCCTTGCCGCCGATCTGAAAACCGCCGCCGCCGCCAAGACCGTGGCCGTCGCGGGGGAACGGGTGAACTATGAGATGCCGGGCACGCGGTCTTTGTTCACCGCCGCCGGGCGCAAGGCCAAGGACATGCAGCCGCCCTTCAAAGAGGCGATTCTGGCGCTGGACCCGAAATGGGGCAGCCCCGAGCTGTGGGGGGTGATGCGGCAGGTCTCATCTGCCTATACCTCTGATTTCTATCTGGCGGCGCTGGATCTTGAACGTGATCCGCAGGGTGCGATTGTGTCGGTGCCGGAAAATGAGCAGGTCTATGTGAACCTGTTTCTGCGCACCTTTGCGATGTCGGCGGCGATCACGGTGATCTGTCTGATCCTTGGGTTTCCGGTCGCGCATCTGCTGTCGGTGCTGCCGATGCGCTATTCCAACCTGCTGTTGATTTTGGTGCTGCTGCCGTTCTGGACCTCGCTTCTGGTGCGCACCACAGCGTGGATGGTGCTGTTGCAGGGCAACGGTGTGGTCAATAACATATTGGTCTGGATGGGTTTTATCGCCGAAGATGGCCGGTTGGAGATGATCAACAACCTGCTTGGCACCATCATCGCGATGACGCATATCCTGCTGCCCTTCATGATCCTGCCGCTCTATTCGGTGATGAAGCCGATCCCGCCCAGCTATGTCCGCGCCGCCCGCAGCCTGGGGGCCACGTCATGGACCGCGTTTCGGCGGGTATATCTGCCGCAGACCATACCGGGCATCGGCGCGGGCGGGTTGTTGGTGTTCATCCTGTCGGTGGGCTATTACATCACACCCGCTTTGGTGGGCGGCGCGTCGGGGCAGCTGATCTCCAACCTGATCGCGTTCCATGTGAACAAATCGAACAACTGGTCACTGGCGGCGGCTTTGGCCACCATCCTTCTGGCCGCGATTTTGCTGCTTTACTGGCTTTATGACAAGCTGGTGGGCATCGACAAGTTGAAGCTGGGATAGGGGCAAAGCATGGCACTACCGATTTACGCCTCACCGCTGGAGCGGGTCTGGTACTACACATTCCGGGTGATCTGCGCGCTGATCTTCCTGTTTCTGATCGCACCGATCATCATCGTGATTCCGCTGTCGTTCAACGCCGAGCCCTACTTTACCTTCACTGCAAAGATGCTGGCCCTTGATCCGACGGGCTACAGCCTGAAGTGGTATGACCTGCTGCTGACGCATCCATCGGTGCCCACGGACGTGCCGCGCGATGGCGCGTGGTGGGCCAAGGTGTGGCGCGATGCCGCTTGGGTGAATGCCGCGAAAAACTCGATCATCATCGGGTTCTTTGCCACCATTCTGGCGACGTTTCTGGGGACGCTGGCGGCTTTGGGCCTGTCGCGCCCGGAAATGCCATACCGCCGCGCGATCATGGCGATATTGATCTCGCCGATGATCGTGCCGGTGATCATCATCACGCTGGGCCTGTTCTTTTTCTACTCGGCGATTGAGGTGAACAAATGGGGCGTGCCCTATCTTGGGGTGGTGATGGCCCATGCCACCTTGGGCATTCCCTTCGTGATCATCACGGTCACTGCCACCCTGTCGGGCTTTGACCATTCGCTGACACGCGCCAGCGCCAGCCTGGGCGCCTCGCCGTCGACGACGTTTTTCAAGGTGATCATGCCGCTGATCACACCGGGGATGATTTCTGGCGCGCTGTTTGCCTTTGTCACCTCGTTTGATGAGGTGGTGGTGGTGCTGTTCGTCGGGGCGAATGACGAACAGACCATCCCGCGCCAGATGTGGAACGGCATCCGTGAGGCGATTTCACCCGCGATCCTGTCGGTGGCAACGCTGTTGGTGATCGTGTCGATTGCGCTGCTGGCGACGGTCGAGGTGTTGCGGCGGCGGTCGGAACGGCTGCGGGGCGTGACGCCTTACTGATCTCAGTTGCCACAGAAGTTGCTCCGGACCGAGCTTAAAACGCTGCGGGGCAGCGTTTTTCGGTCCGTTGACCATAAGGCCAAAGGCCGTTGGGCAAGGGATGATCAGAATTGCTATCAGTTGTAAAGCAGGTCGCGCCTGTCTGGCGGGTGCGGAACGCGCCTGCCGGGGCAGGCAGGCGCGACCTGCTTTGACACGTGTCAAATCAGGAAAGTCCCCTCACGGCAAAATATGCAGCCAGCCCCATGTGGTGAAGATCGACAGCGCGGTTGCGATCAGAACGGCGCTGGCGTTCACCCGTTTGCCGACCCCGTAGAGATGCGCGAACATATAGGCGTTGACGCCGGGGGCCATGGCGGCGGTGACGGTGGCCGACCGCAGACCTGCGGTGTCAAGGCCGAACACAAAGCGGCCCAGCCCGTAGGTGATGGCGGGATGGATGATCAGCGAGGTCAGGCACACCAGCGCGATCAGGCCCTTGTCGCCCTCGGGCCGATAGCGCCACAGCACACCGCCCAATCCGAACAAGGCCGCCGGAATCGCGGATTTGGACATCATGTCCACGGCGGCGGCAAAGGCCACCGGTTGTGGCAAGCCTATGAAGTTCACCGCAAAGCCGCAGATGATGCCGATGACCAAGGGCTGCGACACCACGCCCCGCACCACCTGCGCCGCAAAGCCTGCGTGCGATTTGCGGGCTTGCCCGACGCCGCGCGCCCATTCCATCATCAGGATGCCAAAGGTGTAAAACAGCGCCGCGTGGATGGAGATGATGGCGATGTTGCCCTGCAGCGCCTGCGCGCCATAGGCGCGTTCGGTGATCGGCAGGCCCAGCAGCAGCGAGTTTGAAAACAGGCAGGCAAAGCCAATGGCCACAGAATCGGGCAGCGCGCGTTTGAAGATCAGCCGCGCGCCGAAGAAGCCAACGGCAAAGCCCGCGAAGGCACCGATGTAAAAGCTGAACATCAACCCGGGGCTGAAAGCCTGCGACAGATCCAGCCCCGCCACCGATTTGAACAACAGCACCGGCAGCGCGAAACTTTGGGCAAAGCGCATGATGCCGTCGATGGCGTCATCCGTCAGCAGCTTCAGGCGGGCGGCCAGATAGCCAAAACCGATCAGGATGAAGACCGGAAAAATGACGTCGATCAGCGCGCTCATGGCTGGTTGTCGAAGGTCAGGACCATGCCGTCGTAGGCGGGGGTCACACTTTTGGGCAGTTCATCGACCAGAGTGGCGTAGTCCAGATCGAGATGCATGTTGGTGATCACCGCGGTTGCGGGTTTCATCCGCGCGATCCACTGCAGTGACAGCGCCAGATGCGCATGGGTCGGGTGCGGCTTGCGGCGCAGGGCGTCCAGTACCCAGCAGTCAAGGCCCGCCAGATGTGGCCATGCGTCTTCGGGGATCGTCACCACATCGGGCAGATAGGCCAGACCGCCGATGCGAAAACCCAAAGCCTCCATCGAGCCATGGTCCACCCGGAAGGGAGTGAAACCGATGGGGCCAGCCGGGCCGGGCACTTCAAACTGGCCGTCAATGCTGCGCAGATCAAGGATCGACGGATAGGGCGATCCTTCAGGCTGCACGAACGCATAGGCAAAGCGCGACAACAGCGCGTCTTGCGTCGGCGCATCGGCCCAGACCGGCAGGCGGTGGCGCATGTTCTGGACGACCTGCCGCAGATCGTCGATGCCGTGGACGTGGTCGGCGTGGGAATGGGTGTAAACGACACCATCCAGCGTGCCGACCCCCGCATCCAGCAGCTGCGCGCGCATGTCGGGCGAGGTGTCGATCAACACCCGTGTCACCGCATCGCCCGCCAGCCGTTCCACCAGCATCGAACAGCGGCGGCGGCGGTTTTTCGGATTTGAGGGATCGCAGTCGCCCCAATCACCGCCAAGGCGCGGCACCCCGCCCGACGATCCACAGCCCAGAATGGTGAAACGCAGGGTCGCCATCAGGTGATCTTTGCTTTGGGGAACAGGCGTTCGAAATTGGCGGTGGTGGCGGCGGCGAAATCCTGTTCGCTGACCCCGAACACCGCAGCGCCCGCCTTGGCGGTGAAGGCGGTATAGGCGGGTTCATTGCGCCGCCCCCTGTGGGGCGGGGGGGCGAGATAGGGGCTGTCGGTTTCCAGCAGAATGCGGTCCAGCGGGGCGGCTGCGAAAATATCCCGCAACTCCTGTGACTTGGGGAAGGTGGTGATGCCCGACATCGACAGATAAAACCCCATGTCCAGCGCCGCCACCGCCAATTCCCTCGAGGAAGAAAAGCAATGCATGACGCAGAAATAGGGCGCAGCATCCATCCCCTCGGCCAGCATCCGCGCCATGTCATCATCGGCGCTGCGGGCGTGGATGATCAGCGGCAGGCCGGTTTCCTGCGCGGCCTGAATGTGGATGCGCAACGACGCCTGCTGAATTTCGGCGGACTCAGCCGTGTAATGATAGTCCAGACCCGACTCGCCGATGCCCACGAACTTCGGATGCGACGCAAAGCCCACCAGCCGGTCCAGCGTCACCAGGGGTTGATCAGCCGCACTCATCGGGTGGATGCCTGCGGCGTAGAACACGCCCGGATGGGCCTCGGCAATCGCGCGCACGGTTGGCTCGTTGTGCAGCTTGGTGCAGATTGTCACCATGCGTGACACCCCTGCCGCATGAGCGCGGGCGATCACCTCGGGCAGTTCATTTTGGAAGTCGGGAAAGTCGAGGTGGCAATGGCTGTCTACGATTTCAAATGCCATTTCCACACCCCTAGAGCGTGCCGCCATCAATCGGTCCTCGCCGATGGATGGCAACCGCAACATTCCCAGCCTGTTCTTGTCGTGGATTTCCTGCAATCTGCACCAGAGTGAAGGAATTCCGTCTTAGGCGAGTGAGCCCGCCGTCGCATCAATCTGTAGAACCATATCCATCAGAAGGGCGGCAGGGTCAAGGTTGACTGCCTTGCCGCGACGGGCGCGCAGGCCAAGATGTTGCGCGAGGTCTGCCCAGACCCGGGCGGCTTGCGGCGATGGCGACAGGCGCGCGATCAGATCGCCTTCGCCCGGTGCGGCCTCGGGTGGCAGATGGCCAAGGGTGCCCGCGCGGGCCAGCCGGGCCAGAAACAGATCAAGCAGGGTGACGATCAGGTCAAACTGCGCTTCGGCGCCTTTGCCCGCGCCCGCTTCGGCCAGCGTTTGCGCGCGGGGGCGGTCCAGCCGGGGCAGGGTGGCGAACAGGCGGATCAGACTAGCATAAAGTTTCAGCCCATCCAGATTGGTCATCCGAAACGCCTCACCCACCGAACCGCCCGCCAGTTGCGCCAATGCCTCGCGCTGTTCGGGTGTGACATCGCCGCCGGCCTGGGTCAGCGCGTCGGACAGCTCGTTGGCGTTCAGCGGGGCCAGCCGCAACTCGCGGCAACGCGAACGGATGGTGGGCAGCAGTTTCGCGGGTTGGTGCGAGATCAACAAGAGGGTGACGCGGGCGGGCGGTTCTTCGAGCAGTTTCAGCAGCGCGTTGGCGGCGGAGGGGTTCATTTCATCCACCGCATCAATGATCGCCACGCGGCGGCCCCCATCGGCGGCGCACAAGGTGAAAAACGATTTCATCCGCCGCACTTCATCGACCGAGATGATGCTTTGCAGGTTGTCTCCCTTGGTGTTGGCCGCGCGGCGCAGCAGGAACAGCCGGGGTTCGGACAGCGCCACCATGCGGCGGGCGACCGGATGGGTGTCGGGAATATCAAGGTTTTCCGGTGGTGGGGCCGCGAACATGCCGCCGTCATCTTCCGGCGTGGCCAGCAAGAACCGCGCCAGTTTCCACGCCAATGTGGCCTTGCCCACCCCGCGCGGCCCGGTGATCATCCAGCCGTGGTGCAAGCGGCCCCTGTTGAAGGTCTGCAGAAATGTCGCTTCGGCGGCGGATTGACCGATCAGGACCGGGGTGGCGCGGGGGTGCGGGGCGCCTTCGAGGCAGTCGGGTTCTGCAAGCTCGATCATGGCCCAAGATGCCAGACGGCCAGCGCCAGCACCTGTGCGGCGACCATATGCGGCGCAGCTGAGCCGTCAACCACCTGAAACCGCGTCGGATGCGCCGTGGCCAGCGCCAGAAAACCGGCGCGTGCCTTGGCTTGCAACTGCAACCCCATGTCTTCAAACCGCATTTCCGCCCCGGCGCGGGCGGTGGCGCGGGCCAGACCCTGCGCGGGATCAATGTCGATCAGAAAGGTCAGATCGGGTTCAACCCCGATCACCAGGGCGTGCAAGGCGTCAACTGTGGCGCGCAGATCGCCGCGGGTCAGGCCCTGATAGATCCGGGTGCTGTCGGCAAAACGGTCGCAGATCACCACCTCACCCCGCGCAAGGGCCGGGCGGATGGTTTTCTCCAGATGGTCACGGCGGGCTGCGGTGAAAAGCAAAAGTTCCGTCTCGGTCGACCACCGATCTGCCGCGCCTTCCAGCACCAGACGCCGGATTTCTTCGGCCCCGGCGCTGCCGCCCGGTTCGCGGGTCAGGCACACCACTGTGCCTTGCGCGCGCAAGGCGTCGGCCAGAAGCCGCGCCTGCGTGGATTTGCCAGACCCGTCGATGCCTTCAAAACTCAGAAACGCCCCCGGCATCAGCTGGCCGGCGCCTCGGCACCAAAGTATTCGACCTGCAACATGCGGGCAGCGGTGGCCAACCGGGTCACGAAGCCGCCCTTGGCGACATCAGCCTCGGCCACCAGCGGAATCCGGTGTTCTGGCAGGTTCGGCACCGTGATCACCAGTTCCGCAAGCGGCATGCCTTTGGCAATCGGTGCGGTCAGCGGCCCGGTGTACACCACTTCGGCCGCCAAAGCCTCTTGCACCAAGGCCGGGATCAGCAATTTGATATCGGCCGCGGGCACCAGGCCCACGGTGGCGGCGTCACCCATGAACACCGGCGCTTCGGCAAGGCGCAGCCCGGCTTTGGCCACGGTTTTCAACGCAAACTGCCGGAACGCCCATGTGGCAATCCGCTCGGCCTCTTCGGCGCGCTCGGCGTCCGAAGTCAGGCCCGAGATCGCAAACACGATCCGCCGCTCACCCTGTTTGACCGAACCGACCAGACCGAAGCCCGATTCCTCGGTGTGACCAGTCTTCAAGCCGTCAGCGCCAATTCCCAGTTTCAACAACGGGTTGCGGTTGTTGGCATTGGCCGGGGCCCGGTCCTTGTAGTTGAATTCGGTTTGCGAAAATACCGGGTAGAATTGCGGAAACTCTTCAATCAGGCGTCGGCCCAGCAGGCCCAGATCCTTCATGCTCATGCGTTGGCCGGGGTCAGGCCAGCCGCTGGAATTGGCAAATTGCGAATCCTCCAAGCCCAAGGCGCGCGCGCGTTCGGTCATCTGCGCGGCAAAGGCCTCTTCGGTGCCCGCCAGCCCTTCGGCGACCACGACGCAGGCATCATTGCCGGAATTGACGATGATGCCCTTGATCAGCTCTTCCACCGTCGGGCGGTCGGTTTCGTTCAGAAACATCGTCGATCCGCCCATGGCCTTGGCGCGGCCCGACACCGCAAAGGTGGTGTCCAGTGCCACACGGCCATCGGCCAGCGCCTCAAACAGCATGTTCATCGTCATCAGCTTGGACATGGAGGCCGGCGGCATCGGCTCTTCGCCGTTTTTGTCCATCAGCACCGTGTGCGTGGTGATGTCATACACCCATGCCGATTTGGCACGGGTTTCAAAGGCTTGCGCTGGCAAGGCCATCAGCAGTCCAAGGCTTAGCCCAAGAAGTCGGTTCAACATCCGTCAGCCCTTCAGGAAATAGGCGTCCTTGAAGCCCGCCTGTTTGATTTTGCCAAGAACCGCGGCATCCCCGCGCGCGGTCACGCTCCAGAATGGTTTGCCCTGACTTTCTTCCTTGCGCACGGTGGCAGCCACGCCCGCCTTGCCCAAAGTATCGGCCGCGCGTTGGGCGTTGCCTTCGATCGAGAAGATGCCGATCTGGATGTAACCACCCGAGCCGCCGGCCACCGGTGCCGGGGCTGCGGGGGCCAAAGCCGCGGCATCCGCTGGCAGCGGGGCCGTCGCAATCGGGCCGCTGGAGATGGGGCCGTCTGCCTTGTCAATCGCGGCACTGGCCCCGGCAATCGGGTCCAGCGTTTCGGTGGCAACGGTTTCTGCCGCGTCCAGAATGGGTTTGCTGGCATCGGGCGCGGTTTGCGGCGCTTCCTCACGGCGCAGGGCGGTCACCGAAATCTTGCCGGGCTGCCCCGCCAAAAACCCCAGCGCCGCCGCCGCATCCGACGAGATCTGCAGCTTTGGCCCCGGATTGTCGCGTTCACGCCGGAACAGCGCGCCGATCACGAACTTGCCATTGGCGGCATTGCGCAAAATCACCCGTTCGGGATCTATGGCATCGGGCGAGGCCACCCAAACTCCACCCAAGGACGGGCGGCCATCCCAAAGCGCCTCATCCGTCACCTGAAAGATCTCGGGCGCTTCGACATCGCGGTCCACCAGTTTGACCGACCGCGCCCCTGTCACCGCAGGCTCTGCCGCGTCGGTTGCTGCGGCGTCACTTTTTGCGGGCTTGCCCAGCGGTCCGGCCCCTTGCTGACATGCCACCAGCCCGACCGACGCCACCGCCGCCAAGATCAGATGGCGCAATACCACAGCTGTCATGCTCTGCTCCTCTGCGCGCAATCGTTGTCCCGCGCTTACCTTTTTTACCACTCTGACAAGCCGGTATACCCGTGCCCGTCAACCTCAATTGCGCCATGATACAGGCAGGCGGCTTGACAGGAAAGGGTGTGTCAACGCGTGGGCGGAAAACATCGCGTGAGTGAGGTCTTCTGCCACACAGCCCCGCGTTTTCGGCGTTTGCGATGCAGATTGCGGCACGACGCGGTTTTCTGGCACTGGACGCCAATTCCGCAATCGGGTTACAACGCCGTGCGAACGGGTTTGCGGCGCGGCACTGGGGCAGGTTTTCCCCAAGCCTTCCAGCCCGGTCAGCAGGGAAGTGTGGCCGAGTGGTTTAAGGCTCTAGTCTTGAAAACTAGCGTAGGTGGAAGCCTACCGTGGGTTCGAATCCCACCGCTTCCGCCAAACACAATCGCAGGTTGGACACATCGCGCTTGTGTTCGGAATTACCGTGTGAGTTCCGTTGGTTGCGTGCGGGATTTGATCAGATGGACGGCGGCGTGTTCGTGGTTTGCAGTCCCATCTCAGGTCCGTCGCTGCGGCCCAGAAACGCGGTGCGGATTGCAGTTTTGGTCGGGTCACGCCGAAGGCCCAGAGCCTTGGCTTGCTGTTGCCGATCATGCGGCAAGGTTGCCTGCCAGATTGGCCGCGATCAGTGTGGTGCCAGAACCGCCAGAGATATCCGGCACGCTATCCCCGCGCTGGCTGCAATCGCGCATGCCATCACAGACGAGGGCGACGGGTTCAGCGGTCGGATGCATCGCGAGATCGCCATCCCGCGCAACCCAAAGCTATTGATCCCGGCGTAGTGTCAGACATTGGTAAGGTAGCGATCTGTGTCGCCCAGACCAAAGCTGCTCACATGCGACCGGGCCGGACTTTCCACACAAACACCAATGCGTGCTGAAGCGATAGAAGCGGCGCAGGTACGCGACAAGAGCGGTTGCAAGGGCAACGCGACTTTCGGGCGGATGCGGGCTGCGATTGGGGCAGAGCCGCGAGCGCATTGCATGGATGATTGTCAAACTGACTTTCGGATCAAAGCTATTGAATGGCTGTTGAAACTGGTGTCGAAATGCGTAGCGGCACAAAAGCAAGTTGGAAAACCCCGCACTCAAAACCAACATTTGGGAGAATCGTATGACCTACTCCATCACTCGCAGGGCAGGTCTTGCCCTGGCGACCGCCTTTCTGCTTGGAACCGGCGCACCCGCGCTTGCGGATGCACTGGACGACATCACTGCGGCAGGTGTCATCAAGGTCGGGATATTTGAAGACTTTCCGCCCTTCGCCTCGCTGAATTCGAGCATGAAAATTGAGGGCTATGACACAGAAGTTGCGGATAAACTTGCGGCGGCCCTTGGCGTCAAGGTCGAACTGGTCGGCATCACCGGGCAAAACCGCATTCCCTTTCTGACCGAAGGCAAAGTCGATCTGCTGCTGAGCATCGGCTACAGTGACGAACGGGCGCAGGTGGTGGACTATACTGACGCTTACGCACCCTACTACATCGCCGTCATGGGTCCGAAAGATGTGGATGTAAAAGACGCGGCTGGCCTTTCGGGCAAGTCCATCGCGGTGAACCGCGGCACTCTGGAAGACACCGAAGTGACCAAGGTTGCCCCGGCAGATGCCGACATTCAACGCTACAGTGACTACAGCGGCGTGATCTCGGCGTTCCTGTCGGGTCAGGCGCAGTTGATGGTGGTTGGCAATGACGTGGGCGCCACGATCCTGGCGCAAAACCCGGCCATTGAGCCGGTCGAAAAGTTTCTGCTGCTGACGTCGCCGTCGCAAATGGCGGTGAAAAAGGGTGAAGTGGCGCTCCAAAAGGCGCTGAACGATGCGCTGATCGCCATGAAGGCCGATGGCCAGCTGAACGAACTGGCCGTGAAGTGGCTGAAGCAGCCGCTGGTTGAGGGCTTCTAAGTCAACCATGGGTTACGAACTCGATTTCAGTGCGATTTCGGAAAACATCGGCCTGCTCCTTCATGGGGCAGGCCTGACGGTCGGTTTGACGGCGATTGCGGCAAGTCTTGGCATGGCGCTCAGCATCGGGGGGGCAGCTGCGGCCTTGTGGGGCGGCGGCTGGTTGCGCAGGATCGTCGGGATCTATGTCGAACTGATTCGCAACACGCCCTTCATCGTGCAGCTTTTCTTCATCTTTTTCGGGTTGCCCAGCCTTGGCGTGAAGCTGACGGCGTTTGAGGCAGCGGCATTGGCGATGACCATCAACCTGACGGCTTATGGCATCGAGATCGTCCGGGCCGGGATCGAGGCGGTGCCGCCGGGTCAACGCGAAGCGGGCTTTGCCCTTGGCATCGCGCCGGTTTCGACATTCATCTACATTGTTCTGCCGCAGGCGATTGCCATTGTTTACCCGGCACTGGTGAGCCAGATCATCATCACCATGCTTGAATCTGCGGTTGTGTCGCAGGTTGCCGTCTACGTTCTGACCCTTGCCGCCGATCTGTTCCTGTCGCGCACCTTCCGCGCATTCGAGTCCTATTTCGCGGTGAGCGTGTTCTATCTTGGCATGGCACTGCTGTTGCGCTGGTTGTTCA
>JANPOY010000134.1:0-27582 GCA_031428215.1 Paracoccaceae bacterium
GATCCCGATACCCTCAGCAAAAGCTGATACCGCGTTCCCACCCAAACACGGGAACAACCGTCGCGGGGTGGAGCAGCCCGGTAGCTCGTCAGGCTCATAACCTGAAGGTCACAGGTTCAAATCCTGTCCCCGCAACCAAAAATACCAGTCTTATCAAGGACTTGGAATCCGACAAAAACACTTGTGTATAGGCACTCGCGTTTTACCTCAACGCCACCTCAACGTTTGACGAGTCCCCCTGAAAACTAGGGGGCTTTTTGCATTTGGGGGGCTATCAGCCCGGCCGAGTGCGCCTGGTTGAAAACATCCCTCTGATCCAGTATGTGACTCAGTCATACCATGGAGGCGCGGATGACCGTCAAGACCACCCTCAGCTTCACCGACCGTCATCACCAGTTTCTCTCAGAGAAGGTGGGACAGGGCGTGTTCGCGACCCAGAGCGCCGCAGTCGCGGCTGCGCTGGAACAGATGATGCAGGACGAACAGGAACGCGACGTGGCCCTCTCGGCCCTCGCGCAGGAAATCCGTGCCCGCATGGAAACGCCGCGCGAAGCTTTCATTGACCTGGACGATGCCTTTGCCGCGGCCCGCCGCACCATCGGGGCGACCCGCAGCGCGTGAACTACCGCATCCGCTTCCACCCTCTTGTCGCCCGTGATCTTGATGCCATCACGCAGTGGATCCTCGACTATGCAGGTCCCGATAGCGCCGCGAGAAAACTGGCCGAGATCGAGGCGACCATTACCGCCCTGAAAGACACGCCCCACAAGGGCAGTCTCCGCGATGAAATCGCCACTGGTCTGCGGGCCATCCCAGCAGGACGGAAGGCGGTGATTGCCTTCACCGTGGATGATGACGAAAGCGAAGTGCTGATCTACGCTATCACCTATGGCGGTGCGGATTGGACCATGCGAAGCAGCGCGCGCAGCCGGTGATGGAGACAGATTGGCCTTCGCTGTCCATCAGGTCTTTGGTTGCGAAGGTTCTTCGTTAAAAGGCAGAAAATATTATGGGTGTGAATTTTCCAGCAGGTTATGAACCGGTACAGTTCGTCGGGCGGATTGAAAGCGTCGACCGCCATTCCGGAAAGGAGCGGAGTCGCTTTACTTTTGTCATTGATGCCGTCGATGAAACGTTTGATCCAATGCAATCCATGATGCCTGTCACGAAATGGCAGGACCGGCAATTCGCTCTAATCAGAGTAATGACGACCTATAAGAAGTTTTCAGAGCTAGCGGGACTTATCGACGAAAATCCAGATAATCTGGTGGGACAGTGGATCGCACTATCTCTGCTTCCTCGAGGGAAGGCATCTGGTCCACTCGCGCAAGTTTGTCCCCTCGGGGAGACTGGCTATGGTGTTGGGCAGAAATATACTGTCGGAGAAATATCGGCCTTTGGATCAGAGCCAGAAGCTCCGAGATCGCTCAGTGCGGCCGGTGATGGGCGAAAGGAAGTTGCAGCGACTCTCGCGGACGAGGGGCGGGATTTCACGGGCAATACTTCGGTACAGCGACTTCAAGAAATCGAAAATTTGCTTGGTCAAAAGAGTCCGGTTGAAGTTCGAGTGCATGACGTAGGTCATGCGAACTTCACGACGATATTGGCTGCTGGGCGCGACCCCCTTTTTCATTTCGACGTTGGTTGGCCAGTAGGGTTCAATCTGCATACGGTCAGCGGACCGCCGCCTGTTATCCCAGCGGCTCCGATTGTTGTGTTGTCCCACTGGGACTGGGACCATCTCCACGGATACTATGTCTGGAAGGCGTTGAAGGATAAAATATGGGTGGTCCCCATACAGGATTTGGGTCCCGGCGCACTAAAGATCGCCAAGGCTTTGCGCGATGCTGGCAGGCTGGTCAGCGTGGCTCGAGGCACTCCTAAGGGGGCCGTAGCCATCAACGGTCGTTTCGTCATAGTAGGTAATTGTGACCCCTCTCATGCGCTTACACGATCCAAAGTACGAAACAACTCTGGCTTATTCCTAGCACTGAAGCTTAAAAGCGCGCGCCTTGCTCTTTTGCCCGGTGACGCAGACTATCGCGGAATTGCATGGCCCCACGCTACTGCACCTTCTCTCCTCATCGTTTCTCATCATGGCGCTGCGGTCGATGGCCCAATTCAGGCGCCGAAGCAGCCAGGCGCAACGGCGGTCAATTCGATGGGAAAAGATAACGTCTATCGGCATCCCTGCAAAAAGGCCTTGCGCGCGCATCGTAGCCTAGGTTGGGAGCTCCAGTACACGTCTGCCTCGGGACTTGTAGAGCGAGGTGACCGAACATTGTGCTGATAGGGCACGGAGGCCGTCGCAATTGGGGTTGGCTGTTTCACTTAGTGAAAATCCCGACTGGGGAACAGCTTCCTCGCCTGTTCGCGCGGATGGCGGGCGGTCGACCTGATGCTGCCCCCGGCGGGGCGCATGGTTTCGTCCGCACGGCCGTCATTGGCCTCGATCATCACCGGGCGGCCAAGGGTCGTCAGCAGGTGCGACACATCTTCGACCCGTTCGGCGATGACATGGGTTGTCGGGCCGTCGCGCTGAACGCGGCCTGTCACCTGGACCAGACGCCCGGCGATGACCGCCTTGCGGAAGGCCTCATAGACCTGTTTCCAGACGATCACATTGGCGGTGCCGGTTTCATCCTCCAGCGTCAGGAAGATCACGCCCGCAGCAGTGCCGGGGCGTTGGCGGGTGATCACAAGGCCGGTGATGGTAACGCGGCCCTTGGCCTGTGCCAGCCGGTCATGCGGCAAGCTTTCGGGCAGGCGCGGGCGCAGCAGCTCCATCGGGTGGGCGCGTAAGGACAGCCGCAGTGACAGATAGTCCTCGATTACCTCCTGGCCCAAGGTCATCTGCGGCAGCGTGACGGTGGGTTCAACCCCACCTTCGCCATCCGGGCCGAACAGCGGCAGTGGTGCGGGGGCCTTCAGCGCGTTGGCCGCCCAGAGTGCATCGCGGCGGGTCAGGCCAATCGCGGCGAAGGCATCGGCTTCGGCCAGCCGTTCCAGCGTGTCGGGATGCACACCCGCCCTGCGCCAGAGGCTTTCAACATCGGGATAGCCGTTGCCCCGGGCGGCTGCGATCCAGGAGGCGTCTTCCTCGCGCATGCCCTTGATCTGGCGGAAACCCAGCCGAAGCGCCAGCCCGCCATCTGCGCGCAGTTCCAATGTGCAATCCCAGACCGAGTGGTTAACCGAGATCGGGCGCACCTCCACACCATGGTCACGGGCATCGCGTACCAGCTGCGCGGGGGCGTAGAAGCCCATCGGCTGTGAGTTCAGCAGCGCACAGGTGAACACCGCCTGATGGTGGCACTTGAGCCAGGCTGAAATATAGACCAGCCGGGCGAAACTGGCGGCGTGGGATTCGGGGAAACCATAGCTGCCAAACCCTTCGATCTGGGCAAAGCACCGCGCCGCGAAATCAGCATCATAGCCGCGCGACAGCATGCCAGAGACGAAACGGTCGCGGAAGCTGCCGATGGTGCCCATGCGTTTGAATGTGGCCAGCGACCTGCGCAGACGGTCGGCTTCCGATGGGGTGAAGCCTGCGGCCACGACGGCAATCTGCATCGCCTGTTCCTGAAACAGCGGCACGCCGTAAGTGCGCGCCAGCACCTCCATCAAGGCGGGGCCGAGGTCTTCGACCGGCTCGCGGCCCATGCGCCGGTTGATAAAGGGATGCACCATGCCGCCCTGAATCGGGCCGGGGCGCACGATGGCGACTTCGCAGACCAGATCATAAAAGGCGCGCGGGCGCATCCGGGGCAGAAAGTTCAGTTGCGCCCGGCTTTCCACTTGAAACACCCCGATGGCATCGGCGCGACACAGCATGTCATAGACCGGCACATTCTCGGGCGGGACATTGGCCAGTGTCAGCTTTTGCCCCCGATGATCAGCCAGCAGCGTGAAGGCCTTGCGGATGGCGGTCAGCATACCCAACGCCAAAATGTCGACCTTCAACAGACCCAAAGCGTCGATGTCGTCCTTGTCCCATTCGATGATGGTCCGGTCATCCATCGCTGCATTTTCAATGGGGCACAGCTCGTCCAGCCGGCCGCGCGTGATCACGAACCCGCCGACGTGCTGCGACAGGTGACGGGGAAAGCCGATGATCTCGCCGATCAGCTTTGCCGCCAGCACCATGCGATTGTCGGTCGGGTCCAGCCCCGCGTCACGCATGCGGTCCTCGCCGGGGGCGGCCGAAGACCAGCCCCAGATTTGCCCGGAAAGCCGGGCGATCACGTCCTGCGACAGG
This sequence comes from Paracoccaceae bacterium, assembly GCA_031428215.1. GTDB lineage: Bacteria > Pseudomonadota > Alphaproteobacteria > Rhodobacterales > Rhodobacteraceae > Cypionkella. Next base: position 4,259 of record JANPOY010000134.1, read on the forward strand.
CCCATGACCTTGCCCACCTCGCGGATGGCGGCGCGGCTGCGGAAGTGGATCACCGTTGCTGTCAATCCGGCACGTTCGCGGCCATAGCGGGCGTAAATCCACTGGATCACCTCCTCCCGGCGTTCATGTTCGAAATCGACGTCGATGTCCGGCGGCTCGCCGCGTTCCTTGGAAATGAACCGCTCAAAGATCAGGGTGATGCTTTCGGGCGGCACCTCGGTGATGCCCAGAAGATAGCAGACCACCGAATTGGCGGCAGATCCGCGCCCCTGACACAGGATGCCCTGTGACCGGGCAAACTGGACGATGTCATGCACGGTCAGAAAATAGGGCGCATATTCCACCTCGCGGATCAGGGTCAGCTCCTTCTCGACACGGTGAACGATCTTGGGTGGCGGCCCGGACGGATAGCGCCAGTGCAGCCCGGCGCGGGCCAGGCGTTCCAGCCGGTCTTGCGCCGGTTCACCGTCTTGCGCCTCGTCGGGGTATTGGTAGCGCAGATCGTTCAGGCGGAACGCGCAGCGGTCGGCGATCTCGACCGTGCGGCGCAGGGCGGCGGGATGGCGGTGGAACAGCCGCGCCATCTCGGCCCCCGATTTCAGGCGGCGTTCACCATTGGCCAGCCGGTGCTCACCGATGTTGTCGATGGTGCATTGGGTGCGCAAACAGGTCAGCACATCGGCCAGCGGGCGGCGGGCCGCGCGGTGCATCAGCACATCGCCCACGGCCACCATGGGCAGGTTCACCCCTTGGGCCAGCACGGCCAATTGGTCGAGGCGGGCCTGATCGCGACCATCATAACGGGGGGCGGCGCCAAGGAAGCACTGGCCGGGAAAGGTTCGGGCAATGGCCAGCAGATCGCTGCGCGCGGCCTTCGGGTGGCCATCCTCCAACGGATCGGGCGGCAGGGCGATCAGGACCATGCCTTGCCCCCATTCCGCCAGATCGGCCCGCTGCAGATGGCATTCGCCTTTCGGCGCGCGGCGCTTGCCCAAGGACAGAAGCCGGGTCAACCGCGACCAGGCCGACAGATCGGTCGGCAGGGCGAGCCATTCCACCGGGCTGTCGGTCAGCACCAGCCGTGCGCCTGCGATCAGTTTCGGCAGGGGGGCGTCTGATATGGCAGGGGCATCTGTCTGGCCGGTGAAGTGCGGCACGGTCTGGCGGCTGGAATGGTCGGTGACGCGCTGCGACCGGATTGTGGGTCCATCTTGCGCAGCCTCGGCCGTTGCCTCGTCCCGCAGCCGGGCCAGTTCCTTCAGGGCCGACCAGGCCCGCACCACGCCTGCTACTGAATTGCGGTCGGTGATGGCGATGGCGGCAAGGCCCAACTCGGTTGCGCGGGTGACCAGTTCTTCCGGGTGCGAGGCCCCGGTCAGGAAGGTGAAATTCGAGGTGACACAGAGTTCGGCATAGGGCTGGACGCGGGGCGCGGTCATGCGAACTCCCCCTGCACATACCAGCTTGCGTCCGGCTCTTGCCAGCCTTGCGCTTGCGGGGTCACGAACAGCCAGAGGCGCGGGCCTTCCTGCGTCTCGATCCGCCAGTAATCGCGCAGACCTGACCGCCAGGCGGGGTCGTCAAACCACCATTCCGGGGTGATCCGCTCCGGTCCCGTCGCGCGCAGCGTGGTAAAGCGCATGCGCCGCCAGCAGAAACTGGCAGGCGGTGTGCCAGAGGCGGCTGTCACCGGTTCTGGCGGGAAGATCGTGATTGGCCGTCTTGAGCCTGCGCGATGCGGGATTGGCTCAGGCGTCGACCAGGCGGCGGGGGCGAGAAGGAAGCTGCGTTCAGGGATCAGGCTGGTGGCGGGCAAAAGCCGCAGCGCGCGGTCAAAGCCGATCCGGTTGCCGACCGAAGACAGCAGATCTGCCAAAGCATCTTCATGCCGGATCGTCGGGCCACCGCCGATCTGTTCTGGCGCAAGGGCTTCGGTCACGGGTGCGGACAGCCGCAGCCCGTCGATGCCAAAGCCGGAATCGATCTCGTCCACACCCTTGGCGAACAGCGCGGCAATGCGGACAGGATCGCGCATCGGGCGGGCGAGGCCGATCTCGACCTGCGCCGTGCCACGATCCACCCGCCGCAGCTCCAGCCGCACGCGCCGCGCGCCCATCCGGTGCGCGGCCAGTTTGGCGCACAGCCGGTCCAGCAGGCGCGCGAGGCCTGCCATCACATCCGATTGCAGCCCGATCGGCTCTGGCAGCGTCATCCGCACCCCGAAATGCGGGGCGTCCGGTTCCGCCGCCACCGGCTCCCCCTGCGCGCCCAACGCCTGATCCAGCCGCAGCACCAGCCCCGGCCCGAAGCGTCGTGCCAAAGGCGCGCGCGGCAGGTGGACCAGATCGGCAATGCGCGAAAGGCCGACCCGCGCCAACGCCTCGGCGGTGTCATGATCCACCCGCAGCGCCGTGACCGGCAGATGCCCGATCCCCTCGGCCAGCCGCCCATCGGCAACGATGCCGCCGCCGTGGCGCGCGAGGGCATGGGCCGCCCCACGGGTTCCGGCAATGGCGCTGGCGGCATGCAGGCCCGCCCGTTCCAACCGGGCCTGCAGATCATCGCGCAGATCAGCCTCACCTCCGAACAGATGCGGCACGCCCGAAATGTCGGCCATCAGCCCATCGACACCATCACTCGCCACCATCGGGGCGTAGCGCCCGGCCCAACGGCGCAGGCTGGCCAGCGCCGCCGCTTCGCGGGCAAGGTCGGCCGGGCGGGTGGCAAGATCGGGACAGATGGCGCGGGCATCGGCCAAAGCCATGCCACGCCGGAGACCCCGCGCCGAGGCTGCCGTGTTCAGACAGTGCAGATGATCGGCATTGCCCGACCGATGGGTCAGGGCAAAGGGCCCCTCAAGGGGCCGTGTCCGCAGGCTCGTGTCGCTGGCGAGCTTTGGAAACCATATGGACAGCAGCCGACGCGCCATTCCAGTTCACAACCCAACTTCCCATTGTTCCTCTTTTGTTCTTGTTAAGGGTCCATTGATGCAGAGTCGAGTCCGCAAGCTGGCTGGCAACAGGTTCGCAATGCCAGCGGGTCTCGGTGGCGTTGCTGCCTGCATCCGCCCGGATCAGCATGATGCCAGTGGTGCCCCCGGCCTCGGCGGCCAGTTGCAGGCGGCGTCCGGCGGTCAGGGAGAGCGGCTTTTCCGGTTCGGCGATAACCAGGCCGACCGGGGCCGCACGCAGGGCCTCCTCGATGCACCACAGCAGATCCGTCTCGCCCACCGGACGCAACAGATGCAGCCGCTCGCCCACGCCACGCGGCAACCCGCGCAGCATGGGCAGTTCGGGCACATGGGCGGGCAGAATCCAGACCAGCGGGTCGGGGTGGCGCGCCGCTTGAAACAGCGCAAAGGCCCGGCGACCGCGCCCCTCGGCCTCGTGCACACGCCGCGCGCGCAGATCGAAGGGGTCAGTCGGATTGGCGGCGCGGCCAAGATCAGGCCGCATCGTCGCGCGCTCCTTCTGCCACGATCTGCAACTTCCCGTCCACCAACGGGCGTTGCAGCCGCAGCGCGTCGGCCGTAGGTGCGCTCAGCCACAGCCGCCATTCCTCTGGCTTGGTCAGGATGACCGGCATTGCCTTGGGATGGACCGGGGCCACCTCGCGATTGGGCGGGCAGGTCAGAAAGCCGAACAGCTCCGCCGTCACCTCGCCTTCCTTGAGCTTGCGCACCGACGTCCATTCGGTGCGGATCCCCGCAAAAAAGGCCAAGGGGCGATCCGGCCCTAGCGCGAACCAGACCGGATGGTTGCGGGGCGCGCCGGGGCGGCTGTCGATTTCGGAAAAGCTGGTGAAGGGCACAAGGCAGCGGTGTTCGACCCCAAGCCAGCGCTTCCAGTGCGGGGAGGCAACATTGCGGATGTTGGTCACGCCGGGGTCGGTGCGTTTGCCCTCCAGAAAAACCTGTGGCGTCGGCATGCCCCAACGAGCCTTCATCAGTTGCCAACCGCCGTCTGTCGCCTGCCGGATGATCGGTGCCGCATAGTCGGGGAAGATGCCCGCCATTGGCGGCAGGTTGCCCGTCACATCCTCAAAGGCCTCATCCCCCTCGACCATGTCATCAAAGACATGCCGCATGGCATCCTGGGATTTGGTCTGGGAATAAAGGTTGCACATGGGCGGGTCCGGGGAATCGGAGGAGAGGATTAATCCGGAACATTGCCAGAACGGATGGTTTGGGGAAAGGCTGGTTCTGGAGCGCTCATCGTCTGCGGTCCGGAATGCGGCGGCAGCAATGGCCAAGAGGCCCCTTCGTTCAGGTGCACAATTGTGCCCATTTCCGCGCGCGACAGGCATTCGGGTTTCCTCTGACTGTTGGTGCGCCGAATATGCGTCAAAGGAGGATGATAAACAAAATCGATAATTATCATTGTCTGAATAGATTTGGTGCATATCAAGCATCTTCTGCGGAACGCATTAGCCTTCTTGTTCGACGGCAAACCCGTTCGCAGTCGACCAAGACAGGCCGATGGGTATCAATTGGGCTTCATTCGGCGGGGCCAAACCGCGTCGACGACTTCGGGGGCCACGTCTGTACGACCGTCCGTTCTGAAAGGGGCGATTGCAACTAAGCTGATTGTCCCTGTTCCCGAAGCGGGCTAGGTGGCTGCGCCTTCACAGATCAAGCCCAAACTGTGCCTGCTCTTGTGCAGGGTTTCTCTGGCAGGTGGGCGGAATGTGTGGTGGGTGCTTTTTACGTAGCCGCAGGTCAAGGCGATGTCAGTCATTGCCTCAAGGTACTTCATTCCTATGGCTGAAGAATCCAGCACCGGAACGCCAGTCCCAGACACCTCGCGGTAGCCCACCGAGCGTAAGAGCGGACCGTAATAGCCGCAACCGACAAGGATCACTTCCGCACCATCGGCGATACAGGAGCGGGCGGCCTCTTCAAAGCGGGGGATGAAGCCCGTTCGCGGATCGTCGATGGACTGGCACAGCAACCCTGCGTCGGATTCGGGTGCGATGGCACGCACTGGGCGATGGATTGCGCGGTCGCGCAGGCCATAGGCGAAGAGGTCCATCTCGATCGCAGTGGCGGTCTTTTCTGACACGGTCACCACGGCGAAACGGCGGCCCATCGTCAGTGCAGCCAGCATGCACTGCTCACCGACAGAGGCGACCGGGATGGACAGCACCTCGCGCGCCTCCCACAGGGCGTCATTCCAGCAGGCGAGGAAGATGCCATCAAAGCCATCGGCTTCGGCCTGCAAGGCCGCTTCGATCATGTGGACCGAGTTCAAGTGTTCGGCATAAAGCGACCGTGTGAAGTTCCCGCTGCGCTGCATGAAGCGGAATTCGACCTGCGTGTCGGGTCGCAGAATGGGACGGATACTGGCTTCCAGCTTTGCCCAAAGGGGCTCCAGCGCCTCGGTCCGGGTGGTCGGGTGAAGCCAGCAGAGTTTCATGGGACGGACTTTCGGCAGAGAATCTGGGATTGCCGTCCGGTCGGGCGGGGAGCAACCTACCCGACCAGACGCCGACAGGCGGCGTCAAACGCCGCAGCCGATCACCGCAACCGCGGCGATTTCAACCTTCACGTTGGGCACCGGGAATTGCACGACCAAGGCGGCATTGGTCGGCAGGATGCCCCCGAAGATCTCGCCAAGGGTCGGGCCGATGGCTTGGAAGACCTCGGCCGAAGTCACGTAGGTCTGGATCTGCACGACATCTTTCAGGCTGGCCCCGGTCTTGGCCAGCGCCGGCTCGATGTTCTTGATCACCTGCCGCAGTTGCGCCACCGGATCGGGGTCGCAAAAGCCGGTGGCATAGTCGATGCCGACGGTACCTGAGACGTAGACAGTGTCACCCACCTTGACGGCGCGGCTGTAGCCGAAGGCCTTCTCGAATGACGAGCCGGAGGAGTAGTTTTCGCGTTTGGTCATGGGAACCTCGGGGTTATGGGATCAGATCGGTGCGGCCAAGGGCGCGCTTGGTCAGTTCATTGGCGGGGAACCACGGGATGTGGCTGTCGACCCAGTTTGACATCCGGCTGCAGTAGAAGATCACCTCGGCCAGGAGGTCTTGCAGCGGCACGTGGCCCTCGGTGACAACGGAGATGGCATCATGAAGCAAGGCTTCGGACTGCGACAGGTGGCAGTAGTGGCCAATGCGCGAGATGCCGACCTCCATGGCATTGACCGCGATGGCGCGCCTGGCCTCGTCGCTGAAGCGGCTGGGCGCAATCCAGATCTGCCAGAGGCTTTCCTGAACGAAGCGGTAATAGCCGTCCGCCGTGGCCATCGGGCCGAAGGGGATGTTGTGCCCCTTGTTGGCCAGCATCTTGCCGATTTCTGCCGGTTCCGCAGTCCAAACCGCCTGACGAGCGCGTTGGATGCGGGCCCAGGGCGTGTCCCCCTCGGGCAGCGACGGCTTGTCTTGCGGGGTGGTGCCTTTCAGCGACAGCTTCGCAGTGAAAACCTTGCTCCCCGCCTCGCGCCGCTGCCGTGTTGCGAAGTCGCGCAGCCAGCCGACATCGCCCTGCAACTGGCCGAGTAGGGTCACTGCCGCCGTTTCGGCCTGAAGCTCATCATAGATGATCTCCAGATACTGGCGGTCAGGGTAGTAAAGGAACGAGCCGGGCGGCAGGCGGTGAATGTCGGTACCTTCCTCCAGGGCTGCCAGGATCGGGCTTGGCCAGTAGATATGGCAGCCAGCGATCTTGGCGCAATGGATGGTGGTTTCCGCCGGAAGCCAGGCTGTCAACTGTGCGAGGGTGGCAGAGCCGGGGCGGTCGATCAGGGCGATCTCGTGGTCGACGCCTTCGCAGGTGAAAATCAGCGTCTGTGTCATTCTGCCCTCTTCAAGACAAAGCCATTCGCGGTCCAGCCCCCGTCCACAGGTAGGATGACCCCGCTGATCATCGAGGCCGCAGGGGAACAGAAAAACGCCGCCGCCGCTGCGATATCTTCGGGCTCTGCGATGCGGCCGAGGGGAGTGCGGCCCTTGACGCCCGCAAGGTCATAGAGCTCGCGGTCGATCAGGTCTTGCACCATTGGCGTCCGCGTTCCGGTGGGGGCCACCACGTTGACACGGATGCCCAAGGGGCCCCATTCGACTGCCAGGGATTGCGCCATGATGTGCACCGCACCCTTGGAGGCGCAGTATGCCGTCCGCATCGGCGCGCCAGCCATCCCGTAGACCGAGCCGATCAGCACGATACTGCCCGCGCCCTGCATGACCCGCGCCACCGCGCGCGCTGGCAAGAAGGACCCGGTGACATTGACCGCCAACACCCGCTGAAACTCTGCCGCGTCGCAGGTCATGGCAGGGGCAACCGCAACGATACCCGCTGCCGTGATAAGGCTGTCGGCCCGGCCAAAAGCCTTCATTATGCGGGCGACGGCGGCGTCGACCTCTGCCTCAACGGTGACGTCGCAGGCGATGCCCAGCGTGCCATGGCCAATCTCCGCCGCTGCGATTTCAGTGTTCTTGAGGTCGAGGATCACGACCTGATCGCCGCGCTCGGCCAAGGCTTTGGCAGTGGCAAGGCCGATGCCCTGTGTGCCACCCGTCACGATGGCGACCGGTTTTGATGATGTGGTATTGGTCATGTCAGCCCTCGTGTCCCAGTTCGATGCCGCGATCTCGCGCCGCAGTTGCTGCCCGCTCGACCAGTCGCACCAGCGCCTGATCTTGCATGAAAACCGCCAGTGCCGCCGCCGTGGTACCGTTGGGGCTGGTCACCTGCTGGCGCAGTACGGTCGGCGATTCCGCCGCCTTCTGCGCCATCAGCCCGGCCCCAGCGACCGTCTGCCTGGCCATAAGCCCGGCCATGTCGGAGGGCAGACCCAAGGAGATCCCGGCTTCGGTCAATGCCTCAATGAAATGGAAGACGTAAGCCGGACCGGAGCCGGAGATGGCGGTGACGGCGTCCATTAAGCTTTCGTCTTCTGCCCAAGCGACTGCGCCCGAGGCTGCGAGCAGCATTTCCGTCAGTTGGCGCGTGGGGGCCGAAACCGTGGGGTCAGCACAGAGCACCATCATTCCCTTGCCGATCGAGGCGGGTGTGTTCGGCATGCAGCGAATGATCGGTGTGCCTGTGGGCAAGGCGCGCGCCATGGCGGTGATCGTGATGCCCGCCGCAACCGAAACGAACGTCGTGCCGTAACCTGCAAGAGTGCCGCAGTCGGCCAGCACCGGTGCCACCATCTGCGGCTTGACCGCCAGCACCACGAGGTCGGCAATCAGGCCTGCTGGCAGGTCGGCCAAAAACGCCACAGGATGCGCCCCAGCATCCCTGGCCCGCGCCTGAAAGGGTACGAACGGTTCAACGACATGGACTTTCAGGTCCGGATTCTGGTGCAGCCAGCCTGTCAGCATGGCAAAGCCCATGTTTCCGGCCCCGATCAGGACGATTGTGTTGGTCATCTTGACGCCTCCCCTGCAGCAACATTGGCGAGGACGATGGCGGCCACTTCCTCGGTCCGCTCGATCTGTGGCACATGGCCCATCCCCTCGAACAGGTGCAAACCGACGCGTCCCGGTGCGGAAAGTGCAGGCTGCCACGGCAGCACGGTATCGGCGCGGCCCCAGATGATGCGGGTCGGGCATTGCAGCCGGTCCAAAGCGGCCCGCAAGTCAAAAGCTTGCGTAGCGTCCGGGAAGAGGTCGCGCCCCATCTGAACCTGTGCGGCGCGCAGCGTTGGATCGGCGCGCGAGGCCATAGCTGCGGCCACAAAGTCATCCCCGATCAGCGCGGGGTCGCCCACCATCACCCGCAGCCAGGGACCAAGGCTTTCCGGGCGTGACGCCCGCGCCAGTCCTTCGACGAAATCCCCGTTGATGCTGGCCCCCAGACCACCTGGTGCCAAGACCGTCAGCGAAGCCACGTCGCGCGGGCGAATATCGGCCAGCGCCAAAGCACAGGCCCCCCCAAGGGAATGGCCTACAATATGGGCAGCTTCCAGATGAAGGCTGTCGAATGCATCGACGATCTCGCGCGCCAGAGCGGGGAAGCGGGCCATCCGCCGTTTAGGCGACTGGCCGTGGTTCGGCAGGTCGAGGCGGATGATTGGGTGGCTGCGGCCGAGGCTGCGCTCCAGCGGATACCAGCTTTGCGCATCGGCGCCAAAGCCGTGCAACATCAGGATCGGCGTGCCGGTTGCGGTGCCGCTGCGGTAGACCCTCAGCGGGCCGCGCTCATCGGCAGGCAGCGCCAGAGCGGGAGAGGAGATGATCTCGGCCGGGGCGGAGGGCAGGTCACGCAGCTTGATCCGGCCTGTGGGGCTGGAGGCGGCCACGCGGCGCAACTCGATCCCGCCTTGTTCCGCAGCGCGGCGGGCGGCGGGACTTGCAAGGATCCTGCCGGTTGTTGGAGGGACAGGCGGTCGCGGAAGGTCAGGCTTGACCATTGCGATAACAGGCTTTTCCGCCAACAGAGGTGCATGGTCGTGAGCCACATCCTCAACACTCGTTCCAATCAACCCCAGTTCCGCCGAGAGCGGCACCTCGGTTCCCGGTTCGGCAAAGATCGCGGTCAGGAAGCCGTCAACCTCAGCCTCTATCTCGGTCGCGGCCTTGGCGGTTTCCACCGTTACCAGCAGATCGCCCGCCTTTACCACATCTCCGATCTTGGCCGCCCATTCAAGGACGACCACGTTTTCCATATACTCGCCACCGGCAGAGGAAACTGTGATTGGCGTGGCCATCGCGCCCCCCTATGCCAATGCCAGACGCGCTGCGGCGGCGATTTTGGCGGCGTTGGGGATCACTGCAACTTCCAACGGTTCCGAATAGGGGATCGGCATGTCCGGCATGGCGACGCGCATTACCGGCGCGTCCAGATCGTCAAAGCAATGATCCATGATCGTGGCTGACAGTTCCGCTGCATAGCCACAGAAGGTCCAGCCTTCGTTCACCACGACCGCATGATGGGTTTTGGCAATGGAGGCTTTGATGGAGGCGAGGTCCAAGGGGCGCAGGGTGCGCAGGTCGATCACTTCGGCATGGATGCCGTCCTTGGCCAACAATTTGGCTGCCGCTTCGGCCTCGATCACCATCTTGGAGGTGGCGAAGATCGATACATCGCCGCCCGTCTGCACGATACGCGCCTTGCCGATTGGGACGATTACGTCATCGCCCTCCGGCACCTCGCCGCGCATGTTGTAGAGCAGCTTGTGTTCCAGAAAGATCACCGGCTGCGGGTCGCGGATCGCGGCCTTCAGCATGCCCTTGGCGTCGGCAGGCGTGACCGGGGCCACGACCTTGATGCCGGGGATATGGGCGAGGAAACTGTCCAGGCTCTTGGCGTGCTGTGCCCCGGTCCCAACCCCGCCGCCGCCTTGTGTGCGCAGGACGAAGGGCAGTTCGACCTGACCCTCCCACAGATAGCCAAAGACCGAGGCTTGGTTGACCAGTGCATCCATGCAGAGAGGGATGAAATCGGCATACATGATCTCAAGGATGGGCCTTGTGCCGGTCATCGCCGCAGAGACGGCCATCGCGGTCATCGCCTGTTCGGAAATCGGCGTGTCGCGGATGCGGCTTTCGCCGAATTCGTCCATCAGGCCTTTGGAGACCTTGAAAACACCGCCATAGCGGCCAATATCCTCGCCGAACATGAATACCCGTTCGTCGCGGGTCATCTCCTCGCGGAGGGCGGCGTTCAAAGCCTCGGCGTAGCGCATCATCGTCATGTCAGGCCTCTGCGTAAGCGCCGCTGGGCGTGTGGAATTCGTAAACGGGGAAAGGGTCGGCGAGGGCTTGGGCAAAAGCGGCCTGCATTTCAGCATCCGCATCTGCTGTGATCTTTGCCACGGCCTCGGCACCGATCATTGCTGTCAGCGTGTCGGCGGAAATGCGGATCGGGTCTCGTTCGCGCCAAGGGGCCATTTCGGCCTCGGGCTGGTAGCCGCCCATGTCAGAGGTGGAAAATCCCTGCATCCGGTAAGTTTTCGCTTCGATCAGAGTCGGGCCTTCGCCTCGGCGCGCGCGTTCGGCGGCCTCAGCCACGGCGCGGTAGACCACAACCGGGTCATTGCCGTCGATCTTCAGCCCCGGCATCCCATAGCCTGCCGCGCGGATGAACAGATCCTCGACCGGCGACTGCACCTCTTGCCGGACGGTCAGGCCGTATTGGTTGTTCTCCAGAAGGAAGATCACCGGCAGCTTCCACAGACCAGCCATGTTCATCGCTTCATGGGCGATACCGGTCTGGGCTGAGCCATCGCCAAAAACGGCCATCGCCACGCGGTCCTGTTTCATCACCTGAATGGACAGCGCCATGCCTGCCGCTGCGGGAAGGCCAGCGCCGACGATGGCATTGCCGCCGATCATGCCGATGGAAGCATCACCAAGCAACATATGCCCGCCGCGCCCTTTGCAATAGCCGGTGTCGCGCCCCATGATCTCGGCGACGATGCGGCGCGGATCCATGCCTTTGCCCACGTAGACGTGATGGCCACGGTGGGTGGTGCAGACATAGTCATCGGTCCGCAGCGCCATGCATGCGGCTACGCCCACCGCTTCCTGCCCGTCGCAGCGGTGCAGCGGGCCGCGGGTCTTGCCCTCCTTGGCCATTACGCCAAGAATCTCTTCCAGTCGCCGCGTCAGGACCATCCTGCGGTGGATTTCCCTTTGTTCTTCGATGGATGGCGCGTTCTTCATCGACAAGCTCCGGTGGCATCATTTGATATAACATGTATCTGCAATCGCCGCCGCGCAAGATGATTCGTTCACCCATCGCGCTGAAGCAGTCCGTGCTGAAAATTAAAAACATATAATAAACAAAGAGATAAAGCCAAGAAACTGGTCGTCGACGGGGCTGATAAAAATGTGCTGGACAGAATCTGATTCTTAATTTGTTATATCAAAGATCACGAGGGCCTCTCGTGAGGCAAATTCTGTTCAAGAAACAACTCAACGGGAGAAATCGGATGAAAATGATGAAACCGGCCGTCGTGGTTGCCACCCTTCTGACGGCAACTTCGGCGCATGCCGAGTTCGGCGCGACTCTCAAGGGCGTGCAAGAGCGTGGCGCGCTGTCCTGCTCGGGCCATAACGGGTCCTACCCCGGCATGGCCGAGGTGGATGACAAGGGCGTTTGGAAAGGCTTCGACATCGACATGTGCCGCGCCATGGCAACGGCCATTTTCGGCACTGCCGAGGGGCATCTGAACATTCAGTCCACCAGCTGGGAACAGCGTTGGCCGTCGCTGCAATCGGGCGAGCTGGACATCGTGATCAAATCCAGCGGTTGGACCATGAGCCGCGACACCGACACGTCCTTGCAATTCTCGCGTCCCTACATGATGGCGTCTATCGGCTACGCGACCCATGCGGAAAATGGTGCAAAAACCGTGAAGGACCTGGATGGCGGCACCGTTTGCGTGCAGGCAGGCACCACGCTGGAACGCTATGCGGCGGACCACGCGGCGGCCAATGGCTACAAGCTGGAAGCCGTGCCGTTTGAATCCACCGAGGCCGCGAAGGCCGCTTTCCTGTCGGGGCGCTGTGACGCGTTCATCGAATGGGACCTGCAGGTTGCCGTGATGCGGACGACCGAAGTGGAAGACCCCGCCAGCATCGTGATCCTGCCGGATGTCTTGTCTGCGGAACCCTTGGGCATGATCATGCGCCAGGGCGATGACCAGTGGGTGGATGTGGCCAACTGGGTGCAATCGGCCTTGATCCAAGCCGACGAGGCCGGTGTGACCAGCGCAAATGTGGACGAGATGAAGGCGAACCCGCCGACCCCGGCAGTGGCAACGCTTCTGGGCGTGACACCCGGTGTGGGCGCACGTCTGGGGCTGAGCGACGATTGGGCCTATCAGGTGATCAAGCAGGTCGGCAACTACGACGAGATCTGGGAGCGCAACCTCGGCAAAGGCTCGGCTTACGGGCTTGCGCGCGGCGTGAACGGGCTGATCCGCAATGGCGGTATCCTGTTCTCGCTGACGATGGACTGATCAACGCAGCAACCGTCGGCCGCCCATGGTGGTGGCCGACTTCCCCCCTCCCTTTGACCATGAAACGGGCTGGCAAATGCTGACTCTATTCTCGAGCCGCAAATACCGCAATGCGGCCCTGCAGGCCGTTTTCCTTGCGGCAGTTTTGGCCTTGATCGGGGCCGCAATCTTCCAGGGGCGGCAGAACCTCGCCTCTCAGGGCATCAACTCCGGCTTCGGTTTTCTCACCCGCGCCACCGGGTTTGATATCGGCTTCAAGCTGATCGACTACACGCCCTACAGCACCTACGGGCGGTTGATCGTGGTCGGGCTTCTGAACACCCTGTTTCTGGGGATACTCGGCATCGTTCTAGCCAATATCGTCGGGCTGGTCATTGCCATCCTGCGGACCTCCCGCAATGAAACGTTCAATATTATCGGCACTGTCTACATCGAGATTTTCCGCAACATCCCGATGATCTTGCAGGCAGTTTTCTGGTATGCGCTGCTGACTCAACTACCCCCTCCCAAGCAGGCGTTGCAGGGCCTTGGCAGCTATCTGTCGTCGCGCGGGCTGTATATTCCCGGTCTGAACGTCACAGGGGCAAGTGCGGCGATCTTCTTTCTGTGCCTGTTTGTGGCCCTTGTCGCATTGACCATTTTCGCGATCTCGCGCCGCTACGCGCGTATCCCCATGCAGCGCCGCCGTGTCGTTCAACTGACGATCATGGCTTTCAGTCTTGCTGCCGGGGTCACGGCACTGGCCTCTGGGCGCATACCGGATACAGCGCTGCTTTCTCTGCCAGAGTTGCGCGGGCTGAACATCCGCGGGGGTATTCGAGTGTCGCCCGAATTCGTGGCGCTGCTGGTTGCCATGGCTATTTACGGCGGGGCCTATATTGCCGAGATCATCCGCGCGGGCTTTTTGTCGGTGGGCAAGGGGCAGGTTGAAGCTGCTCAGTCGTTGGGCCTGACGCCGTGGCAGGTATTCTCTCGAGTGCGCTTGCCTTTGGCTTTCCGCGCAGTCTTGCCCACGCTGATCAACCAATATGTCTGGCTGTTCAAGGCGACGACCTTGGGGATTGCCGTGGGATACACCGATTTCTTCGCAGTGATCTCGGTTTCCATCAATCAGGCGGGCCAGACGCTGGAACTGATCGGTATTCTTATGCTCGGGTTCCTTGTGATCAACAACTCGATCGCCTTCGTCCTGAACCGTGTGAACAAAGCCATTGCCCTGAAGGGCAATCAGCTTCGGTCGTAAGGAGCCGCCATGACCAGTCTTGCCACCCCTTTGCCGTTCAACCCGAACAGCAAGCCGTCGCTGAGAAAGCGTTTTTTCTCGCGCCCACTGGATACGGCGATTTCCCTGATCGGGATGGCGCTGGCCGCATGGGTGTTGTGGTATCTGTTTGGCTGGGCCGTTCTGAACGCCACCTGGATCAGCCCTGACGGCACGTCCGAAGTGTGCAAAGGCCATACCGGGGCCTGCTGGGCCGTGATCCATGTGCGCTGGCGGCTGATCCTGTTCGGACTGTTCCCGTATGAGGAGCAGTGGCGGTCCACTCTGGCTTGCCTTGCGATAGTGGTCGTGGCCATCCTGTCTTGCGTGCCCAAGCTCTGGACTGCGCCACGCCTCACCCTGCTGTGGGCTTTGGGTTTCGCTGTGTTCTACACCCTGATGGCGGGCGGGGTTTTCGGGTTGGTTGCAATTGCACCATCAGAATGGGGTGGCCTGACGCTGACGGTGTTCATCTACGCGGCAGGTATGCTGATCGGGATGCCGACCGCCATTGTGCTGGCCCTGATGCGGCGCTCTGAACTGCCGGTGATTGCCAAAACCACGGGGCTGTTTATTGACACCATTCGGTCCCTGCCGCTGATCACCATCCTGTTTACCGCCGCTCTTGTGCTGCCACTGGCGCTGCCGCCCGCCCTCGTTGGCGACAAGATTTGGCGTGTGATCATCGGCTTTGCGCTGTTCTTTGCGGCCTATGAGGCGGAGAATATCCGCTCGGGCATCCAAGCCCTGCCAGCGGGGCAAGAAGAAGCCGCACGCGCCTTGGGTCTGACCTATTGGCAGCGCACCTCTCGCGTGATCCTGCCGCAAGCCTTCCGAAACGCGCTGCCGCCGACGATCAATCAGTTCGTCATCAGCTTCAAGGAAACCTCCTTGATCGTGATCATCGGCTTTTTCGAGGTCATGGCCTCGGGCAAGGCCGCCTATGGCTCGGGCGACTGGTCCTTTGCCTGGGTCGAGGTCTATGCCTTCGTCGCCGCCATCTATTTCGTCTTTGTTTTCAGTCTGTCCCGCTATGGCGCCTACCTTGAACGCCGCCTGCGTGTCGGCAAACATTAATCACCGGAGAGCATCATGCGCGACACCGCCATCACAATCACCGACATGAACAAGTTCTACGGCAAGTTTCATGTGCTCAAGGGGATCAATCTGAAGGTTGCCAAAGGCGAACGGATTGTCATCTGTGGTCCGTCCGGGTCGGGGAAGTCTACCCTGATCCGCTGCATAAACCGGCTGGAAGAGCACCAGCAAGGCTCGATCAACGTGCTGGGCACAGAGTTGGACGATAACGTCGGCCATATCGACGCAATCCGGCGCGAGGTGGGCATGGTGTTCCAGCACTTCAATCTGTTTCCGCACCTGACCGTGCTGGAGAACCTGACGCTTGCCCCGATGTTGACCCGCAAGATCCCGCAAGCAGAGGCAGAGAAAACCGCGATGAAATACCTTGAGCGGGTGCGTATTCCCGAACAGGCTCAAAAGTTCCCCGGCGAGTTGTCGGGCGGCCAGCAGCAGCGTGTGGCTATCGCTCGCGCACTGTGCATGAGGCCCGAAATCCTGCTTTTTGACGAACCCACTTCGGCGCTGGACCCCGAGATGATCAGCGAGGTGCTGGATGTCATGGTGTCCTTGGCAAAGGACGGCATGACAATGGTCTGCGTGACGCACGAGATGGGCTTTGCCCGACAGGTCGCGGATCGGGTGATCTTCATGGATCAGGGCGAGATCGTGGAGGAAGGTGCCCCCGCAGACTTCTTTGGTGCACCAAAGAATGACCGAACCCGCAAATTCCTGAACCAGATCTTGTCGCACTAGCCTATTGTTTTGTTATATCACATGCTGAGCCCCGTTGTTTTGAGAGACCCAGATGTCCACAATGATTGATGCCCTTGAAAGCCTGACGCCTGTTGGCCGTTCTGACACGCTGGCACAGAAGGTCCGCACGCAATTGAAAGAAGCGGTCATGGCAGGGCGTTTTGCCCCGGGCGAAAAGCTGACCATCCGCAGTATCGCGGGCGCTCTTGAGGTCAGCCTGACGCCCGCGCGTGAGGCACTTTACTACCTTGCCTCCGAAGGGGTGCTGGAGATGCGGCCGAACGGGTCGGTCTATGTGCCAGAACTGACGTTGGACCGGATTGAAGAACTGACCAAGATACGGGTTTCCCTGGAAAGCCTCGCCTCCCGTGAAGCGGTTCGGCGGATCACAGATGCCGAAATACAGGCGATTGTCGCCTTGAATGACGCCATTACCGATCGGAACGACAAGAAGGACTACCCCGCACTGATTGCATTGAACTGGCAGTTTCACTTTGCGCTGTATCGCGCCAGCCAGATGGATCAACTGGTGCGGATGATCGAAAGTTGCTGGGTGATGACCGGATCCTACCTCAACCTGATCTATCCCAAATTCGGCGAGATCAGTGAAGGCATCAGCAACCATCAGCAGATCGTGCGCGCATTGGAACGCCGCGACGCCGACCGAGTGGCCGCCGCGATCACCACCGACATCAATCTGGCCTCCGATGCGCTGATCGGGGCCATTGAGCATCGCAACAAGGGCTCGGCGTAGGCAGGCACCGCGTCGGATTGCCTGCAATAATGATGTAACATGCAACAAAATGGGGCAGTTCGGCCCTGAACGGAAGAAAGACGGGAAATGGCACAGATTGAGGTCGAAATGCGCGGCGTTCACTGGGCTGCCACCAGCAAAGAAGCGGCATTTGCCGAGGATCGCACCCGCCACAAGGGCGACTATGACATCGCTGTGGTCGGCGGCGGCTATTGCGGTCTGTCCATTGCTTTGCATGCGGCCAAATCGGGTCAATCGGTGGTGCTGCTCGAGGCCGGAACCATCGGTTGTGGGGCGTCGGGGCGCAATGGCGGCCTTGTCGTGCCGCACTTCCCCGGAGGCATGACCGCCGAAGACGCCACCACCGTTGTTGGCAAGGAAAAGGGCGAGCGGTTGGCGCAACTGGTGTCCGACGGCCCTAAGATTGTCTTTGACCAAATCCGCGAACTGGGCATCCAGTGCGACCCCGAACAGAACGGATGGATACAGCCCGCCCATTCGGAAAAGGCGCTGAAGAAGGTCAAGCGAGTCTATGAATCATGGACCGCACGCAGGGTCGAAACGGAATGGCTGGATGCCGCCGCCGTGACTGAACGGACAGGCGCCCAGGGCTATCTGGGTGGGTGGTATCGCAAGACCGGCGGCACGGTGAATCCATATGCGCTGGCCCTGGGTCTCGCTCGTGCTGCCGTCGCTGCCGGTGCCGATCTGCGCCAAAGGGCCGAAGTCACGGGGATCCGCCCCGATGGTGGAGCGAAAATCCTGCGAACCAGTGCCGGGGATGTCCGCGCCCGCAAAGTGGTGATCGCCACTAATGCCTACACCCCCGCCCTTTATCCCAACCTTGCCAAGTCGGTGATCCCAGTCCTGCTCTATCACGGCTTCACCCGTCCCTTGACCGAGGACGAACAGCGCAAAACCCTGCCCACCCGCCTGTGCTTCACCGATCTGCGCAAATCGGGCGGCTTTTCACGCTATTCGGCTGACAACCGGATCATCATTGGCGGCGCGATTTTCCGCCCCTCGAACCACCGGACCTACAGCGAGGCACATAGTCGTCGTCGCATTGGCGAACTTTTCCCGCATCTGAGAGGCATCCAGATCGACAGTTTCTGGGAAGGGTCTTGCGCACTGACTGAAGAATATCTGCCCGCCATCCAACGGCTGGAGCGCGACGTCTATTCCGTCATTGGCTTTTCCACGCGCGGCGTTGCGTTGGCCCAAACCTTGGGGCGCGAAGTTGCAGCCTTCCTGTCCGAAACCAAAACCGAAGCGGAAATGCCGGTGCGGGTGGGCGATGTGCAACCCATTGCCATGCAACGGATCAAGACCTTCCTCGGCGGCTTTGCTTTCCCGGCCTACCAGATGCGCGACGCCCTGCGGCTGACTTGAACCCGACAAAGGATCACAATCATGAGCACGACTTTCGAAGGTAAGACCGCCGTTGTTCTGGGTGGCAGTGGCGGTATCGGCAGCGCACTGGTGCGGATGTTGGCGGCAGCGGGCTGCAAGGTGCTGGCGGCATCGGTGGATGCGGAGGAAAAGCTGGAGGCACTGGCCGCTGAGTCCGGGGCAGAGTGCATTCACCTGGACGTGCGTGACCGAGCGGCTGTCATGGCACGGCTGCAACCCATTTCACCCGACTTTCTGATCCTCGCCCACGGCGCGCTTGGTCGTACCGGCACGCTCTTCGATCAGCCAGAAGAAAGTGCGCAGCGGTTGGTCGATGTAAACATCCTCGGCATCCAGAACTGCCTGCAAGCCTGCGTCCCGGCAATGATCGCGCGCAACGACGGCCATGTGGTGATGTTGGGGTCGGTGGCAATCTATCCCAGTCTTGGTCAGCCGATCTATTCCGCCACCAAAGCCGCCGTGCATTCGATGGCGAAAAACCTGCGGATGGAACTATTCCCCCACCGCGTTCGCGTCACCGAAATCCGCCCCGGACGGGTCCGCTCTGGCATGCATGCCGAGATGTTTGACGGCGATTTGGCCGAGGCTACCCGCCGCGTCTATGATCCTGTGCATTGCCTGAAGGCCGAAGAAATCGCAGAAGGCATCTTCTGGGCGCTGAACAAACCGGCGCACCTCTGCGTGAGCGAACTGGAGATCGTGGCGACCGAGCATGTGATCGGCGGGGTGCGCTACAAGGGCATGTAACCAACTAATCCCAAAAGAAAATCCAAAAACAGGCTTTGCCAGGTTTTGGCACGGCACTGGATGGCTGCATTAAAATCACCCTCCGCAAAGGGCCGGTTCACAAGGAAAACGGCCGATGAAAAAGAACTCGAAATGCACCCTGATCACCGGTGCGGCGAGCGGCATTGGTTTGGCCACCGCCAAACGTTTTGCTGCTGAAGGCCATGCCTTGGTCCTCGTGGACCAAAACGCCGAAAGCCTTGCAGCGCCGCGGCTTCGATGCCAGAGGGGGCGCAAGTTCTGATCTGCGCCGCCAAAGTGATCGACCCGGATGCGGTGAACGATTGCATCGAACAAGCTGTTGCCCGGTTCGGCGGCATCGACGGGTTGGTCACTGCCGCCGGGATCGTCAAGACCGGCAGCTCGTTGGAGGTCAGACGACTTCTGTCGAAGGAGACTTCCGATGCTATCTCGAAACTGCATCCGACCGCTTCCCGCCCATCGTTACTGTTGACCTACAGAACGAACCGGCACATCGCACCCTCAAACCCGGCGCATTTGACTCCCAATTGAACTACCGAACACGTTTATCAACGACCGACCAGATCACGGATCCGATGGTCATGAGCGCGCCGGTCACCGGCTCGACGTCGGAGGCTTGGACATAGCCCTTGGCGACCAGTGCGGTTCCGGCGACGGTCAGCATCTGGCGCAGAAGGGCCAGCATGGCAGGTTTCAGCATGGGGATATTCCTCTTCAGGCTTCGTTGGTGGTGGAAAGAAATTCGCCCGCCTTCATGGTCGGCAGACGCTGTGGGCGAGGTGGAACGGTCGCGGGCCAGCGCGCACCGAGGAGGCGACCTTTGGCGATGCGGGCGATTGTGACGGCATCGGACTGGTTGCCGCCGAGGACGTAGAAATGGGTGTCATCCTGGCCCAAGGCGAAGCCGACATGGCCGCCGGAGCCGCGTTCGAAGACGAGGATGGTGCCCGTGATTGGCTGCACCTCTTGGCCGAACATCAGCCAGTTGCGCGCCCAGTGCGGGTTGGTGCCCAGCGCGCCGAGCAGCGGTTCGTCGGGCAGGGTGGTACGGATGCAGGTTTCCACGAAATCCCCGCACCACGGGTTCTTCGCAGGGTCGCCTAAGCTGCGGCCATCGCGCTTCAGCCAATCCATCAGCCAGGAGCGGTCGCGGGCCTCGTGACGGCCAAGCGCGGATTTCGCTTCCGTAATCCATGGCAGGGGACCGGGCGGCGCAACGGAGGCCGCGCGGCCATTGGCGGCGAGCAAGGATTTCAGGGCGCGGGCGGTGCGCAGGCCCCAGCGCCCGTCGATGGTGCCGGGGGAATGGCCGAGCGCGTCCAGCGCGCGCTGGATGTCGCGAATCGGTTCGGTGGTGTCGGTGGTCATTGGAAGGCTCCTTTCGCCTCAGGGCGGGGCATGAAAAAACCCGCCAGCGGCGGGTGTGGGTGGGTCGGTAGAGGCTGTTGCGTCCGCTACGGCCGCTGGGTCAGATCCCGGAGCAGGTCGTTGGTCTGGCGGGCCTGCTGCTTCAGCTCGTCGATCGAGGCGGAGAGTGCGTCGAAACGGACGTCCTGGCGGGCGGCTCCGGTCTCGAGAACCCGGACGCGGGCCTCGAGCTGGGCGGAACTGGCGCGTTCGGCGAGGATCATCTGGCGGGTCTCCATCAGCGCGGCGGTCAGGCGCTCGGCCGCGCCCTGCAGCGAGGCCAGCGTGCCGCCGCCCCACCAGATCAGCCCGGCGACCGAGACCAGCATGGTCCAGGCCAGCGTCCGGTTGATGGTGATGCCGCGGTCGGTGGTGTCGGCCATGGGCGGTTTCCTTTCAAAATCCGATGGTGTTCTTCAGGCGGCACGCAGCCAGATGGCAGTGCCGGGGCCCGCATTGGTCTCCGAAGCGAGATAACCCCAGGAGGCGGGGGCGGCGGTGGCATAGGCCATCGTGCGGCGCAGCACCTTGCGGGCGGTGGTGACCGGCGATCCGCCGTTCAGGTCGGGTGTCGCGGTCGCGGCCCAGACCGAAAGCGTGGCGGTGGAGGAATGCCGGATGCCGAGCCAATACGTGACGCCGCGGCGCAGGGTGAGAGCAACGGTCGCCGGTTTGACCCCTGCGGTGGAGAAGTCGAGATCTGCAGTCTCCAACAGCAGGGACGCCGGGCGGCCGGTCGCGTCGGCGCTGTAGACGACGATCTTGCCCAGCGCTCCGGCAATTAACGTGGTGACGTTCACCGCCAGGCGGTCGAGGGTGAGGTCGTCGCGCGGAATGAAGGAGAAGAGGTCGATCCGGTTCGCGGCTCCGGCCAAAGTGCCTGTGGCGGCCCCTCCCGCTCCGGTGGTGCTGAGGGCATAGTCACTGACGACCGGGGTGAGCCAGGGCACGTCCTGATCGGCGAGGATGCGGGTCATGCCGCCGATCCGGGCGCGCAATTGGTCGGTGCTTGCGTTGTGCCAGAGCCAGCCATCGGCGGGGGAGGCGGGATCGGCCGGAAGCCCTTCAAGCGCGACACCGGCGGGGAAACTGACCCGGCCGGTGCCGCGGTCGGCGATCAGGGCATCGAAATAGCTGCCGCCATCCGGGCTGACTTTCAGCGTGACATCATCGCTGCCGAGCAGACCGAACAGGGCCCGTGCCGAAAATCCGGTCTTGAAGGCGAAGGCGGCATCGTTCCCGGCCGCCGCCTTGTTGACGGTTGCTTCGATCCCGGCCCCGGCGTTGTTCAGAAGCACGGCAGGGGTGTTCATCGAAAGGCGGTTGAAGGTGTCGGCGGTCGCGCCGCCGAGGCCGAGCAGCTGAGCCGTCAGGTTGGCCTGCGGCATGCCGACCTGCGTGACGGCATTGGCGAAGGTGACTGTTGGCGTGTTCACCACCGTGGTGCCACCCGCCCCGGCTGTTGCCGAGCCGATGTTCACCACGGTCGTGGATCCATTCGCGCCGCTGGTGCCAAGGTTCAGGGTCTTGGTGACGCCAGTGGTCGTGGCTCCGGTGCCCATACCGTAGGTGGCGGTCGTCGTGGCCGTGCCAATGGTGGCAGCCGTCGCCGACACGGTGACTGTACCTGAGGCGGTCAATGTGCCGGAGAAGGTCTTGTTGCCGCTGAAGGTCTGCGTGCCAGCAAGGATTGCCAGTTCGGATGATGTGTTCGGCAGCGTGAAGGTTCGTGTCGTACCGGTGCTGATGCCCGACAGCGAGAACAGCGCCTTCTTCGTCGGGTCGGCGTCGTTGACTAGGCTGAAAACAGCATCTGACACGTCGACCGGTTCGCCAACCGGATCCCAAGCCGATCCATTCCAGACGACAAAGGCCTGTTCTGCCGCGATCCATGCCAACCAGCCCGAGCGCGGCACCAGCCGCATCCAGACCCCATCGACCCAGAAGGCGACGTTCAAATCCCAACCCGTCCAAAGGCCCGTGGCACCGGATGCTACGATATGCCGGTCGCCGTCGACGGGGCTGGCGGGCGGCACGGGGCGGTTGCGATCCAGCACTGACAGCTGAACCATCGCGTCCAGCAGGCGGAGCGCCTCATTGTGGGTGACATGCTTTTGCGCCTGCGAGGCCAGGATATAGGGCAGCAGGAGATGGGTGGTGATGTCGGACATGGGTGCGCTTTCAGAAGGTGAGCGTGACGGATCGCCCAGCGCCTCGGCCGATCAAGGCCGAGAGCTGGTAGATGCGGATGGCGAGGGATTGGCCGGGGCCGAGGGGTGCGCCCCAATCGGCAGTCTGCTGGGCAACTGTGTAGAGGGCCGAAGTGGTGGCAACTTGTAAGGTTCTCTTACGACTTGCACCGTCGAAGACATCCACCTCGTAGGTTTCATTGTCCTCGGCCAAGGGCACATCGCCAGCGCCCCAGGTGTCGGCGGCAAGGGATCGCGACCGGCGCGTCCAGCGGATCGTCAAGTCTCCGGGGCTGCGGGCGGTGCGCCATGGCTGTTCGACATGCGCGACCGAGAAGGGCCGCAGCCCAGCGCCCTCTGGTGTGAAGGCTGCGGCAACAAAGGTCTCGTCGCTGACGGGCTTCGCAGCCGGGCCGATGCGCCAGTTCCATGGCAAGCCAAGGTCGGCTTCGGAGATCGGCAAGGGGGCCACGGCCGTATCGAGAACCACCACCGGCGCGCCAGTCGGCACCATGCTGACCATTGCTCCTTCTGTTCCGCGTTGACCGCGCAGCAGTCGGGTCAGTCGGTAGCGGCCAGGCGCGATCAGTTCTGCATTCCCGGCTTGGACGATTTCCCATTGCCCGGCACCGGTTTCGACGGCCAGCGCATTGGCCCCACCCAGCAGGGCGATATCCGTGACGCTCTCCAGCGTGCCGGAATAGAGATCGACCACCAGCGCATTGCCCAGATCGAAGCGCGACACTGGCCCCGCGTAAAAATCTGCCGCCAGCACACCCATGCGC